>NZ_JBNNSS010000004.1:85585-519217 GCF_050277945.1 Lysinibacillus sp. NPDC097214
CAAAGTGACGGAAAGAACCGTCAAAGTGATGGATAGAAAGCAAAGCGATGGATAGAAAGGCCAAAGTCGTGGATAGAACCGTCAAAGTCGTGGATAGAACCGCCAAAGTCGTGGATAGAACCGTCAAAGTCGTGGATAGAACCGCCAAAGTCGTGGATAGAGTGTCCAAAGTGATGGAAAGAAGGCAGAGCGACGGAAAGAACAGACAAAGCGACGGATGCAAGAGCCAAAGTGACGGAAAGAACCGTCAAAGTGATGGATAGAAAGCAAAGCGATGGATAGAAAGGCCAAAGTCGTGGATAGAACCGTCAAAGTCGTGGATAGAGTGGCCAAAGTCGTGGATAGAACTGCCAAAGTCGTGGATAGCACCGCCAAAGTCGTGGATAGAGTGGCCAAAGTGATGGAAAGAAGGGAGAGTGACGGATGGAAAAGGCGAAGTGACGGATAAAGCACTCAAGACGACGGAAAGAAAAGCCGAAGTGACGGATAAAAGAGCCCAAACAACGGATAGCCCACCGTTTGCGAAAGCTTCACAGCAAAGATGCATATAGTGCCAAGGCTATTATCTTTATTAATCAACAATTTCTTTTTAATTAATAGTAAGTATTAATAATTTGCGGATTTCCTGAAGAATCAGCTCTTCATTTATTTTTGTTATAAATGTATCCAAGTATATATGTTGGTTGAAGTAAGTACTATGGAGTATGGGCGACTTTACGGACTCTTTATGAAAGGGGAAGTCTTAATCATTTTCAACTTTACCAAAGTGTATAAAAGGCATTAAAAGGATGGAGGATCCAAATATTGTAATTATTCAGAAAATTAACAAAACTGTCTTGACGAATAAGTTAGTTTTATAGTAGTATCTTAATAATCAATTAAATATACAACCCTCACGTTTATTCTATTGTGAGGTAGAGGCGCGGTATTTATTAGTTCATTGTTGAGTACAAGCAAGCGAAGACGCAATGAAGAAGGAACTATCGCCGAAGTGTAAAAGGAGCTCGTACTTTTATACTGGGTCTGCAGTGAATAAGTGCAGGACTGTCCTAGTAAACTATCTTCCAAATTTACTAGGTTGTGCTATCTTGGAATGTGGAATTCCAGTGAGGATTTGGGCAACTGTTGAAAAAAGTAAGACCTAAGTTAAAAACTTAGGCTTTTTTAGTACAGTTGTCTTATTTTTTTTACTAAAAAGGGGGAGTTTTACATGAAAAGAAGATGGTTAGTAGTAATGTTGATTGTGATGGCAGCAACGTTGCTCGCTGCATGTGGTGACAAAACGGAGCCGTCATCATCTAGTAATAAGGGAGGCAATACGGATAACAAGGAAGCTGGCGGCCAATTCCGTATCGGGATGGAAGGTGGTTATGCTCCGTTTAACTGGACGCAGCAAGATGATGCAAATGGCGGAATAAAAATCACTGATAATTCAGAATATGCAGGTGGTTATGATATTGAAATGGCGAAAAAAATAGCTGAAGGCTTAGGAAAAGAATTAGTCGTCTATAAATTGGAATGGGATGGTTTAGTACCAGCGCTACAATCAAATAAGATCGATGCAATTATTGCAGGTATGTCACCTACTGAAAAACGTAAGAAGACGATCGACTTCTCAGAAAACTACTACACGTCTGATTTTGTAATGGTTATTAAAAAAGGTAGTAAATATGAAAATGCAAAATCTATTCAAGATTTCTCTGGTGCAAAAATTACATCACAGTTAAATACAACGAACTACACTGTTATTGATCAAATCAAAGGTGTAAAAAAACAAACAGCAATGGATACCTTCCCAGCAATGCGTGTAGCTGTAGAAGCTGGAAAAATTGACGGCTATGTAGCAGAACGACCAGAAGGTATTTCCGTTGCTGCTGCAAACGATAAATTAACATATGTAAAATTTGAACAAGGCTTCGATACAGATATTGCAGATACATCGATAGCAGTTGGTTTGCGTAAAGGTGATTCAAACCTTGAAAAGATTAATGAAATCTTAAAAGGTATTTCTGAAGATAATCGCCAAAAAATTATGGAAGAAGCCATTCACCAACAACCAGCAGCACAATAAAATGATTGCACGGGCTAGCTATTAGTCCGTGCAATATCATTACATTATAGTAGAATCTTTCTGAAAAATATTAATGTCTTAGCTAATTATTTCATAAGATAAAATAAACAGAGGCCCAATGAAAATGCTAGATAGCTAAGATGATTTGTTCGAAAAAGCAATATGACGTTGTTAGGAGGTACATCATGAGTCTTGAATGGATTATTTCAATTGTTGAGAACAACTGGCAAATGTTTTTACGAGGTACGTATTATACATTACTTATTTCAATTAGTAGTACAATTATTGGTGCACTTATCGGATTTTTTATTGGAATTATGCATACCATCAAAGTTCGTAAAAAGGATGTAAAATTTTATAGCTTAAAATTCATTAATTTTATACTAACTTGCTATGTCGAATTCTTCCGTGGTACACCAATGATTGTACAAGCAATGGTTGTATTTTACGGATTAGATATAGCATTTGGCATTGATATGCACTTTATTACGGCAGGTATTTTAGTTGTTTCACTAAATACAGGTGCTTATATGGCAGAAATTGTGCGTGGTGGAATTGTTTCCATTGATCAAGGGCAGTACGAGGCTGCGTCGGCTATTGGTATGAATCATGTTCAAATCATGCTACATGTTATATTACCACAAGTTTCACGTAATATATTGCCTGCAACGGGTAACCAATTAATTATGAACATTAAAGATACAGCAGTTTTAAACGTTATTGGAGTTACGGAATTATTTTTCCAAACAAAGTCGATTGCAGGTAATAACTTCCGCTATTTCGAATCCTTCTTCGTAGCATGTGTCCTTTATTTCATAATGACATTCACAGCGTCAAGAATTTTACTATATGTAGAAAAACGGCTGGATGGACAAGATGCCTACCAAAAAAAACAGAAAGAAGCAGTATAGGGGGCCAATAAATGACTGTTATTAAAATAGAGCATTTAAGTAAATCATTTGGTCGTAATGAAGTGTTAAAGGATGTAAATTTCCAAGTAGAAAAGGGCGAGGTTGTCTGCTTAATCGGTTCTTCAGGATCTGGTAAATCAACATTACTACGCTGCATTAATTTACTGGAAATTCCAACTGGCGGTCAAATTATTTACAAAGGTGAAGATATTTTAGATGAAAAACATAATATCCAGGAATACCGTACACATTTAGGAATGGTATTCCAGCAATTTAACCTATTCAACAATCATAATGTGCTGAAAAATTGCACAGTTGGTCAAATGAAAGTATTAAAGCGTTCGAAGGCAGAAGCTGATGAAGTTGCGCTAAAATATTTACAAATTGTTGGGATGGATCAATACGTCAATGCGAAGCCACGACAGCTATCTGGCGGTCAAAAACAGCGTGTAGCGATTGCGCGCGCCTTGTCAATGAGCCCAGAAGTAATGCTGTTCGATGAACCGACGTCAGCTCTTGACCCAGAAATGGTAGGTGAAGTATTAAAGGTAATGCGTCAGCTAGCGGATTCCGGAAATACGATGTTAATCGTTACACATGAAATGGAATTTGCCAAAGAAGTAGCTGATCGCGTTGTCTTTATGGATAAAGGTGTTATTGTAGAGGAAGGCCCTCCCGCACAGGTTTTAGTAACCCCTCAGCATGAACGGACAAAAGAGTTTTTAAAAAGGACATTAAGATAAATAAGTTTCCGCGTCTGGTTATGAATAACTAAAGAGTGAGTCCAAACTAATTTTATTACTATTAAATTTAACTTTATATAATGTGTAACATTATTAAGCTGTACTAATTTTTGTATTAGTTCAGCTTTTTTGCGATTAAAGATATAATCTGGGCTATTTCAATTAATGGAGCATTTTAGTCTTGGAACTTCCTTCCACAGATAGCGTCAAATTAATAAATTTTATGCAGTTAATAACCCTTTCAAAATGGAGGTAGTATGTTGAAAAAATTAGTTATTCTAATTACCGTAATTAGTGTTCTGTTAGTTGGCTGTTCGCAAGAAAAAAACTATAACGTATGGGTTGATTCATCAACACAATCACAAGAAAGTATTGATTCAGCGATAGAAAGGCTTACTAATGCCGAGATAGATTTCATTATTGATGATAATGGTAGCGTTTTAGTAAATGAAAAAGATATGGATAAGGCTGTGATGTGCTGTTCTTAAGCTATAGGGGGCTCTTAGAAGGGTAATGTCCTTTTTTTTATTGAAGATAGGGGGATTTTTAGTGGAATGATTTTGAAATTTATTGAAACGAAAACTACGAAATTCAGTCTAATTTTTAAAAGGAGTGATGATATTGAAAAAATTTAGTTTAATTATATCTTTACTATTTTTATCAATTGGATTATTGGGCTGTCAAAAAAGTGGGAATGAGGAGGAACTCGACAAAGAGATTTCAAAGTCAACTGAGAAAATAACAGTTAAGCCTACAATTATAGGCGAAATTGTTCAAATAGAAGGTGAAAGATTTTTAGTAGAAAGCATAACAGAAAAATTACCAGATGGCAGACCAGATGCAATATGGTTTTCAACTGATGAAATTGAATCTTTAAAAGTAGGACTTACAGTTTCTGTTTGGACAAACGCAATAGAGGATAGTTATCCCCAACAAGCAAATGCAGAAAAAATTGAGATTAATGAATAATGGGGGAGAATACAAATAAGGTATTAAACTTCCATGAAAATAAAATTTCTGGCACTAAAAATAAAGGCCTAGACATTAAAAAAATGGAGATCTAGGCAGTGACGGTCACATTGTAACCCAAACTTACAAGTCTCCGAACAGAATATCGACTAGTTGATTGTTTTGTTGTTAAGTCTACATACATTTCTTTCCTTGTTAGAAGGTAATAAGCAATTCGTAAAAAGGCATGAGTGACGGATGAGCGTGCTCGCTTTTTACCTTTCCAAGCTGCAGTCCGTCTACTTCTAATCCCATTTGTTTATGACTTCTAAAAGTTAAAACGTACACCACTAAAATTGAATTTAGCAATGTACATTTAACGTTTTTTTACAGAAAATAGGTTGCTTTATTTTCTAGAATTCCATTCTGCGTATAAAATAAAGCAAATTGCAAATGCAACGGCCAGGATAAAAAACCATTGTGGTACACCACCAAAGCTCATGTTAACACCTCGAAGTAAAATTTTTATTAGTTATCTTCATTCGTTAGTGGACTCCCAGTTCTAAATGTGAAACATCTACTGAATGAGAATATTGCCTCCAGACGCATTGATCATCTGTGCGAAAGCACCAAATGTTTACTGTGCGGAAGCGAAGCGACAGCACCAATTACGCCAAGACGAAATTGATATAGTTAAAAAAATGGATAGTTACGGAGAAAATATGGTCTTCTATGGTTTTTTTCTCCACAAGAGTACAAAAATATTATAAAATAAGCTGTAGACATTAGCTTCGTGCTAGTAAAGAGAGGTAGAGAGATTATGTTACATTTAAAATGGAAAGATGCTTCAACAGTACGTACAGTTACTTGTAAGCATACAAATGCATCAAAATATTTAGTTTCAAACGTATTAACAGTAGGCAAACAATATGATGTGAAAAATGAAACAGAAGAATTCGTTTTTATTATCGATAACACTGGTAATATTGGTGGCTACTATAAAGATTATTTTGAATAAGTATATCAATTTCGCCTTAGCGTAATTGTAGCTGTCGCTTTGCTTTCGCTACAGAAAACATTTGCCGCTGACGCTTCGCTTTCGCGCAGATAAACAACGCGTCCGGATTTTGAGTTGTGCGAGCACAACTCATTCCTTTTAAAATTCGTGACATCCGCCGGAGGCTTTGGGTCAACGTGATGTTGATCACTCAGTCGTTGCCACAGGACGTGGCGTTCTTAGACTGAGTTCCTCTATTCAGTAAGTTAGAATGAAAATAAAAGGGTGGTTCAGATGATTTCTGAGCCACCCTTTTTTGTTGGAAAAACGAAATCATTTCCTCTTTAAGGTCTTTATTTCAGCAACATCCTGTAGATGCTCTTTTTCCTGCTCTGTAGCCGTATGAAGGTCAAAGACATCTTGGATAGCTGACTTCAGCTCATGCTGTGTCTCTTTGAATTTTGATATTTGCTGTTCAAAGGAAGGGCTCGTAAAACGATCATTTGTACGAGATAATCTTTCTTCTAGCTGCGCGTAGCGATGGTCCATATGCATAGATAACATCATAGCTAACTGATTTTTCCAAAGTGGAATAAGGGTAACGATTGAAAATTCTATTTTTTCCGCTAGTGTTTGATTGGACTGTTGGATCATGCGTATTTGTGGCGCAGTTTGTAAGGCAACCTGCTGAGAAACTTGTAAGTCATAAATACGTTGATCTAGACGTTCGATTTGAGCGGCATAGTCATTAAGCTGTTGGACAGCTAGTGGTTGTTTCGCCGTCTGTACACTAGTCACCTTTTCAGGAAGTTCCACTTCAATGGCTTGCTGCTTCTTCATTTGTCCGGCTGCAATAGCAGTCGCTAACTCTTCAAAGAATCCTCTATTATGTGCATACAGTTCTTCTAGCATTTCTACATCTTTAATCATTTGAAGCTGTTCACGTTCAAGCTGAACACCAATTCGTTCTACTTGGATACTAATACGTTCAAACTCCGTTAATGTTTGCTTAACAGTAGGCTCAATTTTACCAAACATTTTTTTGAAAAAGGACTGTTCTTTTGGTTTTAATGCATTAGGGTCTACACGGTCTAACGTATGCATTAATGAGTCTAGCATTTGGCCAATTTTTGTGACGTCTTTCTGTTTTACTTGTGCAAGCATTCGATCGGCAAATTGAGAAAGTGATCGCTGAGAATCTTGCCCTAAAGACAGGACTGATTCGAAGTTTGTCAGGTCAAGCTGACTAGCATAGAGAAGTGCACGACTTTGTGCAAGAGGCGATAGCGTTTCATACGTCGCCATCGCCTCATTATTTGTAGTCTCTAAATAAGATTGCACAAGAGGGGAAATACCTTGTATTGTATTTAGTTGAAATGCGTGATCATTTGCCGTCACTTATCATCGCCTCGCCACTCCAATTGTTCTTTTCGTCGTATATTGGAACGATTCGCAAATTCGATTTCCATTTGAAGATGGTCGATGTCGTTGGAAAGAGCATCCTTTAAATCAATTTGAATCGTATCATTTAAATCGGTAAGTGTTTCTCTTGTTTTTGATAAAGTAATTTGGATTTCCTTATCCTTCACAGGCTGCCTTGATAACATCGTATACTTATCCGTTAATTCAACAGCAGATGGGAGATGTGCATAAAAAAACTGTTCAACATTATAAAATTTACGTGGATCTGTTTTAACAATTTTCACGATGTTTTTTGAAATACGCGTCATTTCGAGTAATTGCTTAAATGCAGAAACAGAGCGTACACGTAAGTAGTTTTGACTTAATGTTTGAATGTTTTTATTAGCTGCTGTAAGCTGTGTTTCAATATGTTTGTATTCTTCTTTGGTTATACCGGCTATTTGCATGAATTTCTTTTTCTGTCTATGTTTCAACAGCGTCGTACTGGACGCGTATGTTCCAGCGAACAATAAACTACCAAGTAAGTATCCTGGCGTTGCCGCAAAGGCTGCGATAGAAACAGTTGTGAGAGAAATTAAGAGGCTAGCGGTATGTCTAGAGAAAAACTGTCCGACACTGAGCATGTTTCTTCCTCCTAGCATTTAAATATGTCTATCTTCTTATACGAAATAATCGACATAAAGTTTCAACGAAAAATAAACCTTACATAAATTTTACTGCTATTTATAAAGTTTCTCAATGATATTACTTTAGAACAAGTAAATCCTTTGCTTTTTTAGCAAGAAAAGTGGAAAGACGAAATAGAAGTCGAACTAAATGTCCGACATTGCGGCTTTATCTAACTCGGTAGAGTGGTATTAGTCTATCAGAACCAATTATTTTTTTTATATCGTATTCAAAATTAATGTGAATCGCGATTATTTGCAGTGCTTTACACTTTTTTTTTTTTTCATAATAGGTCAACTATTAGTATTGTTTTTTCATCTGTTGTTAATTCCTCACCATCAGCGTTATATTTGCTTATATGATTTTATACCCAAAGTACGCTTACATTTTGAGTAGTGAATCATGCTTGCTTTCAGTTTGTTCAACGCTTAAAATGCTTTAATTGTTTTGGTGAAAGAGTTGACCCATTTATTGTATGGTACTCAAATTGTCCTAAATGGTCTTTATCATGAGCAAAATAAGTATAGACGACATTTGTTTCATCTGAAAAAATAACGTTTACCCAATAACTTGGAAGACCTGCAAAGTGCCATTTACGTGCAATAGATTGGATAGCTTCTTTCGGATAAGACATATCCTCAATCAAATAGTTTTCGATTCTTTTTTCATATAGCCGCTTTTTGATGTGTACTGTACAAAATGGTACAAGCAACATAATAATTATCCCAACGGTCAAAAATTTTTTCAAACTTCATCCCCCTAAATAAGTTCTGCCTAATATTTTTTAATAGTTATTATTTCGGCAATTATTCTCCAAACACCTGGTTACGCTATTATTTCTTTTATGGAATATAGAAGGCATATCATGGCTGGCTAGTGATTACCTTTATAGCTTGATAAATATAGAATAGCTAGTAAAAGTATCTACTTCACAAGAAGCTCCCACATCAAATGACTAGAGCAAGAACCTTCTAAAAGATAAAGAAGGGGAGCCGTAAAATGCAAAGTCATAGCCATAGGGCTTTTATTTTGCCAATTGACTTAATAGTTGAAAAATAGTTCGCAATATTCTATTATTTTTATAAATGAAAAAAGGGAATCAATGGAATTATAGGGGGATGAATTATGAGTCAAGTTTGTGTTATCAGCATCTATGTACCTAACATTGAAAAAGCAATTGATTTTTACACTACTGTTTTAGGTTTTGAGGTAAACAAACAATACGGACCCAAAATCGCAACACTTGTTAACGGAGATTTACCATTAGTTTTAGAAGAAGCAAAAAAATCTGAATCCATTTCTAGAGATTCTTTAGGTGTGGTTTTAGCTTTAAAAACGGAAGATATTAATCAGACAGTCAAAGAGTTAAAAGAACATAATGTTGAATTCATTGCTGAAGAACCAATGGATTGTCCTCCAGGAAAAGTAATTAGCTTTAAAGATCCTTTCGGGAACGTCTTTGAGTATATACAATTTATTTAGGTAGATATATAGTCCTTAATGTTTTAGAAAGTCACATCTAACTAGATGTGGCCTTTTTATTTCATTTGAGATTAATATTGTTAAATAAGGTAAACACCATTATAATAGTGTTAATTATATCCAATCCTTAAGACGCTTTCATGTTCAAAGTTTTTTTCAATATCTCATGTAACAAAGATTGCACCATAATGATGAGTTTATAGAAGAAAGGGAGTCTGCCATATGCCAAAGAACACAAACAACAAGGTTGAGATATTGGAAACTAAAATTATATTAGAGAAATACAAGGAAAATATAGAATCAATTCAAAAATCATTAAACCAACTTGAGTTGGAAGTTAGTAATTTGCATAGTGAAGGGTTGGTTGAATTAGAAAAGTTGGCTGACGAATTAAACATGTTGCAGCTGCTTTCAACGAGTATAAAATTTAAAGCTAATACTCTTATGTGTAATAATAATAAAACCATTGTGACATTAATAACTGAATAAAATATTGATATCAAGCACACCCAATTTGATATAGGTTTTTAGTATACTTTTGATTGTTACATATTCTGAGGGAGATAGATTTAAGAGTGAACGCGAAACGTAAATCAGAAGTTCAAAGTGTTTTCATCTTATTCTAGGAATACCTATAAAGCTGGAAACACTTTTCATATGAATAGCCTTCAAAGGTAAAGTAGCCAGCCTATACAACGACTTATACTTGTTATGCTAGTAACAACTGATTCTAACAGGAATGAGCATTGGATCTGTCTAATCCCATGAGGGTAGATTAGACAAATCCATATTTAACTGACAGCAAATAGTCATACTCACGACGAATAGTGGTTTTTATTATGCATGTAATGAATCATTAAAAGGGTCACCGAAGGGTAGTGACCCTTAGAAAAGAAAAAGAGATGTATGGTTATTTTGAAAAATGCATTAGATGTTTGAAGTTATTAATTGTAATGTTATGGATTAAATATCTATGATTTATGTTAGAAATGTTAATACGAATTAAATAGGAAAGCAGCACCGATAATAATTAGTAGAATGAATAAAACAACAAGTAGCGCAAATGCTGAACCGTAGCCAGAACCTCGATTACCACAATATTGAGACATAATAATTCCCTCCTTTCTGTAATTTATAATATGTATAGTTTTCAATAGTGATTGAGATATTTATCATAGGTTGTCTTAGAAAGTGATTTAACTTCTTTCAGCGGGTTTCCAAACAGAGCAAAGCAATACCCGCGGAAGTGAGGTAAATACCTGCGGAAGCAGGGCGAATACCCGCGGAAGCAGGACGAATACCCGCGGAAGCGGGGCGAATACCCGCGGAAGCAGAGGGAATACCCGCGAAAGCAGGGTAAATACCCGCGGAAGCAGAGGAAATACCCGCGAAGCGAAGCAATACCCGCGGAAGTGAGGTGAATACCCGTGAAAGCAGGGTAAATACCCGCGGAAGCAGAGGAAATACCCGCATGAAGTAAGTGGGGGAATCCATTCACCGACAGCACTTGATATAAATGAAGCCCGACACTCTTTGAAGAAATACCTAGACTTCGACAGTGTATCTGTGAATTGTTATCATCGAGGATTATGTAAGGAAAATATTAATGAGTAGATCCAAAAAGTAATTTCAGAATTTTAGTTGAGTAATCCACAATAGGAAAATCTGTATGCTTGAGAAGTGTGGAAGACTTGATAAAGAATAGAAACTAGTGGATTATAATTAAAGAGATAATTGTAATAAGAAAGGAAGTACAAAACTTTGGATTTCGAAACAGTTATGCAGGAGCTTGAATCCCTTGGTAAGGAACGAACTAAAAAAATGTATATATCCAATGGTGCGCACGAGCCTCTATTTGGTGTTGCTACAGGTGCTATGAAACCTATTGCGAAGAAAATAAAAATAAACCAACGTTTAGCTGAAGAGCTTTATGCTACAGGTAACTATGATGCAATGTATTTTGCAGGCATTATTGCAGATCCAAATGCTATGACTGAGTCGGATTTTGATCGTTGGATAGATGAAGCGTATTTTTATATGCTGTCTGATTATGTAGTGGCAGTAACTTTATCAGAGTCAGATATTGCCCAAGACGTTGCTGATAACTGGATTGCAAGCGGTGACGAGCTAAGAATGTCAGCGGGTTGGAGTTGCTATTGCTGGCTTTTAGGGAATCGCAAAGACAATGAATTTTCCGAAAGCAAGATTTCCAATATGCTTGATATTGTGAAAAATTCTATTCATGATTCACCAGAAAGAACAAAATCTGCTATGAATAATTTTCTATCCACAGTGGGAATTTCGTATTTACCACTACATGAAAAGGCTATCGAGACCGCAAAGGAAACAGGTGTGGTAGAACTCAAAAGGGACAAGAAAAAAACAAGTTTTTTAAATGCTTATGAAAGTATTCAAAAAGAAATGGATAGAGGGAGAATCGGTTTCAAACGCAAGCATGTAAGGTGTTAAAATTAGCTTTTGCATCGGTGTATTGATCCAAGCGAATAACATCCTAAGTCACATCTAACAAGGTGTGGCTTTTTATTGTGCATACAATATCCAACGGAGGATGATCGAATGGACTTTTGAGCAGTAGTAGAGGACAAATGCATAGAGTATGTCCAGTCGTTGTTAATTTCGTAGATCTAATATAGATCATTTGCTAGAATGTCGAATGAGAATAAAATAGAAAAATTAGTTGGAATGTGGAATCATTTTCGATTCTATCGAATATAATTAAAAGTTGGGCAAAATTGATTATCATTGTAAATGTCAAAACAATGTAAATCTTTGCTCGTTTAAGCATGTACACTTTCGATGATGATTAAATACTTTTATATACAAGTGCGTGAATAATTGCAACTTGGCACGGAGCCTTTATTCGCATGATTCAATAAACTAAAATTCATCTATAGTAAGGGTTGGCTAACCGGTCAAGGCAATCATGCTCGCCGTGAGGGCTGGTCTACTTTTCTTAATAAAAATAGACACAAAGGTTATTAATCAATGCTGAAGTGTCTTACATTCGCCAGCGATTGCATACAGTGTTTAGGAGCATAAATTTGAAAGGAAGTGGAGGCAAATGAAAGTAACGGTTAAAGAATGGCGTGTAATGTCTGATCGCAACAAACAATTACTTTTAAATGCGATAGCAACTAAATAAAACATCGATGTAAAGAGGAATGAGAACATGCAGCAACAAACACAACACGTATTAGAAAAAGCAAGCAGTGTTAGGAAATAATAACAATATTTATGGTTTATCTGCAAAAATAGTTCAATAAAGAGTTGTCTAACAGGGGCAACATCTCATTTAATGGATAAAATTAATGAAATCTCTCATAAAGGTGCTATACCTCCATAATAAGGGTTTTAATATGGGTAAATTGATAGTGAGTAGAATAGTAGGCAGTTTAATTGGTACTGTTGTAAGTATTAATCTAAGTAAACATAGTTCTGAAAATTAGAAAGGGAAGTGTTACGGGAGTCTATTTGGTTATCTAGGTTCAGGAGCATTGAAAGGTGCTAGTAGGTCAAAGAGTATAAATACTCGATTAGTGGGGACTGCCATTCAAAGTAAAATGAAACCCTAGCTTTGTTTAAAGTTAGGGATATCCTATTTTCTGCAAATGTTCATGGTTTAAAAAATGGAGTTATTTGGAGTTTTAGACTATCTATGATTGTTATCATGTATAATTAAAAGTAGTAAATTTTAACATTGTATTTCTTGCTGTTTTTATTTTAAATTATGATTTTTTTTTAATAACAAATTAAATTAATAGAGAAGGTGATTATATAGATTATAATTTTGGTCCACATATACATGAACAGGGAATACGAATGAATCCACCATTAGGTCGTAACTCGCAATGGCGTTTTTCATTAGAGCTACCTTTTAAAAATCAAAAAAAGATGGATTTACTTAGTGTAACATTATAATTAGGCAGTAATGACAAAGGACAAACTCTTGTTATTACTGCCTTTTCGTTTGGATCATTATTTATTGTGTATACAAGATTTTATACTTCGTTGGTTTGTCAGTTTTTTTTGGCGGCTTTACGAACTGCAACGTGTATAAAATCTTGCATATGATTATGCCTAAAGAACTTACTGTTCCCATTTCCAAAAGAGGGGTTTCTTTGTTTCAAAAACCTTTATTAATACAAATGTTGATATAACAGTATTTCCTTGATCTTTATACGCTAAAAAAACGGTGCGATTTTATTTGAAATAGTACAACTTTGTTTTATATTGACAGCAGTAGATAGTTTTATCAATTTTTGTTCAATTTATAACAAAAATTGATTTTGAAACTTTAATAGACTAGTGGCATAGGGTTCTCTAAATATCTTAAGTGTTGTTCTAGCCACAGTTCCTTATTGCAATTTCGAAGATTCGCATATTAGAAAGCGGAAGATGATTTTCTGAACTTTATCAATCTTTGTTCAATTTATGACAAAAATTGATTTTTAAAAATTTATAGCTAATGCTATGCTATTATCATACCCGGGTAAAAGCAAGAGCAGAACTTAATAAATTAAGTGGCATCCGATATACTATAAAAAGAGTAGCTTTAGCTACTCTCTGTTTGACGATTTTCTATATTCTTGAATTCTAGATAACACAAAATAAATAACTAGAGTGTTTAAACTTAATATAGTAAAATCAAAAAACAAATTATGAATACTTAAATCCATTAAACGGAAAATAGATACGCCTACTTTGCCTTTATATTGAACCCATTGAAATGGAATGCCCAGAACAAATGCAATACTCAAACTGAAAATAGCAATTTTCTTTTTCATAAAATACCTCCTTATCCAAAAATATCAAATTTATATCATAATGTAAATATCATATAATGAAAAGAGGATAAAGACCATGAAAAAAACTTCATATCAGCAATTTTCATTGTAATACTCGCAATAATTTTCACACAAAATGCAAGTGCATCTGAAGAGTTTTCTGAAAATTTTGAACAAAAAATCAATGAATTAGTTAACAAATATAACCTTGAATTAGTAGATCTAGAGACTACAAATATTGATAATAATACTCTTTTAGAATTTGATAGTTTCGAACAATTCGAAGAATTTTTAAACCAAGCAACAGAAAATGATTCTATAACAACTAACGAAGAGATCGTAATTGAGCCAGAAAATGCCATTGCTAGGTCATCTAAAGTATATAAAAGCAGTTACGAAACGTCTTGGTGGGGTCCGATGAACGGACCTGTAATGGGTGTACTTAATATGAGAAATATGTCTTTTGACTATTCATATAAATTTGTCAATGGCAAACCTGTATTTGTAGATGTAACTAATATAATTTCCTGGCAAACAGGTTACCACGATGTAAAATGGACTCACAAAAAAGGTTCCAAAACATTTAATAAAACAAAAGATACAACTAATGTAGTTGCTAAAGGTATTTATACATTAGGAATTGTAATCGGAGGACAGTCTATTGGCTATACATGGAATGGTGAATGGAATAGAAATTTAACTTTAACTAATTAAAAATATACAGAAAGCCTTTAGAAACGTTCTAAAGGCTTAGTAAAAGGATAATAGTCAATTAAATAAAAGGATATGTTGGGTCAACCTTCCAATTTATCTTTTTATTTATCTTAAAACAATTTTAAAGTCTAAGTCTGATGTGTCCGTTATTTTAGTCATATAGAACTTTATATAATTCTTTAATGAGCATATTCATTGTCATTTATTTGGTCAAGGTAGGGATTAAAATTAAAGGTTTTCTTTTTATCATTATATTCCACCATCGATGCCAGATGGTTGAGTTAATAAAAGGCTAGGTTTTAATGTGAGAGTGATTCAACATGATTACGATCATTTAAATGACGTGTTAATTTCCCACATTGGAATATGTATTGAGCAAAAAATTGTCCATTAAAACGAACAAAAAAACAAAGCTTACGCTCTGTTTTTTTGTCTTATGCTTATGGAAAGAGGAATTGTACATAACAATCCAAGCAGAATGAACAGAATTAAGGTGTTGATTGGATTAACTTTTACAAGTGTCTCTTCTTTATGTTTTTTTTCAAATTCTTTTACTTCTTCTGTTTTACTTACTTTATCATTTGGAACAAATTCATTTTTATTTACATCATAGTAATAGAATCTGTGTTTGTTAAAGGTGAAAAAGTCATCCATAATCGTTTTATATGAACTTGAAATCATCGCTAAGTCCACTTTTTCCGTATCAGTCACTTTTTTTACATATGTTTCACTTTCTTTTTTAAACAATTCTTTTTCTTTTTTTAATAAGTTAGCTGCTTCACTTTTTACTTTTTCCACATCTTGTAGTGTTGTTGCTTTTTTCAATCCCTCTTCAATAAAGGCTATTTGTTCCATTTTCATTTTTTCTTCAAACTCTTTTGTTTTTTGCTCTAATTTTGATTTATCTTCTCTTTCTGTTTTAATCAGCACCGTTTTTGTTTCTTGTGCTAATATTTTGGCGGAGTCGTTTTTGTAATAATGAACTTCATTTTTGTTTTTATTATTGACTGAATCCAGGTACTCATCTGTTACGATTTTTGTTGCCATGCTGGTAGATGAAAAAACGATACTCAATATACATACTGACAGTCCGATCACACTTAATTTTTGTATAAATTTCATTTGGATCACCCCGTTTTTTCGATTAGTATCCTTATAGTACTCTATTTGCATTTTCCGTTTTTTATTCAAATATTTTCTACTTAATGATCAATCAAGGAAATATATGTATAATCACAAAAAAGGCTGTTTTTGAAAAATTGTTGCTATTCAACTAACGGAGCAGGATTGTTGAAGAAGGAATTGAATGTTTATAAAAGTGATTTATTGAAGAATAGGGAAGTGGAAGTAACAATGAACTACATAATAAGATTCGCGAATGAAAACGATTTATCGGGTTTGTGTGATATTAGAAATAATAAAGATTTATTCACGAATTATTTAAAACAATTTGCAAGGGAAGTATATTTGGTAATCGCTGAACAAGACTCACTTATATTTGGTTTTGGAGTTCTTAAATTAAAAGGCACTTTTAAGTGATCTATATGTAAAAGAGGATTATCGGGGTAATGGTATAGGTTCAGATTTAATTAGGTATAGAGAAAATGTTGCGAAGAATTTAGACTATTCTGAGATATTTGTGAGTGTTGCCAATAGAAAATCCCAAAATGATAGAGTTAATTAGAAAACACGGTTACGAAGCTATTTCCGACCCATATTTTAAAAAAGCCATATTTTATAATGATGATGGTACGACCTATAATAATACCTACACAAGAATTGATTTAAAGAAGTTGTTGAACTAACAGGTGCTTAAAGGAGATAGCTATACCAGAAGCAACAATCTATGAGAAAACAGCCAAAATAAAAGTAAGAGGATGCGAAATTTTCAATAGGGGGTAATCAATGAATCACCCTTCAGATGAAGCATTAAAAAAATGCTTAGATTCTTATTAAAAACTACTGCTCCATGGCTAATAGGTAAAGAGAAGCTGAACTAAAAGAAATATTAGAAAGAGAGCAATAATAAAGCATATAAATAATTATTTGCACTTGCTACGGTAGGTGTTTTTTTATGGAAGGGAAAAATAAAAAGGACTGGGGTATTATTCCCAATCCTAATTAATAAAATATAAACTTGCCACCAGCAACGTCACCGTATTCATTGAATACTTAGCTATAATAACGCTACAAAAAAGGAGGGGCCAGACTAAACAATGTCTGAGTCCATGCGTGCATAGCCTTTTAAATCATCAAAAAGCTCTAATGCAAATGAATTTGAATCTGCTTGAGGGCTAACACCTTTTTGAACAAATACTAAGAATTCATCTATCGCTTTTTTGGATCCTTCTACTTCAACCTCAATTTGTTCTTGATCATTTAGTTTACAGTAACCTTTTAATCCTAGCTCAATCGCTTTTTGTTTAATGAAAAAACGGTAGCCAGTCCCATAAACATCTCCGAAAAATTTAATTAGCGCTCGCTTATTCAAGCTAACACCTCCTAGAGAAGGGGGAATAACCCCCTTTGTGTTTAGTGCATAACACGTTCTTTTTCTAAATAAGCAATTAAATTATTGATATAATAGAGAACCTGCTTTGAAGCTTGATCTACTTCTTTTAAATGAACTTCAGCTTGTTGAATATTCCCAACTTTATAAGCCTCCGCTGCTAACTTCGCTGATTCATGAACATGTAAATGATATGCGTCTAAATCACGATAGTCCTGCAAGTGGCCAAAACGTTCTACTGAGCGAGTAGATGTATACCATTTACCGAGACGACAATCGGTATGCGAAGAAACATCTCTTGGTTGGACGCTTTCAAGACCGAGGAACATATTATAAATTCGCCATTTCCATAAAATATGGTCGGCTTTTGATAATTGTAAAAGTGCTATAGACGATAGTTGAACGTTATTATTCGCAATAATGTCATTTCGGAATCGATTAATTTCTTTCCCTAATGCGTGAATATCTCTAGATGTGTTATGGCTATAATCACGAATATCATCTTGAAGACTAGATATCTCAATCATTCTTGCTGATACTTCATCAATAGCTGCGGCTTGCTCCTCTGATATCGCCGCTGTATTTGTAACATCCAGATTAATACCTTCAATGGCACTAACAATCGCATTTAATAATGGTAATGATTCTTTAGCTTCCACTGTTGCTTCTTTTATAATCTCTGTCGTTTCCGTAATCGAGACTGACACTTCATTTGAATAGCTCTTTAAATGATGTACATTTGTAGATACTTCACTAAGCGCTGATACTGTGCCCTCAGCGAGCTTTCGAACTTCCTGTGCAACTACGGCGAAGCCTTTACCATGCTCACCTGCCCGTGCAGCCTCAATAGAAGCGTTCAAAGCAAGTAAATTCGTCTGATCGGCAATTTGGTTGATTAACGTTACAACATTTTCGATATCATTTACCCGCTTTTGTAATTCTGAAAAGGACTCAACAATCGTTGTAAATGTCTCTTCAGTTTTAAAGATTTCAGAAAGGGCATGCTCAATAGCATTTTTTCCTTGTACAGCGTGATCAACAGATTCAGTTGTTTTTTCTGAAATACGGGAAGACATTCGAGCAACCTCATTAATAGAAGCGGCAATTTCTTCAGTTGCTGCGGTAGAGGATTGAATTTCTTCATTTTGCTTATCTAAGCTAAATACTAAATCTTTCATATACATGATTTTTGCGTTAACATCCATTAAAGAAGAAACTTCAGCAACTACATTTTCAATCGTACGTTCTGTTAATACTTCAACGAGTAATTCCTGATCAACATTGACTGCAGATTGGAAGGATTTCATGTATTCAAATGCCTTATAAGGTTTTAAACCAAAATTATGTAATATGTATGTAGTAATATAAAAAGCAAATTGATTGAAGACGACGATTAACTTACCAGGCTCATATTGATTTTTTCTGAATAAATTGAAAAATTTAACGGTTTCATCCACATATTCATCATCACGAGTAGCTAAGAAAAATTGAGTTAAGTATCGATTAATATTTTCTTCACTAATCGTTAGCTGAGTGGAGAGAGATATTTCACTTAAATAATTATTAAAAATAGCGTTCATTGAAGGCGTGATATCATTTAATTTTTTATAGAGAGTTTTTAAATTTTCTTCATCTTGAGAGTTGAAATGGTTAAATGCTAGTGTTTTATTAAAACGGCCTGTAGCATTTAAATTTGTACCACGCTTTAATAATTCTTCGAGTTCGGCCTTAGGTCGAATACTTGAAAACATAAAAGAAATACCTCCAAAAATTATGAATAATAAGGTAATAATAGCATATTAAAGAGTGTTTTAATAGACATTTCAAATGTCTTTGCTAAAATGAAAATATCTTATTACAGCAGGGAATGTGGCAAATATGTATACAATCATTTACATGAAAGCTGATTATGAGCCTTGGTGGAAGTTTGAGGGCTGGGAGGCTTTTATTCAAACAAATGAAACCTTCGAAACAGAGGAGCAATTTGAGTCAGCATTACAAAGAAAACTGCAGCACTTCCGATTAGCATATGACAATGAGGTAACGAAAGAAGGGGGATTTTGGGCCTTCTGGTCAGAGGATGAAAGTGTTTTTTGCGAAGCCTGTGATGATGATGTACAAATTTATCACGGTATTATCGCTTTGAAATCTGAGGAATAGAAATAAAATTTTGACATTTTAAAAAAAACATTTTTCTTTATTTGACAAAATTATGAATGATGGTTATACTTAACTTAACAATTTAATTGCTTCACCGAAACATGAATTCACATATTACAAAAAGTGATCGCGTTAGTTCGGTACTCTTTGTAATATGTGAATTTTTTCATACGCTGAAGAAATTACATATTGTTCACTTTTATTTTTTTGGAGGTTTTCTTAAATGAAACAAGGTACAGTAAAATGGTTTAACTCAGAAAAAGGTTTTGGATTCATCGAAGTTGAAGGCGAAAACGACGTATTCGTACACTTCTCAGCTATCGGTGGCGAAGGTTTCAAAACTCTTGACGAAGGTCAAAAAGTGGAATTCGAAGTTGTAGATGGCAACCGCGGACCACAAGCTGCTAACGTAACTAAACTTTAATTCTCAGTAATTAAAATTACTTTCGTTAAACTTAAGGCATCCTATTGATATAGGATGTCTTTTTTTGTATTCAAATAGATTCAGACGATCAGGAATAAAAAAATACACTTAGGGCTAGTTTTAAATTCGAACCAGTTATTTGAATAAGATGTATATTTATATTTTCTTTCTGTTTAAATAAATCGTTGATATATAATGAGTAGCATAAAGTTAAAACTTGTCCGATAAAATAAGTAAGGTAGGATTCAATGGTTGCATTTTCTTTAGGATTTTTATTTAAAATAATTTGTTCGCTAGGGGCATTAACTGTAATTCAGATTTTCTCTAAAAAACGCGATCATAAAGATTTCAAAAAAGTGATAATCACTGCTGGGTTGATATTTTTGATCAGTTTATTTTTGACTGTAGTGAGTTCAATCGATTTAATTGCACTTATGAGTGGAAATTTAAAAGAATCAAGGGGGACATGCCAAGTATTTGTGGCAGAGTCTACTGCTAAAGGTTCTGAATGGTTAGAGATAGGAATAGACAGTTTAAGGCTTTCAGGAGGTATAAATGATTTTCCTGACGTTAAAGAAGGTACTTACCAGTGCACTGTAAAATATTTGCCTTATTCAAAAATAGTTACTGAATTTGTAAAGGAATAATTGAATTACGCTAAATTAAAGGAAAGCCAATGTTTTGAATAAAGTTAATTCAAAACGTTGGCTTTTTATATGCAGTGAAATCCAGAATTTAAAGTGATTTTAATCAAACTTTATTATAAATCAACAACAAGCCCTTTTTAGTATGGATTAATTTTATTCCTTTTGTTTTTTCTCCATATATTTTTTACCCCATTCTCCCATAGTGTTCAATACTGGTATAAAGCTTTTCCCTTGTGTTGTTAGCGAGTATTCAACTTTTGGAGGAACTTGTTTATACACTTCTCTGTGAACCATTCCATCCTCTTCCAATTCTCTCAGTTGTCTTGTTAATATTCCTTTAGAAATGCCTGGTAACAACCTTTGAAGTTCGTTAAATCTTCTTGTTCGCCGACTTAGATACCATAAAATAATAATTTTCCATCTTCCAGCGATTACGTTTTGAGTAAGTGTCAAAGAACATACTTCCTCTTGTTCTTCGGTAGGTGGTTCTCCATGAAAATTAAATCGAGCCATTGATTGTAGAATCCCTCTCTCATAAGGTACTTTTTTTGTGACTATGTCATAAAAAAATGCCTACTTTTATTATTGTGACTGTAGATATAGTATATACCTAGATTTCATTTTTCAATATTTAATTCTTATTTGGAGGGAAAAAAATGAAAATATTAGTTACAGGTGCAACTGGAAAATTAGGGTCAAAGGTTGTAGAAGCATTATTAAAAGTTGTACCGGCGAGTGCGTTGGCAGTTAGTGTTCGAAATCCAGAGAAAGCAGAAGGATTGCGAGCTCTCGGAGTAGAAGTTCGACACGGAAATTTTGATCAACCAGAAACATTAAATGCTGCCTTTTCAGGAATTGATCGACTTTTATTAATATCTACATTTGGGGAAGATGAAACAATAATGAGACAGCATACGAATGCCGTAGCCGCTGCTCAACGTGCTCAAGTAAAATTTATTGCTTATACTAGTGTAACAAATGCAAATGAAAGTGAATTTTTCCTCGCTTCATCTCATAGAGCCAGAGAAGAAGCTATTATGAAAACAGGTATCCCTTATTCATTTTTACGCAATAATTGGTATTATGAAAATGAAATTGGGAGCATACAGGGCGCGATGGTAGGAGCACCTTGGGTTACATCAGCAGGAAAAGGAAGAGTAGGCTGGGTACTGCAACAAGATTTAGCGGAGGCAGCAGCAAATGTATTGACTGGGAAAGGACACGAGAATACAATTTACGAGCTTTCTGGGAAGCTAATGACGCAAGAGGAATTAGTATCTGCCCTTGGAGATGTTTTAACGAAAGAAGTCCATGTTCAACAAGTCGATGATGCTACTTATGCGGACATTTTGAAAGGTGCAGGCGTACCAGAAGCATACCTTCCTATGCTCGTAAACACGCAAAAAGGTATTCGAGAAGGTGGTTTAGAGATTGAAAGTAACGATCTAGAAAAATTACTCGGTCGCCCTGGTACACCGATAAACGAAGCTATTAGCCAAATAATTAGTCAAATCTCTTAAACAGGAAATTAAGTTTCATCTAAAAAATGACCTTCTCATAGTAATGGAGGTCATTTTTATATAGAAGAAATAGATGGTTTTTCTTCTGAAGAATGTTCAATAATGTATGAAATAAGCTTATTCAAATCGTCTAGTTCAGCTAAATTTTCAAGCCGTCCTAAATTAGAGTTATATTTGTATAAGCCTTTAACTTATGGTCTTATTACAGTTGAATCCATAGCTGTATTGTTGTCATAGGTATTATTTATTTAATACACGCTGTAACACCTGAACGGGTATAAACAAACCGACTCGACCATATGGATCTTTTTTCGCCGTTGCAAAGACAATGCCGATAACCTCTCCATCGGCATTGATGACTGGGCTCCCACTATTACCTCGATAAACAGGGGCATCCATCATCATAACAGGTTCCTGCCAATCCTCAAGGTATGTTGGCTCCAGTAATGTTCCTTCATTTGCAATCCCTGTAAAGGCTAGTGGATTACCAATGAAATACACATGCTCATTTTTGCTATAGCTTGGATTTTTAGCAAGTGAAAGGGAAGGTAGATCATCACCGGTTACTTGCAATAATGCTAAATCTACGTCTGGGTAACTTTCCACTAACTTGGCACCCATTAAACCTTCCTCAGGGAAAATAACGAATAATGATTGAGCATCTTCTACAACGTGTGCATTGGTTACGATAAGCCCATCTGAAGAAATCACAAAACCAGTACCTTTACTAGAATCCGTCGAGATTTCTACAACAGCCTTTTTATAGGTTTTTATATCTTCTTGCGCCGATAATCGAGCAGACACTTTCAAAAATTCTATCGCTGGAATGGAGTAAATTTGAAAGATAAGTGCAAATGTATTCAAAAATAACACAAGTGCCATACTCCAGACAATCCATTTGACAATGGGTCTTTGTTTTTTAGGCTTTTTATCTTGCTGCTGTTCTTCTTGTTCTTGTGCTAACGCTTTTTGCTGTTCAGCGAGGACAAGCTCAATCAATTCTTCTTCCGTCAATTCTTCATCTGTTGTTGTTCTATGTATTTCACTCATAAAAGCACTCCTTACTCAAAATGAAAAGCGCCCAAGCTGGACGACTGTAAAGTAATTCTTATTCAATTTTTTGTAGGGTAGGGGTAATGACAAACGGCTCCATATTATTATCAACATCGTGTCTTCTATACGGAATATTTTGTAGTGGTCAATGTACCCTTTAGAGCGTGTAAAATGAATATCATCATGATAGACAGTTGTTCCAGTAGTGAAAGAAGTCAGGGTTAATTAAATAGTTCAAGCATTAAAGCTATTTCTTTTTTACATTACGTCCTAAACACAGAAACTTCTTCGGCTCATTTCTTTCATTATACGTGAAGTCTATAGGTTATACGAATGTTTATGAAAATCAGTTTCTAGAAAGATAATCTTTTTGCTAGACGCATCGAGCCGTTCACGAAAAAAATATTGCTCGGTTAAAAGGATGTAGAAGTAAAAAAGGTCCATAGGGAGCACCACTTTTTATTTAAAATAATTATATTATGTAAACTATGTGCTGGAAACTTGTAAGAGAGTTAATAATTTAATATGATAGAAATGAATATACGAAAATGGGGGGCGTTTAGATGTATCGACAAGTAGATGATTTTTTAAATGAATGGTCAGCATCAGCACAAGGTACTATTCAAGTATTAAAAGCCGTAACAGATGAGAAGTTAGAGCAAGGCATCGTGGAAGGTCACAGCACGCTAGGCTGGTTAGGGTGGCATTTAGTTGGTGCTGCTGGTTATTTCAGTTATTTAGCAGGTTTACAGGTGCCAATGACTCGTCAAGAAGATCCTATTCCATCTACCGCTGCTGAAATTGTAGCTGCATACGAAAAGGTAGCAAATGGTGTGAAAGAGGAAGCGGCAAAGCTATCAGATGAAGACTTGCTAGAAGAAGTAAAAGGCTTCACTGGTCCAATAGCTAGAGGTGCACTACTACGTGTACTAATCGATCATCAAACACATCACCGTGGACAAATGACGGTGCTCCTACGTCAAGCAGGCTTACCAGTACCAGGTGTAATGGGACCTACGAAAGAAATGCAAAAATAAGACGTATTAGGCAGATACTCAGTGTATCTGTCTTTTTTGATGAAATATAAAGAGAAAATAGGCAATTCTTATTTGAAAGTTAATAGGAATTGCCTATTTTTGTTTAATTTCTTGGTTGTTTTCTCAAAGATTGTTGCTTCTGGTTTGTCTATCTTATTCAACTAAAGTACCCCATTAGTTGAAAACAGCTTTATTCTTTATCTTTCCTCTAATATTCTTATATAAATTCAAACGCAAACATTAAACCTAAAGGGATAGTTAACCAAAGCAGAGAATTGCTCAATATAATTTTAAAATAAGAAGTATTTTCTAATTTGTCTTTGGAAACGAATCTCCACATCAACAGTGCCCCAAAAGCCCATACTGGTATGATTAAAAAGAATTCTGGCGTCAAAGTATCAGATTCACCTAACGCCCCTTCTGCAAAAAACCAAGAAATAAATAATGCAACAAAACCAGTAAATATAACATTACCTATAACTAATGATTTCATTTTTAAGCCTCCTTTCTCTTTGTGTATATAAAATACTTTATTCACCAGTAGATTCACATATCATTCTTACTTAACTATCCAGCGTCATTAGTTCAACAAAGAAAGAAGAGCTGCCTATGCAACTTAATGATCTTCAAGTAAAGCACCCGTTAGTTTAAAAGGAAAATCAAAGAAATAATGTAACATTTTTTCATTTTCCGACAGAAGACACCCACTTCTATAAGTGGGTGTAATTCAGGTTTCGCCCATAAACACAAGTAGTACGATTGACAATGCAACGCCAATGGCATAAATCCCAAAAACAATCATAGGGGAATACTTCCAAAATCCTTTTTCCCTTTTTTTAAAGCTTTGAACACTAAATATTACTCCTATGACGAACATAATAGCTCCAACGAGGAAAAGCCAAGCAGTATTAAGTTGAAAGTAATAAAAACATGCTACACAAATAAGTCCTACTACTGAAAATAATGTTGATAATATCCCTTTTTTACTAAGCATTGTTTACCTCCTCCTTAATTTCTACAATTACTATAAGAACGAATGAAAGGAATATTTGT
This sequence comes from Lysinibacillus sp. NPDC097214, assembly GCF_050277945.1. NCBI lineage: Bacteria > Bacillati > Bacillota > Bacilli > Caryophanales > Bacillaceae > Lysinibacillus > Lysinibacillus sp. NPDC097214. Next base: position 110,748 of record NZ_JBNNSS010000004.1, read on the forward strand.
TCCAACTTTAATTAATTTTACCATTTAGTATCTACAGAATTCATTACGCTTATTGTACTAAACTGCACCGTTAGTTGAATAACAACAATCTTTTCGAAAACAGCCAATTTCTTTCATAAAGCCTCCGGCGGATGTCAGGCAATTATTGATAGTAAATGAGGGTTATAGAATAGGGACTTTTTTATAGATTATTAATTATTTTTATTTAATAATAAACCATCTAAAAATATTGCAATAAAGCCTTTACTTTCTTGTATCAAATCAAAATCCTTTCCAAAAACTAACCAGTCATATAAAGAACCTCGCATACAACGAGTAATGTAAATCACAGTTTTCTGCACATTTATTTGCACAGATAATTCACCATCCTTAATTGCTTTTTGTATAAATGAATGCAAAATTTTATACAATTTGCGTTCAGAATTGGAAAAGAAATTTCTTTCGTTTTCAGTTAAGCCACTTTTGTATACAGACCGCATTAAATCCATTCCTAAATCATCTTTTAAATATTTCATTTGTGCATCAATTAATGAGATCACCTTTTCCTTGAAAGAAAGATTTAAGGGCAGTGTAGTTGTAAATTCTTCATAAAAATGATCAATTTCTTTAAATTTCTCTAGGAAAATATCGTACTTTGAAGTGAAATGACCATAAAATGCTCCTTTTGAGCTTTTGCTTTCTTGAACAATTTCATCAACCGTTACTTGATCAAAGCCTTTCGTTTGGAACAATGTAAGTGCTGTTAAATATATATGTTTTTTCGTTTCTAGAGCCTGTTGCTTTCGTGTCTTTTTCATTTCTACATCACCTAATTTCCATGAGATTTTCTACTTAACTTTAGCATAATACTCGATCCTGTAATTAACTCATTTTCTGAATTGTTAGAAAAATATTGACAAATAATTGTCTTGACGATTAATATACAGACTATAGTCTATGAAACTATTTCAAAAGGGGTGTAGATCATGGATCTAATTGGAAGTAGAACGTTGTGTTCTGTTTTAAGGGAGAGAGTTGCGCAACAGCCTGAAAAAAGTTTTATTCGGTTTGAGGATTGTAAGGGAATATATTTTGAAAAAAATTATGAGGATTTTTATGAGGAGGTTAAGCGCTTCAGTAATGCACTTCTTAAGCTGGGCATTAAAAAAGGTGATCATGTAGTATTGCATTTACCAAACAATATGGAGTTTTTTACAGCATGGTTCGCTCTTGCTGAAATTGGAGGCATTATGGTGCCAACTAACATTTTATCACCAGCAGATGAGATGAAATATATTATTACTCATTCTGAAGCTACCCTCATTATTACAGAGGGGGACTATATCGAAAAGTTTGTCAGTATTCAGTCTGAAACGCCGACTATACAAAATATTATTATTACGAGACAACAAGATACCTTTGAAGGTGTCTTATATTTCTCTGAGCTTATTAAACATGAAAGCGATACCGATGTGCATTTCCCAACTGTTTCATCAGATGATATTGTGGCATTGCTTTATACATCTGGAACAACATCCAAACCAAAAGGTGTTCAAGTGACACATGCTAATTATATTTACACAGGTGAGTTGATGGCTCGTTCTATAGCTTTAACACCTGAAGATCGAACATTCATTGTCTTACCTCTTTTCCATGGGAATGCGCAATATTACTCCACGATGTCTGCCATCATGGTAGGGGCAGGCATAGCAGTTACGGAGAAATTTAGTGCTTCACGTTATTTTAAACAAGCAAAGGCATTAGGCGGAACAATTGGTTCTTTATTTGCCGCACCTATTCGTATGATTTTAGCGAAGGATTATAAAAAAGAGGCAAAGGATAATCCGTTACGACTTGTCCTTTTTGCACAGTCAGTGGCAGAACACCAATTAGTACAATTTGAAGAACAGTTTGATGTGAAGTTACTTCAACTGTATGGTTTGACCGAGACTGTTGGAATTCCACTAATAAATCCTCTATTTGGCATACGAAAAAATATGAGTATTGGTAGACCAAGCATTGGTTATGAAGTTCAGCTTGTCGATGAACATGGGATCCCCGTAAATCAAGGGGAGATTGGTCAAATTGCCGTTAAAGGGATTCCAGGAAGAACCTTAATGAAAGGCTATTTTAAGAACGAACAAGCGACAAACGACACTTTTAAAGATAACTGGCTATTGACTGGGGATAACGCACGACTTGATGGAGATGGTTATTTCTATTTCGTTGATCGTATAAAAGATATGATTAAACGTTCAGGTGAAAATGTGGCAGCCAATGAAGTAGAGCGTGTGTTAACAGAGCATCCATTAGTATTTGAAGCAGCGGTCATCGGTGTACCAGATGATATGCGTGATGAAGCTATTAAAGCTTATGTTATTTTACAGGCTGGCGCTGCTATTAGTGAAGAGGCGTTGATTGCACATTGTCGGGAGCGTCTCGCAAAATTTAAAGTGCCAGATAGTATTGAATTTGTGACTGATTTCCCTCGTACACCAGTCGGCAAAATTCAAAAGCATGTTTTACGTAACGCTATTTTTAGTTAAAGAGAATGATATAAAAATTTGAATGTAGAGAGAAGGGGCTATATGAAAAATGTGAAGATATTATTAGCAAGTTTAGCAGGCTCAATCATTGAATGGTACGATTTTTATTTGTATGGTACGGCAACAGGATTAGTTTTTACAACCTTATTTTTCCCTTCATCAAATCCAGCGATGTCGATTTTAATTGCATTTGCTACGTTTGGAGCTGGCTATGCGGCACGACCAATTGGAAGTTTAATTTTTGGACATATGGGTGATCGTGTCGGAAGGAAAGCCTCGCTTATGCTTACGTTAATTGGAATGGGCGGTAGTTCTTTTTTGATAGGTTTATTACCTACGTATGCGCAAGTGGGGTTACTCGCGCCAACGTTATTAGTAATTTTGCGACTTATTCAAGGGATTGCACTTGGTGGTGAATGGGGAGGTGCTGTGTTACTAGCTACCGAATCGGCTACAAAAGGTGTGAGGGGCTTTTTTGGTTCTATTCCACAGTTAGGTGTCCCAATAGGTTTAGTGTTAGGGACATTTAGTTTTACACTGATTTCTTCATTAACGACAGAAGCGCAATTTATGGCCTGGGGTTGGCGTTTACCATTTCTATTTAGTGCAGTTTTGATAGTATTAGCAATATGGATTCGAAGCGGGATCGAAGAAACACCTGAATTTAAACGCAAAAAAGACAATGGTGAATTAGCTAAAATTCCAATTGTCCAAGTATTTAAATATAACAAAAAAGATATTTTCCGCATTATTGGATTAAAAATAGGGGACGGATTCTTTAATGTATTTTTAATGTCATTTATTTTAGTGTATGCAACTACCTATATTGGCTATACAAGGGATGTCGCATTATTTGCTTTAACAGTAAGCTGCGCAACAATGATTGTAACAATTCCACTTGTTGGCTATTTTTCAGATTTTATAGGCCGTAAGAAAATATATATCGGTGGCCTAATCACAATGGTACTGCTAGCTATTCCATATTTCGTCATGATTCCGATCAAATCAACTTATTTCTTTACGTTGCAAGTCATTTTACTCGGTATCGTATGGGCAGCCATTTTCGCGACTCAAGGTACGTTCTTCTCTGAATTATTCCCAGCAAATGTTCGCTATACGGGGCTATCCTTTGGTTATCAAATCGCTGCGGCAATCGTCGGCTTTGGGCCAATGTTATGGACATCTTTAGCAACAGAATATGGGGCAGCACCGTATTTATTTGGTGGATTGATGATGGCGGGGCTCCTAATATCACTGCTACTTGCCGTATTTTCGCCTGATACACGATTGATCACTCAATATGAAGAAACTGTCGAGAAAGTACAAGAAGATGAACGCATGTTAGACGCTCAAGTGGAAGTGGCAATGACAACTACGACAAAGTAATCGTGTACATTAAGTTTTAATTCAATAAAGTGCGCTTAATACTTTTATAAAAAAACAGGGTTCTCCTTTTTGAATAGGAGAACCCTGTTTGTTATTAGTTTAAGCCTTGGCTATCTTTCCACTCTAGGAATTCATCATAAGTTAATAGCTTATCTAAAATTGTGCCGTCTTCACGGATTTCGATGACACGGTTCGCAATTGTTTGGATGAACTGATGGTCATGAGATGTGAAGAGCATCGCACCTTTGAAGCGCATAAGTCCTTCATTTAGTGCTTGAATAGATTCAAGGTCAAGGTGGTTCGTTGGTTCATCTAGTAAAACAACGTTTGCAGTTGCAAGCATCATTTTAGATAGCATACAACGAACTTTTTCGCCCCCTGATAAAACTGAAGGAGATTTTTTTACTTCTTCACCAGAGAATAGCATACGACCTAAGAAGCCGCGTAAGAAGCTTTCAGTTTCATCATCAGGAGAATATTGGCGCAACCATTCCACTAATGATTTCTCTGAACCTTCGAAGTATTTATCGTGATCATTTTCAAAGTAGCTTTGAGAAGTTGTTACGCCCCATTTGAATGTACCAGCATCTGCTTTTCTTTCGTCCATTAGAATATCAAGAAGAGCTGTTTTTGCCATTGGATTACCAAGTAAAATGATTTTATCGTCTTTGTTCATCGAAAAGCGAATATCTTTAAGTAGTGTTTCGCCTTCATTGCTTGCAGTAAGACCTTCCACAGTTAACACATCATTACCGATCTCACGTCCAGTTTGGAAGTTGATGAATGGATATTTTCGGCTAGAAGGTTTAATGTCGTCAAGCTCGATTTTATCCAACATTTTCTTACGAGAAGTCGCTTGGCTTGATTTCGAAGCGTTCGCAGAGAAACGAGCAACGAATGCTTGTAGCTCTTTAATTTTTTCTTCTTTCTTCTTGTTTTGGTCTGCCATCATTTTTTGTGCTAATTGGCTAGACTCATACCAGAAGTCATAGTTACCAACATATAATTGGATTTTAGAGAAGTCTAAATCCGCAATATGCGTACACACTTTATTTAAGAAGTGACGGTCATGGGATACGACAATAACTGTATTTTCAAAGTTAATTAAGAATTCTTCTAACCATTGGATTGCTTTTAAGTCAAGGTGGTTGGTAGGCTCATCTAGTAATAGAACGTCTGGTTTACCAAATAGAGCTTGTGCTAATAATACTTTGACTTTGTCAGAACCTTCAAGATCAGCCATTAGCATATAGTGAAGCTCGTCGCCAATTCCTAACCCGTTTAATAATGTGGCTGCTTCTGATTCAGCTTCCCAACCATTTAGGTCAGCGAATTCACCCTCTAATTCAGCAGCACGCATGCCATCCTCATCAGAAAAGTCTTCTTTTGCGTAGATAGCGTCTTTTTCAGCTTTTACTTCCCAAAGACGTTTGTTCCCCATAACAACTGTATCTAATACATTGAATTCATCGTATTCAAAGTGGTTTTGTTTAAGGACTGATAAACGTTCGTCCTTGCCCATCGATACGTGACCTTCCTGTGCTTCAATTTCACCAGAAAGAATTTTTAAAAATGTTGATTTACCAGCACCATTTGCCCCGATTAAACCGTAGCAATTCCCCGGTGTGAATTTTATATTTACGTCTTCAAATAGTTTACGATCGCCATAGCGAAGACCTACATTACTTACTTGAATCATGCAAGTTCCTCCTTTTTTCACAATGGCACTAGTATATCATGAAATATGTACCATAGTCTATAAACATTATTAAATCAACGTTTGGCGTTATTCAAGAGGGAAGGGGAATGAAGGAAATGGTATCTGCAAAAAAATGGGAGTTGAAATTATATTTATTTGATCGTTTTAGGGAAAAGAACAGGTAAGTAAATGAAGTTGATTTATCCCTAATTTACTTACCTTTTAATATTTCATTGAAAGGAAGATGCAAATGTCTAGAAAAGTAAAGGAATTGAGAATGGAAGATGTTGTTTTTAAGCCTAGCTTACAACCTAAGCAATCTGGAGAAAATACCACCAAACGTAAATCAGATTCAATCCTAATCGATCAAGCGCTTGAAATAGTAAACCGACAAATGCAATTACAAGGATTAAGACATAAGACTTTGTTGACTTATAACCAGACGATGCAAAAATTTGTAGAGTTTTTAAATATTGAGACGGTGAATGATATTAATAAAGAAGGGTTTATGGAGTGGTTAGAATCACTCAGTCATTTAGACAAGACAACTCAAGCTAATAGATTTAGATTTGTATCAGCTATATTAACGAGATTTTATGATAACGGTTGGATTCAAGGTAATAAATTTTGGAAGGACGTTAAAATTAAAGTTGATAAAAAAGTAAAAAAAGCCGCAGACGAAAGAGAATTAGAAATATTGTTATCGGTGATCGATACTACCACATGGCTAGGTTGGAGAGACGTAACAGTTTTACTTCTACTATATAGGACAGGCATACGTATTCACACTTTAACAAGCTTAAAAGAGGAACATATAAATTTTAATGAAAAAATGTTGGTTTTATCTGGTGATATCATGAAGAATGGGCAGGTATTGAAGATTCCTTTAGAAGATGAATTATTAATGTTGCTAGAACATTTAATTAGGCAAAATCATGAAGTTAGGAAACGTTATAAAGAGAAAAATGATTATGTTTTCATTACGAAAAGTGGAAAGCCGACATTAAATGACTATTCCCATAACAATGCTATCTCAAAACGCATAAACGCTTACTCTAAAAAATATGGGCTTTCAATTTCACCACACAAAATACGCAGGTTATATGCGACTAATTTGGTACGTAAAAAAGTACCTTTGGCGATTATTTCAAAGGCACTTGGTCATAGTTCGTATGAAGTCACACAGCGATACATTGAAATGGATGCAGATGAAGTGGCTGATACTTTACGTAAATATTTATGATGAATTATCAACAATAAAAAAGAGAGTTAGCTATTTGCGGTAGCTGACTCTCAACACTCAATTAGCAGTAGACGTATACAACTAAATATGAGCGACTATAGCCTTCATTTTACTTCAAAAAAAGTTGAAATGCAAAGGTCTAGTTCACTATGGTCTTTTTTAGATGATAGTAGCTCTTTGGTGGTTGCCCAATAATACCAATCGAAACTAAACTGGTCAGGTTATGACTTAGCCGCTGCATAAAATAAGTCTAGGATATCACTATAAGTTTCCTTGTTGACTTAGATATCTGAATGGTGCTAACTACCAAAAAGGTTAGGAGTGGAAGGTCTGAATGATTACGGTCATGCAGAATACATCATATATCACAATTTTATAGCAAACTATAATCCAGTGTAACTATCGGGGCAGAAGTAGATCAGTAGGTGTATTTGTTCGAGAGAACGCATTAACAAGGGCATACTATACGGATACCTCAAATGACGGATTCATGTAAATTTGCAATGACTGTCTATGTTTTAGATTCTATTTAGTTAGTTTCTGAAACGTAGGCAGTCATTTTTGCGCCAAGCCGTTTTCCTCAATTCTGGCTTCATGATGGGGGAGGCGTAAACAGTTGTCAAGATAATAGTGTATTAATTTGAACAATTTTATTATCTTAATAAAAATATGTTTTAATTGGAAATATAGTATAATATTCGGGAGAGATACTCTAACTTATAAATTCAGCATTTTATAAAACAAAGAATGGAGCGATTATGAGTGACGAATAAAGTACCTATGGACACACAATACCTACTATACAAGGCTCAAGAACATTTGACACATTATTACCAACAAGTATATGAAGACTTTGGTAAGCTTAAAGATGTTGCAAAAGTACGAGATGAAAATGGATACTACAATTATGTAAATGAAGATTTTGAAAAAGTAATGAAGGATTTAGAGGAAGTTAAAAGCGTGGTTCATAGAATGATGGAGAGCAAAGAGCTAAATAATCTCATTAGTGAATTCTTAGAAAGTGAAGATTAAAGAAAAATGAAGTCAATTATAAAGGAGAGACGTCTCACTTGTGGAAAGAACAATACTATAACTTATTATTTTCAATAAATAAAGAAGACTGTAATTTTGAGAAAGCAATGATTTTAAAATATGAGAATATACCACTCTCTTTATATAAATATAGAGCTGTTGATGACTATACATTATCAAATTTAAAAGATGATTTGGTATGGTGTAGTAGAGCAGACACATTTAACGATCCTTTTGATAGTGGAGTGACTAAAAATATTTCAGTACATTACGAACAAGCGAAGAAACATCTTATCAAAGGTTTTTGTGCATCATATAGGTTGGATTATCAGCCTATTCTAGAGATTTCGAAGCCTCTTGATTTAGAATCAACACAAAAATTTTTAATTAATATGTTACAAGAGGCAGGAGCAGAAGTTCCCCAAAACCTAATAGATAAGATGCATGAAACGGTACAATCAACATTAGATGGAACAATAGACCTTTTTGAAAATCATTTAGAAAAAATGAATGAATTATTTCAAAAAAGAGTATATGCTTCATGTTTCAGTGAAGAACCGCTATCTATATTAATGTGGAGTCACTATGCTGACAATAACAAAGGTATTTGTTTAGAGTATAACTTCAGTGATATAGAATTACCTAGTTATCTTACTTATGATATCCATCCTGTGAGATATACAGATAGTCTAATAGATTTAACCTTGTATGAAAATGCAACGCATATCAGAAAGGCACTGTTGGCTTCGTTGAATAAATCTAAAGATTGGGAATATGAAAAGGAATGGAGAATCGCGGTCGACTATTCAGATAATAAAGATTTAGGATTTTCTTATGAGGTAACTAAGCCAGTAAGCATAATAATGGGTTCTAGGATTAGTGATAGTGACAAACAACTTGTACTAGATATAGCTAAAGACAAAGATATTGCAGTTAAACAAGTTAAAGAAGATAAGCTTAATAGAAAATTGTATATTTTTGAAAGTTGATTTTAAGTAAGAACGGTTAATAGGCTGAGTAGTTGGAAAAATCCTTCTACTCAGCCTATTTTTAATTAAGAAAAGAGGAGTATGAGCGACACTAGTATTACTTAAACTTTTTCTTCGCTAATTGCTTGGCTAATAGCAGCGAATTCTCTAATGATGCTATTAATAATTCTTTATCTTCTTCATCTAATTCGTTTATTATCTCATGTAGTTTTTTGTCTGCATCACTTTCGTTGTTAACTTTTAAATTATCACACCTTTTATTTTCAGAGCGTCCAAGAATGTAATCAATACTAACGTCAAAGTAATTTGCTATAGTAATTAGTTTATCAATTCCAGGAGTAGAGTTATCCCATTTTCTAATTTGACCATTGGAGATCCCATTTTTTCTCTCTAATTCAGCAATTGTTATCTTTTTTTCTTTACAAAGTGTTTTTATTATTTCAACTAAACTCATCAATATCAACCTTTCTAGAACTAATAGGAAAAATATCAAATAAGTTAATATTACAGTTTGACAAATAGTTTATTTGATATTATACTGTGTTCATAAGCTAATTTATTAGCTAAAAAAGAGTATGAAAAAGACAACCTATAACACATTTATTACGTTGGGGAACGGGTAAAGTGTAAATTTCACAGGCTTTTTAAAAGTCTTATTTAGCTATGTATAAATAGTATCATATAAGCTAATTTATGTAAATGAATATTATCTAAAAAGCTAATTGTTTGTCTCGTTTTTTCTATGCAATTTAAAGAGGTGATAACTTGAAATTACTAATCGCAATCATAAGATATTTCAACTATCTAGAGTGCTCAGATGAGGAGATCAATATAACAGACTACTGGCATCAATTTGCTATTTTATCCGCAAATATAGTAGGTATCATTTTAATCATTACTATCAAATAACACACAAAAAGGAGAGTTTATATGAGCAGTCAATATAGCGTTTTACATCCTAACTATCGAGGAATAAAAAAATTTAATGTAATAGCAACTGTACAATTTGCAGTAGAAGCTAATTTTACTGATTACAAAGGTGTTAAATTATCGGAACGTATGGGGTATTTAATATACGGAGATAAATTTAATAAATTAATGGTACAGCTAGATGGTGAAGAAGCCTTAATTAAGGTAAAAGAAGCGTCATACAAGGTCTTAGAGGATGATTATAATGTTGGTATCATTGATGCGCTAATCTCATTTGATATCTTTGCAAATAGTAGTGAAGAAGCTACCGAAAAGATGCAAAGAACCTTGGAAGGGGATATTGTAATCAACAACTTTACATTGAGTGATGCTGATACAGATAACATGGAGTTTGAATGTGATGTACTATCATATCAGTTTGATGACAATTATCTAATTAAAGAGATTACAAAGTATGATGAAACTCCCAAAAAATATGACCAACTCGCATCATTAAAAGTTTTAGTGAAGGGTGATATTCCTAGTTTAATAGAGGGCATTATTCCAGAGGATGCACCAGAATGCTTTCATGAATGGAATGTTCCTTACAAGTCAGAAGATTTGTTGGATAATGAGAATTACAAATTTGAGGGGTTTACAATGTCTATCAATGGTTTAAAAAAGATAGATTATAAGCTATTGCCGATCTCCTTCAAAGTGTTAGAGGATGGCTTAGCAGAATTTTATTTTGCTTTTAATTTTCTCAATGTAAATGGTTATAGTCCAGATCATGCAAGTGACGTATTTGAAAGTATTTTTACTCCTGACAACATCACAATTAATGACTTTACATTTATTGATGATGAAAATTTTATCACAACAAAACTTGAAGTCGTTAATATTACTGCTACAACAGTTGAAGAGGTTGCACAATAAAATGGATGATAATTTAAAAGAGATCGAACAATGTTACTCTAGTCATTTGAAAATAGAAAACAAAGAAGAATTTGAAAAGGCTATAAGCGATTTGTTCAGTGATTTGGGGTCACTAGACGCTTACAACCTTCTCGTATAACTTTAATTACTTGTTAGAATCACTATACACCAAATGGCTGTAATTTACAATATAGATAGTCTATTGGAGTTGAAGAAAGAACAATTAAATAAATAGGACTACAATATATTGTCATAGCCCTTAAAGCAAAAAGTGACCATCTTCAAAGCCCTACCAAAAGCCAAAGAAGAAAAGTCGCAAGTAGTCGGAGGGGATTTATTCCCCTTCCCTATTGATAATAGTAACATAATTTACTAGTTTAAGCAAAATCTGTATTTTGAAAATTTATTTTTAAATCTGACTAGATGATTGGATAGTTTCGCATTATTATATAAACAAAGAAGTAGCGAATCTTCGGCACAAGTGGCGAAAGGTGATTTATATATTTTTTAGTAGTCCGACTAGCTACTTGATGAAGAAGCTATTATTATTAGAATGTAAGATAATAAAATAATTTAAAAAACAACGACGAAAAACCTTGCAAATAAAATTGCAAAGTAGTAGATTTAAATTTAACCACTCAAAGAAAGGAGTGTAGTATGATAGATTCAAAGATATAAAATTGCTGTGAACTCAGTATAGCATGTGTCAGAGTGAGTGTAAATAGATTTGGGTAATATAATCTACATTATTTTATCTTATATTCCTGATATATCCCAATAAAAGGTAAAGAGAGAAGGAGGAGGATTAACTATAGTTAAAAAATTTAACAGCAATACTTTTTTAACTGATGTAATTGCAGAGGAAGAAATTAGAAAATGGGAAGGAAATGTAATTTTAGATGCAGGCACTGGGACAGCTAAAACAAGCCTAATTTTAGATAAGTTAGCGCACATATGCTTAGATCCATTTAAGACAATATTGATTTTATCTAGTCGTGATGCATTAACAAAAGAAATAAGGAAGAAAGTAGATAATGGAGTCTTATTTAATGTCACTGTCAATTCATATCAACATATTGAGTCGTGTATCAAAAATAAGGTAACTGATTTGAGTCCGATTTTTGCTAATAAATATGATTATATTGTTTTGGATGAATGCCAACACTTTACCGAGGGGATCAGCAAATACACTGATTTAAGTTTTAAATGGATTATGCAAAACTCAGCACAGAAGATATTTATGAGTGCAACAGCTAAAACTTTATTCAAATACTTAATCGATGAAAGGGAGGTATCACTAGAAAATTATTACTACATTCCAAAGTCATACGAATATGTAGATGATATTTACTTTTTTAATAAGAAAGCTGACATAGAATACCTAGTAGATGACTTGATGCAAAACACAAATGATAAAATTATAGTCTTTATAAATTCATTAGATGCATGTAAGAAACTCTATTGCAAATATAAAGATGATGCTGTATTTTATTGCTCTAAATTTAGTAAAGATAAAGAGGCGCTAGATATTTTAAATAGTCAGTCCTGCAAAATAGAAAATGAAACATTTACAACAAGATTGTTAATATCAACCTCAGCACTAGATGTTGGAATTACATTAAAGGATTATTCGATAAAACATATAGTAGCTTCAATCTTTAATCATAATCAACTAGCTCAATGCTTAGGAAGAAAAAGAAAAATAACTAAATCAGATAAGCAATACATAGAAGGTTTAAATGACACTTGTACATATTATATTAGGAAATTTAACAGACGTGAAATGAATCTAATTGATAAATCTAAAGATTTGAAGGAAATGGATTTATTTCAATACGATTATAACCAATATGCTATTAAATATGGCTCTAATCGGGAACACATCAATAAATACATATTTTACGACTTTGATAAAAATAAATGGGAATTTAATGAACTGGGTTATATGACAATCAAACAATTACAAATGGATTTGTATGAGATGAAAGAGAAGGTGATCGGAATAGATAGAAATAAAAATGAAATTAAAGGTATAGGTTATAAACGTTTTGTGGTAGATAAACTAAAACTTCCTGTTGAAAAGGTGAAAGAATACGAAGTTATCAAACAGGAAATGCAAGAACAAACTCTAGAGCAGTATTTGGAATCTATTGTTGGTGAAAGGTTATTGAAAGAGCAGCAAGCTGAATTAAAAGAAGTATTTAAAAAGAATGGTTTGAATGCTCGCACACTAGGTATCAACACTTTAAATGGGAATCTAAAAGATAGGAAATTTCCTTATATTATTTTATCCAAAAGGACAGATAAATGGATAGATGGAAATTCTAAAACTATTACATATTGGGAAGTATCAAATAACATAAATCATTAATCATCTGAAAAACATACATATATCTATAATATAGATAATTACATAATTTTACGAGGATTAATAAAATATAAAACTTGTACAAGATTCCCTGTATTATTCTATATTTGAAAAAAGTGAAATTGGTTCATGAAAAAATAAATACATAAAAAATAATCCGACTATTTAATTTTTCTATGTGACCGAATAGGGAACATTGGAAAGTTAAATGGGCGAAGGCAATAGTTTTTAGTTATTAGGATCACTCGATTTGCTGAAAGCGAATTGTTAGTGATACTTATAATCTCAAAAGTGTTGACTATCTCTTGATCTCATTAAATAAAAAAATACATAAAATAAAAGGAGAATTACATGGAACAAACAGAAAATAAAGGTATTCACATTCGCACTATTCAAGCTTCAAAAGCATTTGAACATTCCGAGAGAGGGGAGTATGTAAAAGCTGATTACACTGGTATGATGCCTTACTCCTTACTATCCATGAAGTTAGATACTATACGTGAGTTTAAAAAGCGTACTGTTATCTTAGAAGGTACAAAGAAGAATCCAATTAATTACAAATATTTAAGTGATGATATAATAAATGTTAAATTTGATAATAAATCATTAAGTTTAGAAGATACGAAGGAAAAGTTTAAAAAAGATATTGAAAATCTCAAAAAAAGTATCACTAAATTAAAAATTAAAGAAAAACTTGATGATGAAGAAGTGAAATTATTAAAAAGGCTACTTTCTATCTTAGAACGAAAAGAAGAACGTTTGGCAGAGATTAACGGAGTACCTACCGATAACGAAGAATGGAAAGAGATGTCCACTGGTGCATTGCGTACATACTTATATGAAGAAGGATTTAAATTAGATGGTATAGAGTTTGTGCAGTTTGCTAGATCATCATCTAAGAGTCGCAAAGGCGAGGTGCTTTTCATCAAAGAGACTTTACTTGAACCAATCCAAAAATGGACTCGTTTAGGATTTGAATTTGAAGAAGATGCACCTTTAGATTTAGTTTCATTACGTGCTTATGAAAGCCTTATTTCTAGCGGTATACAGTCAACAGTCAATATTGATGTTAATAGTATTTTATTAGTTGAAGATTTACAATCTACTTTTGAAATCAAAAATCCTATAAAAGTAATCCGTAAAGGGGCAGATGGGAAACTTAAAGTTGATATTGAGAAACCAAAAGAAAAAGACACATTTACAATTACAAATGATATTTTTGATGGCGAATCACTAATGGATTATAAAACGTTCTTTGAAGGTAAGGATTACTCATTCATGTTATTACGGAATCACATGTTTAAGAGTGCGGGATTTAGTTTTGATATTCAACAATTCATGCGTGATAACTGTCCAGAAGGTATCGAATTTGAAAAATGGAAAGTAAAGGACATGTACGGAAAGTCAATTCTTGCGAAAGATGTTAGAATAATAACGACTCCGAACAGTTGTAAATTTATTAAGTTTGCATATTTGATGACTGAGAATAAGTCATATACAGGATTTAAAAAATTACCATTAAAAGAACAGAAAAAAGCTGAAAAGGCTATCTATAATATCTGGAAGAAAAAAGCAAGTAAAATCTTTGGAGTATGTAAATATGAAAAAGAATCAATTCACACTTTCGATAATGATTTTGAGGACTCTGTTCATCGTTTATCTTATCAAATTGTCAACACTCTTATTGCAGATGAAAATGGAATGAAGGAACTAGCGCAGGAAGAAGTAGATTATATTGCTAAATTAAATACTGACAATGAAGCATTTATTGCCTATTTAGAAAGAACAAGTAATGATAATAATTCAAATAACTTATATGTTGAGTTATATAGACATAACGAAGAGTTTCAGAACACCAACATGTTTAAAGATTTCAAATACACAACGCTTAATAGCTATAAAAAGAAGATTAAACGTGGTTCAATTCATATCAGTGGGGCAGATTATAGTATTATGTGTTCAAACCCAATGGAATTAGCGAAATGGTCAATAGGTCAGTTTGATAATAAAAATGTAGAAGCTATTGCATTAAAGGGCGACCGAGTGTACACGAAGTTATTTCCTTTTGGAGATGAGATTTCAGCTTTCCGTAATCCTCATACATCGACATCAAGTATTTATAGCTGCACTAATACATATAACAATTTAATTTACAAGTATATGGAAAATATTTCGAAAAACCTGATTATAGTTAATGCTATTGGGACAACTCTTCAAGAGCAATGTGGAGGTGCGGATTTTGACAGCGACAGCTTGTTGATTTCTAACAATAAAGCATTATTACAATTAACAAATGATTCTGAAGGAATGTATTCTACTGTAGTAAGTGGAATTACTCAAAAGCAAGCTAATAGTTATACATATTCACCGAAAGCTATGGCACGTGCTGATGAAAAGATTAGTATAAGTGGACGCTTAATAGGAGAAGTTGCAAATTTGGGACAATTAGCTTTTTCAATTCATCAACATTTAAAAATTGAAGGTAAAGTAAAAAAAGCTAATAAAGTTCTAGCGCAGGTTGATAAAATTTGTAGCCTGCAGACTTGCGTAATCGATATGGCAAAAAAAGAATTTGATGTTAAAATTCAATCTGAAATTAGTTCTATTCGAAATGAGTTAAATAAATACATACAAGAATTAAAGAAATTCAAGCTAAATAAAAATGTTATTCATATTAAGTATATTGGAAAAATATCAACTAAATCAAAATTGAGACAAGTTATATCAATTACTAAGCCAAAATTCTTTGAATATGTTGAAGCGAAGAAAATAACAAAAGAAAGGAAATCAAAAAGAAATCGTAAAGTAAAGGTTGTATACGATTATTTTAATACACCTATGGATTATCTACAAAAAATCATTGATGATACTAAATCAACAACTTCAACACGTACAATAGAACTCAAAAAAATAATGAATCCAGAGATTAAACGTAGTGAAGCTAATCGAAATCAGTTACCAGAGTTAAAGGCATTAGCTAAAGAGGTTGATTCTTATTTCATTGAATTGAACCTTAAAAACTTAGAAAAGGACGAATTGATGAGTAACGCCAGTAAAGCGACTGCTAAATTCAAAAAGAAACTATCCAAGCTAAAGATCAATGCCGAGACTATTTATGTACTAATTGACGATATGTACAATAATAAGAAAACAGAGAAATCTTCTAAAATGGTAAATCTTTTATTATACACACATAGAGATGAATTTTGCAAGGTTTTTTTGTAAAAAAAGCGAAAATTTAACAGGTTTTTTGAAAAATAACCCTCAAACCCTTATGTATCAATGGTTTGGGGGTTTTGTTATTCTTGACTTATAGTAGAGGAAATGAATTTATTCACTCCTTTGCTAACATAATTCTAAAACTTTTAATTTCTTATTTTCCAACCATTTATTTTTAAATGCTTTTGTTGCTATATGCTTTTTGTGTATAGTTTACCTCTTATTATTTAATTTCTCCTCTTTGGGATTTAGCGATAAGTCCCACTTTCTTTCATTGAATAAATTCAATTAATAAATTTTTAATGCAAAAAATACATAATACAAAAAAGGAGATGATTACAGTGTCAATTGATAGTAGAAACGAGTTATATCTTGCTATGAGAAAAAAGAAATTGAAGGCTCGCACTATTGCTGCGGAAATCGGTATTTCTGCATCACTTTTAAGTCAGTTCTTCAGCGGAAAAGCAAATATGAACATCGAGAATGAAAATAACTTAAAAAATTACATAGAAGGATATGGTGAAGGAAATGAGTGTGTATAAAATTTTTGATGCGATGTATAAACATGCGATAACGGATGAGAAATTAATGAGGTATTTATTTTATGCAGCTAAACATAAAGATGATGATGTAACCTTGGTAACTTCAGATCGCCCAAATATTATTGGTGGCTTAAATAACCAAATATACAATAACGGTATAAATGGTGAAAATGTAACATCGTTCGATATTATTAATCAAGTTGTTAAGATGCGTAAACGGAATGAGAAAGATTTAACAGCAGATGATCCTCAATGTGTTCTGTATTTTTACTTAGATAATTTTGAGAATGCAACAAGTGGTACTAATAATGCTATTGACCCTTATAGTTTCTTACAATTAGTTAATATTGATGCGTATGTACATGAGGACTTCCAAAATACAGGATTTACTCTAGCGAAAGTAGTGGATAGAGTAATTGCTCTATTCAATCAACAACATGTAGGTGGAATTGGGAACGTTAATTTTGCAGGAAGTGGTAAGTTAGATGACGTTGAAGGATATGAGGGAATGCAAATTAAATTTAGAAATAGGTACACAACACGTTAAAACCGTGTTTACCCATTAATATCATAACACACAAAAATAATTTTAGCAAGGGGAATAGAAATGATTAAACTGGAAGATTTAAAAGAAATTAAAATGGATAACAAGGTAATTCCTTTAAATTGGAGTCAAAACCAATATACCAACATTGAGTTTTTTAAAAATGAAATTGTTTCAATCATTATTGAGGAAAATATCATGTATGAAGATGATAATGACCGAAGTAAAAAGCGTAAAGAAGCTAAAGGAATGGCTCTATTACATTGGATTAAACAGCTTAAAATTGGATATTTGAAGTTTTTCAAAGAAAATGAATCGTTTGAATCAATATTCGAAAATAAGAAATTTAAATTTTTAGGTATAGAATATGAAATCGAAAGTGATGGTACAGATTATGAGTTAGATTCAAATAAAGCTAAATTAAATATAAAGCCATCAAGCATGGAGCATATTAGTTTACTTGTTATGGATCTTAGTAGAGTGATTCACGACATTCTTATGTATGAAACTGCATATTGTCATATACCGAAATACGTACACAAGTTTGATGGATACTCTATCCTTCCTATCTTTGTTAAAAATGGCATCGATAAAGAATTTTTCGGTGGATCTGAAGAAGCTAGAATCAGTAAAATAAATATCGGATTAAATAGCTATCAAATGCATTATAGAGATTTAGATGAAAACACGCTCGGAAATATCGATAAGCAATGGAAGAGTATTGAATTAAATCGTAATAACAGTAGTGCTGTACGACTAGGTGTAATCCTCCACGAAATAACGCATGGCATCTTTAAAGAGTGGGATATCAATGTATCTGAAATCTATAAACGTACACAGCTTCAAGGTGGAGAGCAAGAAGACAAAGATAAATTAATGGAAGAAGAAATTGTTACTCGATTAGCAACAGGTCTGACAGACGTATTCTTAAATAATGATCATTCTTTGTATAACTTTTTGTCACATGTAAAGCCAGATATCGTAAAGTTTGATGTGAAAGTTAAGAGGGATGATTAAATGAAATATGTTTGGAACGATAAGTGTGAGAATAGTAAAAATGGATTTGTAGAAGCCGTCTTAAGCGACAGTAATGAGGGATTTGAAAAGTGTAGCCTTTACGTTGATAAACCTTGCAGGATCATCGTAAATAACTCTGCAATAGAGGATATTGTTTCAAATTACATTATTACTGCATCTACATTCGGTGAGAAGATAAAAAGCATTGTAATTAAAGATGCAAACATCAATTTTAATTGGGAAGGGGTCTATTGATGTTAGAAAGATACGTAAGTAACTATATGGAAATGTTGAAGGACACATTTGATAGCTTAGATGAATTGAATGGTGATCCATTGTATGCAGGAGTTAAGTCGGAGTACTTAGATATTAAAGAAGTTAAAACTGCATTAGTAAATGAAATATCAAAGTATTACGGTATGAAGAAGCCAGAAGTAAATAAGTTATTGGTTGTTGAAGAATTCAATAATGAGAAGTGATTATGAACAAAGAAAAGGGATTAATATAGGGTAAATTATACAGAGAAAGTGAGTAGCACTTATGAAAGGTGAAGAAAATATTATACATAAATTAGAGAATTTCGCTTGTAATAATAAAGAGAATAATAGAGTCGTGTCTGTAGAAATTGATAAGCATATTGATTCCAATTATGTTGTTACAAATATCGCAATACGAGCAATGAATGATGAAATTGCACATTCATTGGATGATTTAAAATGGCGAGATGGTAATTTAGTTGATTATCTTGAGAGAGAGTTAAATGAGGAGAATTATTATGACTAAATTAACAACAACTGAGCTATTAGAACGCATTGAAAGTAGTAAATCTATTTCTTTGAAATTCGGTGTATTTCATACAGGTATTCAAAAGGTTCAAGTTGGTCGTGCATTGATTGACCTTTACCAGTATGAAGCGATAGAAGAAGAGTATGAAAAAGACATAGTATTATTTAATATGGAATGTAAAAGTATGGGTTTTACTAAAATTGAAGACTATTTAGAATACCAAGCAATATCATGCTTTATTAATAGGGATAATGACAGTTTAAACTAAAATGTTTAAGTAAACGTATATGTAAACATAAATGTAATACTAAAATTTTAAGTGAATGGGGAAATGCATTATTAATAAAAAGTATAGTGTGTATGTTAATAAGAATAATAAAACAGTAAAAATTAAAGATATGAAAATGGAGTTATCCTATGAAGAATTTTCTGAGATTCGAGAATTTTTTAATTCAATTGAGCTTCCTAAAGAAGAGACTCATATAAAGATTGAAGGTGTTAAAGGTATTGGCAAGTGGATTCCACGCTACGGTATTTTTAAAAAGACTAAGGTTTAAAATACGATCAGGAAATTTATATAGAGAATAGGGGAAAATAACTATGACAACTAAAACAATAACAGATCAATATAATGAAGCTTCAGATTACTTATGGAAGTTTGTTAGTTCAGCAGATGAACACTCAGCTTTCATGGATCAATATAAAGGTGAATACAAATTACTTATTGAAAAATTGGATGAGTATTTAAATAAAATTTTAGAACTACATTGTAAATCGTATGACATTAAGGATTTTAAAACAGTGTATTTAGACAACATAGGTGTATGTTGTGATAATTATTCCGAGAAGGAAATTTGCTCATTGATGTCATTCACTCAAATGATTAACCACTTATACGACATGCAATCACAATTGAAGACAGAAGCTTTAAAGGAATATTGTGTCTCAATGTTTGGTGATGAATTTGAACAATTTACAGATGGTGAAAGTAAGGATTATGATGTACTGGAAGCAGAATACAATGATTTCATAGAAGATGTAAGGAAATTTGAATTAGAATTACACGACTTATTAGCTTGTGTGTATTATGAACCAGACTCAATTGAACATAAGGTTGTTAATGAAGTCGTTGAGTTGTTTGATAAGTATGTTCAAACATGATTTAAAAATATTAATCTAATAAATACATAAATTTAGTTTAAAAGGAGAATGGAAGATGTTAAAAGTTAAAAAAGATGAGAAAGAAATTATGGTAAATATTGATATGGATGATACACAACTACATTTAGTTTCAGTTACGCCAGATGTTACAGACTTCTTTTTGTTTGATTACAGTAGTTCATCAAAAGGCGATCAAGTCGTTCACATGGATTGGTTCGATGACGAATACCTAAAACAAATTGCTGATGGAATCAATACATATCTTGAGTTAAAAAATAAGAATAAACAATAAATATTTAAGGAACTGCATCTGAAATAGGTGTGGTTCTTTTTATATTCGAAGGGGAAAATAAGATGGAAATTGATAAAAACATAAATAAACGTTTCGGGAGATTTTATATTTCAAGTGAATTACTATTCGATAATTACGATATTGTGAATCGCATACTAAGCCAAGTAATCGTGGTGGAATGTACACATCATTACTACAGTAACCAATTTGAATATATCGCTATTTCTCCATTATTTGATGTAGTGGATGAAGGGTGTAAATATAACGAATATGAAGTATTGATAGCAGATGATGAAATCAAATTTGAGAAGGCGGATTATTAAATGAAATATACTGTTACTCAAGTTGTAGATCATATTGTTAGTGTATTTGATATTGAAGAAACAGAAGTATTTGAAGGATTAAATAAAGCATCTGAAGTTGGATTAAATCGTAAAGGTAAGCTACTTGACAATTTGATGGAATATAGCAGCTATTATAAAGAATCAGGATGTAGCTTTTTAGAAATGATTAAAGTGATGAGGGAGAGAGCATAGTATGAGTCTGAATAAAAACAGTCTAATCCTTATTGAACATATTGCGGATTTAGCAAAAGAATATGACATTAGAAAATTAGACATAGAAGGTTACAAAGATAAGAATTTCCATACGGTATTGTATGAATTAAAAGAAATAGAAGATGAAGAAACATTAATTGAAACTGGATTACTACTGTTTGGAACTACATTTATTGATTTACATGAGTTAGTAACAACAGGAAGTTCGCTATTAAAGATGTTTATTGAAGGAGAGTTTAATGATGTTTCCATTAAAGATTAATATTGAAGATACATGGTTAATACGTTTATCTAAATTTGTAAAGGTGATGCCGTATGTATACCCAGATAATTTAAGATATAAAGCTGAATATGGTTGTGTAGTGGTAGAGGAAGCGTTACAAAATGAAGAATTTGATTCTTTGAAATTCTCTATTGATTATTTAAAGGATAATATCGGAAATGAAATATATAAGTCCGTTATTAATCGTTTAATTGAAAAAAGTGTAAATGTAGATGAAAGTGATGAAGGATTCATAAAGCATGTGGAAAATAGCGATATTGGATACAATTCATTTACGATTAAGACAAAGGATTATGGCGTTTTGTACATACCTAACAATGCTACACTCTATCTTGATAAAGAATATACGATAAATGTAGATACAAAAGATGAATTTAACATGATTTTAAGTTTGGGATATGAGTTAGTAAAAGGACAGGAGTATCCTATATATTTTGTGAAAGGGAATTAAACAAATAATACATACGAAAGGTGTTGCTTTGTGCAATGCCTTTTTATTATGCGTAAAAGGAGTGAGGACATGAAGTATACAGTAGATAAATACGGAATTGTACAGGTTATTAGTGAAGTAAATACAGAAAAGTAAGATGATAAGAAAGTGTTTAGGCGGTGATACATAATGGAAGAAAAAGAGTTACAAAATGAGATTGCAAAGGTAAGGAGCGAATTAAATTTTAAGCAGCTTCGTTTTTGTGATGCCTATTTAAATAACGGGGGTAACGCGTCCCAAGCGTACAAAGAGGCAGGATACAATTGCTCAAGTGATGCTAGTTATACAACCCAAGCGAGTCGGCTATTAAAGAAGGCTTATATTCAAAAATACATAAACCTTTGTAATCAATTAAATAGTATCTATTGTTCGCTTGATCGTGCTGATGTAGTTAGAAAGTTAGAACATATTATTACTGTTTCTGAATTTCCGATTGGTCAACAATTAGAAGCAATGAAAATGCTCAATCAGATGAACGGTTGGAATGCTCCAGAAAAATCTGAAGTTGTCGTTAATACTGATGATAATTTAAAGCGATTATCTGAAATGACTACTGAAGAAAAAATGGAGTTGCTACATAAATTTGAAAACAATAGAATTGAACATTAATATCTCAAGTACCAAAAAACTACCTTTTAGGTATATGAGAATGTAATTTTTCAAGTACATAAAATAATTGCTTTTTGGTACTTGAAAGTGTATAGTTAATCTAACAAGTATTTCCATTGGGAGGTTATCTATATGACTAATGTTGTACCATTAAATAAAGCGATCCATGAAAAACAAATGAATGAAATAGTTGAGCAAGCTAATTTAAAAAAGTTACAGGATTATAAAGGTGAATTTAATCTATATGTAAAATGGGCAAAGGCTTCATCTTATCCATTGGATTCATTTGAAACTGTTGAAAAGTATTTACTTGAACAGGTGCAAGTGAAGAGGGTTAAGCTGAATACTTTTAACCGTAAACATGCAGCATTAAAATTCTACCTTGAATATCAGTACGATTTAAAACAGACAGATAAACAAACTACGAATACAAAAGCAATGAGAGCGTTATATAAGACTGGTGAATACATGAAGTTGGCAAGTGTTCAAGCTAAGACTAAAGCCGAAAATAAAGATGAAGTATTAGGCATGATTGATAAATACGATACGAAAGAAAAGAGCGATATTCGTAAACGTGCCATACTACTTGTTAATCTTATTACTGCTAACCGTCCTAGTGAAATGGTAACTATGAAGGTATCTGATTTCAATTTAGATAATAATGAAGTATTGATTTCCCTTCATAAGCAAGGAGTACCACATAAGAAACGATTAACAATTGAATGTGTAAATGCAGTTAAAAAGTATATTAAAACGTTTGATTTGAATTCAGATGATTATTTTGTAGGCAAAGCAGATAAGCATGGTAATTATTCAAGTGC
Source organism: Lysinibacillus sp. NPDC097214 (assembly GCF_050277945.1). Taxonomy (NCBI): domain Bacteria; kingdom Bacillati; phylum Bacillota; class Bacilli; order Caryophanales; family Bacillaceae; genus Lysinibacillus; species Lysinibacillus sp. NPDC097214. The sequence goes on from NZ_JBNNSS010000004.1 coordinate 134,156, forward strand.
TGAATTAGATGCGAATGTTTATAATAAGCATGTTAAACGATGGTTAAACGGTTTAGCTCCTTATTCGTTACGTAAAACGCAAATTACAAACATGTATAAAAATGGTGCTGATATTCCTGTAATAGCAAAGCAAACAGGTCATTCAAGTAAAGAGACAATTACAAAACACTACATCGATGTATACGCTAATGATGTAGATCAATATCTATAATTTTTGAAGTCGTGCCTATCGCATGACTTTTTATTTTGCAATAAAGTAGGACTACCAACAACAAACTATTAATTAGGGTGCTGCTGAAAGGACTATAAAGGAGTATGCTAATGAATTTAGACCATTTAACTGAAGAAGAGTTAAATATGTATTTGCTATTAAAGCGAGAAAAAATAATTGAAGATGCACAGAATGATTTTTATGAGTTCTGCAAAGTTTTATATCCTAGTTTTTATAAGCCAAATCGTACCTTCTTGAAAACCATCTGTAACACTTTACAGGACTTCATAGAAGATAAGCTTATTAATCCTACAACTAATGAACCTTATCAAAACTTAACACTCAATGTTCCTCCTCGACACGGTAAGTCATTCACAATTAAAAACCTTGAAATGTGGCTACTAGGTAAGAATAATAAGCGACAGATTATAACCGTATCATATTCACGAGATTTAGCTGATTTATTCGCACAACAAGTACGAGATGGAATTGATGTTGAAGCGAGCGATGATCTTAATATTACATATGCAGATATATTTCCAGATACTAAATTAAAGTATGGAGATTCATCTAAAAGAAAATGGTCGTTAGAAGGTAGCGAAAGACCAAATTATTATGCAACTTCTATTGGTTCTGCAATTACTGGTATGGGTGCAACTGTAGGAGTAATTGATGATCCAACAAAGGATGATTCAGAAGCCTTTAATGAAGATGCATTAGAAAAGATATTGAACTGGTACGATAACACCTTTGCTTCTCGAATAGAAAAAGGTGGTAAAACTATTTTAATTATGACTAGGTGGAGTACTAATGATTTAACAGGTCGATTACTTGAACGTGAGAGTTCTGATTGGTACGAATTAAAATTAGCAGCGTGCTTAAATGAACAAACTGGAGAAATGTTATGCGATGAAATATTTGATATTAAGATGTATCAAAAGCGTAAAAGAACAATGTCACCAGAAATTTTCATGAGTAACTACCAACAAGAGCCAATCAAATTGACGGGGAGACTTTACACGCATTTTAAAACGTATAAGAAGATTCCTGTTAATGAACATGATAGGCCTGTATTCACTAAAGTAATTGGATTCGTTGACTATGCGGATAAAGGTAAAGACTGGACTTGTTGCGTAATCAGTGGAGTATTCAATAATGAATTATACATACTCGATGTTCTCTATTCTCAAGAATCATCGGACAAGACAGAGTATAAGCTGGCTGAAATTATACATAAAAATGAAGTGAATGAGGTTACTTTTGAAGGTAACGCAGCAGGTTCAGTTATTGCTCGTAATGTTGAAAAGATTTTGCGTTCCCAATTCAATAACCATTTAACGACTATTAAAACGTTTCATCAATCTAAAAATAAGGAATCACGCATCTTATCTATGTCATCGACTGTAGAGCGATTAGTGTACTTCCCTTCAAATTGGAATGACCGATGGAATAAGTTTTATTTAGCGTTGATTTCATTTCAACGTATTTTTAAAAATAATAAGCATGATGATGCGCCGGATGCATTGACTGGTTTAGTCGAATTAATTGAAAGTGGCGGTAAACCAATTAGAGCAGTTAAATCTTTATATTCATATTTGAAAGGGTGATGAATATTAATACATTAGTACAAAATAAAATATTACGTAAGCTACGCAAAGGGATTCCTATTAATTCAGAAATGCTATGTGAATTATTAGATGACCATACAAATAAAATCTCTAAAGTGGAATACTTATGGGGGCGCTACTTAGGTAAAGCACCAATTGATGACAGGGAAATGCCTGAATATGCACTCAATAACGAAAAGATTAAACATGATTTCTTTTCGCTGATTGTCAATAATAAGGTTGGTTTCTTCAATGGTATTCCAATCAATTATACGATTGATAAAAATACATATGCTATGAATGATGAACAATTGACGGAAACTGAAGATTCTATTTATCAAGGACACCGTAAAGTTGTATCTGAATTTTTACTACGAAATAACATGCATGATCTGGATAGCGAGATTACAAAAATCATATCAGTATGTGGTGATGGTGTACGTAAATATTACACAGATAAACAAGGGTATACACGAGGAGTAAATCTTAAAACGGACGTAGCTATGGTACTTTTGAATGAACACAAAGAAGTGGAGTACGCTTTACAATTTTATAAGGATTACAACGATAATGATGAATTAGTTACATACATAGAGTTTTATGATAATGACAAAGTTACATACTTTACTGAAAATCCAAAGAAAAAGAGTAAGAATAAAGAACGGTTTGTATTAGATACAGACTACCCCGAAAATCCCCAACAGCACGTATTTGATTATTGTCCATTCGTTTATTTCCAGAATAATGAAGAGTCAATGTCAGATGGAGAACGAGTATTCTCATTAATTGATGCTTACAATCAAGTTGTGTCTAACAATAATAACGATTTGAATGGCTTTACAAATGCATTAATGCTATTTAAAGCTACAAACGGATTAACTGAAGAAATGGTAAATACAATGCGTGTGACAGGTGGAGTAGAATTGGATAAGGACGGAGATGTCAGTTTTTTAATTAAAAAATTAGACCCGACATTTAGTGACTCTTATTTAGACCGCACCGCACAAGATATTTTCCAATTTGCGGAGAGTGTAAACTTCAATGATGAAAAGTTCAATAACCTTAGTGGAGTAGCCTTGAAACATAAGTTACAGGCACTAAGTAATAAGTGTATTGCGCTTGAATCCAAGTTTAAGCGTTCATTAACCGAACAATTTAAAATCATTACAAGTGGATGGAAGAAGATTGGTATTGATATTGATTATCTTGATATTTACTTTACGTTCAAACGTAACCTTCCACCAGACCTTGAATACGAAGCAAATTGGTCTAGTAAAATGCGTGAAACACGTTCTCATAAATCCGTTCTCGATTTAGCATCATCTGTGGATGATTCCGAACACGAATTACTTGAATGGGAAAAAGAAAAACAATCGTCTTATATTCAATTAACCAATCCAAACGTACCAACAAATGAATTATATAACCTTGCTAATTTAGATGAGGGTAACGCTGATGAACGCTAAACAATACGACGCATTTATTAAATTAATACGTGGTATTCAGAATAAGAACGAACGTATGATAGATGAATTGTATTTGAATGAGTTAGAAGAGTTACGGATTTTAATTGCAAAGTTTTATGAGGATCATAGAAAAGATGGTGGATTTGAATTACAGCGTTTAGAAAGTTTAGGATACCTACAACAATTAGATAATCAAATTGTAGAGCGTATTAAGGTACTTACACAAAGCCAAGAAACGATTACTCAAAAGGCAATTGTAGATACATTTAGTGAGTCTTATTATTATCGTGGATTTACCGTTGAGACAGTAACGGCTATGAGTATATACGCATTGCTACAACCTCAAGTAGTTAACTCATTTATCTATAATAATTTGTTACCAAATAAATGGAATGAATCTATTAATGACGATAATAACGTTTTAATTAAACAGTTAAAGTCTGCATTGAGGACTTCCATTATTCAAGGTGACGATTACAAAGCTACTATTGGAGCAGTAAAAGAACGTTTAAATGTTGGTAGAAATAAAGCATTACAAATTGTACAAGAAGAGACACATCGAGCGAGTGAAGATGCTAATTTAAAGGTCATGCAAGATGCTAAAGATAAAGGTGTCATTATGGATAAAAGATGGCTTTCAACTTTAGATAGCAAGACTAGAAAAACACATCAACATTTAGATGGTCAAACTGTTGGAATTGATGATTATTTTATTTCAAAAAGTGGTCGTAAAGCACAAGCACCAAAGAAGTTTGGCGATCCTAAAGAAGATATGGGATGCAGATGTACTACTATTGCTATCTTTAAAGGATTAGAGCCAGAAGTCCGTAGAGCAAGGGATAGTCAAAATAAAGGTGAGATAACCAAGTACAAAAACTATAATGAATGGAAACAAAAACTTAAATAGTAAACGTTTAAGTAATATTAATATGTTTACATATAAGAATACTAAATGATTTACATAAAAATAAACATAAAGGGAGTTATATTAATATGAATAAACCTATTAAAAACTTATTAGACTTAGACTTACAATTCTTTGCAGAAGATAATCAAACAAATGATACAAATACGGAAACGATTACTGATACTGAAACAGGTACTAATGAAGAAAATGAACAAGAAGCTAAAGTACCTACTATGGAAGAAATCCAGAAAATGATTCAGTCTGAAACGGATAAGGTACGCACAGAATATAATAAAAAGTTGAAAGCAAAAGAGAAAGAGCTAGAAACTATTCAAATTGAGAAGATGTCAGAAGAAGAACGAAAGGTGCATGAGATTGAACAGATTCGTCAAGAAAATGAAACCTTAAAACAAGAAAAATTAAAATTTGTAGCACAAACGGAATTGGCTAAACAGTCATTACCATTAGAAGCTACGCAGTTCATTACTGGTGAAAATGAAGAAGAAATTGCTAAGAATGTATCAGCTTTAAAATTAATTATTGATAATGCTGTGACTGAAAAAGCAGGGGATTTATACCGTAGTAAAGGTACTCAACATAAGCAAGGTAGTGAAAAGGTTGGAGCAATGTCGAAAGAGGAATTTAATGCATTATCTCTACAAGAAAAATCAAAATTATATGACGAGAATCCAAGTCTATATAATCAATTTAATTTTAAAGGGCGCTAATTAACTGATGTCCTTTTTATATTGTCTTGTTTAGGGTTTTAAGACACTAAAGATAAAAATACTAAAAAACAAAAAAAGAAATGGAGTGCATAATTTATGCCAAATTTAACACGTAGTACAGATTTATTCCGTCCAGAAGTCCTAGGAGATTCTATTTTAGAGCGAGTGAATTCAAAATTGCAATTTAAAGCTAATGCAGATTTAGATTACACACTTACTCGTGGTGCAGGTGATACTGTCACAATTACAACTCGACACTCAAATGGTAAAGCGACGGAGCTAACAGCAGAAGGTGATGCTATTACATTACATAAAATTCACGATACAGAGAAACAATATTCAATCAAACATATTGGTGATGGCTACCGTATTTCTAAGCGTTCAAAAGTTGCAGGCGCAGGAAATGTAATGGAAGATGCAGTTACTTATATTGGAGATTCTATTTCAGCTAAAGTCAATGAAGATTGTGTAATTGCATTAAATGGGGCTACTAAAGTATTCACTGCTACTACGCCAATTAATTTTGATGCAGTTGTAGATGCTTCTTCAGAATTTGAAGACGAGGGTATGGAGGAAATGATTTTATTTATCCATCCACGACAAAAGCCAACTGTTGTTAAAAGTAAAGACTTTATTAATAATGTTCAAGGCACAATCGAAAAAGCGTATCTAGGTGAACTAGGTGGAGCAAAAGTAGTGATTTCACAAGAAGTTCCATTTAATGACGTTAGCAATGAATATACGAATTTCTTAGTGAAAAATGGAGCTTTGAAGATTTACATTAAGACAGATGTTGATGTAGAGTTTGATCGTGATATTGAAACGAAAGAAGATATTATCACTGGTGACATGATGTATGTTGCGGCACTAAAAGATGATACTAAAGTTGTTAAATTAATTACAACTAAATAATAAGTAATACATAACCATGGGAGGGGTATTCGTACCTCTCTCTTATTTTATTTTGGAGGTGTTTTAATGCGTTACCATCGAAAACGACAATTACGTGAACAACAAGTACAACAAGTTGAAGATGTAGTACAGCCGAAAGAGGTTGAAACTAAACCAAAGTCAACTAAACAAGTATCTAAAGCTGAAAAGAGTGATAAGTAATGACAGGTACTTTATTTACTAAAGAATCCGTTAAATCCTTTTTAAACATAAAAGGCAACGAGAAAGATGAACAGATTAATATGCTTATTCCTGCCACAGTTAAATTTGTAGAAAAGAAGACAGGTTTAGAGTTAGATTTATTCAATTTAGATGAAGGAATAGCTTTTGTTGTCTCTAAATTCATTGAATATTTCATGTTAAATGCAGGTCTAAAAAGCTACAGTTTATCGAGAGAATCAAGTACGTATTCTGACGAAATTCCAAAGTATTTATTGTCATTACTTGAACCTTATGTAGTGGATAGTAATAGTTCTGGAAAATCCATTAACTTTATACCATTACGGTGATTAAAGATGAATGATTTAATAGAAATTTATCGTGCTACAGAAACGGTGGTTAGTGGTAGACCTCGTTATGAGTTCAATAAAATTTGTCCAACAAGTGGAGTAATTGATTTGTTGTCTGGTGGAGTTAGTTTGAAAACTATGAAGATGGTTGAAGATTCTACACACATTTTAATTTGTGGTGTAGTTGATATTCAAATTGGTGATTACGTTACATGCAATCAAAATAACAAACGTGTTTATGAGGTTGTATTCGTAGATAATCCAATGAATAGGAATCATCATCTTGAAGTTGAATTAAAATTCCTTCCAGATAAAGAAATTGAGGAAGAATAAGAAGGTGAGTAAATGTCAGAACTACAAGATTTGGCATACATAGATTTTCGCCAGTATGTGATAGACAATTGGAATAAGATACGGCTCTTGAATGAAAAGGGTGAAGAAATCTTTTCCAAACCGATTCCAAACGGTACAAGAATTAAATGGATGCATACGACAACAAGAACTGAAGTAGTAATTGGTACAGACTTAAACGGTAAACCAATCACAGGATTTATCAATGTGCAGACTAATCCTAACATGATTTTACGTGTTCAAGTACTTGGTAGCGAATTAACAATTCCTACTAAAATTGCTGCAGTGGAATTGATTAATACAAATTCACATGATAAAACGGCTCGTATCAAGAAGAACTTAGATACTATTGTCGATATAGCAACAGCTTCAGACATGTTAACGTATACGATGAATCTTGATATCGGTGAAACATTATGAGCATTACAGTAAGAATCGAGAGTAATTTAGATACTGTTCTTGCTGAATTGATCAATAAAAAAGAATTAACTCTTGAAGCAATAGGATTGTTTGGTGATAGTGAAGCAAAGGTTCGTGCTGCAGTTTTATCTGGTGATTTACGAAGATCTGTCGAACATCATGTTGATCTTCCAGAAAGCAAAGTTGATATTGGTTGCAATAAAGAATTAGCTCCATATGCACCATTCGTTGAATTAGGTACTTCAAAAATGGAAGCACAACCATTTTTAGCACCTGCACTCCAAGAGAATACTCAAAAGATAAAACAAATAGCTATGAGTATTTACGAGGGTGGTTGATTAAATGGGTAGCATGGTATCTAAATATGATTTCATCAAGGATAGGTTAGCTGACATTGCACCTGTCTACATTGTTCAAGCACCTAAAAGTGCTAAGTATCCGTACATAATTATAGATTTTACGAATCAAAACGAGTTGGATTATCTAAAGGATGAGTTATTCCTTGATGTTGACATATGGAATAAAACAAAAATGATAAATGGTGACGTATTTCTCGATACTGAAGCAATCGCTGATGAGGTTGAAAGTAGATTAAAGTTTTTGCGTGACAATGATTCAGAGCATGGCTATGTAATTAATCAAATGAATCGTATTCGTGTTCCGGACGAAGACAAAGAAATACAACATAGAAAATTAAAATATTACGTTAAAGCGTACAATCGCTATTAACAAATTGGAGGAAAAACATAAATGACATTAAATACTCGTAATTATTCAGGTGATATTGTCAATCGTATCATGTTAGATGCAGGCGCTATTTATATTAATACTAAATTTGTAGACGGTAAATTTACTGGTACTGCATTAGGAGCAACACAAGGCGGAAATGAATTTTCACTCGATACGGAGATTAGAAGTATTGGTGTAGACGGGGTAAAAGGTTTAGCGAAGGGATTGAACGTTAAAGAGACTGAAACGCCTAAACTTAAAGTAAACTTGCTTGAAATCACTGCTCGTAATCTAGCTTTAGCAATTGCAGGTAGTAACTTAGATACGACATCTGACCAAGCGTATGACATTTTAACGGGCAAATCATCTATTTCACTTGATGACTATTTAGACAACATCGCTTTTGTTGGTCGATTAGGGGTGGAAGAAGGTAATAAGCCAGTAATTATTGTGGTCGAAAATGTCCTACAGCTAGACCCAATTGCAATTAAAACAACAGACAAAGGTGAGGTAGTATTAGCTTTAAACTTTACTGGACACTATGCGGATGAAAATATTTTAAACGGCACACCACCATATAAAATTTACTATCCAAAAGCTAAAACAGTAACACCACCAGAACCAGAACAACCATAAGCACAATGCCTAGATAACTCTAGGCTTTTTTAAATTAAACAAAATTAGAAATGAGGAATTTATTTATGAGTGAAAATAAAATTTTAGTACGTGAGTTTAATTTAGATGATATGTTCGATTTGCTTGAAATTTATGACAAAGTAAACGTCGATATTGATTTAAGTAAACTAAAGGGGTTAGATGGGGGGGCAATTCAAAGTTATCTATCTAGTTTACTAATTCGTAATTTACCTAAAACCCGAGAAGATATTTACAAGATGATTGGTGATTTAACAGGTTTAACAGTAGATGAAGTACGCAAAAAGGGTATTAAATTCTTAATACAATTAGTCACAGAATTATTCAAAGACTTAAACTTTAAAGAAACAGTGGAAATGGTTTTTACTCAAGAGCCAACCGAATAGAACTACCTAACCGATATGATGTCATGCATGTTCTGTACAAAACGTATGGAAGTATGTCTGAAAAGATTATAAATGGTAGTATTCGGGATGGTTTTATTTATTACAACAAAGCAGTAAGTGAACGAGAAGAAGAAAAAATGTATCAATTATGGCTTGTACAAGTACCACTTATGAGAGAATATATCTCATTTGAAGAGTACAAAAGACGAGCATTATCACCTAAGAAAAATGGTACTAATATTCCCAAAACTCACAATCATGTTATTAAATACATAGATAAAACGGCTGATGAGTTAATGTCTGAAGCTGAAGATATTTTAAATATGACAATAGGTGAAGGGACTCAAATTGAGGTGAAAGTATAATGAATTTACTTAGTTTATTTATGACTGTTGCACTCCAAGACGAGGAAGCCCGAAATGGATTACGTAACTTACAGAATGAAGCACGACAAGCAGGTGAAAAGTTTAAAGATATTGGGGTTGGTATGGCTAAGGTTGGGGGAGCAGTTACTTTAGCTGTTGGTGCTATTGGTACTGCTTTTTACTCAATCGCTTCAGATGCAGATAATGCTAACCGCAAGATTCAAGCTACATTAGGTGCAACAGCAGAAGAAACAAAGGTAGTAGCAGACCAAGCACGTGCGGTTTGGAAAGCAGGTTTCACAGGTTCGATGGAAGAAGCATCTGATGCCGTTTTAGCAGTAAAACAACAGATGTCGCAATTAAACGATGCTGATTTATCAAAGATCACTCAACAAGCTACGACTATTGCTAAGAATTTCAATGAAGAAAGTAGTCAAATCGCTCGTGGCGCAGATACTCTTATGAAAGTTTTTGGGATAACTGCCGAAGAAGCAATGGATAAAGTCACAGTAGGTTTCCAAAAAGGATTAAACTATTCTGGTGAATTTATTGACTCTCTCGCTGAATATTCAATCTACTTTGATAATATGAATTTGAGTGCTGGTGATATGCTAAATGTCATGGTTGCGGGGATGGAGAATGGAGCTTTTCAACTAGATAAAATCGGAGATTCTATTAAGGAAAATTTCCTGCGTTTATCGGATATGGGTAAAGGTGAAGCCGATGCTATCAAAGCACTAGGATTAAATTCTCAAGAAATTATGGACATGATTAACAGTGGTGGAGAAGGTGCATCAAAGGCATATTCAATGGTCAATATGGCAATTGCAGGTCTGAAAAGTGAAACTGAACGTACTGCCATCACTACAGCTCTTTATGGTACTCAATCAGAGGACGTAGGTAAAAAGGTAATGGAAGCTATGCGAAGTGCAGGTGACTCAATAGGAGATACGACAGGTAAAGCACAGGCATTAACTGATACTCTTTCACAGACACCTGCACAGCAAATGGCTGCACAGTGGAATACAATGAAAGATTCTTTAGTTCCATTGGCTACTGAAATGATGAAATTAGGTATGCAGATATTGCCGTATGTTTCATCTGGGATAGAAAAACTAACTAGTTTTATGTCGGGCATGTCACCAGAAACGCAGAAGACAGTTGTAACAGTAGGTGCAGTTGTCGGTGCATTAGGTGGATTATTACTTGTTTTATCACCTGCAATTGGAGCAATCGGTTCGATAATCCCACTATTCGCAGGAGCAGGTGCAGGAGCAGGGATATTCGCAGGTGCATTAGCTGTCTTAACGGGTCCCGTAGGGTTAACTATTGCCGCATTAGCAGGATTAGGTGTTGGTGTCTATGCAATTACTAAAGAGTTGAGTGGATCTTCAATTGAAATAGAATCATGGAAAGATAAAGTTTCTGAATCAACTGCAAAAGCATTAGGTAGCTTTATGGATTTATCGGATAAGGCAACTACTTCATTGAATCAGCTATCTTGGTCTGGTCAAGCCATTACTAAAGATATGGCTACTAAGATGACTGAAATCTATAGTCAGATGGGCGATCAAGTTTTAAATGAAATGAAAGCCGATCATGCTAAAGAATTAGAAACAATGACACAACACTTTGCTAATACTTCATCTTTAAGTCAAGCAGAAGAGGCTGCTATTTTACAACGTGTTCAAACTCATAATGCTGAACGTGAAAAGGCTACTAAAGCAGGAACGGATAGAATTAAAGAGATATTTGCTAATGCAGCAGCAGAGAATAGAGCAATTACAGAAAATGAACAAAAAGAAATAAACTCGATTCAAGATACAATGAAAAATAATGCTATTAAGCACATGACTGAAAGTGAAGCAGAGCAAAGAGTCATTCTTGAGAATCTTAAAAATGAAGCATCTAAGATTACAGCAGAGCAAGCTTCAGTAGTCGTACAAAATTCATTGAAACAAAAAGATGAAGTTACAAAGGAAGCTAATGAGCAGTATGACAAAACTGTTGAATGGGCTATTCGTCAAAGAGATGAGACAGGGGCTATGTCTGCTGAGGAAGCTCAAAAAGTCATCGATGATGCTAAATTAAAGCGTGATGAATCGATTAGAAATGCTGAAGAGATGCATGAAAAAGTAGTCGGTGAAGCGAAAACTCAAGCCGGTGATCATGTTGAACAGGTTGATTGGGAAACTGGTGAAGTCCTTAGTAAGTGGCAAGTTTTCAAAAATGATGTAGGTACAGAATGGGAAAATATGTGGAAGTCTGCTGATAAATGGTGGGGCGATATTTCCGATTCAATTACAGACAGTATTGATGGTGCAGTTAAGTGGGTTGGTGATGGAATTGATAAAATTAAAGGTTTCTTCACTGGTTTAGAGTTGAAGCTACCAGAAATCAAATTACCTAAGCTACCTAAAATTGAACTAGGTACTACTAAGAAGACTATTTTCGGTAAAGAGATTGATATGCCATCCATTAAATGGAATGCTAAAGGTGCAGTATTTAATAAGCCAACTATCTTTAATACAGCCAACCAAGGTCTACAAGGTGTAGGCGAGCAAGGTGCAGAAGCAGTCGCGCCGATTGACACATTAACTGGATATGTTAAAGAAGCTGTAACTGATGTAATGGGTCAAAAAGGTAAAGGTAACATCAATATAGAACAAAATTTCTATGTGAATAAGCAACCAAATGAAGTAGAGATTGTAAGACTAACAAAGAAATCGCTAGAACAACTAGGATTTGCTTGGTAAGGGAGTGAGATAATTGCAACTTGTAACATTTACAAACGAATTGAATGAAGTAATTGTTTTTAATATTGATTCACCATTCATTTTAAGTGGAATTGATGGAACTGGTAGTGTATCTGCTAATCATCGTACATCTGATATTCCATTAACACATGGATCACAGCGCACATCATCTACACTAAATCCTAGATACATGGTTTTACGTGGGTCATTGATTGGTGCGAATAGAAGTGAATTAGCATTACATAAAGAGAAACTAAGTGAAGTATTTAACCCATCTTTGAGGGATGGGAAGCTTACATACGATGCAGGTGCAGGAACGAAATTTGTCTACTCCATCGCTGAGGAACTTCCCATCTTCAGTGACTACATAGGAAATTCAGTGAATTTTATAATTAATATGGTCGCTCATAATCCATTTTGGCATGACATGGGATTTTACGAACATACATTTACTACTCCTTATCAATCACTTTTCACATTCCCTCAAACTTCCACTTCTCAAATGGGATTCCATACTGATACTCAAACATTTATCAATAAAGGAAATGAACGAACACCGTTAATATTAGAATTTGAGGGTGGAGTTAAAAATGTAAAGTTTGTAAATAAAACAAACAGTGAGTGGATTGAAATTAAAAAGAAACTACATAGTAATGAAAAGTTAATTATCAACTCAACAACAGGACAAAAAGAAATAAGTATTATTAATAATAAAGGTGAACAAAGAAATGGTTATGGTTTAATATCACTTGATTGTTCAACATACATACATCTTGAAAAAGGAAGTAATACAATAAAGTTTACTGTTGAATCTGATTCCAAAAAAGGATTAGTAAGAATGAAATGGGAAACTAATTACTTAGGTGTATAAGTATAGGGATTAATTAATATGTAAACGTTTAAGTATATGTAAACATAATTGTAACCATAAATATAAGGAGGTTTAATATGACTGAAATATCTTATTTTTTCGACTCGTCGGAATATCTTATTCGAGAGTATTCGGCTGAACATTTCGGTGAGATGTTTTCTACATTCCTATCTAATGGATTAGTACATACAAATAACATTCCATTGCTGAATGCAACACAAGATAATGAAGGTGGATTAAAAGTGGTTTTATCAAAAGGAATTGCAATGATAAATGGTCACATGTATAAGAATACAGACGATTTATTTTTTGATATTAAACCGCTCGAAAACTCATTTATTCGTACTGATCGTTTAGTATTACGCTACGATAATCGACAAGAGGTTAAAGCTGTTAATGCTTTCATTATTGAAGGTATTCCATCGATTAATCCTACGCCACCAACACTAACACGTTCAGATGAAATCTACGAACTTTCATTATTTCAAATCAATGTAAAAACAAACAATACAGTAGAAATAATTGATGAACGTTTTGACGAATCTGTATGTGGATTATCTCATTCTCGTTTCAGTATTCCACTTGATAAAATGAAGCTTGATTTCGCTAATTTTAAGGATGGATTAAATACTTGGTTTAATGATTGGATTCAAGACATTGAGCAAGGCTTAGATGTTCCAGACTTACGACAAGATTTTGAATTACTAAAGCGTAACTATACTGAATTGATTATGCAACGTAATTTAGAGGGCAAGGTAGGAGCAGGAGAACGAGGATTCTTTTACGACAACTTAGCAGATAGTAAAAAGATTGATACGACAAATACAACAGCGATCATTGATACGGAAAACATGTGTATCAATTTAAATCCTACAGCTTTAAATGGTCATGTAACGTGGAAAACACACCCTATTGGCTTTTTTGCGAGTAAGGTTGAACATTTCCATACAAGACCAATTGGTCAGCTATTAGAGGTTGTTGAAACGGCTTATGGTGGATCAAATGAAATCAAGATTAAAAATGTTGAAGTAACGTTAACGGAGGTGATTTAGTTTGAATGTACAGCGTATTAAAGATTTGCCGATTGGAGCAAAAATTAAAATGGGAAAGTTTCAATCACATAGAAAAGACTATCCTATGGTTTGGCGAATTATTTCAACTAACCACCATACATTAGATCCTAATTATCCATTAAATGCAATTACGCTCATTACTGATAAAGTTATTAATACAATGACTTACGATGCCAAAGAACCAGATAACGCAAATGAAGCACGCTCTAAGGTTGGGAATAATCGTTATCGCTTATCGAATGTTCGACAATGGTTAAATTCTACGCTAGGAGATGGTCATTGGTATGAGCCACAGAATATCATTGGAGCATACCACTATAACGATAGAGATACTCCACCTTCAGCAGAATTCATTAAATCAGAGTGGCGACATGATCCATACGATAATTTAAATGGTTTTTCTACCATGTTTCGTGATTATGAATTGAATGCTATTTTACCTACAAAAATCAAAGTGGGAGTAAATGAAACATATGACTTTGCGCCAACTGTAGATGGTTTAGAACGATATGATTTATTAGATGATAAATTCTTTTTACCTTCTGTTACGGAGCTAGGTTACGGAGAAAACAAATACAATACGCCAGATGGTAAAGGGATTGCAGAAGGTGTACATATTCCATACTTTGAAGTAGATGAAAATCGAAAATCAGCTATGGATAAGGACTGCTTTACTAACTCTAAATATAACAATGTCCAATCCAATTACACACATGACGCATTGATCTATTCTTACATGACTCGTTCTTCACGTTTAGATTCACCTACTCAATTTCATTTAAGTAGTGGGAAATTAGATGTAGCAGGAAGTCCATATAGTGTATATTGTTTGCGTCCTATGTGTAATATCGATGGCGAGACATTAATTAGCATTAATCCAGATGAAGAAGGGTTTTATACGATTGTTGCGGATGTCCCTCCTGTAGTCGAAGTGAAGAAAGTTGATGTACTAGATGTTCATTTCAACGTACAAGATATGCAGGGGAAACCTGTCAGCGTTGAAACGTATTTCAATGGAGTTTTATTGGACACATTTATATCTAACCTAGATGAAACTTTAATTACTACTATTCCATTCGATTCTGTTAAGCCATTACAAAATGAATTAATCTTTATTACAAAAGATGATGGTAATTTACAGGGACACCAAACTTTTAAATTAGACATTAAAACTAATCTTGTAAAAGTAGGGGATAAGGTAAGTGGTCACAATGAAACGTTTGATGTAGCTGATATTCAGAATAATAATGACGGTACAGTAACGTTAATTGTAGATAGAAATCTTAAATATCGAATAGAAGATAATAAGAATATTGAACTTTTGACATTCAATTATCAACCTAGAGTACATTTCACAGAAAATTATCACTCTACACCGTCATATCAAGAAATGAAATTTAAAAGCATGTCTTCTAATTTAGATGGAACAGTCAGAGAAACGTGGGTTTTTGAAGGTGACGGAGTATACAGTAAGACCAAAGTAGATATTAATAGGAAATCAGCACATGATGAAATTGTACTGAAATCAATTGCACAAAATTATAAATTTAAAGATGAAATGTGAGGTGAGATAATTGGTATCTTATGTTGAAAATGTGACTATAAAAATGCCTAACATTAAAGTACGCAGCGTTTTTGATGTCTCACTTGATTACACTGTAACCGAATCATCTCATTTCAAAATGAAATCGATTAGCGCACATAGTACGGTGGAATTTGAATCTGGTGAAGTACCTGCTCTTACGGTAATTGCATTGGATGATTTCCATCTGAAGCTTACATTCAATCAACTTATGCAAAAAGCTAAATTTATTCTAAATGACATTGAAATTAGTGAAATGAGTATCACAGAGCATGAATGCATTTATTATCTGAATCCTGCTATGTTAAACATAGGCGAGAATTTGTTACGAATTATTGTCGTAGATAGCGAAGAAATAGAGCATTTGAAAATGTTCAAGGTGAATAAGGATTTAACTACTAATTCAATTAAAAATAACTCAACCATACATATAAAAGGTAAGAAGTATCAAGTGGTATCAAACAATGGTGATTCTGTTACTTTAGATAGTACCTTACTAAGTGACATTCCAGTTTCATCATTTGTTGAAGCACCTTCATTTACGACTATTCCATACGCAAGTCTTTCTTTCTACAATGAAACGACAACAATGCTTCCGATGGAATTTGTTAAATCCGTATTTGTAGATGGAAAAGTGGAGGAAATGTACGAGGTACGGAACGGTATCGGTGATATTTTACATACGAAAGTTGAAGCTATTCGAGATGATTCAAGTAAATCTGTAAATATAAGCAACGTACAATTTGCATTACAGCCCGACGAGGTGTGATATGAAAGTAAAAATTAACGTTTTAAATCATGATTTAAGCCGATTAACTGTATTAGATGAATACGAATCATTGTACTTTGAACGTAAATACAATGACGTAGGAGAATTCATAGTAACTGCTGACAAGATAACGTCCAGTCAAGCTCATTCGCTTGATATGGGCGTTTTTATTATGCTTGGCACAGATGAACGTAAAATAGGATTAATAACCAATATAAAAATGAGGGACAATGAAGACGGTACTAGTAAGATTGTAGTCAATGGTAAAACATTAGGGGTAATACTTAATGATCGTGAAATTATTCCTCATGAAAATGAAACCTCTATTACATACACAGCTAATGTTGAATCAATCTTGTATTATTACGTCTACAACCACTGTATCAATCCATTTGATAATGCACGTAAATTTCCATTATTAAAAGCATCTGAAGATAATAAGACAGGTAAAAGTATCAGATGGACATCTAAACAAGCTAGATTATTAGATACTATTAAAATTATATCTGAAATGTACGAATATGGTTGGCAAATTAAAGCAGATATTGATAGTGGTGAATTAATTTATGATGTCTACAAAGGTAGAAATCTAACCATAGACAATGAGGAAGGTAATAGTCCTGTAGTGTTTTCACGCAAACACGAAAATATTTTTAACATGGAATATGTTCAAGATACTAACGATGAGCGAACATTTGCTTATACATTATCAGATGGCAATGGAGCAGGACGTAAGATATATGAATCTGAACGTGTAAGTGGTTTTGACAGAAAAGAAATTACATTACAAGTTGCTTCACAGGAAGACGGTAAGTACATAGACGTTCCAGAAAGATCCGATGTTTTACTAAAAGAACATGCAAAAATAAAGACTGTAGATGCTGAAATACGTGATTGTAATACGTTTAAATTTGAAGTTGATTATGATTTAGGTGATGAAGTTACCGTATATAATCCATCCTGGAACATGAAGGAGAATATGCGTATTATCAGTATTGAAGAGACATACGACAATAATGGACGTACTATAAACGCACGTTTTGGAAGTAAAATATTAAGCATTATTGATAAATTAAAACGCGAGAATAGAGTTTATGAAATATAATACATACCCACATACTTAAACGTTTGTGGGTATGTTTCAGTTTAATTATTTCAATGGTAACATTAGCTAAAGGAGTGGATTAATGGGTAGGGAATGGGGTGATACGTATTGAATGAAAAAATATTAGATATCTTGAAAAAAGAAGCTAAAAAAAGAAATCAAGTTATGAGAGAAGTGAAGATGGAAGACGGAACAATATATTATACTTGCGGTGAATTAAATGTTAAAAGGTTAGCAAAAACTGCTGTAGCTTTGGCAATTGAAAGCTAAAAAAGGAGAATGTGTATGGTTAAGTATAAAGAATTTGAAGGCATGAAAGTGAAGACAATTCCAGTCGTAGAATCTATTGAGTATAACAATGATCCTATTGAAGCTAAAAAAAATGAAGAGATATTGAAGAAAAGTATTGTAAATATGTTTGTAAATTACTATAAAAATAATTTACATAAGAAGGAGGGTGTGAATGGGGATGAGTAGTAGAAAGGTTGAGGTTAGAGTAAGTCCTGAAATGAAAAAGCAACTAGAAAAGGAAATTCCAAAATTAATTTCAGAAGAAGCTTTGCGGAAATTAGCAAAAATAATATTTGAAAATTATTAAGTGTAAAGGATAGTAGGTTTCTACTATCCTAACTTATGAACATTAAAGAAATTAGGGGTATACTTGATGGGTAAAGTTGTTAAGAATCAAGATGTGTTAGATAAATTAAAAAAATTTTTAGATGAGAATATACAGAGAATAAATATAAAAGGTTTTCAGAAAGCAATTGATGAATACTCTAGTGACGACAAGAAAATAAAATAATTTTTTTATAGAGGGCTACTTGCCTTCTTTTTTTGCCTTTCTTAGTGCTTGCCATAATATCAATTTACACACGCCCATAAGAATAATTGTTCCCTTTAATGTATTTAATTGGTATAATTGCACTGATAATGTATGAGGGGGAGAATTAATTGAAAAAGTTAAGATTTATAATTCCATTGTTTTTTTGTTTGTTATTAGGATTAGGCATTAATAACGTTAGTGCATCACTGGGAGTATCAATTTACATAAACGGTGAGAAACAATCATTTAGTAATCAAGCGATAATAGAAAACGGTAGTACATTAGTTCCATTAAGAGGTATTTTTGAATCACTTGGTGCTAATGTCCAGTGGAATCAATCTACTCAAACAATTGACGCTTCAAAAGGTAACACAAAAGTATGGCTGAAAATAGGTTCAAAAAATGCTAAAGTAAATGGTAATACAGTAAATTTATCAGTTCCAGCACAAGTTAAGAATGGAAAAACTCTTGTTCCACTTAGATTTATTAGTGAGTCATTAGGGGCAAATGTACAATGGAATCAAAAAACTCAAACGGTAACAATTACTGGAGATTCAAATACTGGAAAAACGGAAAAAGAAAAATTGGAAATTCCAACTTTAAAAATTGGCGAGACTTTTTCAGATGATCAAGTAGAAGTTACAATTAAAAAAGTGGAATATGTAGATGATGTTAATAAGGGATTTAATGTTTATTTCTCTGTAACTAATAAATCTGAAAAGCCGTTAATATATCCTGGTGGATTACAATTTAAAATTAATGAATCTAAATATGAAGAAGAATTGAATCGAAAAGGATATTCACATCATTTTGATTCAAAAGGATATATTTACAAAGGGGAAACAACGGAAGGACATTATCAGTATCTCTTTGACAAAGATATATCAATTAAAGAAATAGAATATAACACAGGGATTGTTAATTATCCTAAAGCAAAGTGGATTGTTGAATAAATAATTAAGTCACCTTTTGATAGGTGGCTTTTTTATTTGCCTTTCATTTAGATTAAGTACTTGATGAAAAATAGGTGAGTAGTGTATAGTTTTAGTTAAAGAAGGTAATAGAATTTTATTCTTACTTTTTCATATACCTAAAACGTATTAAATATAGATTTGAACCACGATATATCTACCTTTCTTCGTAAAATGGTTTTAGTAAACAAAGTTTATTGAATTTTATATTTACGTCTTCAAATAGTTTACGATCGCCATAGCGAAGACCTACATTACTTACTTGAATCATGCAAGTTCCTCCTTTTTTCACAATGGCACTAGTATATCATGAAATATGTACCATAGTCTATAAACATTATTAAATCAACGTTTGGCGTTATTCAAACAATGAATTACCTCAGCTTTCTGCCGTGCCACCTGTATCTATTATTGAATAAAGATCTTGATTCTTTCAAAACATGTCCATGTTAGAGTTGCGGCTTTACTACAAAAATGGCTTTCAATGTTGCTTTTTCTGTTTTAAAACCGCTTTTTTCTTCTTTCGGCGTTTTTTCGAAGCATTGCAGAAATATCCATAGTTTTTCTAAATTAGAATCGGAATAGTAATCCCATCGAGGGTGTTCAAACAAGTGACAGCGGATAAAGGCTAGGAATAACTTAGTTGGTCCTACACATTCTGAAAAACTACCAGCTTTAATCTTTCTTTCATGCATTTTTAGAAAGTGCTTAAAAGGTACAGATGAAAAAGTATGTTATTACATTATAAAGCTTGACGGGGCTGTTAACTAATGGCTTTTTCTAAAAGGTTGTTGCTATTCAACTAACGAGGCAGGATAGTGGAGTAAGCTGTATACTAAATACAGTTTGTAGAAAGAGGGAAGATAGATGTTTTTTATAAAGCGAAAATTTATTAAAAGTGACATAAAGTATATGGCGGAACTGTTGTATCAAGATGTATCTCCTGAAAAATGGGACCAAGAAAACCTTACAAAAGATAATTTAAATTTTTCAATTGAAAGTGTTCGTTTGGTTGATGATTATGCTGATAGGTTAATGCATACAGAATTTGGACAGCAACTATTAAAAGAACATCCAGATAATTTTCCTGTACGAATTGGAGTCTATTTAGGAGAAGTTATTAAAAACTTTACTAACGGGCAATTTAATTGGTTTGAATTTAATTCTATCCAAGAAAATACGATTCATTTAAATAACTATCTGATGAGTGTAGAAGACGAAAGTGTTCTTTACTCAAAAAAATTAGATAAAGTAATATGCCCGATTTATGAAACTATTCAATATCTTAATGGAAAATCTAAATATAAAACTCTTTTAAACTATGTAGACGAAGTGATAAAAATTCAATAAAGAAGCGAATATAAGCTTTATTGAACTATCGGGGGCGATTGTTCAATTAGAGCAATCGCTTCTTGGGCTACCAAGCAGTTTAATTGAAGAAGGACATTTATTATAATTTCTAGAATAAAAAGATAAATAACTTGGATTAAGGAAGCGGTGAGATTAATAGCACAGAAAATCAATTTATTTATAGATAATAAAACTGAACGAAGCATAATCAACAGACTACGGAGTGAGGGTTGTGTCTTCGCTGAAGAAGAAACACAGTTACTTATCTCTGAGGCTAGAAGTATAGAGGATTTAATGGAAATGGTAGAAAAACGAGTAAGTGGTTTACCGCTTGAATACGCGCTTGGGTTTACGAAGTTTTGTGGGCTACGAATAGAAGTAGAACGGGGAGTTTTTATACCACGACGACGTACGGAGTTTTTAGTTCAGCAAGCTAAAGTTTTAATCCGCCCATATGATATTGTTTTGGATTTATGTTGCGGGTCTGGTGCTATTGGTGCTGCAATTGTAACCGACCTTAAAAAAATTATATTACACTCCGTTGATATTGACCCCGTTGCTGTACGATGTACTTCCCGTAACATAACTAAGATTGGTGGCCATGTTTATCAAGGTGACTTATATGGTGCATTATCCGATTCATTGAGAGGTCGAATGAACATCGTAGTGGCTAACGCACCTTACGTTCCTTCTGATTCAATAAAACTACTTCCCCAAGAAGCACGTTTATATGAACCAAAAGTGGCACTTGATGGAGGGGTGGATGGACTAGACCTTCAGCGAAGGGTAGTAGAAAAGGCTTCTCACTGGCTTGTTCCTGGAGGACATCTATTGATAGAGACGAGTGAAATTCAGGCTACTCAAACTTCGGAAATTTTTGCCGATGTTGGGCTAATTACCAAAATAGCTAGAGATGATAAATTAGATGCAACAGTTGTTATTGGAAGAAATCCTTAAACTACCGATGGCATGTAAATTCGAAAATAATCCCAAATCTTTGTTCCTATAGGTGTGCGTTGATCCAAGAATGATTAACGTACTTTTTTGTTGGAATTATTGAACGAACGGGGCAGTATTGTTGAATAATCAATGGGAAACATTAATAAAAAATAGGTGGAAAGTATATGAATAATTATCCCTAATTGACACCGTTATGGAAATGGGAAGGAATTTAAAAATAATTTAATACAAAATTAGTTAAATGATTCTTTTCTTCACTGTTATTATTATATTAATCGTCCCTTTGTTAATACTAGAATTTGAATACAGGATATTGCAAAATAACAGGAACATAGGAGGTATGAAATTTGAAGATCCAAAGAATAGATCATGTGGGAGTAATCGTAAATGATCTCTCTGCCGCCAAAGAGTTTTTTCTCGATTTTGGACTTGAGGTGAAAGGGGAATGGGAAATGGAAGGAGAGTTGATGGGATATGCAGTTGGGCTTAATGACGTTAAAGTAGCGTGTGTAGGATTGGGAATGCCAGACGGTCAGACATGGATAGAACTAATCAAATTTTATACGCCGTCAGATGAAAACGATAATCAGCAATCCCTTGCAAATACACTGGGTATCCGACATATTGCATTTACTGTTGAAAATATTGAAGCTGTTGTTGCCAAATTGAAAAAGAAGGGTACGGAAATCTTTAGTGAGATACAGCAATATGAAGAAAGTTATAAATTATGCTACATTCGTGGTCCAGAAGGAATTATTTTGGAGTTGGCTGAGGAAATCAAATAAGTAATGTTAATTAAAATGAAAGTACGACTCTTTGTTACTTTCTATTTTTTAGTTTGTGAAGAAATGTACTTAAACTCCCATGAAAGAACTGGAATCTTCTTTCATTTTCTGTGGTGAAGTGCTGATTTTTGCGCTTCATGGATGGCTAACGGGTGGTTAATTTAATAAGCAAATAATAAAAAATAGAACTTCCGCTTTTATGGGATTTCTATTTTTTACTTAATATCAACATTAAAATTTAAAGAATTTTCTTTTACATGCGGAGAAGATTTTCCTACGAATTAACTTTTGCTACTATGTCAATTAAAGAAGAAGTTATTGTAGAAATTAATCGAGGGAAAATTTTAAAAATTTACATATGCGAATTCGTTATTTAAGTTTTTCTTATATGCCCTATACACACTTGACATTTAAACCAACTGATGGGGAATTTGCAGATAAAGAACATTATTTGATGAAGTGGACAAGATAAAATCAAGATTGTTGAGTTGCTTAGGCAACTCTTTTTTCTTGTTCAACTAACGAGTAGCTATAGTTAAATATTCAAATTACGAAATATCAAACATAAAAACAGAGTTGAATCTACATATTTTGTAGATTAACTCTGTTTGTGCAATCTTTGAGAAAATAGCCTAACTAAAAGAGGAATTGTCCAAGGTTGTCTTAGCTTTACAAGAAATTATGTGGAAGAGGATTTCTTAAAAGTAAAATATTATCTTTAAAATTGTTTAGGATATGATAAGTAG
Organism: Lysinibacillus sp. NPDC097214; assembly: GCF_050277945.1. Lineage (NCBI taxonomy): Bacteria > Bacillati > Bacillota > Bacilli > Caryophanales > Bacillaceae > Lysinibacillus > Lysinibacillus sp. NPDC097214. The sequence goes on from NZ_JBNNSS010000004.1 coordinate 157,231, forward strand.
TACAAACAGTTGCAAATACATTAATGTTTGTTTTGTTGAGGGATATTTGAAGGCTGTTAAACGTTTAATATATTTTTGTGGAGGACAAAGTACATAGAGAGCGTCTGGTACCATTTAAATAACCAGTAAAATGATAGTCTATCATTTGTTTCTATTGTAGTTTGATTTTTCATCACAATAAAACAATCATAAAGACCTACAACAATTTTATAGGTTCTGGTTGCTTCCTTGCTACATAATCGACTAGAATGATTATGTATCTTTTTTGTTTTAGGTTATACATACATATTTATTGTTTCTTATGCTCTTTATGCATTTGGATAGTTTTTAAAGTTGATATTCTGCTATTCCAACTCCAACGTTCCACCTCTTCGAATATCAGTATAGGTAACTGTCAGTAGAAGACTATTATTCATCATATTTTCATGCCGCACCGTCCAGAAATGGTACACTTGTTATAGGAAATGAAAACCTTTGAACTCGTCAGGCTAAGAAGGATTCAATTTTTCCTACTGCATGAAAACTATTTTGAAGAGTACCTAGACTGTAACGACCTACTTGGTTTGCTACAAATTCACGTTGAAATGTAAAGCCGTTAATAACTATATAAATATGTCATGTCAACTTTTTCAAGAGATGAGCATGATTAAAAACAAGAAATGTATATGGAAATTTTATCTATTGGAGGTATATTATGGGTAAGGGCTTGATAAGATCAGCCATGTTAATAGTAGTCATTGTACTAGGGATAGGAAGCTATTATTTTATAACAGAAATAAGAAGTGAAATGGCACATAAAAAACTTCTGGAAAACTATAAAAAGCCAATTCCGAATAAACTAAATGAAGAATATGATGTAATTGTCATTGGTGGAGAACCAGAAGGGGTTGCTGCTGCAGTATCATCAGCTCGTAATGGTGCAAAAACACTTTTAGTAGAAAAGCGTGAGGAATTAGGAGGGTTATTTACGTATGGAATGCTCAATTTCCTTGATATACCTCGAAATGACGCTAAACGACCAGTCAGTATGGGGATTTTTAAAGAGTGGCATGATCATGTTAGAGGGAAAGATGCATTTGGAATTTTAGATGCTAAGGCAGCTTTTAAAAAGCTTGTCGATGATGAACCAAATTTAACGCTTTCTGTACAAACAGAAGTCGTTAATGCCAATCTTGATGCGAACAGAATAACATCAGTGAAATTAAAAAATAAATATGGTACGTATGATGTGAAAGGCAAGGCATTCATTGATGCTACACAGGATGCTGATTTTGCTGCAATGTCAAAAGTTCCTTTTTTCATGGGTGGAGAAGATATTGGCATCAAGGATAAAAGAATGGCTGTTACCTTAATGATTCATTTGAAAAATGTTGATTGGGTTAAGGTGAAGAAAGCAGCTCACTCAAATACTTTTGGTGGTGCACACCTAAATGATTCAGTCATGTGGGGGTTTACAAAGCTACATGATGACTATAAGCCAGTACAAGAAGGTACGAGATTACGAGGCTTGAATTTAGCAAAAGTAGATGATGAATATTATATTAACGCTTTACAAATTTTTGGAATCGATGGATTGAATGAAAGTTCCAAACAAGAAGCAATCGAAAAAGGCAAGAAAGAGACAGAACATATTTTACACTATTTGCAAAAGAAGTTTCCTGGCTTTGAAAAAGCAGAAATTGTGAGTTATCCCGAAGAACTATATGTTCGCGAAACAAGACATATTTGGGCAGAATACCAATTACCGATGTCTGATGTTTGGAAAAATAGTGATCATTGGGATAGCATTGGTTTGGCTGCGTATCCAGTTGATGTCCAAGCGCAAACGCCTCAAGATTATGGATACGTTATTTCGGCTCCAGAACAATATGCCATTCCTTTCCGTTCTTTAGTACCTAAAAAAATCGATGGCTTGCTTGTTGTAGGTCGTTCTGCAGGTTATTCATCGCTTGCAGCGGGAAGTGCACGTGTCGTTCCAACGGGTATGGTGACTGGAGAAGCAGCGGGAGCAGCGGCAGCATTAGCAATTAAAGACAACGTAACCTTTAGAGCAATGAGCAAGAACAAAGAGCTCATCAATACCTTAAGGGAAGATTTAAAAAAACAAGGGGCTCTTGTAGATCCATTTAATAAGGATTATCCTTATAAAGATGAATGGTATGATAAATCCATTCAAACATTAATCAATTACGGGCTAGTTGTCGGTGGTTATTCGAATGACTTATACGTTGAAGATGCAGCAACAAAGATTAAGTTTGCGAAAATGCTAAAAGAGGGCATTCAACGTGTTAGTCCTGAGAAAATGAAAGCTCTAGGCGAGAAGCTAGATATCGTTATCTATAAAGTTGCTAATAAAGAAAGTGACCCAATTACAAGAGATGAAATCGCAGAATTCTTGGCGGAAGTATTAGTAGGTAAGTCAAGTGATAACAACTGGGATGTATTGATTGAAAAAGGGGTTATCAGTGAAAAAATAGCAAAAAGATTTACTGAAAACAAGAAACTTAAATTAAAAGAGATGTATGCCATTATGGCTGATGTCATCCGTTACGTAGAAAAGGAACATTCCCACTCATAAGTGGGGGATGTTCCTTTTCCTTATAGTTACAGGCATTAATGTTGTAGGTTATCGTAATATGCCCTAACACCGAAAGTGCTTATCAATACGATAATTTTAATATCAAAAACACAGTTGACTAAAAAAAGGAACTCCTGTAGAATATTTTGAAAATATAGTTAAATTCAAAGATAAAGAGAGTAGTTTATGGAGCAACTGGAAAGCGAATTAGGGATGGTGTGAGCCTAATACAGAAGCCATAAATGAAACGCACTTTGGAGAAGTTTCTCGAATTAGTAGTAGAGAATATCGGGGAGTCACCCCGTTAACAACTGAAAGTGGTCATATTATATGGCAACTAGAGTGGTACCACGGGATAACTATGCTCTCGTCTCTATTTTAGAGACGGGGGCTTTTTTTTATCTTCATTCAGTATGAATTGAACGTACACAATTCAAAATCCGGACGCATTGTTTATCTGCGCGAAAGCGGGAATTTCGTCTCGGCGTAATTGATTATTTTAGAGAGGAGAATGAACATGAATACACAAATCGCGAAAAGTATTGCTGAGGCTTTAAATAACGAGCTGTCTGTTATTGAAATTCAAAATTTATTGGAGAAACCGAAAAAATTGGACTTAGGGGATTTGGCATTCCCGTGCTTTACGCTAGAAAAAAAATTAAGAAAATCCCCTCAAACTATCGCTTCCGACATAGAAAACAATTTAAGCTGTGATTGTATACAAGAAGTTCAAGTTGTAGGTGGTTATGTCAATATATTTTATCATCAGCCAACGATTACTCAACAAGTGCTTAGCCAAATCGTAAAAGAAAAAAATTTATATGGGACCAAACAGGAGTCAAAAGGGAATGTAGTGTTGGATTTTTCTTCACCTAATATAGCGAAGCCTTTTTCTATGGGCCATTTACGTTCTACAGTGATTGGCAATGCTTTGGCTAACATTGCCGAGAAGAATGGCTACAAAGCAATTCGCATTAATCATTTGGGTGATTGGGGAACACAGTTTGGGAAATTAATCGTTGCTTATCAAAAATGGGGAGATCAAAAAACGATTGAAGCTGCCCCAATAGAGAAACTGCTAAAAATTTAAGTTCCATGAAGAAGCGGAGCAGGATGATTCACTAAATGAACAGGCACGTATCGCATTTAAAGCATTAGAAGATGGGGATGAAGAGACGTTAGCTCTTTGGCAATGGTTCAGAGATGCATCACTCGAAGAATTCAAGAACATTTACGAACTGCTTGGAATTAATTTTGATTCATTCGCTGGGGAAGCGTTCTATAATGACAAAATGGCTGCTGTTATTAAGGAATTGGAAGAAAAAGAACTGCTTGTGAAATCTGAGGGTGCTCATGTTGTTGAAATAGACAATATGCCTCCATGCTTAATGACCAAAACGGACGGTGCTACGCTCTATGCTACACGTGATTTAGCAGCTGCTTTTTATCGTCAACAACAATATGACCCTAAAAAATCATTTTATGTTGTAGGGCATGAACAATCACTTCATTTTAACCAATTATTTAAGGTCATTGAGAAGATGGGATATGATTGGGCAAAAGACTTGCAGCATGTACCTTTTGGGATGATTCTAAAAGATGGTAAAAAAATGTCGACGCGTAAAGGGAAAATTGTTTTATTAGCAGATGTTCTAACAGAGGCGATTGCTACGGCTAAGCGAAATATCGAAGAAAAAAATCCAAATCTAATGGATAAAGATAGCGTCGCACATCAGGTTGGTGTAGGAGCGGTCATTTTTAATGATTTAAAAAATGATCGTCTTCATGATATTGAGTTTTCCATTGAACACATGATGAATTTTGAAGGCGAAACAGGACCATATATTCAATATACGAATGCACGTATTGCATCTCTTTTGGAAAAAGCAGATGAACATAGTTATGAAGTATCTTTCGAAGCATTAGGTGAGCAAGCATGGCCTGTTATTTTATTACTGGAACAGTTTCCGAAAGTAATTGCTAGCGCCTTTGAAGAAGCAGATCCATCACAAATTGCTAAATACGCTTTACAATTAGCGCGTCAATTTAATAAATATTATGCGCAAAATAAAGTATTGATCTATGACAGCCAAAGAAAATCAAGATTGGCATTTTGTTTATGTGTATCCATTGTGTTAAAAGAGTCGTTAGCACTGTTAGGTATTGCCGCACCTAAAAATATGTAAGGACGATTAGCGTATCTACGACATGATACTAGCTACATTCGGCAAATATTAGTTGCCATGAAATTGACCGTTCAAAGAAAAAATGGTAAAAGGATATAGTGAGAATTCAAAGGTTTACCATATTTCGTTGAATTTTTAACCGTATAAATAGAGAGAAGGTTTTTAGAAAGTATGGAGAAAAAGAAATGGCGTGTTTCCATAGTACTTGTGGTTGTTTGTATTTTCTTGGTTGCGCTCAATATGCGCCCTGCAGTCACAGGAATAGGACCACTATTTAATGTACTTTTAGAATCACTCCATATATCAAATACGAAAATGAGCTTTTTAACATCTATTCCTGTGTTTTGTATGGGACTCTTTGCACCATTCGCAGTACCATTACAAAGAAAACTCGGGACAAAAATGGCTATTACGCTCTTATTAATCATCCTAACCATTGCAAATGGCTTACGCTTTTTACAAGAAAGTTATGTACTGCTTGTAGTCACAAGCTTTGCGGCAGGATTTGCCATTGCCCTTATTGGACCTATATTAAATGCCTATATCAAGAAAAAATTCCCGACCCGTTTTACTACGGTGGTAGGTATTTATTCATTTGGAATAGGAACAGGGGCAACATTGAGTGCGGCACTAACATTACCATTTTATACTCATTTTCATGAGAGCTGGACGATGGCCCTTGGTTCTTGGGCAATTCTTGCTATCATTGCTCTATGCATATGGATCCTGACAATACAAAATCAAGAGCTACCAGAGACAGCTGTATGTACGGAAAAAGTAGCACGAAATCCGTGGAAAAATGTCCGTGCTTGGACTATTTTAATTTACTTTGGCTTACAAACATCTTTGTTCTTCTCAATGATGTCCTGGTTAGCACCGATGTTACAGGATAAGGGTTTTTCCCTTGGTGCTGCAAGCTCTATGCTAACATTTATGTCTATTGTACAAATGATTGGGAATATTTCGGTTCCCATACTAATGGAAAAATGGCCAAGTCGAATCGGTTGGCTTATCTCTTTAGGGGTCTTTGGCATTATTGGCTTTGTGTTGCTATGGGTAGGCTCAGGGACTTTGTTATGGATTGCGGTATTCATTATAGGTATCGTATTAAGCGGCTTATTTCCAATCGGTTTATTGTTACCATTGGATGAGGCAAGAAATGACGAGGAGGCAAATAGTTGGTCATCTATGGTGCTTTCAGGCGGCTTCATGATAAGCGCCATTATCCCTATACTAATCGGCTATTGCTATGATGTGACTGGTAACCATACATTTACCTATGCAATTTTTATTACATTAATGCTAGGCATTATAGCTACTATCCTTTTTCTTAAGAAAAAATAATGTGGAGACATGCGCGAATGTACGCGCATGTTTTTTTAAAGACTGTTTTCGTTATTGTTTTTGCTAAATGAGAACGATTGTTCTGCAATGTGACATAAGTAATATGGAGGTGTAATTTATGAGACCTAATCTAACGAAAGATATAAGTGTAGAAAGTTTTAACGATTACTATTGGTTAAAGGAAGAATTGCAATCTTTTTGTAGAGAAAACGGAATAAGTGCTTCTGGTTCTAAAATAGAGATTTCTAATAGGATTGAAACATTTCTTCAGACAGGGGAGATTAAAAAGCCTGTCAGAAAATCAATAGAGAAGAAGATCGAAAAGCAAGTAGATTTAAGTCTTGATACAGTCATTACAGAAAATCATCGTTGTAGTCAAAATGTAAGGGCGTTTTTTAAGACAGTAATTCCTAAATTTCATTTTTCTACCTATATCCAAAACTATTTTAAAAACAATGTTGGAAAAACTTATCGCGATGTCGTAGACGCATGGGATAAGGAGGAAGAACGGAAGAAAGACCCTACATATAAGAAAAACATTGCACCTCAATTCGAATATAACCAATTTATTCGTGACTTTTTTTCTGACCCGAAAAATCAAGGGAAAAGTCGTGAAGAAGCGATTGAAGCTTGGAATAAAATCAAGAAACTACCTGGAAACAATAAATATACGTCGAATAATTAGTTGATACTTCCGTAATTTATGGAGAGAAGTAGAGACGCTCATAGGTACTACAATTTAGGTTACTTTAATATAAAGTTTGATCAGATTGATATTAATAAACCTGATAAATGAACAAAAAATAGCGTGTTTGAAAAAAGATTGAACCAAACACGCTTTTAATAAATCCAATTTAATCATTTCTGTGCCCTAATTCAATCTAATTGGTAAGCACTAGCCAAATCTTATTTACCATTTTTCCTCCTTGAATCATGACTAAATCTTCGGATTCTATTTGGGCGTTTTTTGATAGGGAGGATGGCTATATTTCCTGAAAATAATAAGCCCATTACCACAAATACTGTTGCTGTAATATCAAACATAGTAATAGATTCATTTAAAAATATTGCAGCTAATAGATATCCAAAAATTGGCGTCATAAATAGCCAATTGTTAGCCTTAACCGCATCCTGTTTCAACAGATAAAACCATAGTAACATTGTGCCAATTGAAATAAAGAACACCAACCAAATTAACGAACCAAGCAAATTATAATCCAATTTTAAAAAAGTATTTTCTTTTTCGAGAATATAAGTTATAGGGATTAAAATAACTCCACCAATAGACACTTGCCAAGTATTAATGACAATCCCCGGAAGATGTAAATTAATTTTTTTAAAATAAACACTTCCAATCGCCATTGATCCCATTCCTAGTCCCAAAATAATCAATCCATTTACACTAGCCTCACTAGTTGTGATAGATGGCCATATGCCAATTAACAAGCCAAATGCTGCGATGACCATTCCTATCCATTCTTGTAAACTTACTCTCCGTTTTAACCATATGGAGGACAGGAAAGCAACTACAAAAGGGTTTGTTGTAACAAATAAATTAAATAAGCCTGCTGATACATAATTCAATGCCCAAAAGGTTGCACCCAGATAAATTGTTGTATTTAATAACCCTAAAAAAATTAATGGGATCCATTCCTGTGCCCGAGGCCAAGGATATTTTTTATTGAACAAATAAACATAAAGAAATAGTAAACCTCCAGCGATCAGAAAGCGAGTAGTTGCCAATACCAAAGGCGTGGTAGAGTTTAAGCCAAATTTTGTAGCTATTGCTGCAGATGACCATAAAAGTGTAAAAAATAAACCTAAAACTGTTTCCATCTTTTTGCTCCTTTTAAATGAAGTAACTTCTCAAAAAAAGAACCGTGATTACAGAAAGAACCACAGGTATCAAGAAGTAACTTGGCCTTTAACCAAGTCCATATTAAAATTTTACAAACATCGGATAACAATTTTTAACTGAAATTCAGAATAATTTTATCCGAATTTCAGTATTTGCTTAGTTTATACCAATTTATTAGGGGTATTTTCTCTATATTTTTTTCGAAATTGGCTTGGTGTTTTGTCCTCATATTTTTGGAATAAACGTGTTAAGGAAGATTGATGTTCAAAACCTACTTGAATTGCGATGTGTAAAATGGGTAAATCTGTATCCCGTAGCAATTCTTTTACTTTATTCAAACGAACTTCCTGTATATATACTGAAGGGGATTTCCCAGTTTCTTTTAAAAACCAATCCGAATAATATGTACGATTGTAATGTTCAAGTGAAGCCAGTTTATTTACCGTAATATTCTCATTGTAATGTTCGTGAATATACCTAATAGATTTAGGTTGTTGTTCTTGAAGTAAATAATGTGAAATATAGGGGTATAGGTCTTTAAGAGCAGAACACTGTAAAGATTGTTTATCGATTTCATTCAGGATAAGATACCGAATTCCTTTCCATTGATTATCTAATTTGAAGGAAATTCCTTTATTATATAGGTTTCTACTAGTTAGCATAAAATGAGGAATATCTAAAACCAAAAACTCGTTACGTACAGCTGAATGAAAAGTATGATTACACTCAGGAGGAATAAAAAATAATGTTTGGTGGTCTAGTTGAATATCCTGTGCCCCTGCTTTAATATACAGTTCTCCTTGGAGAGGCAAAATTAACTGAGCATAACAATGGGAATGAGTGTTTTGGTTACGTGTATAGGTTCTTCTTTCTGCTACAATTTCTTTAATCTCTTCCATTTTCAATTCCTCCTATCTTGCTTTAGGGTTAGTCAATAGCCCTTTAATAGAACAATTAATTGTCATTCAATAGTTTTTTAATCAATCTTTTTATTCAAATGTTCTTTTCCTTTTCACTAAAAAAGCCCTTTAGATAACCATATCCAAAGAGGTAAGACGGTGCAACTTTTTATATTCGGTACGAATTTATTTAAAATCCGCATAAAGATAGGATTTATAGTTAATTAAAAATATGGCAGGTATTTTAAAATAGAGATGCTTTTATGACAAATAGAAAGGAATTTACGTCAAGCAAAACTAGAAAAAGATGCTTTAGTTGAAGAAGATAGTCAAACCAGAAGCAACAATCTTTGAGAAAACAGTCTTTTTTTATAACATTTTATCCGCATAGTATAAGTCGTTTTTCATTGCAAAGCTAAAAAAGAGTCGTTTTTTATAGGTAAAACGAATTTAATAAAAAGTAGGAGCGGTATTTTTATAATATGGATTTATTAATAATATTATTATGTAAACTTGAAACGTAGAGTAACCTTGTTTATGATAGAATAGGAATATGTATAATAGAAGAAAGTTTTGGTGAACGTATGTGGAAAAAGATGCTCATTCTTGGAGCAACAACTTTACTTTTAACGGGCTGTGGCAATGAAACATTTGCAGAGGTGGTTCAAAGTAAAAAGACCGATGTGAAAACGGGAAAGGCTGTAACGAAGCAGCAAGAGAAAATTGTACCGGAAGTAAAAGTAGTTGGGGAGAATGGAATCGGTGCAGGGATTATTATCAAAAAAGAGGACGGTAAGCTGTATATTGTGACGAACGGGGCGCTCGTGGCTTCAAAGCCAACTGCGCTTGTACAATTTAATAATGATAAACTGATGGAAGCTGAAGTGCACTATTTATCGACAGCTTATAATATAGCTATTTTGGAAGTACCATATCACGTATCGGTAAAGGTGCCGACCGTCTATAATGGAGAATTAAATCAGCAAGCTGTTTATGTCGATAGCTTACCATACATCATTCAAAAATATAGTGACCGAGTAGCAGCTTATTACATAGATGCAGAACAAAATACACGTATTGGGAGTCCTGTTCTAGACGAGGAGAATGGTGAACTAGTGGGCATCTATTTTAAACGCAAGGAAAACGGTGTATCACAGCCGTTTATACTGCCATTTAAAGATATTGTGATGTTATTGGATGAATGGTGTGAAGGTGGTATGAAGCCAAGTAATCGACTAGCTCAAGCCAAAAATTTGTACCCGTATATAGAACAGGGAGACAAGGAAGCAGTCCAGCAAGCAATTGATCAATATGGAAAGAACATTTTTGCTGTTAATGCCGATGAAATAAAAGTGTTTTTAGATTCATTTCATAAGCAATTAAAAGCAGCCGTTGACGTTCATGATGCTAATGTCTTGAAATCTTTCATAGGTACAAACGATTTACAAAGCACCTTGGATAATATGATTGCCTATTACGCTTCCAAAAATGCGCAAATTTATTTTTCCAATACGACGATTAAAAATATCAACATGGAAGGACAAACTATTGTTGTTCGTGCCAAAACGGAATATGTTCTAACAAATTCTACGGGTCAAGAGGCACTTGCGAACTCTATGATGGTATATGAAATAAATAAAAATGAACAAGGCGAGTATCAGCTTATTCGTCTAAAAACTGAGGAGTGAAAAGTTGGATGGAGCAAGCAAGACAAATGCTACAACATCATTTTGGCTATGATTCATTTCGCAATGGACAGGAACCAATTATTGAACAAACATTACGAGGTCAATCAAGTCTTTGTGTGATGCCAACTGGCGGAGGTAAATCAATTTGCTATCAAATTCCGGCGCTCATGCTAGATGGCCTTACAGTCGTCATATCCCCTTTGATTTCTCTGATGCAAGATCAGGTAGAAGCATTACGTGCTGCAAATATTCCAGCCGCGTATATAAACAGTACCTTAACCGTGCAAGAAGTGAATGAAACGATCCAACTTGCAAGTGCGGGTTATTTAAAGCTTCTTTATATAGCGCCAGAAAGATTAGAAAGTGCAACATTTTTACAAGTATTATCGAATTTATCTGTACCTTTGATTGCTGTGGATGAAGCACACTGTATATCTCAGTGGGGGCATGATTTTAGACCAAGCTACCGAGCAATCCAAAAATTATTTACGTTGTGGCCGCAAAAACCAACTGTCTTAGCACTTACTGCTACAGCTACACCAGCTGTTTGTGATGATATTAGACAATTATTAGACATTGACGAGCAATCAACTGTCATTACCGGTTTTTCACGCGACAATTTAGCTTTCTCTGTGTTAATCGGTGAAAACAAAGAGCGCTACATTAAAAATTATTTAATGAAAAATAAAAATGAAGCGGGCATTATTTATGCGGCTACACGGAAGGCTGTAGACGCGATCTATGAGCAGTTAAGTCGTTCGGGCGAAGCTGTTGCAAAATACCATGCGGGACTATCAGAGGACATGCGTATGTCAGAGCAAGAGCGCTTTTTAAAAGATGAGGCGCGCATTATGGTAGCTACCAATGCATTTGGAATGGGTATTGATAAGAGTAATGTACGCTTCGTCATTCATTATCAAATGCCGCGCAATATGGAGAGCTATTATCAGGAAGCGGGACGTGCAGGGCGTGACGGCTTACCAAGTGCTTGTATATTACTGTATGCATCAGGTGATGTTCAAACACAGCGCTTTTTAATTGAACAGACGCAGGATGAAACACGGATTGCACAGGAATTAGGAAAGCTGCAAACGATGGTGGATTATTGCCATACAGAAGGCTGTTTACAAAATGCCATCTTAACGTATTTCGGCGAAGTACCGGGGACGCCTTGTAGCCGTTGTAGTAATTGCAATGATGGACGAGAAGTGAAAGATGTGACGGTAGATGCACAAAAGGTGTTAGCCTGTGTCGTAAGGATGGGGCAAAAATTCGGTAAGACGATGGTAGCCCAAGTGTTAATAGGCTCCAAAAATCAAAAGGTCACTGAATTTGGCTTTGCAAGGCTGTCTACCTATGGCATATTAAAAGGGCAATATTCATCAAAGGATGTCTCAACCTTTATTGAGTTTTTAATTGCTGAGGGCGTTCTTGCCGTTAAACATGGCACGTTTCCAACCATTTATGTTTCAGAGGAAGGCAAAGAAGTTCTACTCGGGAATCAACAAGTCATGAGAAAAGAAGCTGTTACTGTGCGTAAGCTTGTAGACAATGATCCGTTATTTGAGCATTTACGATTATTACGTAAAGAGATTGCAGATGAGGAAAAGGTACCACCATTTGTTGTGTTCTCTGATAAAACATTACGTGATTTATGTGACAAAAAACCGAATGAGCTAGAAGATTTACGACATGTTAGTGGGATTGGTGAAGTAAAATTCGAAAAATATGGCGAGCGTTTCTTCGATGCTCTGCAGTCTTTTTTGAAAACAGTTTAACTTCTTTCAGCAAAGTGTTTTCGTAGCGAAAGTGGAACGACAGCTATAACAGTCTTTTGTAACGAAATTGCCAATACAATTACAGAAGTCTCCCACCGCTATTTGTGGTTAAATGAATGCAGTTTTAAGTCACTTTTCAGTGTGATTCCAAACAACTGCTGAAATAGAGGAACTCAGGCTAAGAACTTCACATCCTGTGAAAACGCCTGAGAGACCGACATCGTGTCGACCTAAAGCCTCCGGACACAATTATGCCGAGGCATAATTGATAGTGAAAAAGGGAAGTGCTTAATTCAACAGAATTAGGCACTTCCTTTTTATTTATGGTTGTTTTCTCCAAAATTGTTGCAGTAAATCAGAAAGCCATTTTCAAAAAAATGTTGTTGCTATGCAACTAAAGAGGCATAAAACTAAAACATCGATAACAACTAAGGGTGTTTATGGTAAAATTTTGTTGGAGGGGAGAATGAAATTGAGTGAAAAGAAAAAAGTGCTATTTCGAATTTCCATATGTTTGAACATATTTCTTATCGCAATTGTAGCTTGGGGAATTATAAAAATGAATTTTGTTAAAGAGCAAGTTCTCGTTACGGAAGTACAGCGTAATTTAGTAGAACTGGAAGGTTTAATAGCAAATCAGATTGATGATAATTGGTCAGAACCCAATTTGGTTACAACTGAATTAGGAGATGTATTGAATGGAATTTGGCTTGGTATGACTACTGGAAAGCAATTGGGAACGCTTTCTAAAAGTAACAACGACATTCTGGAACTTTTATATTCTAAATTAAATCAATATCCTAATGATGAATTATATAGATTTGTAGATTTAACCGAAGAGGATAAAAAGAATTTTGAAGAGTTGCGGGAAACACTTCGCGAAGTAGGATTAGGATTAAATAATACTATAAGTCCAGATATGGATTCCTTTATAGATCAAGCAGAGACATTAAACGAAAAAATTAAATACCCATTATATTAACATTTACTTGATATTGGGCTAAAGGATGCTTTAGTTTCGAACTATAAAAAAACAGAGTTGTTTCTACGCATTTTTGTAGATTAGCTCTGTTTTTTGTTGTCCTTCGAGATTTAGTTTAGCAACAATTTTTAAGAAAACAGCCTTATTTATAATGTATTACAAACCGCTATTTCTCCCAAAGCTCGATTAGTCGACCTTCAGGATCTTTAATCCAAATAAACTTTCCGAATTCACTAATCTCTTTTTCCTTTTCAAGAGGTACAACAATTTGTTCAAGATGCTTAATAGTCTCGTTTAGATCATGGACCTGGAAATTTAACATCACTTGTTGTTCTATTGGAAAGTAACTGTCATTTTCGTTGAAGAATGAAAAGATCGTCTCATTTCCTAATTCGGGTTTAATCACAGTCCCATTCCAATTTTCTATTTCCATCTTCAACACTTCACTGTACCATTTCTTGTGCAGATATTGGGCTTTTTATCGTCAAATTTATATTAGATTTTCCGAAATATTGGCGGTACCTATAGTAGTAACAAAACAAAAACAAAAAACCCGGAATAAATATTCCGGGCTTGATTCTCACTTACTTATAGTGCTCCATGACACACTGCCTCGCTTCCGCATTGATCTTAAAATTTTTAAGAAACCGTGCTTTAGCTGCATTCAGCTTTGATGGTCCTTCTGAGTTACCGGTCAGCCCTACTCATCGGGTTAACCCTCCTTGTCATTGGATTTGAAAGTGAAATCTTAAATAGTATAGACCGTTCATTATTTTCTATACACGTTTTTAAAAAGGAGAAAAATCCAACGGCTATACTTATACTGCGGCATAAATGCGTCCTAAATCGCCTTAGACCCGCAGATGTTTTTCGCTCGAAAGAGAGGCGACAGCAACAGATGTTTTTTTGCGCGAAAGCAACAACGTGGTGTCAGTTTGCCATTATCGTATGAAGAATAACTAAAGAGGGGATAAAATAAAAAAATAACCCGGAATATTAATATTCCGGGTTTGATTCACTTACTTATAGTGCTCCATGACACACTGCCTCGCTTCCGCATTGATCTTAAATTTTTAAGACAACTGTGCTTTAGCTGCATTCAGCTTTGATGGTCCTTCTGAGTTACCGGTCAGCCCCACTCATCGGGTTAACCCTCCTTGTCATTGGATTTGAAAGTGAAATCTTAAATAGTATAGACCGTTCATCATTTTCTATACACGTTTTTAAAAAGGAAAAAAATCCAACGGCTATACTTATACTGCGGCATAAATGCGTCCTAAATCGCCTTAGGCCCGCAGATGTTTTTTGCGAGAAAGCAACAACATGTTTTTGTCTGTGCGGAAAGCGAAGCGAAAGCAACAACGTGGTGTCAGTTTGCCATTATCGTATGAAGAATAACTAAAGAGGAGATAAAATAAAAAAATAACCCGGAATATTAATATTCCGGGCTTGATTCACTTACTTATAGTGCTCCATGACACACTGCCTCGCTTCCGCATTGATCTTAAAATTTTTAAGAAACTGTGCTTTAGCTGCATTCAGCTTTGATGGTCCTTCTGAGTTACCGGTCAGCCCCACTCATCGGGTTAACCCTCCTTGTCATTGGATTTGAAGTGAAATCTTTAATAGTATAGACCGTTCATAATTTTTTATACACGTTATTTTTAAAGCTTTTCGATTTTAAAGAGATAAATGATAAGCCGTTATTAACCATAAGCTTCAAAGTAGAAAAATCCCTTGATTATATAAATAATTGTTTGTTTTAAACTGACGATTAATGTATCAAGCATATAAAAAATGCCGAGTCCTTGTATTTGGGAACTTTGGTTTTTTTCTAATTTTGAAATAACATTTCGAACGAGCCCATGACCAGTATAGACCCTGTTTTTATCGAGAAATAATATCCTTAAATTTAAGGAACCAAAATAAAGGCTCCTTAAATTATTTTGTAATACGTTATTCTAACTTGGAGATATTAAATTTGAGGTATTTTAAAAATTCTCGAGCTGCCAATGAAAAATGCTTTTTCTTTGATCGTACCCATCCGAAAGATCGTTGATGAGATTCGAAATTTATTAACGGAATCGGGATAATGTCTCCATTATTAACATAATGATCATCTTTTAATGCTATATCCATCAAAAAGCTTATCGCTAAACCTTCTGCAACGGCCTTTTTAATGACTTCGGTATTGTTAGATGTAAATAAAATATTCATTGGTCCGTATTTATTCATAAATGTAGAAATGGAATCTTTCCATATTACCCCATCATACATCACTATTGTTTCATTTATTAACTCCTCAGGCGTTATATAATCACTGAATGCATATGGAGAATGTTTGTTGACGCATACCATGATTTTGCCCTCTAATAAGACTTCAAAAATTAGCTCTTCATGTGCGCTCCAATCGATTTCATCAAGCATAGCTAATCCGATGTCAATTCTCCCTTGGATAACATCTTCAATAATTTTTGGTGACTTTTTTTCTGTCATGAGAATACGAAAGTTAGGATATTCATTTTTAAAGTTTGATAACGTTCCTAGTAAAATTGGCAGAAAGAAGCTAGGGCTGGCCGATAAATTTAATTCTCCGTTTATTAATGATGCTTGCTCTTGTGCTTCTTCCTGTAGTTCTTCAAGTTTCATGACAATTTCATACGCTTTTTTAATAATGTTTTTACCCTCTGCGGTTGGCAGGGCGCCTAACCGTGAACGTGTAAACAAATGAATGCGTAATTCTTGCTCTAAACTGGTAATTGCCTTACTAATGGTAGATTGAGAAACATGAAGATTTTGGGCAGCGACGGAAATCGAACGTGTTTTAGCTACTTCAACAATATATTTTAATTGCTCTAAATGCATAACGTTACCCCCTTAGTATGAATTTAATTCAAGTGTATATGATATATTACCATTTTACTTTACCTACAGCCATATATAAAATAACCATTAAGAATATTAAAAGTATTCTGAAAATCTTATAAATGAAACCGCTTTCTAATTTAGGAAGAATGTGTTTTGGAAAGGAGTAAAGTATGCATGGAACAGTACAAATCGAGAATATTCAACATTTAAAAGAGAGGTTACTTGAGTTCATTTACAACGAATTGTTACCGTTTGAAAGTGAACATGAAATTGATTCAGAACAAGAGATTCCAATGGAACACATTAAATGGGTCAGAAAGCGATCAAAGGAGCTTGGGTTTTATGGTATCAACCTTCCTAAGGAGGTAGGGGGACAGTCACTTAGCCTAAAAGGGCTATGTATCCTAAAAGAAGAACTGGCAAAATCAGGGGCGGCTTTATGGGGGCATGTTTTAGGTGAAATAGGGGGACCTTTACGCATTGGTCAGATGTTAAAAATATTTACTCCGGATCAATTAACAAGGTATGTAATGCCAGTGATTAATGCTGAAGCGGGATGTTGCTTTGCATTATCAGAACCTGGGGCAGGATCTGACGCCCGTGCCATTCAGACCACGGCAGTTCGCGAAGGTAATAACTATATATTACATGGTAAAAAGCATTTTATTAGCGCTGCTCCATATGCAGATTGGGCTATTGTTTTGGCAAAGGAGATTGTGGAGCCAGCTAGTGAAAGCGTAACTGCTTTTATTGTAGAGAAACAATTAGAGGGAAGACCAGGTTTTGAATTAGGAAACATTCAGGTTCCAATTTCCGGAGAACGGAGCACAGCCGAGCTAATCTTTAATCATTGCCGAGTGCCATCTGCCAATATTCTTGGTCAACAGGGCAAGGGGTTGATGCTCGGACTCGGCAGAATAAATGAAAATCGGGCTTCTTGGGGAGCTACATACCTTGGGGTAGCACAGCGACTACTAGACTTATCTATTGATCATGCCAAACAGCGGATTCAGTTTGGACGACCAATTGGAGATTTTCAAGCAATTCAACATATGTTAGCGGAAATGGCAACTGAAATATACGCGGCACGTTGCATGCTCTACGATGTGATTGAAAAGATTGATCACGGTGAAGATATAAGAGGAAGTGCATCGATGGTTAAATTGTATTCCTCTGAGGTTGCTAATCGGGTTGCTGACAAGGCAGTTCAAATCTTTGGCGGACAAGGGTTAATGAAAGGGCACCCTGTTGAGAAAATGTACAGAGACGTACGTATGTTTAAGATTCTGACTGGTACATCTGAAATTCAGAAAAATATGATTGCTAAGGAATTACTGAATAAATAAAAAGAAAGAATGACTCATTCGATTATAAAATCGAGGTTTCAAATTGAAAACAACTATTTTTATATTTTACTAGGGAGAGGAAGTTTTTATGGATACTTTAACTTTTCAGGCTTTTCTGTTCAATAGTATAAACAAATTTGATTATCAGCCAGCACTTACTTGTGTTGATACAAATGTAACTATCTCTTACAGAGAATTAAGGGTTAATGTTGAGGCGGTAGCAAGCCAACTATTACGTCTTGGCGTACAGATTGGAAGGAATGTTGCAGTTCTGATTCCAAATAGTATTGAAAATGTTGTATATAATCTAGCTGTAAGTTTATGTGGGGCAACTGTTGTCCCATTAAATGATAAGTTGGGTGTTAGAGAGATTGAGTTTATTTTGAGTGATGCCGAGCCCCAAGTTGTTATTATGGCAACTCAGAAGCATGTAGAATCTGTCCTTAACTATCAAAAAGAGACAGGTAAAAACAATGTAACAGTTATTGGTCTGCCAGGTTTTGGTGTTGAATACCCAGACGAATTTTATTCTATTGATTTAGATGATAAAAAATGCAGCGTAGCGTTCCCTATTGCCTCGTTAGATGACTTAGCAATTATATCGTACACCGGTGGTACAACAGGGACGCCAAAAGGGGTCATGCACTCTCAACAGGGCTTTGGTGCATCACTCATGGCTTCATGTATGGAATATCCTTACGATGACCAAGACAAGGTTTTGTTTTGTACACCCATTATTCATGCTGCAGGTGTGTTACTACAGAGGTCATTAGCATCGGGATGTCATGTATATATCATGAAGGCATTTCATCCAGAAGTATTTATGCAGATTGTACAAACAGAACGGATTACGAGCACTTTTGTAGTTCCAACTATTATTTACCGATTGATAGATGAGGCTAAGAGAAGAAGCTATGATGTCAGCTCATTGCGTAATATAAACTATGGTTCCTCACCCATCTCTTCAGTACGTCTAAAAGAAGCACTTGAAATTTTTGGACCTATTTTTAGACAGCAATATGGGATGACTGAATGCAGTATTGTGATTGCTAGACTTACAAAAAGCGATCACCTTTTTGCTTATGAGAACAATCTTGATGTATTAAAGAGCTGCGGAAAACCGTGTATGCTCAGCAAAATTCGCTTGGTTGATGATAATGGGCGAGACGTGAAACCATTGCAACCGGGGGAGATTGCTGTCAAAACCCCTTCTGGCTCCGTTGGTTATTACAAAAGACCAGACCTGACAACAGAAGCTTATCGGGATGGCTGGTTCTTTACGGGGGATATTGGAAAACTGGATGAACACGGATATCTTCATATTGTCGAACGTAAAAAGGATTTGATCATTTCTGGCGGTTTTAATGTATACCCTGCTGAATTAGAAAGGATCGTGAATCAGCATCCTAAGGTGGCGATGAGCGCTTGCATTGGCATACCACATAACGATTGGGGTGAAGCGGTCTGTATATTTGTTGTACTGCGTAAGGGTGAAACTTGTAAGAAGGAAGAATTAATCGAGTTTTGTAAAGAACGTACTTCAGTTTATATGGTTCCAAAAGAGATCTTTTTTGAGACGTCTTTACCGTTAACAATGCTAGGGAAGATTGATAAGAAAGAGCTGAGAAAACCTTTCTGGGAAGAAACAGCACGTTCGGTAAATTAGAAAGATGCATAATGGAAGCCCTGATAAATGGTATTTTTGAAATTTGTTAAGTTTGGTTACGATTATGACCATTAAAGGAATACCGCAAAGGGGAAGAATCTATAGCGATACTTCAAAAAGGAGTGAATCAAAATGAAAGTATATGCTTCTGATAAGAGGCGTAAATCTATTATTATCATTCTACTATTTATTGGAATGGTATTAAGTTACATTGATAAAACATCAATGAATGTAGCCATCATTCCAATTCAGAAAGCTTTGGACCTTAATTCTTTTGAATCAGGTTTGGTTTTAAGTATTTTCTTTTTCAGTTACGCTCTGATGCATCCAATAGGAGGGTGGTTTACCGATAAGTATGGTGCACGAAAGGTGTTGGTCTTTTCCATCTTAGGATTTTCGCTTTTTACTGCACTTACAAGTCTTGCCTGGTCATTTACTTCACTACTTTTAATTCGTTTCCTGTTTGGTATAGCAGAAGGTAGTGTCTTTCCTGCCAGTATGAAATCGATTTCTGACAACTTTGGCGAAAATGAAAGAGGAAGGGCCAGTTCATTCTTTCTATCTGCACAAACAGCAGGTGGTGTCATAGGTTCCGTTGCAATAGGTTTCTTGTTGGTTTCTTTTGAGTGGAGATGGATGTTTGTCAGCATTGGAATTCTAGGAGTTTTTATAGCATGGGCCAGTTGGATCTTTCTGAAATCCCCAGAAGATAACCAAATAAACAATAAGGAACAAAATAAAAATAAGATTCCTTACAAAATGGTATTTAAAACCAATAATTTTTGGAATTTCTTTTTTACGAAATTTTTTTCTAATATGGTGAATTGGGGAATGATTACCTGGATGCCTTCTTATTTGGTAAGTAAAGGTTTGGACTTGTTATCTGCAAGTGTCTTGATGGCCATTCCCTATGTTGCTTCCTTTATCATGTTTAATGTAAGTGGCTTGATTTTAGATAAGTATATGGCTGGAAGAGAAAAATACCTAGCAATGGGAGGATTACTATCTTCCAGTGTCTTTCTATTTTTGATGTTTAATGCAACATCTGTCGCTCTTGGGATTGTTTATTTGACCTTCAATGCTATTTCCATCTCGTTTATCGGAACATCATTATACACAATGATTATAAAGTATTCAGGTAAGGAATTAACGGGGTCTGTGACAGGATTTGTTTCCTTTGGCGGACAGATTGCCGGGGGGATTTCACCAATGGTCATTGGGTTTGTTCTTACTATTTTCAACGGATCTTATACTGCTGTTTTTTGGTTTTTAATCGCTACTGCATTGGCAGGGGCAATTGCAGCACTAACGATTAGAAATAAAGGTAAAGAATCAAAAGAAGATGTGCTTATAGAGCCTTCTTTTTAATGAAGGAGAGATTGTCATGCAGAACTTAACAAATAAAATGCAAGCTTTTCCGCCAAATCCAGCGGATATCGTGACAAAGGATAATTGGTTTACTTCAAAAAATAATTTGCAAGGGTATTGTCATATCGGTGAATTGAGTCCTTGCCGTATTATCTGGAGAGGAAGTCATAAGCCCTCCCTTTTATCATACTCTAAAGATTCATTAGATCTGGAAAATATTTACGTGAATAAGGATGAAAGTGTGTTATCGTATCTTGAAAGAACGAATACAGATGCTTTTTTAGTGTTGCATAAAGGAAAAGTTTTGTACGAGAATTATTTTAATGGATATAAATCGTATCAGCCGCATGCATTGAACTCTGCTACAAAGTCATTTGTCGGATTGATTGTTAGTTTCCTGGCTGATGAAGGATTATTGGATTATAAAAAAAGGGCCTCTTTTTACATTCCTGAATTAATAGGCACAGGACTTGGTGAGGGAACTGTTCAGCAATTGCTTGATATGCAAGTTCCTGTGAAATATATGGAAGCAAACACGCCAATGGGAATAGGCCGTGGGACACCAATTTTTATTGCTTCTGGTTCAATACCAAAACCTGATAACTATAATGGACCAGAAAACCTATACGAATTTATGTTATCAAGCAAAAAAGATATACCGCCTGGTACTGTATTTAAATATGAAAATGGGCAAACAGAAACATTGGGCTGGTTGGTCAAACGCTTAACAGGAAAAAATTTAGCAGAATTAATTCAAGAATTGATATGGTCTAAATTGGGTGCAGAAGAAAATGCCTTGATGCACTTAGATCAAATCAGTACAGACATAGCCAGTGGTGGTATGCGGGCTACATTGCGAGACTTGGTACGTTTTGGTGATATGATGTGCAACGATGGTTATTATAATGGCCAACAAATTATTCCGGAACATATAATTAGAGAAATTCAAAAAGGTGGGAACCCAAAATTTCTTACGGAAAGTACTCATGATTATCTTTCAGGATTCTCTTATCATAATCAATGGTGGGTTAGCCATGATCGATATGGGGGATATTCAGCTCGAGGAAAGTTTGACCAGCGAATACACATTGCATCAAAAGCTGATACAGTCATTGTAAAATTATCTTCTTATCATTCGCCTAAATCAGAAGGAATCGATGCGTATCAAGCGATAATAGAGTATTTAGTAAAGCAATAACATCATATCTATCTATAGAATTCGAGAATTTTAAAAAAGGATAGGGAAGGGTTACCGTTTATGGAGGTATTCAATAAATGGAAAGAAGTAGCGGATGATAGTGTAAAATTTGCTCAGCAGCATTTAGCGAATGAAAGAACTTATTTAGCTTGGATCCGGACTAGTATTTCTATTGTAGGAGTGGGGTTTTTGACCACTTCTTTGCATTTTACAATTCAAATTAACTCGAATCATTTTATTCATATCGTAGCGATATGCCTTGGCATCTTCGCATGTATCGTTGGTTTTATAATAGGAGTTTTGGCTACTTTTCAATATTCAAGGAAAAGGAAAGAAATCCAGGATGGTATATTTAATCCATCAAATCGTAGTATTTATATTATTTCTTCCCTTTTCTCCATTTTGATTTTCATTATTTTAATGTATCTTTCTTTCTTATTACTTCTGTAAGTTATTAATTGCGTGCTATAGAAAGGCTATATCTTTCTATATTTAGAACTTTTCTCTAAAGATAAAATTAAGTGGCATGATAACGTCAATTATAATTAGGAATTGCAATAAAGCCCTACTCATATGATACAGAATAAAATGTGTTTTTTATAGTTAGTTTGATGGTGGTTCTAACAAACTACTACCAGTCAATATTTAAGGGTTTTGAATGAGAAAAGAAATTTTATATAATGATAAGAAAAATTAATATGCATCCACAAAAATGAGTTTGTCAACAATTTCGTACAACTCATTTTTTTGCTTTTAAACGACTTTTATTTTCAAAACAATATAACGAAAAAGGTCCATTAAAGATGAATGAGTTAACGCGAGGAGTTAGCATGCGAATAATAAACATTAAAGAGCTGACTCTAAAACAAATTTCATCTTAGCTGTTCTTTAGCTAGGTGGTATATGAGAAATCGCGTACATATAGAAAAACACGTATTTTGACTAAATGTCTTTCAAAATACGTGTTTTTAATGATAACTTGCTTTTTTTAACAGTAATCTAAAGAATTACTCTTTTCCCCAATGCCCAGCGATGAACTGATCTCGGCCAGAAAGCGCTCGGTCTTTCTGATAATGCTCCGACTCTTTTTTATAAAAGTCCTGATGATAATCTTCTGCAGGGTAGAAGTACTTAGCATCGCGAATTGTGGTTACAATAGGTTTATCAAAGCGACCACTGTTTGCTAGTGTTTCTTTAGAAGCTTCTGCAATGCGTTTTTGTTCATCTGAATAAGTAAAGATTGCTGTCGTATAGGATTCACCACGGTCATGGAATTGACCAAAAGCATCTGTAGGGTCGATTTGCATCCAGTATATATCAAGGAGCTGCTCATAACTAAAAACGCTTGGGTCGAATTCAATTTCGACTACTTCTATATGGCCAGAAGTCCCTTTTTTGACATCCTCATAAGTAGGATTGTCTATATGGCCACCCATGTAGCCGGAAGTGACCTTATGTATACCATCCCATTCAACAAATGGCTTTACCATGCACCAAAAACAACCGCCAGCAAATGTAGCTTTCTCAATCATGTTCATCATCCTTTCTGTCGTGAAAATATTATAGCATTATTTGGTTCATTCCTGGCAAAAAGGGTGTAAAATAACCTTTAAATAGTAAATGAAAGGATTCGCAACATACTATAAAATGAACCTTTCTTTACATTGAATCGTTACATTACTATAAAAAATAGAGGAGTTAACAGTTATGGAAGAGCAAGATTATTCAAGACGCTCGCAGCGCCCCCAAAAACGGCGCTTGCGTAAAGGGAGAGCATTCTTCACATTGCTATTACTTTGTGTCATCGTAATTGCAGGTTATTCCGTTATGCAATATCGAAGTGGACTCAAATTGGCAAGTGATACAAAGGTAGCCCAAGAGGATTTCAAGGGCGATACAGTAAATGGTGATGTGGAAAACTATTTATTATTAGGGATCGATACTCGTGGTGAAGAAAAATCACGTACAGATACAATGATGGTATTATCGTGGAATAAGAAAACAAATGATATGAAGCTCGTGTCACTCATGCGAGATATTTATGCAGATATTCCAGGCTATAAATCCTATAAGCTTAACACTGCGTACTATTTAGACGGTGTTCAATTATTAAAAGATACGATTACTAATATGTTTGGCCTACCGATTCATCATTATGCCATTATTGATTTTAAAAATTTTGAATCTCTTGTAGATATTTTAGCGCCAAATGGTGTTGAAATGGATGTAGACAAAGATATGTCCGAAAATATTGGGGTTTCATTAAAACAAGGTGTTCATAACTTAAACGGGCAAGAATTACTTGGCTTTGCCCGATTCCGTCACGATGCTGAAGGAGATTTTGGTCGAGTAGCACGTCAGCAAAAGGTTATTGAAGCCTTAAAGAATGAAGTTTTATCACCTCAAAATATGGTGAATTTACCAAAATTCGTTGGTGCAGCACAAGGGTATATAACAACAGACTATTCATCAGCAGAAGAGGTTAAGCAAGTGCTGAAGATGGTGTCGAAAGGTAAAGTCAATATAGAAAAAGCAACAGTTCCAATTGAAGGTAGTTATAATTTCCAAAGCTTTAGAGGTGTCGGTGATTCAATTGTTATGGATGTAGAGAAAAACAAAGAATTTTTACGTAAATTTTTAGGAATTCCTTTAGAGTGATTTTTCGCAAAATCCAACATCATCTTGTAAAATAAGGATATAGGATTGGTATTGGGGTGATTAGATGGAAAAAGACAGATCAAATGAGCGTTCGAATTTCTTTTCAACGAAGTTTATTCGCTTTATCGGTGGTAAAAACTTATTTTTTACACTGATTGTTTTATTATTATTAGCATGCGTTATTTTTATGTTCCAAAAAGTTTCCTTTATATTTACCCCGCTAAAAGTTTTATTTGAGGTAGTTATTCTACCAGGGGTATTAGCCATTATTGGGTATTATTTACTTCGTCCGATATTGGGCCTTTTCGAAAGATGGCGAATCCCAAGAGTTTGGGGTATCTTTCTTCTATATATCATTCTGATTGGCATCATTACGTTATTAGTAGTACTTGTCTATCCGTTTTTACGAGACCAGTTTACTAATTTAGCACAGGAATTCCCAGGATATTTTATGGCATTTACACAAAATATTGCTGAGTTTCTCAATAATGCACGTCTCAATGAGTACTTAGATAAAGTTAACTTAAATTATGATTCAATGGTAGAGAATTTTACTACAGATATGGTGGATACGGTAAAAGATACGGCTACGAATTTAGCGCAAGGTGTAGCATCTGGAATTACTGGATTCGTTTCAGCGTTAACTGGAATTGTTCTATCATTAGTGACGGTGCCATTTGTTTTATTTTACTTACTTAAAGATGGTAAAAAACTACCGAGTTTTATTATAAAAATTTGTCCGCCACGTATGCGTAAAGAAGTAACAGAAATCTTACAAGACATGGACAAGCAAATTAGTTCCTATGTTCAAGGACAAATTTTAGTGTCCATGTGTATAGGAGCAATGGTGACTATCGGCTTTTTAATTATCGGTATGAAATATGCCTTATTGCTTGGCTTCCTTGCTATGATTACGAGCGTGGTTCCATACTTAGGGCCTGTCATCGCCATTACACCAGCGGTCATTATCGCTCTTGTTACATCGCCATTCATGCTGATTAAGCTAGCCATTGTGTGGACGGTCGTACAGCTCATTGAAGGGAAATTTATTTCTCCACAAATTATGGGTAAATCACTGAGTATCCATCCAATTACAATTATATTTGTGTTATTAACGGCTGGTTCTCTATTTGGCGTACCAGGTGTCATTTTAGGGATTCCGGGCTATGCCATCTTAAAAGTGCTTGTAACCCATTTATTTAAGCTATATAAACATCGTTATAATCGTTATACGGATGAGATTCATCAAAAATATGATGTGTAATGAAGAGACAGTTACTGCGGAAGTGCAGTAGCTGTTTTTTTATTAAATTGATCATTGCATTAACGATAAGAATCTTCCGTTTAAGAGGTGTCAATATGTTAACCTTATATTAGGGATTTGGGTCGCAATGGATGTAGGGAACAGAGAATGAATTACTTACCGATTAATTTACAGATTTTTTTGAACACGAAAGAAAATGATGTTCGGATTTAACTTTTCATTATGAAAAATTAATATACGCAACAGAACCCTTCAAACCATTAAAGTTAGAAGGGTTTATGTTGTTATATGATAATTTTTGTGGTGTAACTTGCACTTGTACTAAACGATCAACATCATCTAATCAAATATTCTCTAAGAATTATTTACCATCGAAACGGAGGTTACATATTTTGAAACTGGAAAGGCTCTTATCAATTATTATTCTTTTACTTAACCGTCGAAAGGTGCAGGCTAAGGACCTGGCGGAGCAGTTTGAGGTATCCATTCGGACGATATACCGAGATATTGACTCAATTAATGCAGCTGGCATCCCGATCGTCACCTATCAAGGAACAAACGGTGGCATTGGTTTGGCAGAAGGTTACCGTTTGGATCGAAATTTGCTAACAAATGACGAGCTTGCTACTATCGTTACCGCTCTTCGCAGTATTTCCACTTCATATGGCAAAGAGCAACACCAACAACTTGTTGAAAAAATAAATAGCGTCGTTCTAATAGTTGTAATTTCGGACGGAGACGTTCAATACCTTCCCAAGGAGAGTAATCGATTAGTACGCGATTTGTCTTATGTTGAAATTCTTCTTCATGTGCTGGTAGAAGCAATAGATAGCTGTATATTAGTGTACTTCACCTATTCGAATGCAGAAGGTGGAGTATCACAGCGAATAGTAGAGCCACATATGCTCATGCTCAAAGGGAGGCAATGGTATTTACAAGCTTATTGTCTAGAGAAAAAAGAGTTTCGCCTTTTTAAACTAAAAAGAATGAAAGGGCTCGAGTTAGATCGTGATAGAAACTTCATTCGTCGAGTTCCCGCTACTCAGAAACGGGTCGAAGGCAAACGTGAATTCAAGCCATCCGATGTACTAGAAGTTGTCTTTCGATTCCAGGATGAAGCTCGGCATTTAGCAGAAGAATGGTTTGGTATTGAAGAACTTTTGCCAGTTGAAGATGGAAGTTGGCTAGTAAAAAAGGCGTATCCAGAAAATGCATGGCTTTATAGTTTCATTCTTAGCTTGGGACATCATGTAGAGGTGCTTGAGCCTCATCATTTACGGGAAATCATTGCTAGTCGTGCTGAAAAAATAGCGATCATTTATAAAAATGACAAAGTAACATGACAATCAGTTGTCAGGTTGAGTGTTTTATACTGGTTTTATTCTATTATAAGGAGAATGATTTAGGATGAAACAAAACGAACAAAATAGTATGACTGGCGGGAATCACGTATTGTCTGAAGATAACGTCCCTACGAAACGAATTGAACCTAGCCGAATTGAAGTATTACCCTCCTTCACATTAGCTGGAATTAGTACCGTTACAACAAATGAAGCCGAACAAAGTCAAGATGGAAAAATTGGTAAGTTGTTCGAAAAGTTCCATTCTCAAAATATTGGTAAGGAGCTTGGAGCTCATATACAAGAGGATGGTCATTATAGCTGTTACTTCAACTATGAACAGGGAGATGCGGGACTTTATGAAGTAATGGTCAGCGTATTTATAAAGGAAGAATTACAACTTCAAAACCTAAATATGATAAAAGCATTTACTGTTCCTGCTGCAAAATATGCTGTATTCGTTACAGAACGTGGACCAATTATAGAAATGATTCAGCGTACTTGGGCTGATATTTGGCAATGGTCACAGCAGCCAGGGAACAACCGAGCATTTACAGGGGATTTTGAATATTATAGCAAGGATATTAACCAAGAGAACGGACAAGTAGAAATATATATTTCGATAAAATAGCTTTCATGTTGAATTGCTTATAGAAATATATTAATCGCTAAATCTGTACGGGTAAGTATCTAAAAATATTTGTATATATTATTAACAAAGGAATGATTAAAATGAGTGCAATTGAAAATATCAAGGTGGAGGAAGTATTCAAACAGTACCCTAAACACATTCAGTCGAAACTTTTGATTCTTCGTCAGTTAATTTTAGATACGGCAATGGAGTCAGAAAGCGTTGATCATGTGGAAGAAACGTTAAAATGGGGAGAACCAAGTTATATCACAAAAAAAGGGAGTACAATTAGACTAGGTTGGAAACAGTCAAATCCAGATCAATATGCCATGTATTTTAACTGTAATACGAAGCTAATTGATACATTTAAAGAGGTTTATAGAGATGTATTCAACTATGAAGGGAACCGAGCGATTGTATTTGCTGTAAATGATGAAATACCAGTAAATGAAGTAAAACAGTGTATTGCTTTGGCACTTACGTATCATACTCGAAAGCATCTTCCAATGCTTGGGATATAGTAATATAAGCTCCATCTAATTGTTAGGCTCATTATGAATAAAAGTACCCTATAAGCGAGACTTTTTTAAGTGTCTGTCATATAGGGTAGATATCTCGTAAACTATGATTTTAATTATAAGGACTCCTATGATATAAACATTACTCTAATTTTTCTAGAATGGAATAAATACCAGGCGACTCTTCGATTAGAAAAATTTCGTTATCCTCTTTGACATTGTAAATGACTGTACCTTCATCGTAATAATTGGAAGTTAAATTCTCGTTTTCGATATCAGAGGATGGTACCCTTCTTTTTATTTCACCAAATACTTCTCCCGTTGAATATTTTTCATATTTTGTTAAGTCATAAGAGGCATAGATTGTTCCATTTAAATTTACCATGGGTGCATACGATTGTTCTTGTTCTAGCTCTAACGAAATATCATTTTCTTGAATTGTTGAACAGCCACTCAAGACTATTATTACAGCCACTAGACACCCCAAAATATTATACTTCAAAAAATCTCATCCCTTCATTATTTCGTTTGCTAACTTTGACGTCTGATTAACTAAGTAAATTACCTCCTTTGGTCATTAATGTAATGGAATATAATATGTGGAAATCAAAAATTAAAATTAGTAATATATTATATTAAAAGGAGAGAGTGTATTATGAAAAAGATGTTAGTAACAATCGGGTTAATCATTTTCCTAGTTGGAGCATTCGTATTTAACAACAAACTCTATCTTCCTCCACTCCCAATAGAAAATTTAAGTAAAAAAACAGTGATAGAAAAAATAAATGATTCCGAGACCCAAATGGTTAACTTGTCGAACGAAAACGGTCAAGCATGGTATGTAATAAAGGGAGGAAATATATCCGCAGCTGATGAAATGATCAAAGATATGCTTAATCAAAATGGTTGGATTTTCAAACAAAAGGAGGGGAATGGACTCTTCTTTGAAAGACATGGCGAAAACTTGATTGTGTCGACACAAATGTGGACTGGATACTACGTGTTAGTGAAAATTCCTGCCAATTTTAACGAATAAGAGCGTTTAAAGATAAAGGAGGGCTTTATGGGATATATAAAAGATTTGCGTAAAGTAGTTGGAACCAGGCCGTTAATTATGTGTGGTGCTTGTATAATTGTTATTAATAAACGTCAACAGGTTTATTACAGCTTCGTATAGATAATAGTTGATGGGGTTTAATTGGGGGTTCAATGGAGCTAGGTGAGACATTAGAGCAAGTTGCCCATCGAGAATTATTTGAGGAAACAGGGCTCAAGGCTAAAAAACTAAAATTAATCAATACGTATTCTGGACAAGAATGTTATTATCAATATCCGCATGGGGATGAAGTTTATAACGTTGTAAGCTATAGAAAAAGCCCTTCCAACCATTAAAGTTAGAAGGGTTTTCATATTGTTTATAAGATTACTTTTGTGATGTAATTTGCACTTGTGCTAAGCGATCAACAGCTTCTTGTAACATTTCTTTCGGTTGTACTAAGGCTAAACGTAAATAGCCTTGTCCAGCCGAGCCAAATACTGTACCAGGAACTGTCACGATGCCAGCTTGTTCAATTAGTTTAAAGGCTAGCTCTGTACAATCAATATCGTACGGATATTTTGCCCAGACGAACATGCCACCTTCAGAAGGAGCTGCATCCCATCCTAAAGCACGTAAGCCGTTCATTAATGTTTTATGGCGCTCTGAGAATGTTGCACGTAGGTCTGCTGTAATTTCTTCTGCGTTATCAAGTGCTACGACCGCAGCATCTTGAATTGGTTCGAAAATACCGAAATCTAAATTTGATTTTAATTGTTTTAAAATCGAAATCATCTCAGCGTTACCCGCAATATAAGCGATACGTGTACCAGCAAGGCTAAAGCTTTTCGATAATGAGTTAATTTCCATCCCAACTTCTTTTGCGCCAGGAGTGGCTAAGAAGCTAATTGGGCCATCACCAGTAAAGTAGAACTCAGAGTATGCTGCATCATGTAGAACGATGATGTTGTATTTTTTCGCAAAGGCAATGACTTTTTCAAAATAGGAGATTGAAGGCATTGCAGGTACAGGGTTACCTGGTAAGTTTAAAATTAGTAGTTTTGCTTTTTGCGCAATCTCTTCAGGAACAGCATCTAAGTCTGGTAAATAATCGTTGTCAGCTGTTTGAGGCATATAGTAAGGTGTAGCGCCTGCTAGATGAATTCCTGCATCATAGGCCACGTAAGCTGGGTTTGTGGATAGTACGATATCTCCTGGATCACAAAAGGCGATTGGTAAATGGACTAAGCCCTCTTGAGAGCCGATCGTTTGAATGATTTCAGAAGCGGGATCTAAATCTACATTACTACGACGTTTATAGTAGCGACTAACGGCATCATAAAAACGTTGCGTGCCTGTTAATGTATAGCCGTAGGATTCTGCTAAACCTGCTCTATACGATAAATGCTCGCGAATTTTAGCATGAGGGGGAAGGTCAGGACTACCTAAGCTTAAATCAATCATTTTCATGCCTTGCGCTTCCTGTTGCTTCGCATGGTTTTTTAAATCTCCGAAAATTGCTGGTGTAAATAAAGACATTTTTTTAGATGGTACGATTTTCAAACTAGTACACTCCTTATAGTTATATAACAGAATAGTAGTTCACATTTTATCATACTCAATCATATAAAGGGAAAGTTATTCTGAAAAAAGAATATATTTCTATAATGGAGAAGATGTATGCGTAGACTAGCGGGAATGATTTAACTTCTTTCGGCGAGGTCCAAAATCCGCTGAAAGAGAGGAACTCAGTCTAAGAACGCCACGTCCTGTGGCAATGACTTAGTGACCAACGTCGGTGCTGTTGCTGTCGCTGCGCTTTCGCACAAACAAAACCCTCTGCTGCCGCTACGTTAGCACTAAGCTTTCGCGCAAAAAACATCTGTTGGCCCAAAGCCTCCGGCGGATGTCGCAGAATCGGAAAGGAGTTCTTAAAAAGGATGTTAGCCTAAAATCATCGCATTCATGCGATAACGGCTAACTGACTTGCATCGGTAAAACGCCACGTCCTGTGGCATTACCGAAATGACTGACATCATGTCGGCCCTCGTGCAGGCCTAAGCACAAAGCCGATTCCGGACGCATTGTTTATCTGTGCGAAAGCGAAGCGACAGCTACAATTATACCGAGGCATAATTGATCTAATGCTGGAAATAGTAATTTTGACGGAAAAAATGTAACGTTTCTGCTATCATAAAATGGAAAGGAGCTGTCAGTCATGGATGTTTATTCTTTAAGTGGTCCAAGTGGAACAGGGAAAAGTACAAGCGCACTAGTTTTCGCCCATAAAATCGGGGTAGAGGCTCTTATTGATGATGGTCTTCTCATTGTAAATGGTGTGAAAGTAGCTGGAATTTCCGCGAAATTTGAGAAAAATACGATAACTGCCGTTCGTCGAGCTATTTTTACAGATGATACACATCGTGATGAAGTAAAAAAAGCACTTGATACATATAAGGTACAGTCGATTTTGCTGATTGGCACGTCAGATAAAATGACTAACACGATAGCTCGTCAGCTTGAGCTTGGTCCGATCGATACATATTACTATGTTGAGGATGTGCGTTCTCAAAAAGAAATTGCAAAAGCTCGCTTTATTCGACAGACGCAAGGGAAGCATGTGATGCCAATACCGTACCGACAAGTCGAGCAAAACTTTTTTAAACGACTCGTTCAAAAAGGGATGGAGATTTTCTCTACAAAGCGTGAAAAAATAGGGGAGACGACGATTGTTCGTCCTGATTTTCAACAAGAATATATTGAAATTGGTAAGCATGTTTATGTGCAGCTACTAACGTATTGCTGTGCAAAACAAGATATTGTTCAGAAAGTCGAGCATGTCCAATTCGTATTAGGCGATCTAGCGCAAGCTACGATTACTTTACAGCTAAAGCTACCTATTACTTATTCTTTACCAGATCGATTGTATGCATTGCAAAAAACGATACAGGCGGAATTTCATCAGCAATTTGGTTATGAATTAGATGCGTTTCATCTTCAAATCAAGTCGGTTGTACAAAAGCGAAAATCCTAAAAAAACAGGTACTCCATTCGCGAGAGAGCGAGCAGAGTACCTGTTTTTTATTTTGATTGACGTGTAAATTTCGGTTGACGTTTTTCTACAAAGGCACGGCAACCTTCTGCAAAATCATTTCCAACAAACGGTGTTGAACCTTGCCATAATGAAGGTACACTATCCACACATTCCTGAACAGATTGCTTCACAGCTAGTAAAGATTCAGGTGACATGCCTGCAACAAGCTTACCCATGCGAATCATGTATTTATTTAAGTCTTTTTCAGCTACTAAATAGTTAAGCATGCCAAGCTTAAAGGCTTCTTCAGCTTTAAACATACGCCCTGTAAAAACTAAATCCTTTGTTGTAGAAGGGCCAACTAATTGAACTAAACGCTGTGCAAATTTGTTATTTAACGTGATCCCTAATTTACCTACAGGGATACCGAGCTTTGCTTTTTCAGAGCCGATACGGATATCACAAGCTAATGCAAGCTCTAAACCAGCACCCATTGCAGGACCATTAATGACGCCAATCGTTGGAATTGGTAAACGCTCAATTGTTGAAATTGTTTTTTCCATATGTACAAATGCTTCTTCGGCTTTTTCAAGAGAAATGGCGTTGAATTCTTTAATATCTGAGCCGGCTGTAAAGTTTTCACCAGAGCCGCGTAAAATCAATACTTTATTTTTCGGGTTATCTAATACCTGTAGGGCAATTTTAGCTAATTGATCCCACATATTTGCTGTTAGCGCGTTTTTAGCCTGTGGGCGATGGATTGTAATAATTGCTAGCCCAGCTGTTTCTTGATAAATAATTTTTGCGTCTTCTGCTTCAAGTCGAGTTGTTTTTACTTGCATACTTGCAAAGCCCCCTACATGTTATAGTTGATACTCTTATTATATAACACAAACGGGTATAAACACTAAATTATACGAATTTTCATGTAAATTAGCCTAGTTATACAAGAATAGGGTCATTTTAAAGAAATTGTACTTCAACAAAGTGCGGAAAATTACTATTGTAAGAAAACAAAAGATGTGGGACACTGCTAAAGGATCATTTGTTTCTTTGTTTCGAAAGAAGCATTTGAACACGGGAAGCGCGATAGTGTATGAATATTACAGATTATCCGACGTTACAATTTATATAAATGAATTATAAACTAACGCCCCAAAATATAGTAAACTTAAATTAAAACACGCACAGTCGATAAGGAGGTCACAAGATGGTCACACTAGTGGAGGCATGGAACAGCTATTATTTACTTTTAAACTCATTGAAGAAAAGTGCTGCGACGAAAAAGCAATACAATATAGATGGACAGCAGTTTTTAGCGTTTGCTCATGAGAACAACTACTTGTATGTAGATCATCATATAAAAGAATTGTTATTTATATATAATAATTATTTGAAAGAGACCTACGCAAATGTCAACACGTTTAATCATAAAATTGCTACATTACGGGGCTTTGTAGACTTTGTCTTTTTAAGAGAGTGGGTGGAACCCTTTGACTATGAGGGTATTTTACAGCCCAAAAAGAGACAGAAAGAGGCTTTGACATTATTGACTAAGAAGCAATTGATGCAAATTTCGAACGTCTGGCCAACTTATTTCCAATACGCGAAAACAATGGAGCATGCTTGGTTAGCAAGACGTAATGGCTGCATTGTCCAACTACTGATGGAAACAGGATGTAAGCCAGCAGAGCTTGTACGCATGAAATGGTCTCATTTTAATTTTGGCACATCGATGGTTTACATTGCTAATCAAAATGGACGAAGAGAAATAAAGCTTACTTCAATTTTAATGGGTATGCTGGAGCACTATAAAGAAGCAGCAGAGGAATTACATGAAGAAAAGCTGGGAGAATGGGTTTGGGTAAGTGAGGCTAGTCAATCTAAAGCCATCTCAACGAAAACAATTGAGCGAATTTTCCAAACGATATCAAAGGATATCAGCACAAATGTGAGAGCCACAGATTTACGCTACACTGTCATGCAAAAGGCATTTCAAAGTGAAAAAACAGTTGAAAATATTCAGGAAAAAATGGGCTATGTACGAAAATGGGTACTTACTGAAAGACAGGAGCGTTTTGAATAAAGAAAGATCGTTTTTTCTTCTGTAGTGGATTGTGATTAAGCGTGTATAAATAACAATATGAAATTTGTGCACGCTTTTATAAATTAATTAATAGTTTTTTAGTATATTTTTTAACAGTTCTATAATGGAGGTTATCATGGATTACTTTAATAGTAAGGCATTTGAGGAACATAGAAAAAATACATATAACATATTAGAACAAATACCTTCTGCTAAAAGTCCGGTTGGATGGACTTTTAAGGGTAATTTTAGTATTGGCAGTTTTGAATATTTCGGGTTTGATGTATCATCCGATTTATTACTTGTCGTATCTAGTAATGGTAGGGGAATTATAGATTTAGCAAGAGCAGAAAAAATATCCCGAGATTATACAGATGACTTTGTTTTAGATGAAACATTGTTAATCTGTGAAGGCTTCGACGTTTTAAAAGATAAATCGATCAAATTGGCAAGCAAATATGGTGGAAGCATACTTCCAGTCAGTAATAAATTCGGAGATTGTTTACAAAGAGTATCTCCTCTTTACCCTTGTGAAGATATAATTTATCAACCTGCGTTTGAGGACTGTTTGGTCGAAGGACACAATAAAAATTGTGTTCGCATTTATAGAGGTTTTTTGGATTGCTATGGGTTTTCATTTAGTGGCAATTATTTTGTAATTGCAGATGACGGTGGTATTTTATTTTGGGAGAGAAATAATGCCGAGGCATAATTAATAATATTCATCTTCATTTTTTACTAAAATAGATAATGAATACCTGTACTTATAGTAAAACGGGGAAACATTATTAGGGGAAGCAAAAGCAAATTCAAAAGGGAAATTCACTGTGAAGATTAAAGCCCCAAAAGCAGGCACAAGCCTAACTGTTGTGGCTAAAGATAAGTCTGGAAACAAAATTGAATCAACAGTCATAGTAGTTGTTTCTAAATAACA
The DNA here is from genome assembly GCF_050277945.1 of Lysinibacillus sp. NPDC097214. Lineage (NCBI taxonomy): Bacteria > Bacillati > Bacillota > Bacilli > Caryophanales > Bacillaceae > Lysinibacillus > Lysinibacillus sp. NPDC097214. Next base: position 192,491 of record NZ_JBNNSS010000004.1, read on the forward strand.
AACACTTTTATTTATTGTCCATGAGAAAATTTACAAGGACTGTCATGAAAATGAATTTTGTGACAGTCCTTTTTATATCCTATAGTTTTCCATAAGAATGGATTTAACTTCATGGAACTCTATAATGTAGTTTTAATAGATATTCAACAACTAGAACAATAAATAAAAATGCATATTGAAGTACCGCTTAGAACGGACTCTTATATTTGAAGGAGACAGAAATAAAATGGAAATTTACTAACCTCTTTTAGACATTTCACGGAGGACCGTATCATAAATAAGTGTTATTTAAATCCAATCATTGAAAAACAATGATTGGATTTTTTTGGTTACAAAACCCCTTTATTAATGGGTTGTGGCTTTTTATGTTTATTTGAAGTCTATAAATATGTGTCTCTAAATTCTAGGACATTTTATACTTCACGTAACAGATTTCTTCTAACGAGCAAAATATATCATAAAGACAGCATAGGACCGAATATTTTACCTATAAGGCATATATTTTATAATTCTATTTTTTAGTTGCCGCGTTTCTCTAGATTTTTAGCAGTTTTACTTTGGTCAACATACTTTTGGTTTTTAAAGGTACCCATGAGGAAATCATAGGCTGGGTTCGTAACACCATACCAGTAATTTTCATTTTTGAAATGATGCCATAAATGAACTTTTTTCATCCACCGGCCCCATGGAGAGATTGGTCGAAGGGGACGATGGGCGATATAATGCTTCCACTCATAAAACAATAAAAAGAGCATGATACCTGCAATAAATGCGATTGTCATTACAAAGCTAGATGAAAGAAAATAAAAAATGGCTGCTGCAATTGCAATATTTGGCACACTATACCATAAGGGTAAAAATAATAAGTGTAATTCATTAGGATTTGAATGGTGGTCATAATGTAAGCGTTTAAGCATTTTTAACAAAAATGCATTCTTTGGTGGTTTCAGATGAAAAAGAAACCTGTGTGTAACATACTCAGCTAAGGAATACATAATCATTCCCAGAATAAAAGCACCCAAAATTCCGATAGAGGTTAAATGTAGAATCATAAATCCAAAGCTAATAAGGAATAGACAGGTCATGATTAATATATCAGGGTAGGAAAAATATTCTTTAAAATATTTCAATCTCATTTATCACGCCTCCAGTATTCTTTATTTTTTTCTATCTTTCCAAAGAGCCAAGCTTTTCGCCATTGTTGTCGTAGAAAGCCTTTCCGCTTCCATTGCATCTCCCTTTAATGCAGCTTTTAATAAGTCTTGGTAATAGTTGAAGGACAACCCTCGATGATCTTTTACAGAAAAATATCTTTTTGCCATATCTATATAAATGGAATCGAAGCTATTTAAAATGAGTAGAAAGATTGGATTGACAGCAAGGCCAGCACATCTTTTTTGCAAATCCCAATCAAATGCTGCATAGCTTTCTGCACGATCTTCAAGCTGCTCTAGATTGGCAAGGAGAGCAACCACTTTAGGTTGATTAAACGTGATGGCATCACGAATATAAGTCGGAGCCAAGGAACTCCTTAATTCTAATAAGTACATGATAAATTCATCTGTTATAGTATGATGATTCTCAACAATATTAACAAGTGTCGTTAGATTTCCATTGCGCCAATAATCATTAACAACCGCAGGCATTCCTTTTCTCCCTGTTATCCATCCACCCCTTCCTAACCGTTGAAGTGCCTCCCGAATAGTTGGACGACCAACACCAAATTCTTTTGCAAGCTCTCTTTCCGGCGGTAAAGTACTTCCTACAGAGTAAACACCAGCCAATATGGATCTAATTAATTCATTCTCAATTTTATCTGAGGAGCGTTCCTTTTCTTTCAAATCCTCGTCCCCTTTGCTATGTGGTAATACAAATTAAATACAGTGGTAATACCAAAAATTATACGTTAAGTCTGAATTTTCTGTCAATAACAAGTGCAAATATTTATAAATAGGATTATCAAACAAACCAGTAAATACTTAGTAGCAAGCAATATAAATTTAAATTATTTGAATCAAACAATTAATAGAAAGAGGGAAAAAGCTTTAAATAAGCCTTAGCTAAGACAAATGAATTTCTCATTCCATAGCTTTGATGGCCATAGTGGTTTTAAAGATAAGGGGGGGTATGTGAGAAGTATCCGTAGTGGAAATCAACCTCGCAGTTTATTCAATAGGGTTAAAATTAGTTAATCAATACACCTGGTTTAAATCAAAGAATCGTCATGATTTTTTAATAACTGACCGAAAATAATAATCTGAATTATAGAAATTTAAATGATTTTATAAATAAAAGATCTAAAAAATTCCTAAATCTACCTTGATGATCTAAAATTTTTTATGCTTACAATATGTTTTTTTAACGCATATATTAACAAATTTAATAGGTGTTCATTCTATTATTAATATAAAAAAATCCGATATGCATTTTTATTCACTTTTTCTAATATATATTTAATCGTTGCAAATTGTTACGCTTAGTATTTAGGGTAGATGAATTAATTTTCATAGCGATTAATCATTAAAAAATATAAAAAAATAAATTGACACTCAAATGTTTATGACTTAATATGAGTCTCAGCATAATAATATAGCTCTTATTAATAACCGTTGAGACGAGGGGTCGAAGATACGGTGGCCAAACAATTTAGTTCATAATGAACTGAATCCAGTGGGCCGAACCTGAGCACAAAATTAACTTTTGTGAACAATAAGAGGAACAGCAGCTGATAGTATTCGAAGCTTTCCTTAAAATTGGGTGAGCTTTTTTTTATGCCCTAAAAATCTATAATTTGTTAGGGGTAGTTAAAATTGTCAGAAAAAGTATTATTCACATCGGAGTCTGTATCGGAAGGACATCCAGATAAAATTGCAGACCAAATCTCAGATGCAGTATTAGACGCAGCATTATCGCAAGATCCGCTATCACGTGTGGCATGTGAAGTATTCACAACTACAAACACAGTAATTGTTGGTGGAGAGATCACTACTAAAGCTGAACTAGATATCGAAAAAATTGCCCGTAATACCCTAATCGGCATTGGTTACACAGACGATAAGTTCGGTATTGATGGTCATAACTGTAATGTACAAGTTTTAGTACACACGCAATCTCCTGATATCGCAATGGGTGTTGATTCTTCAAGCGATACAAAAGAAGTTGGTGCAGGTGACCAAGGGATTATGTTCGGTTTTGCGACTAATGAAACTGGAAACTATATGCCTTTAGCAATTGAAATGGCACATATGCTTGTAAAACGTGCAACTGAGCTACGTAAAAATGGTCAATTCAAATGGGCTCGACCAGATATGAAATCACAAGTAACAATTGATTATACGGATAGTATACAACCTAAAATTGATACTGTTTTAATGTCAATACAACATGATGATGATTTTGATCGAGTAGAATTCATTGATTACGTTACAGAAAATGTAATTAAAGCTGTTGCGAAGCAATTTGGTATGAATGAAGACTTCCGCATTTTAATTAATCCTACTGGTCGTTTCGTAGTAGGCGGACCACACGGAGATGCAGGTTTAACAGGACGTAAGATTATTGTTGATACTTATGGCGGCGCAGCTCGTCATGGTGGTGGCGCATTCTCTGGTAAAGACTGTACAAAAGTTGACCGTTCAGCGGCTTACGCAGCGCGATACGTTGCAAAAAATATTGTTGCAGCAGGCTTGGCAGATAAATGTGAAATCCAACTATCATATGCAATTGGTGTAAGTGAACCAATTAGTATCGCTTTAGAAACATTTGGTACAGAAAAAGTAGCGAAAGAAGAAATTTTAAAAGCGATTCGTCAATTATTCGACTTAACGCCAAATGGCATTATTAACATGCTAAATCTACGTAAACCACAATATCAACAAGTTGCAGCTTATGGTCACTTTGGACGTAGTGATGTAAACGTAACTTGGGAAAAAACAGACAAAGTTTCAGAATTAGAGCAACTTTTAACAGTTGCTATGGGACAATAATGCAATGCGTGCAAAATCGAGTGGCTACTGAGGAATTTTTAGCCACTCAAGACCGCATGCCATTATTTGAAGCTTTAGTCAATTATACTAAACAAGATGTTACGCCGTTTGATGTACCTGGTCATAAAATGGGGCTACATGAAAACCCATTAAAATGGACGCTTGGAGAAATGACATTAAGAATGGATGTAAACTCGATGAAGGAGCTTGATTTATTAAGTCACCCGGAATCGGTTATTAAAGAAGCTCAACAATTAGCTGCACAAGCATTTAATGTAGACTACGCTTACTTTTTAGTAAATGGAACTACTGTAGGAATTTTGGCGATGATTTTAGCGACATGTAAACAGGGCGATACATTGATTGTACCTCGTAACTGCCATAAATCAGTTATGAACGGCATTATATTAAGTGGAGCAAAGCCAGTATTTATTCAACCTGAAGTTGATCAACATTTTGGTATTGCACACGGAATTTCAGTTGAAAATGTAAAATCGGCACTTGCAGAAAACCCACAAGCGAAAGCTTTACTTGTGACGTATCCAACATATTTTGGTTCGATGAATCAACTGCAAGAAATTTGTAAGCTCGCACATGAACAAAATGTAACAGTTATTGTTGATAGTGCACATGGAGCCCATTTAACATTTTTACCTGATGCAAACGATGCAATTAGTGCTGGTGCAGATGCAGTAACGGTCAGTATGCATAAAACTGGGGGTTCATTAACACAAAGTTCGCTTCTATTACTACAAGAAAAACGAATCGATTCGAAGCATTTGCAAAAAGTATTAAATATGCTTCAAACGACGAGTGCAAATTATTTATTAATGAGTTCTTTAGATGTAGCGCGAAGGGAATTAGCGGTGTATGGACAACAACGTTATAGCCAATTAAAGTCAATTGTTGATACAGCAATTGAAGAAATTGAAAATAATTCACGCTATGAAGTGCTAAAAGCTGAATATGTACAACAAAATTTCAATCAATCCTATGATTGGACGAAACTTGTAATTCGTGTGAACGATCTCGGTTTAACTGGTTTCGAAGTTTACACAATATTGAAACAACAGTATGGCATTCAATTAGAACTTGCTGAAGGATATGTCATAATGGCAGTCATTAGTCATGTTGATACGAATGAAACAATCGGTAAATTAGTACATGCGTTAAAAGATATTGAACTTAATCACGCAAAAAAAGATGCGATTCAGTCAGCTTATGTGACAGCGAATCAAATTAATAAATTAGCAATGACACCGCAACAGGCGTGTAATGCTGAAACAGAAACAATTTTAATTTATGATGCGGTAGGTCGAATCAGCGCAGATTCATTAATGATTTATCCACCGGGAATACCACTAATTATCCCTGGTGAAGTTATTTCAGAGGAAGTAGTAGAATTATATAACTTCTATTTTCTTAATTTTGGGAATGTTCTGTTCGAAACGAAAGAAGAAAATTATATTACAGTCGTAAGGGAGACAAATAAATGAGCATTGAATTATCAACATTAGGAAGACACGTATTAATTGAATTTTATGGTTGCCCAAGTGAAATTATTGAGCAAAACGCATTAATCGAGCAGTTTATGAATGAAGCTGCTGACTATTCTGGGGCAACAATTGTAGAATCTTGCTTCCATCATTTCAACCCATATGGTGTTTCGGGTGCAGTAATTATTGCTGAATCACATTTAACGATTCATACTTGGCCAGAATACGGTTTTGCTTCTGTAGATGTTTACACTTGTGGTGACTCTGTAAGTCCTTGGAAGGCAGCAGAATATTTAGAACAAAAACTGCAAGCGAAAAAGACAGAATCATTTGAAGTACCACGTGGAATGGCAGATAAAATTCGCCAATTTGCAGAACAAGAAATTGATACAATTCTAGTGAAACAAGAAGTATTAGAGGACGTGATTTAATGAAATGGTATACAGAACAATGGAGCGATAACTGTAAATTTTCAATCGGATACAACGAAGAGATTCATAGTGATCAATCTCCGTTCCAAAAAATCGATTTTTATAAAAGTGAAGAGTTTGGTACTTTCTTCACGTTAGACGGATTGATGATGGTTAATGAAAAAGATGAGTTCGTTTATCACGATATGATTACGCACCCAGCATTCGCTACTAACCCAGATATAAAAAAGGTATTAATTATCGGTGGTGGTGATGGAGGTACTGCTCGTGAAGTACTACGTTACGAATCAGTTGAAAAAGTAGTAATGGTAGAAATCGATGAGTTAGTATTTCGTTTGAGCCAAAAATATCTTCCAATTACAGCTGCTGGTGTTGAAGAAGATCCACGTATGGAAATGATTTTCGATGATGGCTTAGCTTATGTTCAAAACGCAGCTGATCAATCATTCGATTTAATATTAGTAGATTCTACTGATCCAATTTCAGTCGGCGAAGGTTTATTTACAACAGCTTTCTATAAAGAATGTTACCGTGTATTAAATGAAAAAGGAATTTTAATTAACCAACATGAATCACCATACTTTGCCGAGTATGCAGAAAACATGCGTAAAGCACATAAAAAAATTAAAGGTATTTTCCCAATCGCGAGCGTATATCAATTCCATATGCCAACATACCCATCGGGACACTGGCTATTCGGATTTGCTTCAAAAGCATTACATCCAATTAAAGATATTCAAGTAGATGCTTGGGACAAATTTGGTCTAAAAACGAAATATTACAATACAGATTTACACGTTGGTGCATTTGCACTTCCTACATTTGTGAAAGAGTCACTTGATCGTGATGAATAAGAGGCTGGAACATAACTAAATGGTTCATTTGTAAAGCCGAATAATCTCTAAATTAACAAAACACGATAATTAGAAAAACCGAACTATTCCGAAACACTCCATGAGCTTTTCATTGGATAGTTCGGTATTCCTTTCGACGGAACAACTAGTTTTCGACCAGAAACTCGCTTTGCAATGCAAGTAATTCGTCAGGATTAGGGCAATATTACAGTGGTTTTTTCAGAAAAACATGTATGGGAAAATTTTATAAAAAAAATCCATTTGACGTTTTGTACTATTTTTTGTATTATATTGAAGAAAAGAATGCCCGGACTAGAACGGGAGAGGTTCATAGCTGATACCCTCTATAAAAAACTATGGAAACATGATAATATGCCATGTCCATATCGGACGTGGCTTTTTTTTATGTTTTTACTTATGTTTTAATAGAACGATTGGTAATGCCTCTCTTGAAAAGTGTTGGGAAACATTTTACAAGGAGGTTTTTTTATGTCTGGCCGAAGCTACGAAGAAGGATTGAAGGATATAACATTATTAGGTAACCAAAGTACACAATTTTTATATGTCGTTTAATGAACCACGATCTTAATCCAGAAAAATTTGATTATCGATAAATGAGGAATTGAATAGTTCAATCAAGAAAGAGGTATTTAGCTACCCTCTAAAAAAAACTAAGAAGAAAGCAGCACTTTCTCTTAGAGTGCTGTTTTTTCGATATAAGGGAGTTTTTATAGATGAAGCAGGAAAAAGCAATTGTTGTATTTAGTGGAGGTCAGGACAGTACAACTTGTTTGTTCTGGGCAAAAGAACGTTTTAAAGAGGTTGAGGCAGTAACTTTTGATTATGGTCAAAGACATCGTCTTGAAATTGAATGTGCGAAGATGATAGCTGCGGAGCTCGGTGTTAGGCACCACATTCTTGATATGTCACTCCTGAATCAGCTTGCTCCGAATGCATTGACACGTCAAGACATAAAGGTAGAAGACGGAGAAAATGGTGAGCTTCCATCGACTTTTGTACCTGGCCGAAATCTTCTCTTTCTTTCATTTGCAGGCGTTTTAGCGAGCCAAGTAGGCGCTAAGCATATTGTAACTGGCGTTTGTGAAACGGATTTTAGCGGATATCCGGATTGCCGAGATGTTTTTATTAAATCCTTGAATGTAACGTTAAATTTATCGATGGATGATACCTTTGTAATTGATACACCGTTGATGTGGTTGAATAAGGCACAGACATGGGAGCTTGCTGACCAGTTTGGGGCACTCGATTTTGTTCAAGAAAGAACGTTGACTTGCTATAACGGTGTAATAGCAGATGGCTGTGGTGAATGCCCGGCATGCCAACTGCGAAAAAAAGGCCTTGATGAGTATTTGAGTTACAAAGAAGGAGTCTTAAATCATGTCAGATTTTAGAATCGTCGATAAGCTCCAAAAATTAGATGAAGATATTCAAAGAAATCAATTGAACTATCATGCAAAGCGTGTTCTCGTAAGCAAAGAATTTACCTTCGATGCTGCTCATCATTTACATAATTACGAGGGGAAATGTAAAAACCTGCACGGTCATACGTATCGCGTAATATTAGGAGTAAGTGGATACACAGATGAACGCGGTTTGATGATTGATTTTGGTGATATAAAAGAAATATGGAAAGAAAAAATAGAGATTCATTTGGATCATCGTTATTTAAATGAAACGCTTCCACCTATGAATACGACGGCAGAAAACATTGTTGTTTGGATTTACGAAAAGTTGGCTGCGGCCTTGCTTGAAGAACAAAGATATAACGGTGCGCGTGTAGAGTTTATCCGGCTATATGAAACTCCGACAAGCTATGCAGAAGCGAGACGGGAGTGGATGGAAGTTGAGTAAGATACCTGTTATCGAGATTTTTGGACCGACGATTCAAGGTGAGGGAATGGTAGTTGGCCAAAAGACAATGTTTGTGAGAACTGCCGGCTGTGATTATTCCTGTTCTTGGTGTGATTCATCGTTTACGTGGGATGGCAGTGGAAAGCATCTTATTGTCCAAATGACAGCGGAAGAGATTTGGTCTGAGTTGAAACGTCTTGGAGGCAGCGGCTTTTCATTTGTCACGATTTCAGGCGGCAATCCTGCACTCATCCAAAATTTGGAGAAGCTCATTGCCATTTTAAAAGAAAACGACATAAAGGTCGGTGTGGAAACACAGGGAAGTAGGTGGCAAAAATGGATGTATGAGATTGATGAACTGACAATTTCTCCAAAGCCACCTAGTTCTGGAATGACCACAGACTATTCGGTGCTCTCTGATATCTTCGAAAAACTTAAAAATCGAAACAGTAATCACCATGTATCCCTCAAAATAGTCGTTTTTAATCAAGAGGATTACGAGTATGCTAAACAAATTCACCATCGATATCCAATGATTCCTTTTTATCTGCAAGTCGGTAATGATGATCTCACGACGACTGACAATTCACGGTTAATTAAACATTTATTAGATAAATATCAAGCGCTGATTGATAGAGTGATTAAAGATGAAGAATTAAAAGATGTCAAAGTACTGCCACAGTTGCATGCCCTTGTTTGGGGGAATAAAAGAGGTGTATAGTGCTATTACAAAAATGTCATTAATACAAGTTCAAGAAGAGGATTATGATTAACTTGAGGCGGTGTGAAAGTATAGGCTAATTTGGCCTATACTTTTTTAGTGCGCCAGCATGAATGTAATCTAAAGAATATATATCTGAACCATGCAGACAGAAGTAGTGACTAGCCAAGTGCAAGGATGCTTATTAATCAATTTAAATAAAAAGGACATCTGCTATTCGAATTAGAAAATACTATTTTAATAGGAGGGGATAATTTCCTTATGTCGAATATACTATATAATAATAGGAAGTATTTCTAGATGAGGTGTTCGATTGAATAAAATAAGAACTGAAACAGAAAGATTAGTTATTCGATTTCTTGAAGAAAGGGATTATTCTTCTTGGCTTACCGAATATGAAAATCGTTTACCTTCTCAACATAAATACGATGAAGGTAAATTAGATATGAGCATCTGTACGAAAGAATGGTTTCGTGATTTAGTTACTAAACATCATCAAATGGCAGAGGATGATAAGGTCTATGTATTTGGAGTGTTTAGAAAAGTAGATAATACCCATATTGGCTTTATAGACTTTTCGACAATTATGAGGGAAGAATTTCAATGGGCCAGGTTCGGATATACAATTCATAACCACTTTTGGAGAAAAGGTTATGGGAAAGAGGCTGTAAAAGCAGCCATTGATCTAGCGTTTGAAAAATTAAATTTCCATCGAATAGAAGCTCACATAAACCTTGATAATATAGCATCTATAAAGTTAGCAGAAAGTGTTGGAATGGTTTATGAATGCACGAGGAAAGGATTCATATACGAGGACGACAAATGGACTGATCATCTAATTTACTTTATAAACGCAAAGTAAGTTTATCAAGTAGACAAAAAGTATTTCAACGAATATTAGGAAATTTAATATAATTTTTTTATCACTAGTTTAAGATTACTTTATTTAGGGGTACCGTCAGGAAAATGCGGATTTACAACGTTAAGGAATTTTCAATACTAAAAAGCCCAACTTCACCGTTAATTAATAGAGAAATTGGGCTTTTTCATTACTCCATAAGCATTTTTAAGTTATATTCTGTTATCATTTGGCATTAGCGGTGTCACTCTTCTTTTCGGAGTAACAACCATTCCGTGGATTTCAATTCTAATTGTTATTCTGAACGGAGTTGTTCAACAATTAAAAGGCATTGTAAGTGAGACAATGCTTCAAAAATCTGCAACTACTGACGAGCTTCCTAAAATTTACGCCGTTCAAAGTGCTATGATATCACTCTTATTCGGTATTTCATCATTAAGTTTCGGAGCAATTGCAGAGCTTTGGGATGTCAGGGTAACATTTATCCTTGCAGCAACTTTGTTAGGACTTGGCACTCTATTTGCATTAATTCGCCGTCGCGATTTTATCGTTACAACTGAATAATATGCTAAAAACGATTGGACACTTGTCCAATCGTTGTTTTGATTCTTCTAGAAATGAGCTCATTACTTTAAATTAGTGAAATCATTCTACATTACTATTCATACTAATCGTTTTTATTTTACTGAGTTTCACACCAAGTTTTCGAAACTTAAGCAAATACAATGCCGGTATTGCTAGTACGAATACTCCAATTCCAAGTGCAATTCTTGATGATGAAAATTCTGGAATAGCACCAGCTAAAAACGTTCCCAACATTGTAGATAAACCACCTATAACATATGTAGCGCTTTTTACCCTCGCCAAATAGTTATTTGGTGTAATCCCTTGATGCACAGATACTTGGACCACAAATGCCATTGATAGTGCACCATCAAATATTATCATTCCTAAACACATTAATATAAAGTTTTCTGTTGAAAAAATAACAAAAACGCCAAAAGAAGAGATAATCAGTAATGAACAAAGTAGTAATAGCCAATTCCTATTTTTAAACCATTTCATTATTAAAACACCTATGATATTTCCAATACCGGCACTTGATAATAAAATACCTATGAGTTCTTCAGAAAAATTTAAAGATATCCTTGCATGGAGTAGAACAGTTAGAACAATAAATACTGTAGAAAAGCCTAACGTACTTAAAACAATAGTATTAATTAATTGTTGCGTATTAACAATAAGGTATTTCAGTCCATCTACCGTTTGCCTGAAAAAGTTTGCTTTTTTCTCTTTAGTTGCCATTTCAATACTTTGTTGGGGTTGTATTTCTCTATTTCGAACTAACGAAATAAAGAGTGCTGATAATAAGGAAAACGTAGCACAGATACTTAATGTTATGAATGATCCTGTTTTAGCTAATAAAAAACCACCAATTGCTGGTCCAATTAAAGTGACAATCGCATCGGCAGCTTCTAAACTCGTATGGGCTTCTAATAACTTTTTTCTTCCTGCAACACTAGGGATCATTGTCGAAAAAGCAGTACCACTAATTAAAGATACTATACCCATAAAGAATAAAACAAAGGGGATTACTGCAACGTTTAATTGTTCTAATGTTATCAAATAAGCAAGTGTGAAAATACCGATGCCATAGATAAGATGACAAATTCTAGCTACTCGGACTTTGTTTTTCTTCTCTACCCATGTGCCTATAGGAATCGCAAGTAATACTGTTCCAAGTTGTTGCGAAAGTGCAACCAGTCCTGTTACTAAAGGGGAATTAGTTAAACCCAACACCATTAATGGTATAACTAGTTCTCTGAATCTTCCATTCAAAATGGATAGTAAATTAGATAACCACATTGACGAGAAATCTTTATTAATAATATTTAACCTCATAATGATGTACTCCTATATATGCAAGCTATTCGATAAAATGGCCCGATTGACGAACAAAATTAAATAACTTCCTTTTAATCAAATGATAACACGTTAATATTTACCAAGCTATAAAATGTTCCAAAACCTCCCTTTTCTGAACACGCTCCTTTTTAATTTATAAGGGGCGTTTTTTACCGTTCGGAATGTAACAAAACTCCGTTCATTAATCTATGTTCATTAACCATATTTTTAACATCTTATGTTACAATGCAATCAAAGGTAAAATGAGGAAAGAGTGATTTTGGTGTTAATTGGATATGCACGAGTGTCAACTGGATTACAAAATTTGGATTTGCAATCAGATGCTTTAACGCAACATGGTTGTACAAAAATTTTTTACGATAAAATGAGTGGAACAAAAAAACAACGTCCTGGTTTAGAAGAAGCACTTAAGTATGCACGTAAAGGCGATACAATTGTCGTTTGGCGATTGGATCGACTAGGGCGCAATATGCAAGATTTAATTCAAATAGTGAACAACTTAAATGAGAGAGGTATTGGCTTTCATAGCCTGCAAGAAAACTTAACAATGGACAAAAGCAATGCAACAGGGCAATTAATGTTTCACTTGTTTGCAGCGTTTGCGGAATTTGAACGTAATTTGATTCAGGAGCGATCTGCTGCTGGACGAGCAGCAGCAAAAGCACGTGGGCGTCTAGGTGGTCGCCCAGAAAAGTATGGTTCAAAAGAAATTGAAATGATGAAAGCTTTAATTGAAAGTGGCACACCGATTAAAGATGTTGCGGAAAAGTGGGGTGTGTCTCGCACTACGATTTATCGCTATTTAGAAAAACAATAAATCTGAAAGGTTGATATCTATGCAAAATGAATAACCTCCATTAACAGCTTTTTCAGAAGAACAGCGGCAAGCAGCAGTAGTAAAGTATAAAATTATTGCGCCTTATCTTATCAACTAAAAAAGATTAACGGCCATTACAGAAGAAAATGGCATTGCCAAAAGAACCCTACAATACTGGATTCGAGATTATAAAAAATTCGGATTAAAAGGTTTAATTCGAAAAACAAGAAGTGAAGGTGACATCATTTATGTTACGGACTTAACTCGGATTACTCGTAGTACACAAGATTTATTTGAATTAATCGATAACATACGGGGTAAAAAGGCAAATTTAAAATCCTTAAAAGATACATGGCTAGATTTATCAGAAGATAATCCCTACAGCCAATTCTTAATTACGGTTATGGCGGGTGTAAACCAATTAGAACGTGATCTTATCCGTATGCGGCAGCGTGAAGGGATTGAACTGGCTAAGAAAGAAGGAAAGTTTAAAGGTCGGTTAAAGAAGTACCATAAAAATCATGCAGGAATGAATTATGCAGTAAAGCTTTATAAAGAGGGAGATATGACTGTAAATCAAATTTGTGAAATTACAAATGTGTCTAGGGCCTCATTATATAGAAAGCTATCGGAAAGGAACAGTTGAAGAGTTATACCAAAAATCAGAAATATATAATAGAAAGTAAATTTCATATAGAGGTGGAATTATATGCCTAAAATTGACAATATGTTAGCAATTCTATGGATGCTTCGTTCAGGTGAAAAAATTACTGCAAAACAAATTTCAGAAAAGTTAGAGATGAATATAAGGACTGTGTATCGTTATATTGATACAATTTCAACAAGTGGCGTACCTATAATTTCAGAACCAGGACATAACGGTGGATACACTTTATTGAACAATTTTATTGAGGCTCCTCTTTTTTTTGATTTTGAGGAGCAAACTTCACTTTTTCACGCTGCTGTTTTTGCAGAAGAAGCCGGATATTATGGAGGTGAAGCACTGAATAGGGCCATTTCAAAACTAAGTAAATACTCAAATCAAGAGCAGGAAACAAAGATAAACCAACATTTATCTAGTCTTGAAGTAATCAGTCGATTAAGTTCACTCTCTATTGAACCTTTTTTGAAGGAGTTGGAGCAGGCCGTAGCTGACGGGTACTCAGTAAAAATTCTTTACCATAAAAGTGGCGAAAAGCAATTAAATTATAGATTGGTCGATCCGTACAGAATTATCTATTGGAATAATAAGTGGTATGTGATTGGATTTTGTCATCTTCGGAATGATATCCGTAGTTTTAGAGTAGATCGAATTGAAAGTCTAATGCTAACCGAAAATAAGTTTAACCGGCCAGAAAATTTTTCAGCACGTGACTTTTTTATAAAAAATCTTCTTCCAACTATAGAAGATAAGGAAGGTATTATTTCTTTGGTTATTAATGGGGATAAAAGTGTATTGGCTGATATTTGCCAACATTGGTTTTTAGGACATTATTTACAAGAACGGACTTCAAATCAAGCAGTTTTTCTTCTTGAAAAAGATATGATACATACATATGTACCTTATTTACTTTTACCGTACAATAAATCTATTAAAGTTATTGAGCCAATAAGTCTTAAGAAAAGACTTATTGAAGTTCTGTCGGAATTAATAAAATTTCATCAAGTTTGATAACTTCCCTGACGTTAACTGTCAGGGAAGTTATCTTATAATAGCTATATCAATTGTGATTGGAGTGTTATTGGATGCAAACAAAAAAAGTTTTTCTATATGTATTTAATACAATGTCGGACTGGGAATATGGATATTTAATTGCTGAACTAAACTCAGGAAGATATTTCAAAAAAGATTTAGCACCTTTAAAAGTAATTACAGTAGGAGCTAATAAAGAAATGATTACTACTATGGGAGGACTGAACATAAAACCAGATATTTCCCTTGATGAATGTACTCTTGAGAGTAAAGATCTTTTAATTTTACCAGGAGGGACTACTTGGAGTGAAGAAATTCATCAACCTATCTTGGAAAGAATTGGCCAAGCTTTAAAGCTTGGCACTATTGTTGCTGCAATTTGTGGTGCAACTGATGCCCTCGCGAATATGGGATACTTAGATACTAGAAAGCATACAAGTAATAACTTAGAATATACCAAAATGGTATGTCCTAACTATAAAGGAGAAAAGTTCTATGAGTTGGGATCTGCGGTATCTGATGCGAATTTAGTTACTGCATCAGGAATAGCTCCTCTGGAATTTGCAATGGAGGTACTGAAAAAAATAGATGTATTTACACCAGATGCATTACATTCATGGTATAACCTAAATAAGACTCATAAACCTGAATACTTCTTCCAGTTAATGAATTCAATAAATAGATGAGCTAAAAAAATCAACTTAGCAGATTTATATTAGTTTAAATAATTACCATGCTTTAGACAATGTCAAAGCATGGTTTTTGAATATAACTTAAAAATGCTTATGGAGTAATGAAAAAGCCCAATTTCTCTATTAATTAACGGTGAAATTGGGCTTTTTAGTATTGAAAATTCCTTAACGTTGTAAATCCGCATTTTCCTGACGGTACCCCTAGCTTAAGATTACATTATTTAAATTATTATTCTAAGCAATAGATCCTAATAAAACCCCTGATTCTTCTTCTATACGTAGAAAAATCAGGGGTTTTAATTTAAACCATTGCACATATTTATTACAAATGATTCAATGCTTTAACGCTCGCTTTAAATAATAAGGAACAAAATCGTATTTTCACAAATAATAAAAAATCCTACCATTTTATCTACTTTTCAACCTTAATTTGTGTTAACTTAATATAAATATAAGTTAACACAAATTAAGAATAGGAGGAAATAAATAAAGTTGTTTTTACATGTTAATTTAAAAAGTAAGATGGAGGAGTAAAATGATACGAAAGTTTTCTACTTATGATCTTGCCCAGATTTCATTGCTAGCATGTCTTATTATCGTTACAGGTATGTTTAAAATTCCAACAGGCATTCCTGGGTCTGAGTTTCAATTATCAGCACCCATAGCAGTTGCGATTGCAGCAGTGTTTGGATTTAAGCGATATTTTCTAGCGGGGATCATTGCAAGTTTAATCTCATTTTTACTAGGTATACACTCGATCCTAAATGTGGAGATCGCATTAATTTTTCGATTGACTGTAGGCCTACTCATTGTTTTATTTGGGACTTCAATTCCGGTACTTGTTTTGGCAGGCCCAATTGGAACAACGATTGCTAGATTTGGTTTGGCTTTTACGTTAGGGTCTCCATTTTTACCGTTAATAGTTTTGGCTATTCCAGGCATGGTAATCACAGCTATTAGTGTTTATCCCATAACGAAAATGTTACATACAATTAATAGGAAAGTAGCTGGTAATAATCATGTTAAAAGCGTGTTATAGCATTCGAATGCGTGCGGCTGAAAGAAGTCCTGAACTAGGGGAAAAGCATATATCTGGTGGTGAACGGATAGGCAGTAAATCTCAGATAGAGCCAATTGTAAAACAGTTATTGAACAAAGCAAGTAATCATTCACGTGGAGATGCTGACTTTATTCAATTTACCGTTGAAAAAATTGCACGTGATCAGATACAGTATATACCCCCCTTAGAAATTACGACTGTTGAGGCGGCTTCAATCGAAAATGCTCATAGTGAAGCAAGAAAGATACTAACCTCCTTAGGTATTTCGGAATATGCACTGAATGTTGCTTTTCATCAACTTAGTAGTAATCAAAATCTCCGTGGGGCAATCATCTTAAATAGTAAAACCGGCTTACGGCTTGACGATCGGGGGCAAAAGGGTGTTCGTGTATCACGAATCGATTGGCAAGACGCTAATGGGGACCTTAATGAGCGCGTCCGTGAAGCGTTGGCTCTAGCGTCGAAAGTGGCAAATTCTCCGTTTACAATTGCAGAATTATGTTGGTCTGATGATCCAGATTACGTGACTGGATATGTGAGTAATCGTGACATTGGTTATGTCAGAATTACACCGTTAAAAAGGGAAGGCTGTGAGAGCGGAGGGCGTATTTATTTTGTGTCAGATGAAGTTGAACTAGAATCTTTTATTGACTATTTAGAGAGCGTACCGGTTCTCATTAGGAGGGATTAAAAAATGGATCAATGGTTCCAACAAGAACTACAATTAATAGAAGAGAAAGGATTGACAAGGAAGTTACGTTCGTTTTCAAATGGAAATGAGACCGAGGTAATCATGAATGGTAAGAAATTCTTGCTTTTTTCATCTAATAACTATTTAGGTCTTGCAACAGATTTTCGGTTGAGAAAGAAAGCATCTGAAGGTATTAGTAAATACGGTACAGGAGCTGGTGGTTCGAGATTAACAACTGGAAATTTCGATATTCATGAACAGCTTGAATCAGAAATTGCGGATTTGAAAAAAACTGAAGCTGCCATTGTTTTCAGTAGTGGTTATTTAGCGAACATTGGCGTAATTTCGAGTGTGATGAAGGCAGGTGATATAATATTTTCTGATGCCTGGAATCATGCGAGTATTATAGATGGTTGTCGCCTTAGTCAAGCAAAAACAATTGTTTATGAACATGCGGATATGGTGGATTTAGAGCAGAAATTGAGGCAATCACATGGAGATGGAAAGAAGTTAATTGTGACGGATGGCGTCTTTAGTATGGATGGTGATATTGCTCCGCTTCCCGAAATAGTTACGCTTGCAAAGGAATATAATGCTTACATAATGATTGATGATGCGCATGCGACAGGTGTCTTAGGAAATGATGGTCGTGGTACTGCTGACTATTTTGGATTGAAAAATGAGATTGATTTTACAGTGGGCACGATGAGTAAAGCGATTGGTGCAGAGGGTGGTTTTGTGGCGACGTCGTCAATTGCAAAGAACTATTTACTAAATAACGCTAGATCCTTTATCTTCCAAACAGGTTTATCTCCAAGTGCGATTGAAGCCGCGCGAGAAGGAATATCCATTATTCAAAATGAGCCTGAACGAAGGGAACAATTGCTGAATAATGCTAAGTATTTACGTTTAAAATTGGAGGAATCCGGTTTTGTAGTTAATGAGGGGGAAACGCCAATTATATCTCTTCTTATTGGTGATTCCCGTAAAGCTGTGCAATTTTCTGAGAAACTTATGGATGAAGGTGTCTTTATTCCAGCAATTAGACCACCAACTGTGCCAAAAGGGTCAAGCCGGTTGCGGATTACAGTAATGGCTACACATACAATGGATCAGCTCAATACAGTTATAAATAAAATAAAGAAAATAGGAAAAGAAATCGGTATTGTATAAAAAGTCTAATAGAACTTAATAATTGTGAAATAATGTTTAATGACTAAATAATCGTTGTTGCATTACTGAGAACTTTAGTTTTCAAAACAATAGATCATAATAAACCCCCTGATTCTTCTGCCTAGCGTAGAAAAATCAGGGGATTTAATTTTAACCATTGACCATTTTTGTTACAAATGATTCAATGCTTTGACACTCACTTTAACTGTTAAATCATGCTTACCACCTGAATAAACACCTTCAACAGGACTAATATCGGAATAATCACGGCCAATACATAAAATAATGTGATTTTCTAATACTTCTACATTATTAGTTGGATCGAGACCGATCCAGCCGATTCCTGGTATCATAACTTCTACCCAAGCATGGGTGGCAATATCCCCGATTAATGCGGAGTTTTCGTCCACATATAAATAACCGCTCACATAGCGTGCTGGAATTCCTTTAGCCCTTAGCACCGCAAGCATGACATGTGTGAAATCCTGACAAACACCTCGCTTAAGGGCGAAGGCTTCACTTGCCGTTGTCGTCACATCGGTTGCACCCGGATCGTATTCAAATGTCGAGTATAAATATTGCATTAAATTTAATGAAAATAGCACAGGATTTTCAGCATGACCAATGGCATGATACACTTCCTCTAAATGATTGTCTGTCATATACGTAAATTGTGTAAACTTTAAATAGGGTAAATAATGCTCGTAAAACAGTTGCGAGTGAAAAATGGTCTGCATCTCTGGTGAATATTGAATACGATGAATAAATGGTGCACGTTGAATGCTGACAATAGAGGTCGTTTGAATTTCTAATTCTTGATGCTGCTCTGGTATATAAAAAGTGCCAACCGTATTGCCCCATATATCTGTATGCTCACGCGTTAAAGATGAAGGTGTAATGGCAATGCGATAGGTTAATAAGCGCTGACGCTCATCGCCTCTTGGCTTTAAGCGGATTGTATTTAAGCTTTGATCGACTTCAGACTCATATTGAAAAATATTAGTATGTTGAATTTCAAATTTCATTGTGTCCGCTTCCTTTGAATTACTGACTTGCTTGTTGATAGGGAGCTGTCGTTGATTCCTTTCAAGGTTGTACGCTGGGTTCATATAAATGATAAATTGTTGAAAATGTATTGCCAAAATCAATACATTGACACAATCTTTCCTCCAGTAATAATATAGTTTCTTCTAAAGTACTATTCCATACATCTACATTCATTATGGCAAACAATAAACTTTTTAATGGGGCATGAAGCTCTAAAAATCTTGCTGAAAGAGGATCGTTTTCTAAACAAATAAATACTTCTTCTAATTTTTGTAAGCAAAACATTACTGAACGTGGGAAATGCTTATCCTGTAATAAATATTGAAGTACACACAGTAAGTTGGTTTGGCGATGCTTTTGTAAATAAGACTCCGTCGCCTCTGATAAATCGAGTAAAAACGAACCGTCCGCTTCTACTAAGGAGATGGCTATTTCTTTATGTTGCTCCAGTATAATTAAAGCCATACGAATCGTTTTTTCTGCACGCTCTAACCATTTGCCAACTTGCATGAAATAAAAGGGTACATCTCGATCCATTGAACCTTCGATAAGCCCAGTAACCGTCAAAGAAGTCTTACGAACGTTTTGTAAAAAAGTGTTAAGAACGATGAGTGGAATCGGTCTTTCACGTTCCAATATGTCTTGCTGTAAGGATAAATAAAAGGCGTTTTGCAATTCCCAAAGTTCAATGGGGATGCTATCTCGAGTTACACGCGCATTTTCTCTAACGGCACGTAAAGTAGCATGAAGAGCGTTTCCATTATTAGTAGAAAAGAGTAGATATTCGATAAGTGGATTAACTCGAATCGACTCATATAAGTTCAAGTACTCTTCCTTCGAGGCGCAAATATTTAACACCGCTTCCCAATGATCGATATATTCATTTTCTTTGCCAGATTGCTCCAACATATTCAACAGCTGTACTTGTAATATATGTGCATTCGATTGTGAGCGTTCACTATATCGTGCCATCCAGTATAGTGCATCGGCTACTCGACTTAGCATATTGCAATTCCTCCTTTAATATCCACGTATCTTTTGCTCCTCCACCCTGTGAAGAATTCACGACTAAAGATCCTTCTTTTAATGCTACACGCGATAAACCACCAGGAAGCACATAAATATCCTCACCCTTCATCACATATACACGCAAATCGACATGACAGGGATAGAATCTCCCATCCTGGAAAGCCGGTGCTCTAGACAGACTAATCGTTGGCTGTGCAATGTACTGATGCGGGTTTTCCATAATTTTTTCCTTATAAATAGCGATTTCTTCATCACTCGCATGCGGACCAATTAGCATATCATAGCCACCAGAGGCACTAACATTTTTAATGACAAGCTCGCTCATATGCTCAAGAACCCAATCTAGCTGCCGATCATCAGCTAGATGATAAGTCTTCACATTACGTAAAATAGGTTCCTCATTTAGATAGTAGCGAATCATATCTGGTACATAGGCATACATCGCTTTATCATCAGCAACACCGTTACCAACTGCATTTAAAATAGCAATATTTCCAGCTTTATAAGCATCGATAATATGAGGAACTCCAAGTAAAGAATCTTCACGAAAAACAACAGGATCTAGGAAATCATCATCAATACGACGATATATAATATCGATTTGCTTTAGCCCGTAGATAGTCTTCATGTACACCTTTTCGTCTCGGACCACTAAATCACGGCCTTCAACAAGCTGAATATTGAGCTGCTGTGCTAAAAAAACATGATCGTAATATGCCGAATTATACATACCAGCTGTTAAGAGGACAGCTTTAGGTTCTCTATCTGGCTCCATACAAGGTGGCCGATGAGCAAGGAGTGCCTTCTTCATAAAGGCCATTTGTTTGTCGAGTGACTGGATCGAATGTTTAGAGAAAAATTCAGGATACACTTCCTTCATCACAGATCGATTTTGAAAAACATAGGAAATACCTGAAGGATTGCGTAAATTATCTTCTAACACGTAGTAAATACCATTTTCATCACGAATCAAATCGATACCAGCTAAAAAAATATGATTATCGATAGGTACTTTTACACCAAGCATTTCTTTATAATAATACGGATTATTTTCAATAAGCTGTTTCGGAATAAGCCCATCCTCAATAATAGATTGTTCATGGTAGACATCGTGTAGAAAGCAATTTAAGGCTTTCACACGTTGCTTCATCCCAGATTCTATTTCTTGCCACTGTTCATGTGGAATAATAATAGGTATAAAATCAAAGGGCATTGTCCGTTCTGTTCCACCTTGTGCTCCATATACGGTAAATGTAATGCCTTGTTTAAGGAATCTAGATTGTGCTTGCTGATATTTTTCCTCTAATTGGTCCTTTGTGAAAACATTGAGCTTATGGTGGAAAGACCGATAATGAGGCTTCGGTTGATTGCCATCTAACATTTCATCAAAAAACAAACCAGATTCATAGAAATTCATCATATGGATCGCCCTCCGAATTTAAGTAGTAGAGAAAACGTGTTACACTAAATATGAATACATATAAAAGGAGCTAGAAAAATGACAATCATTAATTTAATGCAAGCTTATGAGCTAGACAAGCTTTCGAAATTAGATTTTACTAATGAGGATATTGTGCGCACATTGCGAACAGGGGATTTATCAGTTTGGCAAGAAAAATTACCAAACTATGAATTTTCCGAAACAATGGCACTTTTTCAAGAAGGGGAACAATTATTCTTGGACGCTTTGCAAGGTAACTACCGTATCAAATATGTAACTTTACCAGGCATTCAACGTTTACTATATCTTCGTTTCCAATTAGAAGAGGGTAAGGATTATCAATTATTAGAAACAGGCATTCAACACTTAACTTGCAATGAGGAAACTATCGAGAAGCTTCAACGTATGCTATCAACAAATTGGTCTCTAGGAAAACAAGTAGATGGGACGTATAGTATCTTTATTTCGTAAACGGATTTTGTCCTGGCGTAATTGACGCTTCGCTTTCTCACAGGTAAACAATGCGTCCGAAATTGACAAAAACCAAATAATTCCACGCGCGTTGTGAGAAGAATCGACATGTATGGTTACCCACCTTTTCGTTTTTCAAATCGTCTCACAGCACACAGTTCATTTAGTTCACTAAATTTAAATATTCATTTTTTTTGCGCTTTATGCCTGAAAAGTGAAATTTTCAAAAAAAACTTTATAAAAGGTGATTTTCTTGCTAAAAGAGAATCATCTTTTTTTGTCACTTATGCAACGAACGTACGTTCCTTTTAATAAAAAAGAGCACTTTTTTCATCATAAAGTTCCCAAATTTATATTTGGGAACGTTTTTTCGTGGTAAAATAGAGCAAATAGAGGTGATTTTATGGAAAAGCCTAAGCTGCCAAAAATAATGAGAGATTTCCTTGTTTATTTAACGACGATTAAAGGGAAGTCTCAACGCACTAGAAAAGAATACGAATATGATTTGACATTATTCTTCCGTTTTTACATAGCCATTCAGAATGAGCATGAACTATCAGATTTAACGAAGATAGATATTTCTACTTTTTCAATAGAAGAAATTCGAGAAATGACATTAGAAGATCTTTATTTATTTATGGAATATTGCGAGGTGCAACGTGGAAATTCTGCATCAGCGAGAGCACGTAAAGTAGCAACGTTGAAGTCATTTTTTAAATACCTGAAAGGGAAACGTCGTCTTATAGAGGAAAATCCGGCAGATGAATTAGAAACACCAAAAATCGGACGGAAAAGACCTATCTATATGAATATCGAGGAAGCGACGCAATTTATCGACGGGATCCAGCCAAATCGTGCTTCACCGAGAAACTACTGTATGATGATGTTTTTCTTAAATTTAGGAATTCGTGTAACAGAGCTTTGCCAGCTAAATAAGTCATCCATACAAGGGCGCTACTTAACAGTTGTTGGGAAAGGGAATAAAGAGCGGACTGTTTATTTGAATGATAGCTGTGTACAGGCACTTGCAGACTATGAAAATAGCGGAAAGACAACATATAAAGGTGAGGGAGAGGAGCCCCTATTCATCTCTCAAAAAGGAACACGATTTACTCGTCAAACCGTTGCAAAAATCGTTAAACGTATTAATCAACAATCTGGACTCCAAAAAGAACGACTGACGCCACATAAGTTACGACATACATCCGCAACAATGATGTATAAATCAGGAGCGGATATTCGAAGTCTTCAGCACATACTGGGTCACTCAAGTGTGGCAACAACACAAATCTATACACATATTGAAAATGAAGAGCTACAACATGTACTCGAAAATAATCCGTTCAATATTGTTCGAGCAAGATAATTTTCAAAATATTAAAGGGAAATCGCTTCATCTATAGAATACTTTACATTGTATGGAGCATATACAGAATAGGAATCAAAAATCGTTTGATAAGGGGAGTAGCTTATGAGTCAATTAATAAATGACCAACTATGTGAAACAAGAAATAACTTAGTAGAGGAGATCAAATTATTAAGTGATACTCAATTCAACGCTAAGCCTGATGCAAACAGTTGGAGTATAGCACAGGTTTGCCATCATTTAACTTTAACAGAGGCATCTTTTAAAAGACTGATTGCGTGGGCATTAAAACAAGAAGATAGTAAGCAAGCGGAACGTAAAAATATTCTTATTATCGCAGATAGAGCAAAGAAAGTTCCAGCACCAGAATTTGTTGTTCCAGCTGAAGACTTTTTTACAGTTCAGCAAATTATTGAGTTACTTGACGAATCGAGAGGAAAATTCACAGCATTCCTCGATACAATTGACGATCCATCTTTATTAGCAGAAAAATCCTATAAACATCCTTTTCTTGGCGATCTACCTCTCGATCAATGGGTAGAACTAGTTTCTATTCATGAACAACGACATATTGAACAAATAAAAGAAATCAAAGCATTCATAAAAGTTGAGCACTAATGTACTTCCTGGAGACTAAATACAAAGAATGAAAAAAGCAAACCTCGAAATTATATTAAAGAATTAATACAAAGAATGAAAAAAAGCGAAGCTCGATATTATATTAAAGAATTAATAATAGCGATTAAAAATTCAATCGCTTTAGAAATAATCTGGAACATTTTAATATTTATCCCTAAAATGATCTTCCGTTTATTGAAAAATTTATGGTGAATGGTCCAATTTCTCGATATAAATATTGAGAAATCGGGCTTTTTTTAATGCGTTTTTTTGAAAAATCAGACTCCCCGTATGCTTTTTGGAATTAAAAAACAAAAATTAAAAAAACTTTAGATGAGCATTTAGTATAATACAATGAGACTAAATGTTTTAATGAACTATTTGTGCAGGCTGGTTGGTTAAAGGTAAAAACATGATAAATACCATACTTAAAAAGGGAGAAATAAATGGGAAGTATTTTAAAACAACTTACTGAAATTAAAAGCGAATTAGAAAAGCCGTTTCCATCTAGAGATATGGAAAAAATAAAACAAGATTTTCGTGCAGAATTATTAACTTTATCAGATGACGAAAATGAACTAAAGTTTGATTTTAATGATTATTGTATGAATATAGCTGGAACTTTAAGCTATGTTTTAGCAGACGACATAACTAACATCCCGGAAAATCAAATTGAGATGTTACATAAATCTTTCTTTGATTACTATAAACAATATCGGTTTTTTGAAGACAAACTTGAAGCCTATAAAGATTTCTTTCAGGAATATAAAACCTTTGAACAAACCAGAAAGTTGTTATTACAACTATTAACTACATAAGCATTTCATATTGAGCTAACAATGCACTATTCACAGTGTAATCGCTTTATCACTAATAAGGCAGGCTAACTGACCTGCATCGTGGTGTTGCTGACGCTCGAGATATAGCGACATAGAAGAAGGAAAGGATAAAGAGACTTCCCTTCTTTTTTTCGTTTTATAGTATAATTATCATTATTTACTATTTTTAGTTAGGAGAAGTTATGAGAATTTATAAGTTAGTTATTCTATGTACTTCTATTATACTCTTAACAGGGTGTAATACATTTTCATCTAAAACAGAAGTACCCTCTAAAAATGCAACTTCAGAGGCTGTAAAAAATGAACCTGTTGTCTCGGATAGCACAACACATAAGGAGAAAGAAGATGAACCTGTTGTCGTAGATATCACTAATAAGGAAACTGACGATATATCAACAGGAAGTTCTCGCGCTATTGTAATTAATGAAGAAGTAGCGTCTCCACTTGGTGAAAGTAAATCATATTTTACTTATGAGTGGGATTTTCCATTTAAAATATCCGTAACCAATACTGGAACAAAAAGGTTTTACTACAAAATTCAAAATGTAGATAAAGAAGCAATAATTGCAAATGGTATTTTAAACGGCAACGAAAGTTTTGAAAAGTTATTTAAAGGATTTCCCAAAGGAGCTTATGTCATAACTTACCGAGTAACAGAGGAAGAGCCTCCAGTAGATATAAAACTAAAAGTAAAGGTAGAGTTACTTCCCTGAATTAAATATTCGATTTAAAGAGAGCCTGTTTTGATCAATCTTTTTCAAAACAATGGCTTTTGTTATTTCATTAAAGTAATACTTATTTTTAAATTGAAAGCTTGACGAAATGAATCATCTGTTATATATTAATAAAAAATAATAACAACTGTTATAAAACAGTTTGATTTTAGGAGGAATTCAAATGTCGAAGTATCGTGATGGTTATGAATTTTATTGTGAGATGTGTGAGCGTTATGGTTTAGAGCCAATTTCATTCCGCTATTATGTGTTACAGTTATCACAGCAGCAACTTTCAGCTTATAATATGCAAGCAAAACAATTAGGCATTTAAAAGGTTTAACATTAAAGGATGTGATTATAACGGACGCCGATGTGAATATTTTATGAAAAGCCCAGCCATACTAATTTAAATGGACTGGGCTTTCGATTATTTGAAAGAAATATCAGAAAATTCGTTGACGCAGTAACTAAACTGTTATATATTATTAAGAAATAACAAAACTGTTATATAACAACGGGAGAGGGATGCATATGTCTCATTATAAAACTGGCTATGAATTTTATCTTCATTCAGTAAAAGACTCCAAGCTTTGAAGGTATGAGATGTATGAGGTTGTCACTTCTTTGCAGTCAGTATCCAAATAC
The DNA here is from genome assembly GCF_050277945.1 of Lysinibacillus sp. NPDC097214. Classification (NCBI taxonomy): domain Bacteria; kingdom Bacillati; phylum Bacillota; class Bacilli; order Caryophanales; family Bacillaceae; genus Lysinibacillus; species Lysinibacillus sp. NPDC097214. The sequence goes on from NZ_JBNNSS010000004.1 coordinate 218,934, forward strand.
TTACTGAATAAAAATAAATCCTCCGGCGGATGTCACGGATTTTCAAAGGAATGAATAAAGGTTGTTAGCCTAACACCTTCGCATCCTGCGAAAACGGCTAACTGACCTGCATCGTGCAGGCCTGAGCACAATTCAAAATCCGGACGCATTGTTTATCTGCGCGAAAGCGAAGCGTCAGCGGCAAATGTTTTCTGTAGCGAAAGCAAAGCGACAGCTACAATTACGCCAAGGCGAAATTGATTGAAGGAAGTGTGAACAATTTGATTTAGAACCGATCAATTTCTATTATTATGTCAATCAATTATTACAATAACAATTAGAAAATTATAATAAGGTTGCACAAACGAAAGGAAGTTATTAGGATGACAGAATATCGAGAAGGCTATGATTTTTATCGACAAGTATGTGAGAAACATGGCTTAGAGCCCATAAATATTCACTATTATATGTTGAACTTATCTCAGGAGCAACTAGATGCCTACAATGAACGAGCCAAAACATTGGGAGGTCCAATAGAATATGAAGTCTCGTAGCTTATAAAATACCTTACTGCCTAGTTATGACAGTAAGGTATTTTTGGTATATACCAAAAATACTGGAATTATTCAAGCGTTGTAAAATTACAGAAAATTCATACATTCGAAAGAAAAATAGGCTAAATATAACATATGATTAGTCTAAGGTAATTAAAGTTATTCTACAACAAGCGTTTTAAGTAAGTTAAAAGACCTTGTTTTCGGGGTCTGTTCTATTAAAAATCATCAAATATTGATTTGAATGTTTTAACATTTGGGTTGAATTAACTGCTTTTCTAATACTATAATATAATTACATAATAAAGGGCGATATCCCATAACTTTATACCCTACTTTTTATAAAACAAAAGTACCAAACCCTTCTAATGAACGGAGAATGTAAATGATGAATATCACGCCTAGTAGTATTAATCAAATTAACTATAGTCTGAAAGAATTACAAGATATTTTTTCTGCAATGAATAGTTCAATCATCGTAGCAATTACAGACCGAACTGGGAAAATTACGTTTGTTAATGATCATTTTTGCAAAATTTCTAAATATACTCGTGAAGAATTAGTAGGGCAAGATCACCGTTTACTGAATTCAGGTTACCATCCAAGATCTTTCTTTAGAGAGATGTGGAAAACGATAGGTAAAGGTGATATGTGGAATGGCGAGGTGTGTAATCGCGCGAAGGATGGCAGTCTATACTGGGTGAAGACAACGATTTTCCCTTTTCTTGATGACGATGGTAAACCGTATCAATATATTGCTATTCGAGTCGATATTACCGCACAAAAGGATATAAAAAAGATTACCCATATTGCTTATCACGATGAATTAACAGGGCTACCGAATCGTCGTAAGTTAGAGCAACGTTTAGAAAACGAGTTCCATCAATCTCGACGTACAGGCGAGAAGTTTGCGTTATTTTTCATTGATGTAAATCGTTTTAAAAACATTAACGATGGACTTGGTCATATTATCGGGGATATGTTCTTAGTGGAAATGGCGCATCGACTACGCAACATTGATTACACATCGAATTCTATCTACCGCCACAATAGTGATGAATTTGTGATTATACTAAACGATGTTGACCGTATTGAGGAGAAGGCTGAGGAAATAATTAGCGTCTTTAATGAGAGTTTTATTGTGAATACGTATGAATTTTACGCAAGTATTAGTATTGGAATTAGTATCTTTCCAGATCATGCAAACTCTGCGGAGGAATTATTGAAAAATGCGGATATCGCTATGTATGCTGCTAAATCTTCACGTGGTAATCAATATCGCTTATATCGTCCAAATATGGATGAAATCAATGATAAATGGCTATTACTTGAAACAAAATTACATCAAGCGTTAAAAAAAGATATTTTAGAATTACATTATCAACCAAAAATTGATTTAAAAACGAATACAGTGATTGGTATGGAGGCATTACTTCGCTGGCATGATCCTGTACTTGGTTATATACCACCGGATCACTTTATTCCATTTGCTGAGGAATGTGGGCTTATTAATGATATAGGGGTATGGGTGTTAAGAAAAGCATCTGCCCAGGCACGCACTTGGAACGAGGTACATAATTTAAACTTACGCGTTGCCGTAAACATTTCTCCGATTCATATTAGTACATCAGGCTTTGTCGAAATGGTACGCGAAATTATTACAGAAGCAAAAATAGATCCGCACTTATTAGAAATAGAAATTACAGAGATGAGTATGTTGGATTATACGGAAGACTTGATCAATACTATTAACCAATTAAGAACACTTGGTATTACGATTTCAATAGATGATTTCGGAACGGGTTACTCGTCGCTCAATTATTTAAAAACATTCCCCGTAGATGTTTTAAAAATAGATCGTACATTCGTCCGTGATATTTTGCCTGAAAAATCAGGCATTGCCATGATTTCAGCTATGATCTCTTTAGCGCATGCCCTAAATCTTCAAGTAGTAGCTGAAGGCGTTGAGGAAGAAGCAGAATTAAACGTGTTGCGTGAGCATGGCTGCGAGTACGTACAGGGTTATTATTTCAGTAAGCCACTATCGGTAGATGATTTTACGCAATTAATACTTGATAGTTCTATGTAAACAATAGGGAGGATCTTGTCTTAAGTTTAGGACAAAATCCTCCCTATTGTTTATAGTTATATGATTACGAAATGAAATTTTACAACAAAAGAAGAAAGAACAAATGAGTAGCGAGTGCTGCTCTTTCTCCTTTTTGAATAGCTGGCCATATGTTATTGCTCCGATAGCCTAACCGTAATTAACCGGAAATAATAACGATTTGCAAAATCAATTGGTGAAAAATCTTTTGTATTTTGAAAGTATCTTTTAGCTAGTAGAAGCAATTTGGCCCACCGGCAAGTAAAGTTAATTTTCTGATATTTCCCGAAAAATAATTTTAGTATTTGAAATTATTCAACTGTTTTGCTAAAGTTATATAAAATATAAGTTGATGATGTGGCCAAGTAAGGTAGAATTGTGAAACAGAGAATATAGCAATTGTTGAGAGCTATATCACCGCTTCTATCCGAAACCTACCACGGAGATGTTATGCAAACATAACCGAGTCGTTTTCGTTACAAAACGTTTGAGGGTTTTAAGATGTTCTTAAAACTAAATTCAAGGTGGTACCACGTTTATTCAGCACAAAGACGTCCTTATATTAGGACAACTTTGTGCTTTTTTATTTTTATTCACCGGGTGGCAAACACCTGATAGAAATGGAGGAAAGAACATGACAACACAACAAAACGATTTTTCAAAATGGTACATTGAGACAATTCAAAAGGCCGATTTAATGGATTATACACCGGTGCGTGGCTGTATCGCATTTAAACCAGACGGCTATGAAATTTGGGAACACATTCAGGCAGAGATGGACCGCCGTTTTAAAGAAACAGGCCATCGCAACGCTTATTTCCCTATGTTAATCCCTGAATCCTTCTTCCAAAAAGAAAAAGATCATATCGAAGGTTTCTCACCAGAGCTTCCTTGGGTAACGGAGGCAGCTGGCGAGAAATTAGAAGAACGTTTAGCACTTCGTCCAACCTCTGAAACAATGATTGGACATCTATATTCAAATTGGATTAAAAGTTATCGTGATTTGCCGGTTCTAATTAATCAATGGGCAAATGTTTTTCGCTGGGAAAAGAAAACACTTCCGTTCATTCGAACATCTGAATTTTTGTGGCAAGAGGGCCATACAGCACATGTTGATGAAGAAGATGCGCGTAAAGAAACAATGCAAATGCTAACGATCTATAAAGAGGTAGTCGAGGATTTACTTGCAATTCCTGTCTATGATGGACAAAAAACACCTTCAGAACGTTTTGCTGGAGCAGTTGATACATTTTCTATCGAAGCAATGATGAAAAATGGAAAGGCTGTACAAGCTGGGACTTCTCACTATTTAGGGACAAAGTTCGCTGAAGCCTTTGATATTAAGTATTTAAACAAAGCCAATCAACATGAACATGTACACACAACATCTTGGGGGACTTCCACACGCCTAATCGGTTCTGTCATTATGGTTCACGGTGATGAACAGGGACTTGTTTTACCGCCACGAATTGCACCAACCCAAGTTGTTTTAATACCTGTAGGCCCATGGAAAAAGAACCCTGAAATTATGGAGAAACTAGATGACATCTTCGCGGCCCTTAAGAAGAAGGGAATTCGAGTTCGTCTAGATGATTCGGACCAATCACCTGGCTTCAAATTTAACGAATGGGAATTAAAAGGTGTACCGATTCGTATTGAATTAGGACCTCGTGATTTAGAGAAAAATCAGGCATTGTTAAAAGCACGAGATGAAGATGAGAAGCAATCCATTGACCTGAATGATATTATCTCAGCCATTGAGGTAGAACTAACAACGATGCAAACTCGCTTATTTGAAAAGGCACGGACATTCCGTGATGAAAACGCTCATACAACGATCGATACACTGCAGGAATTACAGCAGCATATTAACACTTCCAAGGAAAATGGGTCTATTCCGGGCTGGATTCTTGCCGGATGGTGTGGAGATGAAGCATGCGAGGAAAAAGTGAAAGAAGAGACAAAATATACTTCTCGTAACATTCCGTTTAATCCACCAACTACGAAAACTACTTGTATTTGCTGTGGCAATGAAGCAAAGCATACAGTTTGGTTTGCTCGAGCATACTGAGTTGTCAAATCCTTGAAGACGGTGGTCATTTTATCGACAAGTGCTATTTGCGCTTGAATGCTCGTAATACAATTTCTGTAATGTCCTCTATACTCATACTGTGCCATGTGCATTTCCCTCTATGTTTGACTACGTGAGTAGAACAAACGTAGTAGGTATATTCTTTCAATTCTGTTTTTGTTTGTTTACGACTCGTTTTCCACTGCATCTCCAGCTGGAAATGCAGTGTTTTTATCTTGATTTTTTTCTGTGTTTTCAAAAAAATGCTAGTATGCTAGAATAAAAAACAGAACATATATTCTTTTTTTGTGGAGGGTGAAAACGATGAGTTATGATTTAATGGTCTTTGATAAAGAGCAAGCTCCAAACAATAAAGAAACATTTTTGCAATGGTATGATGAACAAACAAAATGGGCTGAACCACATGATTACGCGACAATAACAGTTACAACACTAGCTTTACAAAAATGGTATCAGGATATGTTGGAACAATTCCCCAATATGAATCTGGTGGATGAGGAATTATTGGATGAGGATGAAGATGACGAGTTAGTGAGTCGTTTGACTGAATATAGTATTGGTTATGCCATGATATACACAGCTTTTGCCTGGTCTGTAGCTGATGAAGCATATAGTACGATGAAGGAGCTTGCAAAAAAGCATGGAGTCGGTTTTTTTGATGTGAGTGGTGAGGGGGAGATTTTCTAATTCATTAAATTCTTTGTAGAAAGGTGGATAAGAAATGACAGAAAATCTTATTGCGCAATGGCAAGAGCAAAGAAAGTCGTTTGACGCAAAGAATGCCAAAGCAATTAACGCCATGCATAAGCTAAGGGAGCAAGTTCAAAAAGCGGAGCCAACAGAGGTGAATTTGCGCATGCTCGTCGAAATTTTCTGCATGTTGCAAATGTATGACGAGGCATACAAAATTTTTACATCCGTCATGGATTTACGCAATAAAAAAGATCAGAGAAAATACGGCGCGATTAAATATTGGATTGACAATCCACAAAATGTAAAGCCATTATTGCCAAGTGTCGTTCAGGAGGAAGCGGAGATGAAAATACCATTACCAACATTTAAATATATGCCGAATCCAATACAAGCGAACATTTTTAAAACGGGTGAATTAGTTGTTTGCGACTGCTGTGAGCAAGAAGTGGACATTTATTGTACAAAAGGCATTTATGCCATTGAAGAGGTGGAATATCTTTGTCCAAGCTGTATCCATAGTGGGCTGGCTGCGCAAAAATTTGATGGTCAATTTCAACAAGATTTATTAAATTCAGAGCTTGTGAAGAATGATGACTATACAGATGAAGTATTACATCGAACACCCGGATATATTAGTTGGCAAGGAAATGATTGGGTAGCCCATTGCACGGATTATTGCGCATTTATTGGTTATGTTGGCTGGCAAGAGCTAGTGGAGATGGGCATTACGGAGGAGTTTGAACATTTTAATGGTCATACTAAAGAAGAGCTAGCCGCTACTTTGCGAAATAATGGCTCGCATCAAGGTTATCTATTTCAATGCTTAGGATGTCAGCAATACATTCTGTACTCCGACTTTGATTAAATCTAGGTTACAATGGTGAAATATGGGGGAGTTGACCATATAGATCTAGAGAAAATGTACGAGAGCTACTACACTAGTTAGTGCGGAAGGTATTTAGAGGTACAAGGCTTGTCATTTCTTTTTCATTGGTATTTGTAGTGTCGTAACTTCATCCAATACCAAAATATAAGAGGAGGGCAAGCTTTTTTTGCTCAGACACTTAAACTTCAATGATTATTTATATATTTTTTGACAATACGAGTGGATAAAGAGTGGTGTATAGATGAAACAGAAAATCAAATTAGCCGTACATGACGCCTACACAGCTATGTATGAGACTCTAGAGGACGAACAAATATATGCAGTTGTGCTGGTGACAGACGGTGATTGTGGTAGCCTCTATTTAACAATGGGAACGGAAAAATCACTTCTTCAAATCGGAGAAAGTTATGAGGACAACCCAGAAAACTATCGCTTTTTGAAAGATGAATTTTTGCATGAAGATGATACAGACTTGTTACAAAAAGTGAGCCGTGAGCTATTAGATAGAGCATTAAATGCTGGTGAGCAATTTGCAGCACATAAAGTGGAAATTCATGAGGCAATGAGCAATACAATGTATGAATTAAAACAAGAAGGTGTTCTTGATGAAAGCATTTTTGCATTTATTTCGGTAACCGATGATGCTGACGAGGAAAGGTTGGAAATAACATCTGCCAAACGCTGTAATCCGAATCACCCATCGCTCCCTGCCTTTTTGCTTAACTGGCAGCAATAATTCAAAAGGATTATCCGAAGCCGTTTTCGGACGCCCCTTTTGTGATGAATAACTGCAGGAACTATGATTTCAGCGAAAATTTAATAGATAAGCTAGGGCTGTTAAAAAAGGTATCACTCTTTCTAAAGGGATGACAATACTGTGTTACGAAGCTGAGATAGTTTGTGTTTCTTACTTTAACTCTGCAAAATTTAGCGTAGGAACTGAAGCATTAGAAGATATTCAAGCGAAGAAATCATGATTGGTCTTTACTGATTTAGAAGATGAATTCGATGAGCACGATAATGAACTTGAAACGGTCGCATGAGATAGTATTGCTGAAACGGCTATGGATATATTGCAAGTATACAATATTGAGTTGGATTTAGAAGATGCATTAAGAGAGCGTGAATGGTAATAGAGGGAGGAGCTACGAATATGGAAAAATTACGCACAGTATTACATGATTTTGAACTTGAAGAAGCCGCGGACCAAATATTACAATTCGCTAAAAATTCAATTCGCGCTATAGCGACACCAACTGCGGATGCAGAAATTCGAATGGGTCATTCTAAAATTGGAGGAGCACCTGATACACCGACAGATTTTGTGTGGCCACAAACAAAGAGTGGGCAACCGCTCTATTTTCTTTGCCAGCTAAATTTAGCGGAGATAAAGCCTTTTGATTCGAATCATTTACTTCCAACAGAGGGGCTATTATCCTTTTTCTATGATGCTGTGGAACAGCCATGGGGTTATGATCCAAATGATGAAGATAGCTTTCATGTTTTCTACTTCACGCAAGCGAATTTTCAGAGAACGGAACAGCCCACAACTTTAAAGGAGTCTATTAATAGCGCGGTACTATCCTTTAAAAACGAATGGACACTGCCGTCATGGGAATCGCCGGATGGTCAAAAATTAACTGCACTTTTAACAGAAGAACAGGCAGATGCTTATGATGACTTCTTATGGAGAGATGAAACAGACATTACGGCACATCGCATTGACGGATATCCTAATACGATTCAAGGGGATATGTACTTGCAATGCGAGTTAGTTACGAACGGTTTGTATTGTGGCAATTCCACAGGCTACGAGCATCCTTTGCGCAAGGTGCTAGAACCTAACGTAAAAGATTGGCAACTACTATTACAGCTTGATTCTGAAGATGATCTCGGCTATATGTGGGGCGACAGTGGAAGACTATATTTCTGGATTCGCGAGCAAGATTGTAAAAATAAAGCCTTTGATAAAGTATGGGCCATTTTACAATGTTATTGAAAACTACTAGAAATTGTAGAAGTGAATTTGAAAAGTATTTCAAGATATAATTATAGGGGGACAAGCGAATGAAAGCCGAACAATTTATAGAAAACGAAGCATTATGGCAACAGCTAGCACAAGAGTTGCTTGAAAAGCAATATACAATTGATAAAGAGGGCCATTATCCTGCTAGCATTCGCACGACCTCTTTTACGCTTGATGCCTTCGTCTTAACAGAGGTACTTTGCCATTACCAACAGCTTGCATTATTAGACGTATTCCGTCAGGAGCTTGACTTTGAAACACAGCGCTACTGTCTTTCTCGCTTCACGCAAAAACAGAAATCTTTCGCTTATTTGCCATTGCTGCGCTATTATGCCATCAATTTAAGAAAATATGGTGCAAGCTTTGAATCGTTAACGGTTGAGGAATTATTGCGAACGATTAAGGAATTAGATACGGAAACGTATAACAGTTTACTCACAATTGGTTCTGGCGATTTGCCAATCAATAAGCAACGAGCTGAATCTGATCTTATTTATTGCTATGCAAATGATGTGCTGGCTACCATCTTGATTCATATTAAAGAAGAAACAGAGGAAGCGTATCGTGAAGCCATGCTCTATTTAAATACTTTATTGGAGGAGGATTTCCCGAAAAGCTACAGCATTTTATATGAAGGGGAAAGTGATTTACTACTGCAGATTGAGCGTTTACCTGTCACACCATCCCATCATTTTTTTGCAAAGGTGTTGAGCTATCCTAACCTACATGCCGCGCTTGTGGAATATAGCTACAAAGCAATGGCTGAGTATCATTTTTACGGGGATGTTGCGGATGAGGAAGCGGCAATGCCAAGCACGTTTGCCGTTTTTGGCCTTGGTTTATACGATAAAAGTTATAGCAAACTCATTATCGACTATATGGAAATATGCGATGCTGATCATTCACCACCAACTGAATATTTTGCGAAAGCTTATGTAGAAAGGTGGGGGTTAACACCTGAAACATTGCCAATCTTTGCTTACATTGTCGCAACCGTGCCAACTGTTCCATACGAACCTTTCTTTGAACAGGCGATGAATACGGATGAAAATTTACAATGGCTTGAAAAATATATGACAACGCCCTTTATCGAGCTTTGTCCAGTGATTTCACCTGAACAAAATGAACGTATGGAAGAATACAAGGATATGGATGTTGCATCATTACTATATGCATGCTTTGAGATTGTCCATTTGAATGACTTCACCAACCCGAAATTTTTGCGAATTTTATCGCCATATCGTGAACGTTTTGAGGAAATATTGAAGGAGCTCGTGTCATAACAATAGAAGAAAAAATCATACATTCGAACGAAAGAAACACTCGTTGATTTAGTTCATCAACGTTACAAGTAATTGAAGGAAAAGAATATATTTAATGATGAAACATCGGCATTTGTAAAAGAAGTCATAGCGATGCAAGGGGCACTGACTTTGCCGTTTAGTGATGAATTGATGGATATTGAAATATACGAATATAAGGATAGTCGTGGTTTTGGTGCAAAAATTAGCTACTTGTAGTTTGATAATTAAGAAATCACGATTGTCCTATATGTGACGCGAAGACAACTACTGATAAAACAATATTTACGGAATTCTATTTCAAAACAATCAAATGGGAGGAAATGAATTTGTCACAGTATATAGAACAGTTTTTGGCGGATGTATGGCAGCAGTTAGAGCGCTTTTATCAGCAGGAAAACGACCGAATTAGCAAAACGAAGGACTGGAGCCGGCTCCATATAGGGGTTAATCATTATGTAAAGGTGAAATGGACATCAGAAAAATTGAATAAATTACAATGGGGAACCCCTCATTATGGAACGATTTCGATTTATACATATGAGCCATTTAGTTGGCATGATGATGCTTATAAAGTAGCAGCGGGCGATTACATGCAAGAGATTACAGACATCAACCAAATAGAAGAATTATTTTCCGCTTTATGTGCCAAAATGGATACGGTTTTCCAATCCGATGAATATCATGCGAAGCTTTTTGATTATCGTCTTCAACTTATATTGGAATTTGAGCACGAGGGGCGTGAGATTTGCTATCAAAAAGAGCTACTAAATAACGACAAATTCACATTAGCGAAACAAACGTTAACTACTTTTATTGAAACAAAAGTGATGGCTGATTTACCTGTATGTCCTGCCAAGAAAGATGGATTTTTCTTTGCTCGTTGCCTAGTCAATCCACATTTTTTCCATCAGCGCGTAGCTGATATCGAACCATTAATACAACGGTTATTGGTGAAGTATAGCGGGAATGAAGAACGCTTAAACCAGTGGAAATATGATTATACATTGGCATTTAAAGATTGGGCAGAGGAGTATATTTTATCGGTTTATTTTGAGGAGACAGGAGAATATGAAACGAGATGGATACTATACTCAGTGGCTAGACCTAAGCAGAAGGAGCTAGAGTTCTTCGTCTATATTGCCTTACAAATCGGATCTAAAGAACCTGATACACGTAAGCAATATCTTGAATTGGCGCAGCAACTTGGCTCACAAGAGGCGGAGGATTATTTACAAAATGGCAGTAATCATTTTGAACATAGAAGGAAAAGTGTGCGCTTTCAAGGAGCAGCCAATGATATTCGAAAATTCATTTCAATTCACATCATTGTTGAGGAAGAAGAAGCCTATCGTGAAGCGTTGCATTACATCATCGATTTGTTACAAGCGGGCTTTGTCAAAGGCTATAGATTACAGTTAGAGAGTCAGGAAGAAAACTATTTACCGATTCAAGGCCTTGCGAAAACTGAGCTGCATCAATTTTTTGCAAATTGCCTTGCGTATCCAAATCTGTTCCCATTGATTGCCGACTATGCAAAAGTGGCAATGGAGGAATATGCATGGTATGAGGACGTGGAGCCTAGCGAGCTATCCGCTATGCCTGGAACATATGCTGTATTTGGTTTAGGGCTTTATAGCGATGCTTATTTTCCCCTTGTGCAAAGCTATATGTCACTTGTTGATTCAGAGCACCAGCTTGTACAAAATAACTATGCGGAAGCTTTTCTTAACACGCACGATCTATCAGTGGAACGGATGCCTGTACTGATTGACATTTTACTTAGCGCAAATGAGGGGGAACTCGAGCAGTTAAAAGGAATTCACATTGATAAACTGGAATTGCTAGCTGAATTGATACATCAACTGGAGAACAAAGAAGTTTACCAACGTAGCTATGTGTTATATCAAATTTTTGGTAGTGTAGAGGAATTAGCACAGCGCATTGAAAAAGAATCAGCGCCAAACCAAGAAATGCTAGAAAAATTAGTAGGTTGGATGGAAGATTACTAATTGGTTAGCTTTCCTTAGTTCTTTAAAAGACAGGACTACTCTGTAAAGTAGGAAGTGCAATGTTGAGGAGATTCTAGCTAATATGTCATTTTTATTAGCTGTCATGTTTCAGTTGAAAATAGATGAAATTAAAGCATTGCTTAAATCGAGAGCAAAAGAGCTCCAAGATAGTTAAAATCGCAGTTGCTTTTGATAAAAAATCAGATATGATCACCGCCATCGAGTTGGAGAACAATCAAGAAAGAGGAGGATTCTATTGTTAGATATTAATCAGACTACTGCTTGGATCGATTTGTTGTCCAAATTTGAAGTCAATCTGAAATATGGCAATCCTGATGTCATTGATCAGTACCTGGATCAGCGGGATGCCGACCCGTTTGATTCACAATGGCTGGCTGCACATGGCGACCTGACAGCTATCATTGACAGTATGTTGGTGGCGGATCGAAAGAAGATAGAGATGCTTCAGGATCGCGCCAGTAAGCAAATTTACGAAACAATCATTGGACAGACTAGTCACTCTGACCTAGCCGCCTATGCATCCGATGATGCAAGGCTGATTGTTGGCTTCCTTGTGACGTGCCGAGTTAACAGTTTTGTTCTGGAAATGAAGGAAAGTTACGAACGAGGCGATTTACCCAATGTTGAAGGAAGTCCTATTTCATGAAAAAACCGTACCTGCAGATGAAGAGTTTTTCAGACATCTCCTTTTGTATTTTAGACTAGCCCAAACAAGAACGTTTGTTCTATAATAGACTTAACTTGAATCGAGGAGCTCGTTTTATGACATTACATTTCCCACAAAAATTCGAGAAATATCGTTCAATTATTGAACCAACTTTACAAGCTGTTATACACATTGACGCGATTGAACTTTGAAAGCAAGTTCTAAGGCAATCACTATTTCTGGGGGCATATTTTATATGAAAATATTTCAGAAGATCAACGCTTATGCTCCTTAGCACTGGGGCATCTGACTCCGATTTTAATGTGATGGTCATATGCGTTTGGTCTAAATTTCAAGTGTTAGTAAAAGTAATTACTGGCTAGAGGTGTCACGAAGGAAACATCTATATGGATTCACTTAATTAACATCTGAGATGAAGAAAAGATTTGGGTAGGAACAAGAGTTAGATTATACAATGTTGATCTAACTCTTGTTGAAGATAGCAAAGATGATTACTACGAATACATAATATCCTCTATTTATGAAAATTAAACTCATTTACAGCTAACGGTTCACTTTAGAGATTTATAGATATATAGTTCGGACAAGAACAATCGTTTGTTGTTTTATAATTTTTTTAATATCAAAGGAAGTGAAAGTATGTTTTATCCGATTGGCAACACAACAATAGATTCTAATAAATATAGAGAAAAATTTGCAAAACGTTATTATCTGCCTTTTATGAAAGAATTGATAGACTTATCAGGATGTTCTTTAAAGGAAGCAAAAGAGTTGATTGATTTAGTGATTCATGAGGAAGGCATTATTGTTAGCCAAACATCAGAAGAGATACAAGATACTTGTTTAGCTGAATTACAAGATGATTGAGAGGGAGTTGGATTATGCCAAAAAAATTATTGAATATGTTAGAAAAATGGTATGAGGAAAATCAACATGAAAAAATTGTAGAAGCGATTGAACAATTGTCTAAGCCAGAGCGAGATTACGAAATAGTAGGTCATTATGGTCGTGCGCTTAATAATTTAGGGCGTTATCATGAAGCGTTGTCCCAGTTATGCACAGTTAAAAAACAGGGACAACAAGATGCGGATTGGCATTGGCGTGTCGGCTATGCTTATTTCTATATCCAGGAATGGCAAGAAGCACTGGTTGCATTTGAAAAAGCGAAGGAATTACAGTTTGATACTAGAACTGAAGAGTATATAGTAGCCTGTCGGAATATTATGAAAAAGTCAGCGGAAGCGCTAGATGATATCAAGCTTGTACCTTTTCATGAGCGGGATTTCAGTCAATTTTGGGAAAAAAGCGATTATGCGGATAAAAATTATGTAGAAGTATCCCCCACTACTGAAATGATTGCTTCAATAGAAGAGGAACTTGGCTATAAATTGCCAGCAGATTATATTTGGTTTATGCAACAACAGAATGGCGGTATACCAATAAACACTTGTTTTCCAACGGTTATGCCGACTTCATGGGCAGAAGATCATGTGGCGATTACAGGGATTATGGGCATTGGTCGCGAAAAGGCTTATAGCTTGTGTGGCAGTTTGGGAAGTAGTTTTATGTTGGAAGAATGGGGCTACCCAAATATTGGCGTTGTCATAGCCGATTGCCCGTCAGCAGGTCATGATGTCATTATGCTTGATTATCGTGCATGTGGTGCAGATGGTGAACCTGCTGTTGTACATGTAGACCAAGAGGCTGATTACTATATTACTTTCCTTGCGCCGAACTTTGCGACTTTTATTGGCGGATTGGTGAATGAGGAAGTATTCGATACATCAGAACAAGATAAACTTGACGATTTGGATATGGTGAAACATGTACCATTCTCTCCTTTGTTGCAGTCGTTATGTGAAAAAGCTGGAGAGGTTAATCGGTTGGAAGCAGTTATTCGAGGTATTTGTACGCAAATTGTAGAGGACAAAGGCTATTTTGCTTTACATGCAGACGAGACATCCATGCTGATGTATGATATCCAGTTTTGGTTGTACACTGGCGCTAATTCGAAGGTGACGCAAGCTCAATATTTAGCGGATTACAAGAATATCATCGCACTTGCACAAGGTTTCAGTACAGGAGGATATGCCCCAGACTTTGTTTCAAGTTGGTTAAATGAACGTATAGAGCAGGGGGAAATTGTAAGTCAAGAGGGTATATTAAGTTTTACAGCGGATAAGATAGCTAGTCTACATACTCAAATGGTGAATGAAGAACTTAAACCTTATAGTTGGCTAGAACATGATAATGGAAATATTTCGTTGCTGTTAGAAGTAGGCATTTATAAACAGGAGTTGTTTGAAACACGGAAAGACGAAGGATTCCAAGGTAACGGCTACGATTGGTGCTCGCTTGCGGATGTGTATTTACAAGAGAAGTTGCCAGAGCTAGAAGGCATTGTGCGTTTCGACCCAGAAGCAGATATGTTCTGTGCATATGCCAGCGAAAAGGACGCATTGCTGCGATTCGCTGTTGGATTTAAACAAGCATGTGAAAATGATGAACTGATACATGATTTATTTTCTAGGGCGATTTTGGATTAATAGAGGGGAAAAGTAACTAGTTTTATTTGGATATTATTGAAGAATAATAGATTTAATGGAGGAATATAAGATGAAAGAAATCATTTTTTTAAAGGGAATGTATCAAGATAGTTATTATCCTAAATTTTTAGTTGATAAAATTAAAGTTTTGTTGGAGCAAATTGTCCGCTATTTAGAGCAAGGTCCCCATTCATTAGAAGATATACAAGTAAAATTTGATGAAATTACACGTGCGATTAATGATTTAGAAGACGAGTTCTTAGAACATGACAGTGAAATTGAAACGGTTGCACGAGATAGTATCGCATTAACTGTTATGGATATATTGGATGTATACAACGTGAAGCTTGATATTGAAGACGCATTAAGAGAACGTGAATGGTAGTGTGTTAAGTTTAAAATAAAAGTTACGGTGCTAGTCAATACACTATATTATAAGGGTTTTCAAAGAGGTTTTTTATTAGAACTCAAGATAAAGGAGAATGGCCTATGCAAGATATTCGACCAACGTCACGCTGGCGCAATGCAAAAAGAAAAGAAGAGGAAGAATTTACTGCTGGATTGATTGAGAAAGATGACTGTATTTACGCGGAATTGTTTCCAGATAGTTTTATTCATCAGACGGAAATGGTGCTAGAGCAGTATGCAGCATCCATTGCGAAACTGCCAAATCACCCAGATAGCTATCCTGCAATTATGAAATCTATTGAAACGGCGGTACTTGCCCTTAATGAGATTAATGAGGTAGGTGGAGGCGGATTAATTGAAACTGAGGAACGAGAGGAGCTTTGCGACTATTTTGACCAAGTGCTGATTCATTGTGGACTTGATATTGATGACCTTACTAAAAATCAGAAT
The DNA here is from genome assembly GCF_050277945.1 of Lysinibacillus sp. NPDC097214. Lineage (NCBI taxonomy): Bacteria > Bacillati > Bacillota > Bacilli > Caryophanales > Bacillaceae > Lysinibacillus > Lysinibacillus sp. NPDC097214. Next base: position 234,676 of record NZ_JBNNSS010000004.1, read on the forward strand.
CTTGGACGTTATGAGTTAACAGATGACTGGCGTGAGTGGTGAGTACCTTGATTAAAACGAGAAAAATAATTTAGAAACAATGAAAAAGTGAAAGAAGAGACAAAATATACTTCCCGTAACATTCCGTTTCATCCACCAACTACGAAAACTACTCGTATTTGCTGTGACAATGCAGCAAAGCATACGGTTTGGTTTGCTCAAGCATACTAATGTCCAAACACCCTCTTATCAATTAAAAAAGAGGGTGTTTAACACTTTAGAAAAGTGGGTTATTTTAAATCAAAGTGTTTGACCATTATAAATTGTGAAAACTTGTCCTGTCACAGATTTTTGCGTCAATTGAAATAGAATAGCCTCTGCATTATCATCTGGTGTAGAAATTCTTTTCAGTGGTAAATTACCTGCAAGTTGAACCACCCAGACCACCTTCTCGTTTCAATTGCACCAGGAACAATACAATTCAATCTAATATTAGGTGTTAATGCGATAGCTAGCGATCTAGTTATTGTGTGAATGCTGATTTCGTTGCTGCATAGGGAGTAGATGAGCAAAGTATTCCTATGGATACTAAAATAATTGAATAAATAATAACAGCACGCAATTTCCCCACCAAAATATCAATTTGGTGGGGAAATTGCGTCTTTTTATTAATAGAATAATTCTTTTTCCGAAAACACATACATTCCTTTAAATCTCTAGATAAACTCCGCAGTATCTCCATATAAACTACAGGTTACCCATTTATAGTATAGCTATCAAGGAGGTAATAAAAATGAATTTTATCAAACGAGCATTTTTAAGTGTTAAAGCTAGGAAAGGGAAATCGCTAATTTTATTTACTGTATTTTTAGTAGTTTCCAATTTAGTATTAGCGGGTTTCGCTATTCAAAATGTTTCACAAAAGGCGAATGATCACGCTAGACAAACATTAGGTGTTGACGTGAGTCTTAGAATGGACGAAGAGAAGCTTATGGAAAATGTAGCGAAACAGCGACAAGAGAATCCAAATGGGAAAATACAACACCCTGAACTTTTTGCTGATGAAGCAGACCTGTTAGCTAAATCACCTTATGTAATAGACTACAACTATCTTAAAAGTGACATGCTTGTAGCAGATGATTTTGCACCAATTAATAGTGAAACGGATGATGAAGGGGTAGTTGGAGCAGTAGGTGGTAATCACTCTGGAAATATGAAAATGCCTAATACATTGATCCAAGGCGTAAAAAGATCCGATTTATTGCAAGAATTTACAGATGGAACGAATGAAATTATTGACGGTCGTTCAATTGAATCAGAGGATGTGAATAAGAAAGTAGCTCTGATTGAAAAACGGTTAGCCGAAGAAAACGAGCTTCAAGTTGGTGATAAGTTAAAGATTAAATCAACTGATGAAACATCAGGGGTTGAGTTGGAAATAATAGGGATATACAAAAATTCCGGGATAACTGACTTCGAGGAAAAATTACCATCTATGATGCACCCATCTAACAAAGTATACACTACTTATGACGCGACGAAAGAAATGTCTGAAGAAAGTGATAAAAAGGGTGTATCTATTAACGAAGCAATTTACTACTTAAATGATCCAGAGAATATTCAAGATTTTAAAGCAGAGGCAAAGAAAACAAATATTGATTTTGATTTATTTAAGCTAGATGCGCATGATGCTTTATATCAAAAAATGGTAGGCCCTATCGAGAATATTGCCGCTACGTCCAAAATGATTGTTTATTTAGTATCCATTGCAGGATCCATTATATTAGGTCTTATTATTATGTTGACCATAAAAGAGCGACGTAAGGAATTAGGTATTTTATTGGCAATCGGTGAAAAAAAGAGGAAATTAATAGGACAACTGTTAGTAGAAGTACTATGTATAGCTGTACTAGCATTTGGTATTTCTATCATTACAGGTAAAACAGTGTCTCAAAAAATGGGCGACAGTTTATTACAGCAAGAAGTGATTGCTGCCGAAGATCAACAACAAGAATCAAATACTTTAGGATTCTCGTTTGGAAGTATGAATAAACAAGATAAAGATATTGAACCTATCGACAATATTGATGTAAGTATATCATCACAAGATGTGTTGAATTTAGGTGGATTAGGGTTATTAATTGCGATTTTATCAACACTTTTACCAGCATTATCAATTCTTCGTTTAAATCCAAAAGAAATACTATTAAAAGATGAGTAGGAGGAGTCACATGGACACTATATTACAATTTAAAAATCTATATTACTATTATCAAAGTAATAATAAGAAGAATACTTTATTAGAGAATGTAAATTTTACCTTTGAAACAGGATGTTTCTATAGCATTTTAGGTCCATCCGGTTCAGGAAAAACAACCGCACTTAGTTTAGCAAGTGGATTAGATAACCCAAAAGAAGGACATGTACTTTACAAAGGAAAAGATATACGGAAAATTGGTTTAGATAAATATAGAAATAAATATGTTTCGATCATCTTCCAATCATATAATCTCATTACGTATATGACGGCTCTGCAAAATGTTGTCACGGCAATGGAAATTACAGGAGTTAACATAAATGATAAAAAGAGAAGAGCGCTTGAGTTATTAGAAATGGTTGGCTTATCGGAAATCGAAGCTAAAAGAAAGGTTTTACAGCTTAGCGGCGGTCAACAACAGCGTGTAGCCATAGCTCGTGCATTATCTTGTGAAGTAGATTTATTAATCGCGGATGAACCGACTGGTAATCTAGACGAGAATACTTCGGATGAAATTGTCAAATTGTTTAAAGAACTAGCTCATAAAGAAAACAAATGTATTATCGTTGTCACTCATTCCCAAGAAGTCGCTAAACAATCTGATAAGGTAGTTTATCTTGAAAAACGAAATTTGGTTTGTAAGAATTTGAAGAATATCTAGTTTGTAAAAATGTAGTTGGAATAGAAGTCAAATATAAGATTGGAGTGAAAAAAATGTGGACGAGAATAGCACCATCTATTGGTTTAGTTTCTATCGGAATAGCAATTGGTTTATTTGCGAATTTGATCAATTTAGGTGGAAACCTGGATCAAAGTGAAATCATTATGGACCAAAATAATAACACGTATTCAGAAGAAGTTACACCTGATCAGCGTCAGTGGGAATCTCCAAATCCCAGAGGAGAAATGACACCAGAACAATGGGAGGAGTTCACAACAAAACCAGGTGAACAGTCACCAGAACAGAGGGATCCTTACTCATCTAATTCAGAAGAGGATATGATACAAGGCTCTACATCGGGTTCTACATCTCCTAATTGAATTTCTTAAATGTATTGCGTGTTTAGTTTTGGTGGAAAAAGAATAATATCGAATGATGATACGTATAACACTTGATATACCTAGTATATTCAAGTGTTTTCTTTTTACCCGAAATAGTTTATTACGGGATATATTAGCTTGTTTATATTTTCGTAATTTTCATTCATATCTTTTAATTGAGATATGAATTCTGTAATTTTCTGAAACTAATATTGATATTCAAAAATTAAATAAGAGAGGTAAATAAATATGGGTTTAGATAGATATAGATGGATTACTATACAAACAGAAATAGAACATTTACTAGGTAACAACCAATTAGAACCTAGAAAAGTGATTACTATAGTGGTAAAGGATAATGAAACTGGCCTTGTTGTTCCTCATCCCATTACACATTTTATTTAAGAAAAATATTTCAGGCAATCGAAAGAGATTATGATCTTAAACCTATGAAATTGAACGGGTATCGGAAAGGAAAAAGTAATACTAACTATTAATAGTAGGTGTTAGAATAGATTAAGTAATCGTGTTAATTAATATTTAAGAGGTGTTTTTATGAAGTTAGATGAATTTACAATTGGAGATGTGTTCGAAACTAAACCATACAAATTAACAAAAGAGGATATAATGAGGTTTGCAGGTGAGTTCGACCCCCAATATATGCATTTAGATGAGGAAAAAGCAAATCAGGGAAGATTTAATGGAATCATTGCTTCTGGGATACATACACTAGCTATTTCATTTAAGCTTTGGGTTGAAGAAGGTAAATATGGTGAGGATGTTATTGCAGGAACAAGAATGAATAATATTAGATTTATAAAGCCGGTGTATCCTGATGATGAACTACATATCATTGTAAAGGTTATTGATAAGAAAGTAACAAAGAATGAAATGGGTATCCTAACGGTATTGTTATCTACTTTCAATGATAAGGAAGAAAAAGTTTTTGAGGGCGAATTATCTGCATTGATAAAGCGATGAAGGTTATTTTAAATTATTGAACACCACCAGTTAATAGTAATTCAATTAAAGGGGACAATTCTTAAGCTGAGTGCTGTAGGAAGCGAAAATGGCGATTTACCTGCCAGAATTGCAGAAGCTGAGCTCGCATTTTTATACAGAGTTTTATGGACTGATAAGGGAAAGAGTTAACATTAGCAGTGTTATCGGAATAAGGAGATACCAGACCTGGTATTATATATTGGGTGATTCAATTAACGGGCGCGATTGTTGAATATTAGGTAACATATCTTTAGACTTTTAAAAAAAACATTAATTTCAAACGGCAAGATAAAAATCCATTTTGATCTTTCAAAATGGGTTTATCTAATTTACCATAAAATACGGATATATGAGGTGTTTTAAATCAAACTCTATTTCTAAGCAACATCAAGTCGATTATGCTCTCAATGAGGTTACCAAAATAACGTCGTTAAGAACCCATCTTCGCAAATGAGATTATCGACCTTTTAAGAGAAAAGAAAAAAATAGCGTTGGCAGCATTTATAGATTCCATGTCAACATGAATATTTGCTTTATGAATGAGAGGATAGTAGATCTTTCAAGGGAATATGAGGTATCTTCACATAAACTACAGATTGAACGGTTATAATGGGCTTCGAGGGGGATATATCGATGAATTTTCATATTCTTGTAGTAGAAGACGACTTAGAAATTCAAGAATTAATTAAACAGTTTTTGAGGACGCAAAATTATACAATAGAGGTTGCCTCTGATGGGCTAGAGGGAATGAAACGATTTAATACACAATCCTTTGATTTAATTCTTCTTGATGTCATGATGCCAAACCTTAATGGATTTGAAGTTGCCAAAATGATCCGAAGTCAGTCAAGCATACCCATTATTATGTTGACGGCTTTAGAAGAAGAACAAGATCAAATGAAAGGCTTTGATATAGGGATTGATGATTATATAACAAAACCCTTTTCATTTCATGTGTTGATTAGACGAGTACAAGCAGTTCTTAGAAGAAGTTGTAATCAAAATAGCGATAATCATTTAAATTTTTATGAACTGAATGTCGATTGTGACGGATATAAGGCTTATGTAAATAAAGTTGAAATCCCGTTAACAACTAAAGAGTTCGAAATTTTACAACTACTACTTCATAATGAAAAAAAGGTGCTTACTAGAGAAATTATTGTAGAAAAAATTTGGGGATATGAATATGCAGGAGAAACACGGATGATTGATACACATATTAAAAATTTAAGAAAAAAATTAAATATACCCTATATTAAAACAGTAAAGGGTATTGGATACAAAATCGATGAATAGGATTGTAAACATCATGAAGATGAAACGAATAACGTATAAGCTCTTTATGATCACTTCACTCATATTGTTATCTTTTGCAGTCTTGATTTATTTAACGTTATACTTCTTCCTTCCAACATTTTATGAACAATATAAAACGAATCAACTCCAATCTGGCATAGAGGAAATAATTGGTGAATCTAAAAATGTAACATTACAAAATGCGATACCACTTTTGGATGCGTACACGAAAGAAAACAATGCCATCATTTACTTACAAACTAAAGAAGGAACGATTATATACTCGCCTTCTTTTTTTATTCAAGGGAATACGCAACGACCAATACTTACTGCAAAAACAGCACCAATACAGAATCCAGAAAGCCTTAATAATGCATTTAATATTACTTTGCCCATTCAATTCCTAGATGAAGATAATTTAATGGTTACTGTTTTTGCGACATTACAACCTATTGATGAAGCGACACATGTCTTAGTCCGTTTTCTCCCTTATATAAGTATCATTGTAGTGTGTATCGGATTAGGAAGTGCCTTTTTATATTCAAGGTTCATTACAAAACCTCTCATCTATATGAATGAAGGTGCGCAAAAGATGGCGAACTTGGATTTTTCCGAAAACATCGAAGTTCGATCAAATGATGAATTAGAGGAACTGTCCAATAGCTTGAATGAGATGTCGAATAATTTGCAACGAACTATGCTCGATTTACAAAAAGCAAATGAGCAATTAAAAGATGATATTGAAAGAGAGAGAAAAATCGAAACAAAACGCCGAGAATTTTTCGCAACAGTTGCACATGAATTAAAAACTCCGCTTACTGTTATGAAAGGATATTTAGAAGGGATGATATATCATATCGGCCCTTATCAAAATCGTGACCTCTACTTAGAAAAAAACCACAAAATTATCGAAGGAATGGAACAATTAGTTCGAGAGATTTTGAGCATGTCTAAATTAGAACAAGAGACCTTTAAACTACAATTGGAAGAAGTCAACCTTTTAGAATTATTAGATTCAATAACGAAAGATCTCGGTTTTTTTGCTTCTCAAAAAGACATTCAGATTATAAAACAAATCTCTCCTAATATGAATGTACGCACAGATCGTGATTTATTAGAAAAAGCTTTCAAAAACATCATTCATAATGCGATTACGTATTCACCGCAAGGAGAAACGGTGCTTATAGAGGTGACTGAGCTTCCAAAAGAAAATCAAATTCAACTCCAAGTGATCAATACAGGAGTCATAATTAAAGAAGAGGAAATACAACAATTGTTTGAGCCGTTTTATAGAATCGAAAAATCGAGAAATAGAAATACTGGTGGCAGCGGACTGGGTCTTTATATTGTAAAACAAATATTTGAATCACTTTCCATTACCTATTTAATGAATAATACTCAAAATGGTGTTCAATTTTTAGCTACTATTCCTAAAGGGAAATTGTAGCTAGCAATTTAAAAAATTCAATTCCACATAATAATATCAATTAAAAGAGGGACAAATTGGAAAGGTATTTGGCACTCTTTTTTATTGTTGTGAAATGCTTTCTATATAATTGATAAATAAAAGAATAAAACGAATGCCATTTTGTCAAAAATAATATTTGACTGGACACTAAATGGTGTCATATAATTAAGACACCATTTAGTGTCATATTCATAAGGGAGAGGAGATTTTGAGCGAGAAAAATCTAGAGCGTGATGTGTATGCTGCGATTGCTGACCCAACAAGACGTCAATTAATACGTTTGTTGGCAGACGCAGATGAATTACCTCTTCACGAATTAACGGCTCAATTTCAAATGGGGCGTACGGCCGTTTCTAAGCATTTGGCTATCCTGAAAGATGCTGATCTCGTAATAGCTCGAAGGGTAGGTAGGGAAACGAGGTATCGGCTGAATGCCAATCCATTGAAAGAAATTCAAGATTGGGTATCGTATTACGAAGAATTCTGGAAAGAAAGAATGGCTAAATTAAATCTTATATTGGAGGAAAAAAAATGAAAGCAGATGTATCTTTAGATTATCAATTTACAAGTTCAATCGAGAAAGTTTGGAACGCATTAACGGATTCAGACACTCTTGAAAAATGGATCTGGAAAAATGACTTTAAGCCAATCGTAGGGCATAAATTTCAATTCCGAGCAGAGCCAAATGAATGGTGGGATGGAATTGTCAATTGCGAGGTGCTTATAGTGGATGAACCTCATACATTATCTTACACATGGGCAAGTGCTGGAGAAATTACTACTGTTACGTGGACGTTGATACAAGGTGAAGATGGTATTACTAGCCTACATTTTGATCAATCTGGATTTAGTGAAGCAACGAAAGCTCGTCAAGGAGCAATCGAGGGAGCTAAATATGCTTGGATTAATAATGGTAAACAGCTCGAAAAAGTGTTAGCAGAACTATAATCAATATGAATCGTTTATATAAATAAACCGTTCTTCAAGAATTCGACGTTTTCCGAACACGGAAAGCGTCATTTTTTAACTTCTTTCAGAAAAAGCAGAAAGAAGTTAAAGACTCCAACGCAATTATGCCGAGGCATAATTGATTGGCATGTCAAAACACAACAAATACACTTTAAGTTATGCTAACATGACAGTACTAGTTTGAATGGAGAGAAAATCCGATGAAAATAAATCAATTAATTGCTAACAATATTAACCGATTAGATGTTGACTTGCCGGAAGATCAATCTTTAGGAATTGCTGGATTGTCCGGATCTGGAAAAACTACATTTTGCCAAGCAATTGGTGAAGAATCCAAAAAGCGTCTCGTTTCTTTATTACCAAAGGCTGAATATCAGTATTTATTTCCTACTATTATGGAAACGAATTTTAGTGCTATTAAGATGCAAGAAATGCCTTTAGTCCTTTTTCTCGGGAAATCATCCATTTCTGCCAATCCACGTTCAACGGTCGGTACTCATACAGGTGTTTTTAAAGAGATTCGTGAAAAGCTGGCAGATAAGTTTGATCTTTCGCCAGAAGTTTTTTCCTTTAATAATGCATTAGGTTGGTGTCCTGCATGTAAAGGGCGTGGTACGACCAAAAATGTCGAATGTAAAAAGTGTGAGGGAAAGCGCTATAATCCGGAAGTTGAGCAATATAAGTTTGAATTATGGAATCAACCATATAGTATTTCCGATATTAACAATTTAAGTATAGAAGCGATTTATTCCCTTTCTGAGGAATTAGCGATTAGCGAAGAAAGACAACTGGTTCTTACGAATATTATCCAAATGAATATGGGTTACTTAACGTTAAACCGAATCATGGGGACTTTGTCTGGTGGGGAATTAACACGATTGTACTTAGCAGAATTTATGGCAGCTAGTGAAAATACGGTCATTATTATTGATGAAATTTCTGTTGGACTTGATCATCAAACGCTGTTGAAAATTTTAGAGCAGATTAAACAATTGGGCTATAAAAACCAAATTTGGCTTATTGATCATTCTGATACGGTGCTAGATACAGCGGATGAGCAGCTGTTTTTTGGACCTGGCAGTGGGAAATACGGCGGTAAAATTGTCGAAGTATCACCACGTCCAGAACCAGTATATGGGGAACGAAATCAGGCAATACCTACAGACTATTATCAATTCCAGGAACTTTACTGTCGTAACATTGAAATGGCTGACATTCAGATTCCTAAAAATAGACTCGTAACCGTTACAGGTGAGTCTGGCTGCGGGAAATCGACCCTTGTCAATGAGTGTATCTCTAAGGATTTCCAAAAACGATATCCAAAAGATAAACTGGTTATGGTAGGACAAGACCGAAACCAATCAATTACTAGCCGATCAACGGTTGCAACGTTTCTTGATATTAAAAAGAAAATGACGAAATACAGTGACGAAATTGATGATATTTTCCAACGTTCTATTGAGGACATTATCGAGGAGCTTCCAAATGAAGACATCGCACATAAACGTTTAAGCTTACTGATCAAGCTAGGACTCGGTTATTTGACGTTGGAAAGAAAAACACAATCCTTATCAACAGGTGAATTCCAATGTGTTCATTTAGTGTCTGAGCTGTTTTCGAACGCAAGAAACCCCCATACTCTGTTTATTTTTGACGAACCTTCTAAAGGTCTATCACAAAATATTTTAAACCAATTTATTGATAGTGTTAGGGACATTTTGCAAGATGAATCCGTCTCTATATTGATGATTGAACATAATGCTTATATGATGGAAAGCTCTGATTTCATCGTAGATTTTGGTAAAAGACAGGAGGAACCTGTTCGACATCTGGATGTTGTCAGTCATGATGATTATTTTAGTCAACATCACAATACAAATAATGTTGCTCCATTGCATATACCTTCAACACTAGATTCAAAAAATGGCATTCATTACTTAGAAGAGAATCATATTATCTATTTTAAAAATGCCGAAAACATCTACAAAGGCGGTATTTTAAAAAGCTTGTCATCGATGGCCCGATTAATTTATGGTGAATACGAATCCGCAACTATTGCACCTGTCGTCGCCATTGATTTAGAAAGACACTTATATAGTCAATATAGTTTTTTATATGAAATCGGTGGCCTCATCAACCATATTGTGGCGGCCCATCCGACGAATAAAGATACAAGAAGCTTCGACTTCTTTAGTCAGGAAAATCATTGCCCAAGCTGTTCTGGCCGACTGCAAATTGAAAAATTTGATTTTGATTTGGTCATAGAAGACAAAACATTGCCATTTTGGGATGGCCTATTACATTCAGACGTGATGGACGTATTAAACTATTATCAATATCCGAAATTACAGTTCCTGTTTGATGAGATTAAGAATGAACTGGGTCAAGATATTAGTAAAAGTTACAATGACATGACAGCAGAAGAAAGACATACATTCCTATATGGTTATTGGGAAAAATCATTTTATGATAAAGTAACGAAGTCTTCAAAAAAATGGGAAGGTTTTAATTTTATTGTTGGACGTTATATGGTGATCTCGAAATCAATTATTAAAGAACAAATGAAAGCATCAAAAGAGATGATTGCCTGTCCAATCTGTCAAGGAGCCGTGCTAAACCATAAGAAAACACTAACATTTGGGGACACTGATATTCGTGAGCTAATTCATCAACCGATCGATGAGGTCATAAAAACGATCGGAAACTTACCAGAGCTTGAAAAACTAAAAACAATTGTTGGTGGCGATATGACACTTACGGAGGATGTCTCCTTACTTCCTAGAGAGACACAAGTGTCGTTAAAAATGCTTGAATTAGAACTCGCAAGTTTTGCTGGATATGAAATAGTCCTACAAAATGTTTTACCATTCTGGGATAAAATACAAGATAATATCGAAGCCATAAGCAGCAAAAACCTAGTTACAATCTGTGATTTCGCACATATTGACGAAACGAGAGAAGCGATTATTGATCAGTATTTCACGAATGGAAAATACAAAAAATTAACGTACGTTTATGAAGCATTTGGCTACAAAAAAATTGTTACACAAATTAATAAAATTAAAGCAAGTCATAAATGTCCATTCTGTAGTGGAAAGAAAGTCATTTCCGAAGATAATCTCCATGATGGCGTTTATAAATTATCAGTACCATGTGTTCGTTGCTACGAAAGTGGTATCAATGATGAAGGGCGTAAGGAAATTGTCGATGGCGTAGACGTGCAAACATGGCTAACTGGCAAAGTAAGCAATGTTGTGGCTGAAAGCTTACGAACAGAGGCTGTTGCCGATATTCCCATTTTCAATCGAATTCGTGAGTTAAATAAACGAGAGATGATGGCGATTTACCAATGCCTTGTGGAAAATAATTAATTACAACAAGCCATATTTTAAAAGAAAGCTACCTCAAAAACTCATTTGCAAAAATAAATGCAAATGAGTTTTTATGTTATCCTGAGAAAGAGCTTATAAAAAGTTATTAGAATAAAAGGGGAAAGATAAGAATGGCAGAATTAGTGAACTGGAAAAATAATGCTCAAGGGCATCCATTTATAGCTTCATTTAGCGGAGGAAAGGATAGTGTCTTAGCTTTATATAAAGCAATGCAAGTTGGAGAGGCGGTTGGACTAATCGTCATGATGGAGGAAGAAGGGAAACGTTCCAGATCTCATGGAATGCCTCCGGAACTCATACGCGCTCAAGCTAATTCTATAGGTTTACCTGTTTATACTGCAGCAGCAAGCTGGACCGATTATGAAAAAATATTTATGAGCCTGTTAGAAAAAGCTAAAAATCAAGGTGCAGAAGTTTTAGTAACAGGTGACTTAGATATGCCTGAACATGGCTGCTGGCATGACCGGGTTACGAAAAATGCTGGTTTAAAACTAGGCATGCCTTTATGGGAAATGAATCATCGTGAAGCTGTCGATGAATTCATAAACCTAGGATTTGTTACCATCATTGTCACTGTTAATTTATCATTAGGTATGCGAGAGGACGATTTAGGTCGAACGTTAACCCATGAATACGTAAAAGAGCTTGAAGCGCGCGATATTGACCCTTGCGGAGAAGGTGGAGAATTCCATACTACAGTATTAGATGGGCCAATTTTCAAACAACCTATTCCAGTTCGTAAATGTGATGTTATTAGAAGCGGAGAATATGCCTTTTTGCCTTTGGAACTAGATTAGGAATCATTTTAAGTATTAAAAACCTTATAGCGAGATTAGATGCGGCACAGAAGTATAAAATAGTATAAAAATATAAGAGCCTTACTACTTTTTATTGTAGCAAGGCTCTTTCATGTTGTATAATCCATATTTTATTTAACAATTATTACAAAACACAAATGGATAATTAGTTAATCCATTGAACAACTTTTTCTCGACTTTGTCTTGATTTTTCATGGGCTGGTTCTTTAGATCGGTATCCGAACGCTGCCATAACTGATACACCAAATTTTCCACTATCTAATAATTCATGTTCAAGAACTTCTGTTACTTTATCCATATTGAAACCTTCCATTGGACAAGAATTAAATATCCAGAGATTTTATAAAAGGGGGAAGCTCGAAAAAGTTGTGGGAGGCAGTTATTCGTTTAATACCAGAAGGTTGCGCCTAAAGTCGATTGGATTAGAACTACGGTGTTTTGCAAAGTATTTGATATTTTCATTATCATGAAGCGGGGATTTAAACTACATATCACATTTAGCAATAGAATTATTTTTGATACCAAATGGAATAGTTTTTAAGTCAGTACAAATTAGTACTGGCTTTTTTTATACGTATAGTGATTGGAAGAAGGGAGGGGTGTGAAATAATATTGCCTAGAAGCAAAAGAACGAAAAAAGGCATCTCATCCATAGATGAAACACCTTTTCTTGAAATTATTGAGCTACTCGTTGGATAAAGGCATCTAATTGTACTAGTGTGACATTGTCGTTCACCCCGAAAGTATTGTCACCTTTACCAACCGTAATTTTATTGGAAGCTAGAATGGATACATAATTGTAAGCCCAATGCGTACTTGGAACATCAACAAATTGTTCTACTGTTCCTTGTTGTTTTAAATGGAATGCTTCCACTAAAACTTTTGATAATTGACCACGTGTCATAGGAGAACCTGGATTAAATTTCCCATTTTCATCACCAGTAAAAACGCCGATTTTTTTAAGTGCTTCTGCAGCACCCGCATATTTAGACGATGGTGTTACATCTGGAAAACTTGAATTGGTGTTACTAGTATCTAAATTTAATTGCTTAGCCAGTTTAAGAGCTACCTCTCCACGCGATGCATAAACGCTAAAGTCGATTTCAGCATCTTTTACTTCCCCTTCAGTGAAATTTGCTATGCGTTTTGCCCCTACGTAACGAGATCCCCAGTAATATGGATCATTGAGTTTATCGATTTTTACCCCAGAACTTGTAGTAGCTGAAATAAAATTGCTGTCACCTATGTAAATGCCAACATGGGAAACACCGCTTCCCGAAGTATTAAAAAATACAAGATCACCAGTTTTTAACTGAGCTTTCGCAATCGAAGTACCTTGCTGATATTGAGCAGTAGATGTACGTTGTAGTGAAATCCCCAACTTAGAAAAAACAATTTGTGTATATGCTGAACAATCTATACCTGTCTTAATGTCTGTCCCTCCATATTGATAAGGAACACCTATATATTCTTTTGCTGTATTTGTTATATCTGCTATTGTTGCCGCTTTCGCATCATGAACACCCATGCCTGTGAAAAACATAAACGATGCAAAAATGGGAAGTAACCATTTTTTCTTCATGTAAACTTACTCCTTTCAAAAAGCTTTCAGTTTTTAATAAAGTAAGAATAGCATGAAACAGCCATGAGTTATTTTTCAATCATATTACCGATTACCGTTAATCAGCAAAATTGAAACCTTAATTTTAACTGTGTAAAACTTCTGCAATAATCATGGGTAATTTTACTAAAAAAATTTTAAATAAATGGTTATAGAGGGTTTAAAGGGTTTATTTAGTGGTTTCATCCAATATAAAAACTTTACGTGATGCATTGTTTTCCCACATCTAATCCTATTTAGTGCTTTATGGCACTGTTTGTCCATTCCAGTTTAACGCCTCGTTTATTAGCTAGATTTTTATACTTATAAACGAAGACTTTCTTTACGAGCTAGTTCACAAAGGGCGAAATAGCATCTTTCATCCCAATTGTATTTTCATAAACACAATTGGACATTCTCCATAAATTTTTCATATTTTTTATTTATACTAAATAATTGATGTGTTTAATTAGATAAGGAAGGATTGGTGAATGGCTTTGGTAGGAGAATTGAATTTGTTTCTTTCCTTTGCAGCAGGGTTATTATCGTTTGTTTCCCCTTGTTCATTACCACTTTACCCAGCATTTCTCTCGTATGTTACGGGGATGTCCTTTAATGAACTAAAGGATGACAAAGGAGTATTTCATCGTAAAGCATTGATACATACACTTTTATTTCTATTTGGTTTTTCTATTATATTTTTGGCTTTAGGTCTGTCTACATCTTTTATCGGCTCTCTTTTTATTATGCATAAAGATTTGCTGAGACAAATTGGTGCTATTATTATCGTGATATTTGGTTTGATCATTTTAGGTGTTTTTAAGTTCGATTTTTTACTTTCAGATAAGAGAATACAGTTTACGAAAAGACCTAAAGGATATTTTGGTTCTATTCTTATCGGTGTGGGCTTTGCTGCTGGATGGACTCCGTGTACTGGTCCAATTCTAGCTGGAGTTATTGCATTAGGCATATCCGATCCTAGTAGAGGAATTTTATATATGCTATTTTATGTACTTGGCTTCTCTATTCCATTTTTAGTTATGTCTCTATTTATTGGGAAAATGAAAATGTTTCAAAAACGAAGTGCTCTCTTTATGAAAGTAGGGGGTGTGTTCATGGTTATTATGGGAATCATGTTATATTTGGATATGATGACAAAAGTGATCGCGTTTTTAACACCGATTTTAGGAGGATTTACAGGATTTTAGACGATATAAAACGTTGAGGTAAGGAGGAGCATGCAATAAGGTGAATAAAATCTCTACTAAATTAGCAGCTAGTTTTTTTGTTGTCGTGCTAATCATGGAATTATTTCTTATGTTTTACCTACATCGAAATATTATTAAGTCGAAAGTTGAAGAGGAACTAGCCAGTTTATTAGCAAATGGAGAAAATCATAGAGATGTATTACTGGAGAATTATTCAGATATGACTATTAAGCATATCGTGTTAATGGAAAAGAATAAAGATCGAGAAGTCATGATCACAGATATAAATGGGCGTATTATAGGTCGTTCCACTTTAAATCACACAATAGTAGAAGAATACATGCCTTTAGTAAAAAATCTAAGTAAAAAAAAGGATCAAATACTAGTAGCAGATTGGCGAAACTCTCCATATATAGTCAGCGCGCACCCTTATAAAATAAATATAGATCAATCTGGTTATGTGGTCATGTTTCAAAGTACAAGTGCTATCAAAGAAATGGTTCATAATTTGAATAAGCACTTTTTCATATCTGGTATTACTAGCATTGTCGTACTTCTTGCAATATATGCATTATTATCGAAAGTCTTAACGAGACCTTTAATCCGTATGAAAGCGGCTACTGAAAAATTAAGTCATGGCGACTTTAATGTAAGCCTAGCTGATGTAGGAAAAGACGAACTCGGTGAGTTAGCAAGATCGATTCAGAAGTTAGCCGATGATTTAGAAAGGTTACAAAAAGAAAGAAATGAATTTCTGGCATCAATAGCGCACGAATTAAGCACACCCTTAACATATTTAATTGGGTATTCAAAAGTAGCCATGAGAGAAAATTTGAACGAAAATGATCGAAATCACTATCTTGAAATTATTACAGAAGAGTCAAATCGAATGAAAGAACTTGTAAAAAACTTATTAGAATTAGCAAAAATGGATCAAAACTCTTTTAGCGTGTCAAAGGAATATTTTTCTGCACATCCATTTTTAGATACTATTTGTAAACGAGTTGCTCCTTCTTTTGACATGAATAACATAAAGTTAATTCTTGTTTGTGATGAGGATTTTAAAATATACGCAGATTCTATACGACTGGAGCAAATCATGCTAAATTTATTAGATAATGCTATGAAGTATTCAGATAAAAACACGAGAGTAATAATAGAAGCAATAAAACAAGAAGAAAGAACAGTAATAAACGTAATTGATGAAGGGATCGGTATTCCTTCAGACGAACTGGAATTGATTTTCGAAAAATTATACAGAGTGGAAAAATCACGTTCGCGAACTTTTGGGGGTTCAGGAATAGGACTTGCTGTAGTTAAAGAACTAGTCGAGGCCCATGGCGGTACAATTAAAGTGGAAAGCAATTTTGGAGAAGGCAGTACATTTACAATCACAATATAGAAGGGGATAGGAATATAAATGAAAACAATTTTATTAGTTGATGATGAACTAAGAATGTTGGATTTAGTAGAATTATTTCTATTGCCATATGGTTTTAATTGCATAAAGGAAACAAGTGGCATTAACGCAATTGAGCTCGTAAAGAAAGAAGACATAGCTCTTATCATCTTAGATGTTATGATGCCCGAAATGAATGGTTGGGAAGTTTGTGAAGCCATCCGCGAATTCTCAAATGTTCCAATTATTATGCTAACGGCACGATCCGATAAAGTAGATTTAGCCAAGGGTCTAAATACAGGAGCGGATGATTATATTTCGAAGCCTTTTGACGAACGAGAGTTGGTTGCAAGAGTAAATGCGATACTACGTCGAACTTATCCTGACGAGAATAAAATTATAAGTTACAATGATTTTACGTTGGATAAAGAAACATACTCCTTACACTATCAAGATTTAACTGTTCAGCTGACATTAAAAGAATTTAATATAATAAAAACTTTAATTTCCCGACCATCTAAAACGTATACTAGAGAAGAATTATTACGTTCTGCATGGGAATATGATACTGATATCGATACACGAACAATAGACTCTCATATTCGAAATTTAAGAGAAAAATTAGTGAATGCTGGTTTTCCAAGTGATAATTTTATTAATACCGTTTGGGGAATCGGATATAAATGGGGGTAAAGAAGCGCAAAGTATCTATAAAATAATGTTATTTAGATGTCCATTAGTCAATTTTGACATGGATATCTTTTTTTATTGTCCAAAGGGGTATCATGATGTTTTTTAAGTATGATCTTATAACTCCATAATTTCTTCATATTTATTTGCTACAGTTAGTTTGTATTGAAATGCAAGGAGGAAGCATCATGAAGCCTAAATTTTTGATTACTTCTCTACTAGTGAGTAGTGTGATCATTGGAGGATGTAGTGCTAGTAGTTCAAAATCTGATGAAACGATGGACCATTCTAAGATGGCAAAAGAAGAAATGTCGAATATGGAGGGGATGGATCATTCCAATATGTCGGGAAAAGATATGGAAGCAATGAATGGACATGAAAGCCATACGAATCCATTAGCATTAAATCATTCGACTGGAGAAAATGAACTGGCTCTTCCACCTTTACTAGAAGCTAAAGATGGCATTTTTACTATTACTGCACAACAAGGAACAAGTGAAATTTTCAAAGGCATTAACACCGAAACATATGGCTATAATGGCTCGTATTTAGGTCCTGTCATTAAAGTGAATGAAGGCCAAAAAGTAACATTTAAAACAAACAATCAACTATCAGAACCAACGACATTTCATTGGCATGGTGTAGATATACCAGGAGAGGGAGATGGAGGACCACATCATCTTTTACAGCCTGGAGATACGAAGAATGTGGAGTTTACTGTAAACCAAGGTGCATCGACCCTATGGTTCCATCCCCATCCCGTAGGTGCGACTGCGGAACAAGTATATAAAGGTTTAGCAGGATTAATATACGTGGAAGATGAACATTCTAAAAAACTAGGCTTACCGAGTGAATATGGTGTGAATGATTTCCCTTTAGTATTCCAAGATAGAAAATTTGACGATAATAAACAATTAAATTTTAAAGCTGCAATGAATGAGGATGGTACTATAGGTGATACATTATTAATAAATGGCACAGTTAACCCTAAACTAACAGTTGGCAAAGAAAAGGTCCGTTTACGTTTATTAAACGGGTCAAATGCCCGTAACTATACATTTAAATTAAGTACAGGAGATTCATTTCAACAAATAGCTACTGATGGTGGTTTTGTTAATAAACCCATTTCGATGACGGAACTATCATTAACGCCAGGCGAACGTGCAGAAATTATTGTTGATTTTTCAATATACAATGAGTCAACGGATATAGCTTTAATGAATGAAGAAGATACTAAATTACTGTCATTTAATATCGTCGATAAAAAATCAGCAACATCTAGTAATTCTCCAAAAAACTTAAATAATTATGTAGTAACCGATGAAGAAAGAAAATTGCCTGTTTCTAAAAAGCTGGAACTTTTCGGAATGGGGAAGATGGTCACTATTAATAATAAACAATTTGATATGAATCGAATCGACTTTACGCAAAAACAAGGAGAGACTGAGATATGGGAAATTTATAACAAACCAGATATGATGGGTGGCATGACACATCCATTCCATATACATGGTACTCAATTTAAAATTCTCTCCATCGATGGGAAAGAACCACCGACAAACGAATATGGTTGGAAAGATACTGTCGCAATAGATGCTGGAGAAACAGTACGGTTAGCTGTGAAATTTAATAACAAAGGCATTTACATGTTCCACTGTCATATTCTTGAGCATGAAGAGAATGGTATGATGGGGCAAGTTAAAGTGGAATAGTACTAAATATTAAATGAAACGAAATGTCTTTCGGTTTGAAGCCCTTTACAAAATGGTGAGTTGTAGAGGGCTTTTTCTTTTGAAAATTATACGTATAAATAAAACGCTTCATACATTAATGAGCATGCTTTAATCAGTGCATGCTCTTTTTTTTATTATTTAATCAGTGTCTCTAAAAAGAAGGATTAGCTGCCATACTCTTTAATTAGATGATACACAGCACGATTATGACTATAGTATTAACAATACAAATATGCCATATTCGCTATTCGCGAGAAGCCAAACACAATACCATACTACTGTATTTCAATAAATACTTTCGTGGTATAATATCCCTAAAAAGGAGTGGATTTTTTGGGAAATCGAAATCATTTTAAAGTAATAAAATTTCTAGTAAGCTTATCTGTTATTTTATGCATTATAAATTATCCGATTATTTCCTTTGCTGAAACACTTGATACCCATTTAACTAGTGAAAAAAGCAAATCTAATGACATTGATACTGGTATAGCAAACTTGAACTACAATAGCAATGAAGTTTTAGCAGTGAAAGGAGACAAGATTGATCGTTTCGTTCCAAGAGAAGGTATAAATTCAAATGATAAATTTATAGTAGTTGAACGTAACAAAAAATCACTTACAACCTCACCAGTGGATATTTCAATTATCGATTCTATGGCGAATCGTACCTATCCAGGAGCTTTACAACTTGCAAATCAAGCTTTTGTAGACAATCAACCTAGTTTATTGGTGGCTAAAAGAAAACCGCTAAATATAAGCATAGATTTACCTGGTATGAAAAGAGAAAATACAACGACCGTGGAAAATCCTACATATGGTAATGTATCTGGTGCAGTAGATGAGCTAGTATCTACTTGGAGTGAAAAATATTCAACAACTCATACTTTACCAGCAAGACTACAATATTCAGAAGCTATGGTATATAGCAAATCTCAAATAGCAAGTACGCTAAATGTGAACGCCAAAGTTCTTGATAATTCACTAGGAATTGATTTTAATGCGATTGCAAATGGAGAGAAAAAAGTGATGGTTGCGGCATATAAACAAATATTTTATACCGTAAGTGCAGAACTACCTAACAATCCATCAGACCTTTTTGATAATAGTGTTTCTTTTGAAGAGTTAACGCGTAAAGGGGTAAGTAATGAGGCTCCTCCCGTTATGGTGTCAAATGTAGCTTACGGCAGAACAATTTATGTAAAATTAGAAACAAACTCTAAGAGCAAGGATGTACAAGCTGCATTTAAAGCTTTACTGAATAATGTCAATACGAATGTAGAAACTAGTGGACAGTATAAAGATATTTTTGAAGAAAGTTCGTTTACTGCTGTAGTATTAGGCGGAGATTCACAACAGCATAACCAGGTTGTCTCAAAAGATTTTAATGATATTAGAAAAATAATAAAAGATAATGCAGAATTTAGTCTTAAAAATCCAGCATACCCAATTTCATATACAAGTGTATTCTTAAAGGACAATTCAATTGCAGCTGTTCATAACAATACAGATTATATCGAGACGACATCTACGGAATACTCTAAAGGCAGCATAACCCTTGATCATTATGGTGCATATGTTGCTCAATTTGAAGTAGCCTGGGATGAATTTTCATATGATGAAAACGGAAAAGAAGTGCTATCCCATAAAACTTGGGGTGGAAACTGGAAAGACAAAACGGCTCATTTCTCTACAGTAATACCTCTTCCGGCTAATTCAAAAAATATAAGAATTTATGCAAGAGAATGTACAGGTCTTGCATGGGATTGGTGGAGAACAATTATTGATGAATACAACGTTCCATTATCAAAAGAAATAAAAGTTTCAATTGGAGGAACCACATTATACCCAACAGGTACAATTAATTAAGTATTTCTCATGAGTGAACTTTTCATAGGCTGTGAGAATTAGTTTTCTTGATTAGAATGTAACTCCAATCTAAATAAGGGCTTGAAGCGGGTAAATGGTCAAACTAGTTATTAAAATAAAGATCAAAACACAAACATCCATCCTGGAAAAACAAACGGCTGAGACTCTTGTTACACAAGAACTTCAGCCGTTTTTATTTTCATAAACATCTCTACGAATAAAAGGAACACCACCCAAAGACTCCACCAAGTGTTGCACCACCATACATAGTAGCGTTGAAGTTAGGGAAAAAATTGAACCTTTAAGCTTACACGAAATATTAAGAAGTGTTTTGGTATAATATGAAAACTATTTTGTAACTTAGTTTAAGCGAGTTCGTCGAATAGAAAGGAGGGATTTGCATGAAGAAATATTTTTTATATGTAGTAGCTCTTTTAGGACTTTGCATAACAGGATGTTCAAATACTAATGAATTGCCGAGAGAAAAGCCTCCTAAAGACTCTATAACAAATGAATTATCGGGAGAAAAGCCTCCTAAAGTCTTTATAGACATTGAAAATAAAAAATTTGAAACTACACTCGGTACTTATTGTTGGAAAAATGGATGCGTTGATAAAGTTGGACCAGTTGAACTTTTAGAAGGCAAAAAGCCTATAAAAGTTAAATCAGGTGAAAAAATAACGCTTGTAATGGACTATGAACCAAAACCTAATGAATTTCATGTTGCACAAATGAGTGGTAACAAGGAAAATGAGGTCGCTGTTAAAGACAATCGTTTTACTGCACCTACACAACGTGGCGTTTATTATTACTCTTATGGCGTATGGTGGATGGACGAAAAGGAAGCGAATGTATCTCACGGCGACGCCTTCTATGCCTTCGCTTTAGAAGTAGAATAGTTATTCCATTTAAAGGGCGCGATATGGATCCACAACAAATGAAAAAATGATTAAACATAAAAAGAAAATAACTGAAAAGGAATCTATTTAGAATCAATCTTTTATTCAAATAGATTCTTTTTTATTTGACTGTTTTCGAAAAGTTTGTTGCTATTCAACTTACGAAGCAGTTTAACGGAACAAGAAGGAAACATCAATAGCCTTGTGGAAGTATTATTATTTGGAGGGGGACTTTAAAATGTTTATCGTAAATGTTGAAGGTGCTATAAGGAAAAATGATAAGTGGCTTATTATTGAAAGAAGCAAAAAAGAGGAACATGCTAGTGGTCTGCTTTCACTTGTTGGAGGTAAGGTAGATAGAGAAGGGAATTCATCAGACATATTAGAGAGAACAGTGAAGCGAGAAATATTAGAAGAAGTCGGTGTGAACGTAAAAGACAGGATAAATTATTTACATAGTACATCATTTCTAACAGTTAAAGGTGAAAATGTAGTGGATATTTTTTTCTTTGTGAATATGAATCTGGGGAAGCATTTTCTAAAAGCACCGATGAGGTCGAAGCGGTATTATGGTTAACTACTGAAGAAATATTAAGCCACCCCAATTCGCCAATATATTTAAAGGAAAGTATTAAACATGCGGAGGCGTTGATTCAAATTCAGTTGTCATCAATGCTTTAAATTTTTAATAGAAGTAAAGTAGTTATACATAAATGGGGGGATTTGTTTGAGAAAAAGGTTATATATTGTAAGACATTGTGAAGCACAGGGGCAACTTCCGGAGTCACAACTTACGGAAAAAGGATTGATACAAGCAAAATATTTATCAGGATTTTTCTCAAATACTAAAATTGACCGAATTATATCGAGTCCTTTTTTACGTGCAATTCAGTCAGTAGAACCAATTAGTGAGGAAACAAACATAAAAATAGAGATTGATGAACGTTTATCAGAACGTACACTAAGTACTACGGATTTACCTGACTGGCTTGAAAAACTAAAAGCAACATTCAATGATTTGGAGTTAAAATTTCAAGGTGGAGAGTCAAGTAAAGAGGCTATGAACCGAATAGTAAGAGTTGTAGATGAAGTTTTTAAAAGTGAATCTAAAAACACAATAATCGTTACTCATGGAAATTTAATGTCTCTGCTGCTAATGAATTATGATAACAGCTTTGATTTTGATTGCTGGAAGAATCTTAGTAATCCTGATGTGTTTGTATTATGTTACACAAACAATGAAGTAAATATGAAACGTTTATGGCAAGAAAAACTAATAGAAAAATAGTCAATAAAAGGACGTCTTTTAATTCACGAAATATCAAAACAAAAAAGCAGATTTATTCTACACGTTTTGTAGATTAAATCTGCCTTTTTGTTTTACAGCAATAATCTTAGGGAAAACAACTTTTTATTTTAATAGTAAAAAGCATTTATAAGGGCGACTGTAGACAAGCACGAAATTCCGACTTTGCCTACAGTCTAAGAAGCAATTTACAGTGAATCTTTTCAGAGTAACTATAACTTTCGAACCGCTTTTCTTTTCTGTTCGATTTTTCGAAATACCAAAGAAACCATTGTAAGTACAAAATAAAGTATGACAAAATTTAGAATTACACTATTATCACTTTTATTCGCTATATAAACGTATAGCCCTACTACCAACGCTAAAATTAATGGTTTGTATATTGAATTTCTAATCAATCCACCTTTTCCTAATTTTACAGTATTCATTAGATACATAGCTTTTTAATTAATATGTTAAACGTATATATGTAATAAATTGGCATATTGAACACAAAATTGGAATGGTTGTTTTTTTCGAATGCAAAGGGACCCGGTGAAACGTCTATTTTTGGGCAACCCTTAAATTTGATTAATTTGGTCTAAGGCAACTTATTTTTACGCCCGAATTTTATTTAGTAATGGTAAAAAAGGTTGCTGTAGACCCACTCGATATTCGTCTGTTATCATAGTTGAGTATTAATTGAAGGAAGATGAGTAAAGGGTATTTGAGGAAAATTCTTCCCGTATTTTTTATGTAAAAAACTCTTACTCGGAGGAGATATAAATGGTTAGTGAGAGAGAACAAATTAGCAAAAAAGTTGCATGGATTGCACTTATATCCAACCTAATTCTTATGATAGGTAAGATCTTCTTTGGTCTTTTTGGTGGTAGTGAGGCTGTTTTTGCAGATGGGATTCACTCTGGAGCAGATGTAGTAGCTTCGATTGCTGTTCTAGCAGTAGTCGGTATTTCTAATAAACCACCTGATAAGGATCATCCCTTTGGGCATGGTAAGGCGGAGGTTATTAGTGAAGCGATCGTTGGCATTATATTAATAATAGTTTCCCTATATATTTTAGCAGAAGCAATTTTAGCATTTTTTGAAAAACCGAGCGTACCTCAATACAGTGCATTGATTGCGGCAATAATTTCTTACATAGCGAAAGAAATATTATATAGATACTCCATAAAACAGGGGAAAAAGTGGAATAGTAAGGCTATTATAGCGATTGCGTTAGATCATAAAGGGGATATTGTTGCTTCTCTTGCCGCATCTATTGGCGTCCTCTTAGCAATTATAGGAAATGCAATTGGGTGGACATTTTTGTTATACGCTGACGCTATTGCAAGTGCTTTAGTAGCTTATTTTATTTTTAGAATCGCAATGGAATTAGTTAAACCTTCTGTTGATGTTTTAATGGAAAAAAGTGTGGATCAGGAACTTTTAGACGAGTATGAAGCTACTATTCATGAATTTAATCAAGTGCAACGAATAGACAAACTTCGTGCAAGAGAACACGGTCACTATAAGCTTCTCGACATTCGTCTATCACTAAATCATGATTTAACAATTAAACAAGGCCATGATATAGCTCGTGAGATAAAAAATGCGTTAATAAAAAAATACCCTGATGTAGGGGAAGTCCTTATCCATGTAAATCCATACTATTTAGAACCTAATCAAGAGTAGTCCTACAATTTTGCGCAGGCGCTAATATCGATGTAGTTATTGCTTGTTTTACAGTTTAATAAACGCTGTGTTCAGTATTTGAGAATATTTTTGATAATCACAAGAAGCCTTCGAATAAAAGGCTTCTTGTTTTTTTCTTGGCTATCAATACAATTGTAGAGCACTTAGAGGTATTCCAGGGTAAGGAGCGCTACTACAGAAGTTAGATAGTTAAACAAAAGGATAATTTATCTGAAAATTCAGCGTTTTTGTCGTTTTCGTGTTAAAATTTGTATTGCAAAGAATTAGGGAAAGGTGTAAGTGAAAACTTTTTTCATTTATTATTTTTCAACGTTTTCTTTATCTTGCTGTAATATCGGTGTTGTTAATGTATTCAAATGATGCAACGTGAAGCGGTTTTTTAACACATTTTAAAAGATAACATGCAAACCGCGTGGATCTAATGATTCATGGTTTATGGATAAACTTGATATGATCTTAAAGAAGATTGATAAAATGCTAGAAGCGGAATTATTTATAGGTGAAAGGGCAAAAAGGGGGAGGGTTTATGTCAGAAAATAAAAAACATATACATAAAAAGGTGCAGGGAAATTACAGAAGAAGTAAAAATCAAATCCGGGATCATAAAGATTTCGATAAAAAAGAGTTTATTATTCTTGTAATAATCATTTTAATAATTTACTTTTTGAATGCTATTTTCCCGGAATTTTTGAAAAAGTGGATTTGCACTAACAGACCATTAGCAGACTTTACATGGAATAGAAATGGCTTTTTGGAGAGCACAGCATTTAGTGGTGCCCGTTTTTTGTTTTAGAACCAGAGAATAGAAAAATAAAATTAACGAGATTTTGTAAAATACTATTTGAGAGGGGATGTTAATTTGAAAGCTGCTAAGCTAACACTTTTTATAACAAGTTTAGTAGTACTAATACTGTTCTATGTGATTAACATAAATACTGTGAGCCCAATCACTGTTTCAGGCAACGGGAATCCATTTTTGCTAGTAGTAGCCCCATTGCTCCCACTATTTATCTTAATGGTTTTATTATGGGGAAGAATTTTACGAGTGCATTCAATAAGTCAACGCTTTTCAATTGTTGGAATAATTTTGACTTTCGTTCACTTGATGATCGCTTTTATTTATCAAAGAATCTCTCTAGCAAATTATCGAGATATTATTAAAGATGCATATCTTGAAAAGTATGGGAAAGTAGATAGTCAATATATACAAGACATCACAACTGTATTATCGATTCATGTAAACAACCAATATTTTAATGTCAATACATTCTTCATGTTTATCAGTTTTTCAATTTTTATCGCCTTCATTTTTTATTTATGGGGTATTCATGAAAATAAGATAGAAAATAGTAATGTACAAGAGTGAAGGGAGAGGTCTAGCCATTCATTAACCATAGATTCAAACAAAATACAATCGCATGTACATTCTGCAATAAGTTATAGAATAAAATGTTGAGGATTAGATTAGGTGCTCATAAAAAGTGGGTACCTGGTCTTTTTGTGTTTAAATTCCTAGTTTACTCAAAAACTCTTTTCAAAAGGGTACAAAAACCCAAGGTAATGGTAGTGGAACTAACCAAGCTTTAGTTTTATTAGGACGTAATAGCTTAGCTCCAAGTAAGTACCTCGTAGTATTTGTAGGTTAATACATCTCAATAGGTCACGTTTATAAAATATTGAGGTAACATCATTTTGAACTTTTGACTACGATAAAAAGTATAACTCACCCAAAAACGGACAATTTAATAGTTACTGGAGGTGAGTACATTAGCAAAAGAAAAGCAAAAGAAAGAATTAGAGCAAGAAGAATTCGGCATGGAATTTAGTCCATAAGAATTAGAAGTAGCTGAAGAAAAAGAACAAAAGAAAGAACAAATTGATAATAAAGAAAAGCAGTAAGAAGAATGAGTGCCACATCCTCGGGTTGTGGTAAATCACCAAAAAGCCATAACGCGGTCGTTATAGCTTTAGGTATTGCGAAAATAACAATATTGACATTATTATTTTGTATGGATTTTAGCTTATTTATACATTAGCTATGAAGGTAAAAATGATGTATTGGCGGGATAGCACAGTTCATAAACAACTTGGGGCGATGCATGCAACAGGTTGCTATCCCAAAACAAGTGTATGTACTAGTATTTAAAAACATTACAACTATAAATTTGTTAGAAAATATGAGCTATCTCCTTAAGAAAAAATGGCCACCCCCTAATAAGAAAGTGACCAACAATAAACTTAATTTATATTTAGTTGTAAATTATTATTTATATGATTTAATAACTAAGTTTGTATAGTTCATGGCCATTAGAAATGAGAAAAGCATAATAGAAATATCTATTCTGCTTCTGTGCTTTTTTCCATTTCTTCTTTTTTACTTCTAAGTAGCAATGCAATAAATAAAAAACTTGCTACCCAAAACGAAAAGAAAAAATTTTCAAGCAAAGCCAAATTATTATTTTTGAAATAGTCCCAAACCGTTGTAAATAAAAACAGTGTTACAAAGAAAGTGATATATAAGCATTTTCCGAATGTAGTCAATTTAAGCACCTCGATATGTAATATAAGTAAAATAACGTTAAAAGGGTCACTGGGATGGAATGACCCTAAGTAACAAATGGGGGAGGTCGTGACGGTCAACTAACGCCACAACCTAAGTGCGTGCGATACACTCAATAATAATGTGTGTGAAATTTAGGTTTTCTATACATTCGACTTAATACAGTTACTAAAGGATCTTTATTACTTTCAGCAACGAATGCTGGGTTAGCGATGTTATTTGGAAACATATTAATTGCCGTCTTTTATTACATGTAAAATACGCATCAAGCTAGTCGGCAATAAAAAGATGATAACAGTTGACATAGTAACGTCGCTGAACACATAAATAAAATTGTGCATATTTCAATAATAAAACTAAACGCCAGGATCATTGATCCTGGCGTTTTTAATTGCTCTTAAATACGAAAAACAGCGTTTAGAAAGAAGAGGATTGAGGAAATATAGTTAGAGACGGTTGATTGTAAAAATCCTGACAGAAGACAATTTACGAACTATCATATTAAAAATTCTAAATCTATTTCATTATTTAAATTAGAAATGGCAGATTAATCATTTGTTAATATATAATTCTCTGTTAAATCAACAAATGCACTTAAAGCTGGAGACATCCATTTATTTTTATGCCAAAATAATTGTATTTTGGTAGTAAAGTCTGGTCCGACCCAGTTTACTTTTCGAATACTACCTTCTATTATTTCCCTTTTCACAGAAATCTCTGGTAGAATGGCGATTCCCAGTCCCGCAATTACACATTTTTTTATGGCCTCTACATCTCCTAATTCTAATTTACTTCTTGGCTTTGCACCTACTTGAATCAAAGAATTTTCAAAAGCATTACGGTAGTCGCATTCTTCAGTTAACAATAATCTTTGGTTATCTAAATCAATTGGATTGACCTCTTGTTTCTCGCTTAGTGGATTGTTTGGACAACATATTATAGCCATTGTTTCTTCTTTTAATTCTTTCACTATTAAATGTGAAGATGTTACAGGATTCATGGATAATAACGCAACATCAATTTGACCTTCCATTAATAAATTTAAAAAATCCTTTTCAGATATTCCTGGGCGAAATACAAGTTCAACCTTAGGATACTTTGTTTGAAAGTCATTTAAGATATTAGGTAGTCGGTACGTACATTGTGTTTCGGATGCACATATTCTCAAAATACCACTTGGTTCATTAATTCCACCAACAACATCTAATGCCTCTTCTGTTAATCCTAAAATTTTGTCAGCATAATCCTGAAGAAATACCCCAGCTTCTGTTAAAATAACTCTTTTTCCAAGTCTTTCGAATAGAGGGGTTCCCAGTTCTTCTTCTAAAGCTACTATATTCGCAGTGATACTGGATTGGGCATAACCAAGAATTTGAGCTGTTTTTGTGAAATTCAGTACTTTTGACGCTGTTTGAAACATAATTAATTGTTTAATTTCCAAGTTCAACCACCCCTAAATCGGTTCAGCCGATTGATGTAATCAAAAAATCTCTATAGATTGATTATAGCATTTTTTATATGATGAATGCAGGTACCTAAAGACGAACAATTTTGAATATTCGGAAGGAGGGAATGGCTTTGATCGAAAACATAATAAATGCAGTAAATAATTTCTTGTGGACGTATATTTTAGTTGTAATGCTAATAGGCTTGGGGATTTACTTTACAGTGAAAATGAAATTCATGCAAATACTCTATTTAAAAGAGATCTTTCATTCCATATTTGAAAAAGCACCTAAAACAAAAGATGGAAGTAATGAAATTTCCTCAATGCAGGCTTTTTTCATAGGGGCAGCAACAAGAATTGGTACTGGGAATATGGCAGGGGTTGCCATTGCCTTAACTATCGGTGGTCCGGGTGCAATTTTTTGGATGTGGTTTGCAGCTGTGTTAGGTGGTGCATCGGCATTTGTAGAAAGTACATTAGCCCAAATTTACAAAGTTAAAACTGATGAAGGCTTTAAAGGAGGGCCAGGGTATTATATTCAAAAGCAATCCGGACTTAAATGGCCAAGCATGATCTTTGCATTCACGATTATTCTTAGTTTTGGATTAATCTTTAATGCTGTACAAACAAATACAATTACAAGTGCTTTTAATTACTCATTTGGATTAAATCCTGTTTTAATGGGCGTGTTTATAACAATCCTGACTGCTTTAATTATATTTGGCGGTGTAAAGAGAATTGCTAATTTTACGCAAATTATAGTACCAATCATGTCGGTATTTTATATCACTTTAGCACTTTATATTATTGTTACCAATATTTCTGACGTTCCCGCTGCTTTGGCAAGTATTTTTAAAAGTGCCTTTGGCTTCGAACAAATTGCTGGAGGAGGCATCGGGGTAGCCATTATGAACGGGGTGAAGCGAGGATTATTTTCGAATGAAGCAGGTATGGGAAGTGCTCCAAATGCGGCTGCAACCGCAAATGTTTCTCACCCTGTCAAACAAGGTTTTGTTCAATTGTTAGGTGTATTTTTTGATACTTTAATTGTTTGTAGCTGTACAGCATTTATTATTATGCTTTCAAACGTAGAAACATCAGGTGAACTATCTGGTATTGAAATTACACAAGCAGCGATGACACAGCATTTTGGCTCATGGGCAAGTATTTTTCTAGCTTTTGCCATATTTACTTTTGCCTTTAGTTCCATTGTAGGTGGATATTATTATGGTGAAGCGAACCTAAGCTTTATACATAATAGTTCATTAGCATTGTTAATTTATCGGATTGCGGTGTTAATCATGATTATGTTTGGTGCTGTAGCCAATCTTCAAATTGTTTGGAACTTAGCTGACTTATCTATGGCCATTATGGCAGTCATAAATCTGATCGCCATTGCTTTTTTGGGGAAATTTTCATTTGCAGCATTACACGATTACATGCAGCAACGCAAGTTGGGATTAAGTCCTATATTTTATGCTTCCAGTATCCCAGGTTTGAAGGGCGTTGAGTGCTGGGAGTCAGACAAGCAATCCGCTATATCAACAAAACATATAGAAGGAGAAAAAAATGATGAACTTCGAATATTATTGTAATACAAAAATGATTATGGGTGCTGGTAAATCAAAAGAAATAGGCAATATTTTATTAGATATCATTGAACCACATTCGAAAATTTTGATTGTCAGCGATCCAGGAGTAATGAAGGCGGGATTAATCGTTCCAATAAAAAAGCATCTTGAAGAAACAGGATATAACGTTATCTTATTTGATCAAGTGTCTCAAAACCCACGAGATAATGAATGTTTAATGGGCGCAGAGATATTTAGAAAAGAACAAGTAGGTGGCTTGATTGCTGTTGGTGGAGGAAGTCCTATGGATACAGCAAAAGCGATAGCATTACTAGGACCAAATGGAGGAACACCAGAAGACTATGTCGCAGGAAAGAAAGCGTATACAAATGTTGCACCAGTGATCTGTATACCAACAACAGCTGGAACTGGTTCAGAAGTTACTCGCTCATCAGTTATTACTCTAGCTTCATCGCATAAAAAGATTACTTTAAAGCATGCCTTACTTAGACCGACAGTTGCCATATTAGATCCTGTACTTACGACTACAGTTCCCAAAAGCATAACAGCTGCAACAGGAGTCGATGCGTTGGTACATGCCATTGAGGGCTTTACATGCAAAGTAACTAACCCTATTTCCCAAGCTATGGGAGCAAGTGCGATGGCAACCATTGTAGAATATCTTCCAAAAGCATACGAAAATGGAGAGGATTTAGAAGCGAGATACAAGATGCAGGAAGGAAGTTTGCTGGCTGGATTATGCTTTGGATCAGCTGATGTTGCGGCAGTACATTGCTTGGCTGAAGCTTTGGGAAGTCTTTATGACACACCACATGGTATCGCAAATGCTGTATTCTTACCATATGTCATTCAATACAATTCTACTGAAAATAAACCATTGCATGCCAAATTAGCGAGAATCATGAATTTTGCAGAAAAGAACGATACAGATGAGGAAGCCATCAATAAATTAGTCAATCAATTATATGATTTTACAAATAGACTTGGAATTCCAACTCTAAAAGAATTATCTTATGTAAAAGAGGAAGATTTCGATATAATGGCGGAACTAGCTGAACAAAATAACTCTACTCCAAGTAATGTACGTACTATTACGAAGGCCGACTATTTAGAAATCTTAAAAGCTGCTTTTTAGAGCGATTATGAGCACGTTTTCCTAGGGTATAGATACATTAATCTCTTGCCAATATTCTTTTGAAATGCAATAGAAGAGGAGAACATAAGACGATGAATAACTTTACTAATAGAGAGTACAAACACGAACCATTCACAGATTTTTCACAAGAGGCAAACTACAACGCATATGTAGAGGCTTTAAATAAAGTTGAGAGTTATTTAGATCAAGATTACCCACTTATTATCGGTGGCGAACGCATCACGACTGAAGATAAAATAAAATTGTCTCTTATAACCCTACAAAGAAAATAGGAGTAATTGGTCGCGTTTCTAAAGCAAGCAAAGACTTAGCTGAAAAAGCCACGCAAAGCAGAACTAAACCCAGGTCTCAATTAATTTTGAGCCTGGGCATTTGTGTTTATTATAGCTTCTCTAAATTTCATGTTAGGACTGTTCAAAAATTTTTTGTTCAAAATCGATTGTAAAATGTCAAATTTTTTTAGAAAAAATGGGTAAAAATCTATTGCAATTATTATTCAGCAATCATAATATAAGTGTATAGTTATATATTTATTTTGTCACCTGTACTTATCGGGTGATTTTATTTTAAATGATATATAAGCAAATGATTATATAAGGAGAGCAGATATGGAAAATAATCTAATTGAAAAACAATTAAAGGCAGCAGCTGATTTGAACCGCATTAAATTACTGGCATGTATGAAAAATGGGGAAGTTTGTGTATGTGATTTTGTGGATGTTCTAGGGATTTCTCAGCCAGCAGTTAGTCAGCATCTTCGAAAATTAAAGGAGGCAGGCATTATTACTGAACGCAAGGTTGGTACATGGAAACATTATCGTTTAGTGGAAGAACAGACGCCACTTATGAAAGGTGTTTTAGAACAAATTGAGCCATTAAATGGATGCAATTGCGGCTCTGACTGTACAAACATAAGGGAGGAAAATTAATGGGTAATGAATCTTTAACAAAACAGCTTTCGTTTTTAGATCGCTACCTTACTCTTTGGATTTTTGTTGCGATGGGTATTGGCGTTCTATTAAGTATGACAATGCCTAATATTGGTGAAGCATTAGAATCCATGTCGGTTGGTACAACATCCATACCAATTGCTATAGGGCTAATTGTGATGATGTATCCGCCGTTGGCAAAAGTAAAATATGAAGAAATGTGGCGTGTGTTTAAGGACTGGAAAGTTCTTTTACTATCACTTTTTCAAAACTGGTTACTTGGACCGTTCTTAATGTTCTTTTTAGCGATTATCTTCTTGCATGATTACCCAGACTATATGGCTGGACTCATTATGATTGGTTTAGCAAGATGTATAGCAATGGTCATCGTGTGGAATGATTTAGCTCGTGGAGATCGTGAATATGTAGCTGGTCTAGTTGCCTTTAATTCTATTTTTCAAATCGTAACATATTCGATTTTTGCTTACTTTTTCTTAAACGTATTACCTGGTTGGTTTGGTTTTAAAAATTTTAATGTATCCATTTCTATGTGGGAAATTACGAAAAGCGTCCTTATTTACTTAGGTATTCCATTTGCTGCTGGATTCCTAACACGATTAATAGGTATGAAAACAAAAGGGAAACAGTGGTATGAGGAAAAGTTCTTACCAAAAATTTCACCACTTACGTTAATAGCACTTCTGTTCACAATTGTAATGATGTTTGCATTGAAAGGTGAGAAATTAGTGGAATTACCACTTGATGTAGTGCGTATTGCGATTCCATTATTTATTTACTTTATTGTGATGTTTGCCATTTCATTCTTTTCTTCACGTAAAGTAGGCGCATCTTATCCCGTTACAGCAGCCCTTTCTTTTACAGCCGCTAGTAACAACTTTGAGCTGGCAATTGCTGTAGCTGTAGGTGTTTTTGGACTTCATAGTGGCGTTGCTTTTGCTGCTGTTATTGGTCCACTTGTCGAAGTGCCAGTACTTATTGGACTTGTTTGGGTCGCCTTACGATGGCAGAAGAAATATTATAAAACTATTAAATTATAGAGCTAGTATTAGCTGATTCAGACGCGAAAACATTCCGCTTCTTCGGCATTATTAAAAAAAATATGTGAGATTGAAACATAATCAGAAAGTATTAAATATTACCGCGTCTAGCTTAATGCTAGACGTAAAAAATACACTGTATATAAGGATATGCTTATATTAATATTTTATAGAAAAGAAGGGTTTATTTATGAAAACATTTAATATAATTCAGCAAAATAATTCTTGTTGTACTACTTATAACATTAAGGCACAAGAGGCTTTTAATGATTTAAATAAGAATTTACCTACTGTAATAATTGGCGCTGGTCCAATCGGGTTAGCTGCAGCTGCTCATTTAGTGGAACAAAATCAGTCCTTTATTTTACTAGAGGCCGGGAGTGAAATAGCGCATAATATTCGTACTTGGGGTCATGTTACACTGTTTTCTCCATGGCGATATAACATCAATAAAGCTGCTAAAGCTTTACTTGAGGAAACTGATTGGCAAGAACCTAACTTAGAAACATTACCAACTGGGCATGAGTTAATTGATCTCTATTTAAAGCCTTTAGCAGAGTTAGCACAAATAAAACCTTTTATTCATTTAAACTCAAAGGTAGTGGGCGTTTCACGTCAATTGAATGATAAGATGACATCAAAAAATCGTGTAAATCAGCCATTTAAGATATATATTGAAACGGAAGACGACATAAATATCATTGAGGCTAAAGCTGTTATTGATGCAACAGGTACATGGGGGAACCCAAACCCAGCAAACTCTACAGGTGTTTGGCTGCAAAATGAAAAAGCATTAGCAAGTCGCATTGAGTATGGTATTCCAGATATTCATACGAATACTAAGAGATATGCAAACAAGAGGATCGCTGTTATTGGAGGCGGTCATTCGGCTATCAATACCTTATTATCATTGGCTTCATTACAAAAAGAGAATCCTTCAACGAAACTTGTTTGGATTATGCGTAAAAAATCTGTTGAAGAAGTATATGGTGGGGAAGAAAAGGATGCCTTAAAAGCACGAGGAGCTCTAGGTATGCGTATTCACGAATTAGTAGATGCAGGTAAGATCGAAGTAGTGACACCATTTTATATTTCAATGTTGAAAAAAGATGAAAAAATAAATATTGTCGGTACTTCAAATGGAGAACAAACAGTATTAACAGATTTCGATGAGCTCATTGTAAATGCAGGGAATCGACCGGATTTTTCAATAAACAGCGAACTACGTCTTTCCATCGATAACATAACTGAGAGTGTGCAAGCATTAGCACCATTAATTGATCCAAATGTGCATAGCTGTGGAACAGTACGAGCACATGGAGAAGAAATACTAAGACAGCCGGAAAAAGGTTACTATATTGTCGGAGCCAAAAGTTATGGACGTGCACCTACATTTTTAATGGCAACAGGTTTTGAACAAGTCCGATCAATAACTGCCTATTTAACAGGCGATGAGGAAGCTTCGCAACGTGTGGAATTAGAGCTACCAGAAACAGGCGTCTGCAGTAGCAATCTTTCCAATCAATCCAATACATGTTGTTAATTATTCGACTGTTAGCGAAAGCTAGCAGTCCTTTTCTAATAATAAGGGGGAAATTGAATGGAAACATTACTTATTCGGAAAATGGAACACAAAGATTTAAAAGAGGTATTAAGCATCTATAAAGAAGGAATTGATACAGGGATGGCCACTTTTGAAACAAATGTACCAAGTGAACAAGTATGGGATGAAAGACATCATGCAAATTTGCGCTTTGTAGCAGAGGAACATAACAGATTAATTGGATGGATTACCATCTCACCTGTCTCTACACGCACTGTATATTCTGGAGTTGGGGAAGTAAGTGTTTATATATCAAATGATAGTAAAGGGAAAGGTATTGCCTCCAAGCTTTTTCGAAAACTAATCGAGGAAAGTGAAAACGCAGGTTTTTGGACGCTTCAATCATCTATTTTTGCTATCAATACATCCAGTATTCAATTACATAATAAGATGGGATTTAGAAAAGTTGGTACGCGAGAAAGAATTGCTCAGTTACATGGGAAATGGCATGATACGATTATAATGGAAAAAAGAAGTTGAAGATGACCTAATAGAAAGAGAAGTATATAACTTGGTTACTAACCGACCACATTTGGAAATGCTTAAAAGTAATCAACACCTTAAAGTGCTTAATTCGTATGTTGACAATCTACTATTTTTTTATTATTATTTTACAAACGTTAAAGAATCCATAAACTTTCGTATAACCCCAATAATATGGTTTGGGGGTCTCTACCAGGAACCGAAATTCCTGATTACGAAGAAAGTACAAAACACTTGTATTTTCTTTGTAGTCAGGAATTTTTTTGTATTTTAATCTAAACATTTATTTCAGGAGGTCAAACATGAACTTTTTAGCATTGCCCAAAATTGAACTACACTGTCATTTGGATGGAAGCTTAAGGGCTGAAACTATTATCGATATTGCACAAAAGGAAGGTATTCAGCTACCCACTTTTGATAAGGATGAACTGCAAAAGGAGCTGATTGCTCCGTTAGAATGTGAATCCCTTGATGAGTATTTAAAAAGGTTTTCTCTTCCTAATTTGGTCATGCAGTCCAAGGAGAACTTAAGAAGAATTACTTTTGAGCTATTTGAGGATGCAACAAGAGAAAATGTGAAATATTTAGAAGTCCGATTTGCCCCGTTACTTCATACACTACAAGGTCTTAGTGTTGAAGAAGTTATTCAATCTGTTATAGAGGGCATGAGGGACGCTGAAAGCTGTTACGAAATAAAGGGAAATATAATCCTGTCTTGTATGAGGACGATGTCTGTAGAAAGCGCATTCGAGGTGGTTGAAAAGGGGAAAAAGTTCCTTGGAAAAGGTGTGGTAGCAATTGACCTATGTGCATCCGAAGAAGAAGGCTTTTGTGAAAAATTCGTAGATCCAATCGCATTAGCCAAAAAATATGGCTACAGAGTCACTATTCATGCAGGTGAAACAGGAATTGGTAAAAACGTTTTAGATGCTGTTGAACTGCTAGGTGCTGAAAGAATAGGGCACGGAGTATTTATTAAAGATTGCGCCGAGGCTTATAAGATTGTGAAAGAAAAACAAGTAGTGCTTGAAATGTGTCCAACAAGTAATGTCCAGACGAAAGCCGTTCATAATTATTCGGAACATCCGATTTATAAGTTTCATAAAGATGGAATAAAAGTGACATTTAATACGGATAACCGAACAGTATCAGATACTACAATGGAAAAAGAAATCTATTTAGTTGACAACGAATTTAATCTAAGTGAAGAAGATTATCGACAAATTTATTTAAATAGTGTAGAAGCATCCTTTGCGGATCAAGAAACGAAAGAATGGTGCATAGCACAATATTAAAGAAAATTTAACTTAGCAACAAAAACAATCCCGAACTCAAACTCATTTTTAAACTATCATATAACTAATCTTTTATAAATTAGCAGATTGTGAAGAAATATAATTAAAGTAACGGGTGGCGTTTGTTGAATAAGAAATGTAACAACTTAAAGAGCTATACTAATTCCAATCAAAAGAGGGCCAACAGTAGAAGATTTTATTTCTATTTATAAAATAGTTACTGAATAACAACACTTGGAATAGTTTCAAGGAAATGAATGCCTTTAACTACTTACTCCGTGATTACTGCCAAGGCAGGAGCAAATAATATTGAAACGGTTAAATAGTCCATGTACCAAATATAGTAGCTGAATAATATTAAACCCAGGTCTCAATTAATTTTGAGCCTGGGCATTTGTGTTTATTATAGCTTCTCTAAAATTCTTGTTAGGACTGTTAATACAATTGTAGTGATAGCTGCAATTAGTAATATCCCAACGGAAGATATATCGACAGATGTAAGGTGGAGCGTTTTCATCCAATAATAGCCTACAACTATAGAGGTAAATGACGTTAATACAGAAATAATAAAGCCTAGAAAGCCTAATTCTTCTATCTTTTGTTCTGTTAAACCTATAAGGCTTAATACCTTAGTGAAAATACCAGCAATTATAAATAGCGCAAAAGATAAAATAAATAATGACATCATTCCTGAATGAGAAATTTCATTAGGCATGAATTTTACTAGAGCCATCATTATAAATGCAGGTAGAAAAATTGGTAATACTAAACCAGCAATAATAGCTATTGGAGCTAAAAATTTATTTTTATTTTGGTTGCTCATAAATCCTCCGGGAAAATAATATAAAAATGCTGATTCATTATATCAAATCGAAGTAATAAATCGAATTTTATTGTTTTTTCTGATAAAAATGTACATTCACAGGTATATTGGGTTGAAGGAAATCATGCAACGTTGCATTTTTGTTCTAGGAATTTCACTATCCGCAGTTAGTCAGCATCGCGAAAATTAAAGGAGGTAGGCATTATTACTGAAAGTTGGTAGTTTAGCGAAGGATCAATTGCAATTGATGAAGGGCATATTAGATCCGATTAAGTCTTTAACTGGATACAATTGTGGCACCGATTGTTGCCATATAGGGTAAAAGTAATTGAGGAATGGGTCCAAACTGAACACCTATCCATCGCTATCTTACCATTTGGATTTTTGTCGCGATGAATAGGTGATTTATTAAATTTTACAATACTAAACAACAACATTCGGAATAGTTTCTAAGTAAATAGGAAGTAACTGAAAAAAAATCTATTTTGATCAATCTTTTCATTATGTCTTTCATATATCGATTAAGGACACTATGAGATTAAGTTATCGTTGAAATTTTTCCCATCCATCAATTTTTAGAAACAAAAGCATGCTCTTTATTATCAAATATGATTAAAAGTGAGCATTTGTTTCGAAGTTAGTTTTGCGAAAAATGAAGCCTAGCTGATTCCGTAGGCTTCATTTTTCCATAGATACCATGGCAATTTATAATCCATTTTCTTACCTTGTTCACTAATTTTATCTGTCACTATCCAATTACCATCTTTCTTTTGTACTTGATAACTTACATTTGTACCATCAGATTGCTTAAAGACTATATAAGCTGTATTGCCTTTTATAAAAGTTACAAGGTCTATAACATTTTTGTAGGGTATCTTTCGCTGGGGAAACAAAATGTAAGTTACTATTTCTTCTACAAGTTTAAAAAGGGGTTTAAATTCATTATTTATTTCTGTTTGGTATTGCAATTGATGATATGTGTAAGAATTGTAAGACTCTAAGTTCAGATTTAAAGTCTGTTTAACATCAGATAGTGTTGCACTATAGAATGCATTTAAATCTTTTTCTACTTTATCTCCCACATGTTTAAAACTAATCGTTTTAACTCCATTTGGGCTTACCTCAAAAGTCATTGTTTCTTTACCATAAGGAGGGTCATGTGCATGTTCAAATGTTGTGATTTGAACTTCGATAATAAAACTAAACTGACCTTCATGCTCTCTGATGATACTCAGGATCTTAGCATCATATAAACCATATTGCTTGCGGTAGCCATAATAATGAATAATTTCCTTATCTATAGATGGGGAAAGGATTGTAATCAATGTATCATTCATAAGCTTATAATCAGTCTTTTCACTTTGGGCATTAATCTTACT
This sequence comes from Lysinibacillus sp. NPDC097214, assembly GCF_050277945.1. NCBI lineage: Bacteria > Bacillati > Bacillota > Bacilli > Caryophanales > Bacillaceae > Lysinibacillus > Lysinibacillus sp. NPDC097214. The sequence goes on from NZ_JBNNSS010000004.1 coordinate 273,616, forward strand.
GGGAATAATCAAAATAGTTACTGTAGCCATTAAAATATAAGTTAATTTTTTCATGGGGTATTAAGCCTCACTAAAATACGTTTTATAAATAATATGTGTTAATAAGAGTAAATTATCTAAAGCTTTTATGAAATTGAAGTTTACCATTTGGATTACCGTTTTCCATACACTAGGATGAGGGTATGGCTCTTTTACATTTAGTTAATCTGCCCCCATTCAAATAAGAGCGTGTTTTGATCTATCTTTTTCAAAACACGCTCTTTAGATTTGTTCTCATATCAAGTTTAATATCATTATTTGAATCAAGCTTTATTACAAAACTACAGGGTTTAGGTTTAAAATTTCATTCTCTTTTTATTGAGTACATTACGGTTAATTTGTAATTACTCAGTAAAGGACACGCCATAAATAAAAGGTAGCGTATGATTCCCAGTTTTTCCACGGAAACGATATTTCTAAAATTTCATCTTTCGTAGGCTTTCGGTTCATATTACATAATAATTTTATTGAATTAATAAGACCCACATCATCGATTGGAAAAGCTGTCTGGAACCTGAGGCAGCGCATTAAAACATAATTGGCTGTCCAAGGACCGATTCCTCGTATTTTAATTAAGTTTTTTTCGGCATCTTTAAAGTTCATTGTCATTAATTTTTCCTTCGATAATTCTCCACTTGCCATTAATCTAGCAATTCCAATGATGTATTCACTTTTTTTCACCGTCATTTTAATATTTCCTAGGTTGGTAGGTATTAACTGTGCAATTCGTTCGTACGGTGGGAATACCCAATACTTTTTCCCATTCCATTCGATGGAATCGCCAAATCCTTCTACAAATTGCTTCTTTAAGGAGTACGCGAAGGCTAAGTTAATTTGTTGCCCTAAAACTCCCCAACATAAAGCTTCAAATAAATCGGGAATGCCGACAACTCGCAATCCACAGAATTCTTGGGCAGGCATTTTAAGTATTGGGTCAGCTTTTGCCATTTCATAAAATAGCGTTAAATCGTTATCAAGATCAAACCATTCATGAATATATTTTACAATCTCTTCCCGCTTCCACTTTTCATTAGGTCTAGAATCATTTAGGAATTGAACAACCATTTGTTTATTATTGATTACGCTTATCTGTACTAAGGACCGAATTTCCCCAATGGCTATAACTTTTGTAATGATATCGTTCTCTATTTCATACATACATTCATTTTTTTCTCTTGTTAGATAGCCTAGGTTAACCTTCATGTCGAAATTGTCAGGTAAAGTAATTACAATAACATCATTAACTTCATGCCATGTCATTTTGTTATTCTCCTCATCTATTTTCTATAATTTTACTTTATCACATAATCATCTTACCTAATTTTGTTATCTTGCTATTACATTCTAAACACCTTATTTTTTTCTAATTATGAGGTTATAGTGTTAGTTATCAAGAATGCTAAAGAGGAGTTGATAAAATTGGTCCAACATATAAAAACACGTGTCGAAAACTTACATTGGGCGTCAATTCAAAATGAATTAGATGAGCAAGGATTTGCAAAGCTTCCAGTGATTTTAACAAAAGAGGAATGTGAATTCTTCATGGCATTGTATTGTGAGGAAGAACCATACAGAACGACCATCAATATGACGAGATATCGCTTTGGGAATGGGAGTACAAATATTTTTCCTATCCATTACCTGAAATCATCCAAAGTTTAAGAGAATCCTTTTATCTACAATTGGCCAAAACAGCCAATCGATGGTTAGGTTATTTAAAGAAAATAGAACAGTTTCCAGATCAGCTTCAAGATTTTTTGAACACCTGTGAAGAATATGAACAAACTAGACCGACACCTTTACTATTAAAGTATGAAACAGGCGGGTTTAATTGTTTGCATCAAGATTTATATGGCGACATATTTTTCCCGTTTCAAGTAGTATTTGTTTTAAATCAACGAGATAAAGACTTTTGCGGTGGAGAATCTCTATTAGTCGAACAAATTCCTCGTGCGCAGAGTCGGGGACATGTCATTACTTTAGAACAAGGCAGTGCGCTGATTTTTCCTACTAATCATAGACCTGTTCTAGGTAAAAAAGGATATTACAAAAATACGGTTCGTCACGGAGTAAGCACGGTTACTTCTGGAGAACGATACGGTCTTGGAATCATTTTTCACGATTCTAAATAAAAATTAAACTTCACTATCTTGCTATTCCATTTCCAGAATTGTACATTTTGAATTTAAAGGGAGTATATTGTAAGGAGAGGTGAGATAAATGCCGGATAATAACAATAACGGACATAAAGAGAGGCATGATCATAAAATTTTGAATGATGTTGAAATGATAACAGATGAAAAGTGGCAAGCAATTATAAATAATGATACAGCGTACAATCATCAATTTTTCTACGCTGTAAAGTCTACAGGGATATTCTGTAAACCATCCTGTAAATCTCGCGTTCCGAAAAAAGAAAATGTATGCATTTTTTCAAACGCAGAACAAGCTCTCCGCGCAAATTTTCGCCCTTGTAAACGGTGCAAGCCCACGAATGAAAATCTGCCGGATAGCGAGTGGATTGATTTAATTACTGAATACATTGATAAACATTTCACAGAAAAATTAACTTTAGAATCGTTAGCAACTATTTGTCACGGGAGTCCGTACCATATGCATCGAACATTTAAAAAGATTAAAGGCATAACGCCGGTTGAGTATATACAGCAAGTTAGAGTACACGCTGCTAAAAAGTATTTGCTTCAGACAAATAAAGCCATTGGAGATATCGCCATATGCGTGGGTATGGCTAACGCGCCTTATTTTATTACTTTATTTAAAAAGAAAACTGGACAGACACCAGCGCAATTTCGTCAAATGAGTAAAATGGAGGAAAAGTACAATGAAAACAAAGAATAAACCAACCCTTTATTGGTCTTTACTAAAGTTTAAGGATTGGCATTTTTATATTGCTTCAACTTCAAAGGGGCTTGTATTTGTAGGATCACAGAACAAACCATTCGAGGAATTGTTCGAATGGGCTAAGAAACGCTTTCCAGGAAGTCCTCTTGTTGAAAATGATGAAAAGCTTGAACCCTTTGTCGTTGAAATCACTCAGTATCTAGAAGGTAAGCGGAAAACCTTTACTGTTCCATTTGAGTACGTAGGTACGCAATTTCAGCTAGCTGTCTGGAATGCACTTTGTGAAATTCCTTATGGACAAACGAAATCCTATTCCGATATTGCAAATGTTATCAATAAACCAGCAGCTGTTCGTGCTGTAGGAGCGGCTATTGGGGCTAATCCGGCATTAATTACTGTACCGTGCCATCGTGTTATAGGAAAGAATGGCTCATTAACTGGCTATCGGGGCGGTTTAGAAATGAAGACACAGCTCCTGGATCTGGAAAAGCAAGCTTCATCTAGCAATGAGTAATTATTTCCGTACAATGAATGGAGGCTCCGTCATGAAAAGTGAATTATTCTATAAAAATCCGAAAACCATTCTAAATAAAGGGACTGGCTTTCTTTCTGGCTATACGCATTCACTAAATCCTTATACAGGCTGTTCATTTGGATGTTCCTATTGTTATGTACGCGAAATGCCTGTATCTCTTTTTCGAGAAGGAGAATGGGGAAATTGGGTCGATGTTAAAAACGGAGCTGCGAATTTATTAAAAAAGGAGCTTCATCGCGACAAAGCCAAAGGGAGTGTAACCATTTTTATGTCGTCAAGTACAGACCCCTATCAACCAATTGAGCATAAAGAAAAAGTGACGCGATCTTTACTAGAAGTTATGGTAGAGGATCCACCTGACTTTCTATTAGTACAGACTAGAAGCCCACTTGTAAGTCGAGATATCGATTTGCTGCAACATTTTAAAGATAAAGTTCGAGTAAGTATGACTATAGAAACCGATAGGGAAGATATTCGTAAGCATTTTACGCCCTATGCTCCCCCTATTCCAGCAAGACTTAAAACACTCCAACAGCTTGCTGAAATCGGTATTCCTGCACAGGTTGCCATTGCACCCGTATTACCAAGTAGCGAGCGATTTGCAGAAATATTGCGTCCCTTGGTTAATAGAGTATGTATTGACGATTATTTTATGGGGGACGGCAGCGGTGGTAAACGAACACAAAAGATGGGCTTACAAGCGTTATATAGAAATCTGGAAATGGAAGAATGGTATCATCCATCCGTCTATCAAATGGTTTATAAACGAATGCGGCAGTATTTTTCGAAAGATGAACTTTTCATTAGCCAGAAGGGTTTCGAACCGTAGCGTTATATAGTAATCATCAAGTCTTCATTTTGGACCTAAAATCGCTTTTAGAACAGCTTTCGAATTTTCGTGGTATAGACATTAGATAAAAGGTAGGTTTCATTTGATCTTACTTAATTCGTAAACTTGGTAATTAATAGAGTTGTATTATAAAAAATATTTTAATTATAGTTAGATGCGATTGTTTGCAAAAATCCTACCAGAAGATAAATGACGAACTTTTTTATTCAAAACCCCACTAAACATTCGTGTTTTTGTTATATAAATGCTATTCTCTCATCGGTTGGAGACATCATCAATTCAATAAAAGACGAATATTATATCTGGAAGTTATCTAAACATAAGTAAAATGCTATTTTCTCAATTTTTCTGTGGTGTAGCGATAATTTGGCACTACGCGGATGGGGAGGCAATGCCGCCAACAAATATGCAGTATCCTTATCAACCGCAGTTAACAACTAATCATGATCAGCCTGTTTATTCAAAGCATTTGAACGGTTACGATATTTTTTCCAATAAAAAATAACTACCCAATTACAGGTAGTTACTTCCTTTTAAAGAAAGGCTGTTTTCTTAAAGGATTGTTGCTAAACTAAAACTTGAAGGACAACAAAAAAACAGAGTTAATCTACAATAATGCGTAGAGATCAACTCTGCTTTTTTATATTTCGAAAACCGAATCTTTACTAAAGACATCGTTAGTTGAAAAAGAGTTACGGTATTATGTACTTAAACGCTCAAAGACATTAATATTCTAGATTCAATTGTCACAAAGCCATTTTTTCTAAAAAATATTTCTGGTTTACCATCGCCTCTCTCAGTTGATAAATATGCAGTATCAACCTCTTTCTGTGTAAGGATATTCTTTAAATAATTAAGTAAAATCGTGCCAATCCCATTTTGTTGAGTATTAGTTAGCACACAGATTTCATTTATATAGAAGTTCTTAGTATCTGCCCATTGTTCTTCATTTCCAACTAAAAAACCACTCATTTGATTATCGGAATTAAAATAACCTATCCCGATATATCCAGGAGTCTTACTTATATCTAACAACCGTTTGTAAGCTGTCTGAGAACTCCAAGGTTCGTTCCACGGATTAGAACTAAAAACATAAGTAAAAATGATTGATGCTTCTTCTAAATCTTTTTCTGATAATAAACGAACAACATTTTGCATTAATAATTCCTCCTCTTAATAAACCTTGCCACAATTTCTTACTTTACATATTGCTTCTTATACTAACTTGCTCCGTTAGTTTAAACAAATTTTATATTTCTCTTGAAAGAATATTCCACCAAAGCATAGAGTAAACCTGCTATACCAAAAATAATAATAGAACTAATCATACTTAAATTATATTCATTTTTAAAACGAGCATGTATTATCTCAAAAGTAAAAGCCCCTAATACACCGCCAAAAAAAGTAAAGATAATCCCTTTAAACAGTAAAGATTTTATAAACTTACTTACGATAAATGTTAGTGGCAAAAATGAAATAGGATATAACATAAAGGCGAAAGAACCAATAAAGAACAAATAAAGAATTCCAAAATCACGAAGTCCCATATATTCTGATGTCCTGATTTTATTTCCTTCTAATGCTTCTAGTCCTAATCCCGCTAAGGAAAACAGCAATCCAAAAGGTATCCACATTATTAAACAATGGTAAAAAGTTTTCATACTATTATCCTCCAATGAATTTTATAATATTGGTACAATCAAACTTCATAATAAATCAGACGAAAAAAGTGGAATAAAGTTACAAATTTCCATTTAACGAACTTGCTCCGTTAGTTGAATAGAAACAATTTTTGAGAAAACTGCGTAAAGAAAAAATTCCTGAAGTGTTCGTAAATCATCGTTTTCTTTATTTCGTTGTAAGATCAATGTTTCAACAGTATGCCATAAGTGATGTAGTGTGAAGCGGGTAGGTGGGAGGCCTACCTTTTTCAACACATCTTAAAAGATGACATGTAAAACCCGCGGATCTAATGCTTTACGATTTTTATTTAGGAAAACAGATTCTGATATGATCTTAAAGAAGCTTTATAGGATGCCAGAAGCGGAATTAGGTGTGGATGAAGGGGAATAACCGTTCTTTTTCCCTTTTCCATCAATGCAAATCGTTTCATTTACAAATCAACTTGATCTCATCTTTATGAAACAAGTTCTGGACGTCTCAGACCTGTTGTTGCTAACAATTTAAACATTATCTCATTGCGCATCGAAAAACGTGATTGGTCGCGTTCTAAATAGCCAAATAGCTGTTTAGACATTATCTTCAACGCAAAAAGGGAACCGCAATTTACGATTCCCTAAAATTTTTATTTATTTGCACTGTTTATAACACTTAGTGAATTGTTAAGAGAAGATTTGCTCTTGTTGGCATCACGGTTTGATGAACGAACAGATGTTAATACAATATCAATCGTTCCTTCAATTTTCGTCCATGTGTTACCATCAATTGCCCTAAGTCTAGGTTCTTGTGTATCCCATTGATGTTCCAGATCATCCGCATCTTTTTTCGCTGAGGAAAAGTCATTTGAATTAACAGCTTTTAGCATGTCATTTTCAATTTTGATATAATCTGATAGCTGTCCAGCTACTGTCGTTTGCGATGCATTAGATTGTGATAGGGTTTGGTTACTGAAACAGCTTTTAAGAGCCATGCCATGCTACATATATAGCGTAGCATGGCTCTTTTGGTTTTCACAATAAATAATGTTACCAATAAAAAACAAGTATTGGATAATTTTATATTGAACTTATTGTAATAAGCAGCAGGTTAGTTAAAGAAAAAATAAAAGGATTCTTTCGCAGAAACAAGAATATATATTTATTGGTATTTTAATAAGCAATACTTGAGAATAGGAGGTAATGAATTGGAAGAGTTAATTAAGGAGTACGCTTTAGGATACACAATGCTTCGGGAAGCCATTGAAGGATTAACAGAGGAGGAGCTTCGTTACAAGCCCGCACCGGACAAATGGAGCATTCATCAAATCCTCATACATGTAACGGATTCCGAGATTTCGTCCACATCTAGGCTAAAAAAAGTCTTGGCAGAGGATGCGCCGCTTCTGATTTCATTTGACCAAGAGGCTTGGGCAAATAACTTGGGTTATGATTTGTTGGACCGTGAACAACATTTGCTTCTTTTTCAATTGCTACGTTCCAGTATGCAGCCTATTCTAGACCATCTAACTAGTGAACAAAGCAAGCGAGTGGGGGTGTATGTCGATCAGGCCCAGTTCACATTTAAGCAATTGCTGGAATTTCGAGTGCAACACGTTCGAAACCATCTTGATCAAATTGAACGGGTGAAGATTGCATATCAAGAGAACCAAACCTATTAAACTTATAGTTGGTTGTATTTGAAACAGCTTTTAAGAGCCATGCTACATGTATAATGTAGCATGGCTCTTTTGATTTTCACAATAAATAACGTTACCAGTAATAAACAAGTATTGGATAATTTAAAGGCTGTGTCCTTCATAACATTTTTTTATTGAGATGAGACAAGCAGGAACTATACAGGTTTATTTTGGTAATTGTACTAATAGTGTATTTTTCTAGCATCGAACATTTTAGACTCGTTTTCTTTTAAAACAAATTCTTGTTCTTCAATAATAACGGTTAATTCACCTTCTACAATATAAATAAATTCATGACCGTCATGCGAAAGAGCATTTCGTACCGCTGCGACGGGAGCCATTGGAAAAACGATCTGACGTTCTAGATGAGTTTGACGCAAACGTCGGCAAGTTTGAAAAGTTGCTCGCCGAATGTGACGAAAAAACGCTCAGCGAAGAATGGACGCTACGCCATGGTGACCATATCATCCGTCGTGAGCAGCGAGCGACTACGTTCCGCACCTTCGGATTAAACCACATGATCCACCACCGGTCGCAGCTCGGGGTATACTTGCGCCTACTTGATATTTCAGTGCCAGGCATCCACATTCCCTCGGCCGACGTGGAAGCACAATGAAATAAATATTTAATAGTAACACTATTTATTTTAGCAGCTAAAGTTTATTGAACTCCCATGAAAGAACTTAATTATCTTTCATTTTCTGTGGTGAAGAGCTTATTTTTGCGCTTCATGGATGGCTAACGGTAGGCTTTAGTTCAATATTCGATTCATGAAATATCAAAACCAAAAGGCAGAGTTCATTCTACACATTTTGTAGATTAATTTTGTCTTTTGGTTTTAACAGAAACAATCCTTGAGAAAACATGCTTTAATTATCCTCTATCAGGATTTGTAAAAATCATGATAGAGGATAATTAACGAACTATTATATATAAATCGACACGAAATATACGTATTTCATTAATGAAAGTGCTAATGGTCATCGGCTGAATACTTTAAATTATGATAACAATAGCGCACACTGAACAACAGGTGGGCGCTATTTGACGCTTACATTTATTCTTATTTTGCTTTAATATTGTGCTGCTTTCCTCGGATGAATCCTCATCATTTGGTATAATAAAGTATAGACTTTTTTTGAACGGAGAGAGATTGATATGAATGGAGCGCAAAAAGCGTTTTTTGAGGAAAAGGAACGTTCACTTGGCGTTCGTCTAAATGATGTGCAGACGCAGGCGGTGTTACAAACGAGTGGGCCGCTGTTACTATTGGCATCTCCCGGTTCAGGAAAAACGACGACGATTATTATGCGTATTGGCTATATGATTGAGGCGCTCGGTGTGAATCCTTCTCGCATAAAGGCTGTCACGTTTAGTAAGGCATCGGCCGATGATATGAAGGCACGTTTTGCAAATTTTTTCCCGCATTTGCCACCAGTTGATTTTTCGACGATTCATAGTTTAGCATTTCAAGTTGTGCGACAGACACTTGAACGCCAGGGCATTTCGTACGGTATCATTGAAGAATCGGACAAGCCTGGTGTTGTTTCAAAAAAGCGAGTGCTTCGAGAGATTTTTGAACAATTAAATGGCTCAAAAATTACCGAAGATCAGTTAGACGAGCTACTGACGTACATAACGTTTATCAAAAATAAAATGCTGCCAGAACAGGAATGGGCAATTGCAGAAGTAAAGGTACCTAAAAAAGTCGAGATTTTACAGCGTTATGAGGAATATAAACGCACAGGTAGTGACCGTTTGCTAATTGATTTTGATGATATGCTATTAATGGCGAATGATATTTTCACGAAAAATCGAGAGGTGCTGGCGCAATACCAACGCCGCTACGATTATTATTTAACGGATGAAAGTCAGGATACATCGCCCGTTCAACATGCAATCATTGCGAAGCTCGTCGCAGTCCATCAAAATTTATGCGTCGTTGCAGATGAGGATCAGGCCATTTATAGTTGGCGCGGTGCAGAGCCAGATTATTTGTTGAATTTCCGAAAGATATATCCGGAGGCGCAAGTTTTACTTATGACGCAAAACTATCGTTCAGCTGCAACGATTGTAGAGCCAGCCAATCTATTCATTCAGCGAAATAAAAAGCGTTTTAACAAACAAATGTTTACGGAAAACCCTGCTGCAGAACCGATCTCGTTTAAAATCCTAGAGAATTACAATTTACAGGCTAAGTATTTAGTAGACCAGTTGAAAAATCTGTCTAAGCGCGGCTCAACGGCTATTTTATATCGAAATAATACGTCAGCCATCCCGCTTATAGACGCGTTTGACAGAGCAGGTTTGCCTTTCTATATGAAAGATTCCACAATTCGCTTTTTCACGCATTGGGTCGTGGAGGATATTATGAACTTCATGCGTCTAGCGTATAATACAAAAAATATCACGGTATTTGAAAAAGTTTACAGAAAAATGAATGCTTATATTACACCAACGCAATTGAAGGCGCTACAGAGAGTGCCGGAAGATGGCTGTGTATTTACACAGTTGTTAGAACATGTTGAGTTAAAGGATTATCAGCCTGAATATATTAAGCACATTCGCAAAACGTATGATAGCATTCAATTTGATAAAACGACGCCAACAGCCATGCTAGAGCATATCCGTTATGACTTTGGTTATGAGCGTACCTTAAAGAATATGAGCGAGAATCTCGGTTTTAATTATGAAAATTTACTAGATATTGTGGATGTACTCGGTTTAATTGCTCGTCATACGACGACGATGACCGAATTTGCGGGTCGTTTGAAGCAGCTTGAAAATTTAGCACGTTCTTCTCATATGAAAAATGAATTGAATACAATTACTCTGACAACATTGCACAGTTCAAAAGGCTTGGAATTTGATCATGTGTATTTGATTGACTTGATTGAGGGGATTTTACCTAGTGATGCGGAAGAAGAAATCGAAGAAGAAACGCGACTCTTTTATGTCGGTATCACGCGTGCGATTCGCCATTTGGAATTAATTTCGTATAGCAAGCGTTTTAAAACAAGTGTGGTGCCATCGATTTTCATGAAGGCGTTAAAACAAATCGTCTCACCGCAGGAATTGCCAAAGAAAGCGCCGAAAAGTCCGAGGAAAGTACCGAAGCAATACCGTAATGAGCGGACGATTACAACCGAGTCAGCGTTAATCGTCGGCTCAAAAGTAAAGCATGTGATTTTAGGAGAAGGAGAAATATTAGCCGTTACGAGTAGCACGATTGAATTGTCTTTTGCTACGGGGATTAAGAAATTTTTGACGGATACATGTTTACAGCAATGCTATTTAGAAACGATTGAAGATTAAATGAAGCGTATTCGGGATTTTTTCGAATACGCTTTTATAGTAGTGCTATTTTGTAGGGGTTCCTTGATGGAAAAATAAACGTCATTGCTCATTATCTTCTTACCACCAAATGGAACTTTTATTCATTTTGCATTTTCCTAATCTCAACAATTTTCTTCCAAATCGCCCTATCAATTTTGGCAAAACTACTTATGCTTGGCGTTGTATTTACTTCAAATAACATAGGTTTTCCTTTAGGATTTATTCCAAAATCAATGCCATATTCTCTACAAGGAAAGTGGGATGCTATTACTTCAGATGCTAAAATTGAATCTTTTTTTAGAGATTCTATTGTTTCAACTTTCATTATATTATCCATCATCATATAATCTGATAATAATTCATCAATCGGTATTACTTGAGAACCCCGATTTGAATTGACAATCCCATGATCCTCAGTTGCAATTCTTCCGTAAATTCCACCAATTATCCATTCTCCCTTTAGATTTTGAACATGAACACGAATGGATATTGAATCCCCATCAGGGGTTAGACTCTTGACCCCCTCCTGTATAATATAAATTCCGCTTAATCTATCGTGTTTCTCATATGGGTGTAGAACTTGATGGAAATCCTCAATTGCTGCCACACACTTATTTATTTCTTCACCTTGCATCGTAAAACCGTTAAAACAATAGTGTCCATCTTTTCTTTTGTAGACTTTATAAATTGCTCTTCCTTGTCCAGTGCTAGTATGTTTCACATAAACATACTCATACCTATTTAATAAATCGATTAGGTTTTCTAGGCTGTAAAGTGTCGATTCTGGAATACAGTTAGTTGTTAAAGGATTTTGATTTAATAGTAAGAATTGTTCCCATTTTCCAAGTCCATTTTTCAATAATCGCACCTCATTTAGTAAGATATTTTATTTTTTGTATGAAGAGTGTAGTCCTCTCCTTTTATGAAGGTAACTGTATTGTATGAAAATAGAATTGTCTTGCATAGGTGGGTGTGACTTAGTAACGCAATTAATCTCTCCCATTTTTTCTGTATACTACACAGAAAATAGCATTTTGATTGTTCTCTATACTTCATTTTTTGATTTCAAAATCATTAGTTTCTAATGTATCTGCCCTGCTAATCTTTACTTTTAGTCATATGATAATACGACATGTCGAGTAAGGAGATGGAAGATATTGAAAAAGACGAAGAAATTAAAAGAATTAATATATTCAGATGAACTCGAATTTTTAATGGAAGCCCATAACGGTCTTTCCGCAAAAGTTGTAGAGGAGGCCGGTTTTAAAGGGATTTGGGCGAGTGGTCTATCGATTTCAGGATCATTAGGTGTAAGAGATAATAATGAAGCATCATGGACGCAGGTATTAGATATACTTGAATTTATGAGTGATACGACAACAATTCCCATTCTATTAGATGGGGATACGGGATATGGAAATTTTAATAATGCTCGGAGGTTAGTTAGAAAACTAGAACAATTGGATATTGCCGGAGTCTGTATCGAGGATAAAATTTTTCCGAAAACGAACTCATTCATTAATGGAGAAAAACAGCATCTCGCATCGATTGAAGAATTTTGCGGGAAAATAAAAGCAATGAAAGATACGCAAGAGGATGAAGACTTTATGGTTGTAGCTAGAGTCGAGGCTTTTATCGCAGGCTTGGGATTAGATGAAGCCCTTAAACGTGCGGAAGCCTACAGGAAGGCAGGCGCCGATGCAATTCTGGTGCATAGTAAAAAGTCAGATTTTAAAGAAATTGAAGCATTTATGAAGGAATGGAGTGGAAGACATCCAGTAGTTATTGTGCCTACAAAATATTATACAACCCCAACTAATGAATTCAGAAAAGCAGGAATAAGTACTGCCATCTGGGCTAACCATAACTTAAGAGCAGCGATCACTGCTATGCAGAACATCTCAAAACAAATCCTAAAAGATGAAAGTCTCATTCAAGTAGAGAAATCGATCGTAAGTGTGCAAGAGATTTTTAGACTCCAAAATGCTGAGGAGCTTCAAAAAGCGGAGGAGAAATATTTGCCATCAACTAATAACCAATCAAAAACGGAAACGGAGTGATGGTATGCTAAATACAAGCGAATTTGGAAATGAGCTTAAAAGACATGGTTTTGACTTTTACAGTGGGGTCCCATGTTCATTTTTAAAGAATCTTATTAACTATTCCATAAATGAGTGTGAATATATTGCTGCAGCCAATGAAGGTGATGCAGTAGCCATTGCTTCAGGAGCATACCTTGGGGGAAGGAAATCAGTTGTTTTAATGCAAAACTCTGGTCTAACCAATTGTATTTCTCCATTGACTTCCTTAAACTACCCATTTCAAATACCTATACTTGGGTTTGTAAGTCTACGTGGAGAACCCGGGTTGAATGATGAACCCCAGCATGAATTAATGGGGCAAATTACTACACAACTATTAGATCTCATGCAAATAAAATGGCAATTCTTATCTCCTGATGATAGTGAGGCAAAGAGACAGCTTGAAGAAGCTAACAAGTGGATTGAAGCTAATCAACCATTCTTTTTTGTAGTGAGAAAAGAAACTTTTAAAAGTGAGAAATTGAAGATAGAGCAACGTCTTAATCATAAAAATAAGGAAAAAAGTGAACAAACTGACTTAGATGAACTGCCAAGTCGTTTTGACACTTTAAAAGTGATAAATGGACTCAAAGATATGAAAACAGTACTAATGGCCACAACTGGTAAAACAGGAAGGGAACTATATCAGGTCGAGGATTCTGATAATAATCTATATATGGTTGGCTCCATGGGTTGTGTCGGTTCTTTAGGCTTAGGCTTAGCCTATACACGAAAAGGTATAGATGTAGTTGTTATTGATGGAGATGGTTCTCTCCTTATGCGAATGGGGAGCTTATCTACAAATGGCTACTATCAACCTGAAAATATGCTCCACATTCTTCTAGATAATCAAGTTCACGATTCAACTGGAGGGCAAAACACCGTTTCTCACAATGTTGATCTTGTCAATATTGCTGCAGCTTGCGGATATGCAAAGTCATGCTATATCCATAGTTTACATGAACTTGAAAAGTGTATTCAAGAATGGAAAATGACAAAAGGGCTGACTTTTATTTATTTAAAAATCTCAAAGGGATCTAAACAAAATCTAGGACGTCCAAAAGTTACTCCAAGTGAAGTTAAAACTCGCCTACAGAGATTTCTTAAATAATTGTTTCTAAAAATAAATATTAGTAGGTTGATCTTGTCTATAAGAACCTCTTTACAGAGATAATTCAAACCGCGTATAAAAATGTAATAAAATTAAAGGGAGGAGTACCGTGAAGAAAATTAAAAGAAATATATTACTGAATCCCGGACCTGCTACTACAACAGATACGGTTAAATACGCACAAGTGGTACCTGATATTTGCCCTCGTGAAGATGACTTCAGCCAATTATTGCAATTTGTTACTTCTGAAATTACTAGTTTAGTTTCAGAAGAGAATCAATATACAACCGTTTTATTCGGTGGTTCAGGTACTGCTGCTGTAGAATCAATCTTGAGTTCAGTAATGACTGATGGGGTTTTAGTAATCATTAATAACGGAGCCTATGGAAAAAGAATGTGTGAAATTGCAGAAGCTTATCAGCTGGATTGGATTGAGTTTTTAAGTCAACCCGATCAACCTATTGAATTAGATCAGTTACGTTCATTCATTCAAAAAATCCCACGAAAAGTTTCTTTTCTAGCTGTCGTGCATAATGAAACAACAACGGGATTATTAAACGATATAGAATCGATTGGCTCCATTTGTGAAGAAAATGAGATTAATATGATGGTAGATGCAATGAGTTCGTTTGCGGCTATTCCTATTAATATGAGTAAAATGAAAATAAGTTATTTGGCGGCTAGTTCCAATAAAAACCTTCAAGGAATGGCAGGAGTCTCTTTTGTTATAGCTAAAAAAAGCGAACTAGAAAAAGGAAAAACAAAAAAGCCGACAAATTATTACTTGAATCTTTATTCTCAATATACCCATTTCATCGAGACAGGTCAGATGCGTTTTACTCCCCCTGTACAAACTATCTATGCGCTAAAACAGGCGATAGTAGAATTAAAAGCAGAAGGAATGGAAGAAAGATATGAGCGATATTCCGAATGTTGGGAAATTTTAATAGAAGGCCTCTCTAAACTTGGTTTAAGATATCTCGTCCCTGTCGAGCACCATTCAAAGATTATTACAGCAATAGTAGAGCCCGAAAGTGAAAAATATAATTTTAAAGAAATGCATGATTATTTTTATGCTAATGGAATAACGATTTATCCTGGAAAACTTTATCAATTAAATTCTTTTAGGGTAGCCAACATTGGTGATATTAGCAAAGATGATATCAAGCTCTTTTTAACTTTATTAGAAAAATATCTTCAAACCTAAATTAGAACAGTAGAAAACCTACTTGTTTACAAAACGTGGTAATGGCTATGATCGCATTCCGGGTACACCAAAAATACAGTTTGAAACGGTGCCAGTTTTATATGCCTGTGAAATAGAAGAACATTATTTTGGTATACTACACCGGACTTTTGATGAAGTACAGTACGAAAATCTTAAAGCAGTAGCATTTATTACACGTAGTATGCGAGATGCAATTAGTATTATAAACTGTGGAAATTTTGAAAAGTATAAAGATGAGGTTACAAACACGTTAATAGCAAATGGCAATAAGGTGTTGAAAAGTAAATTTGCAAAATCCATAACGGCATGGATATACATTGGCGATGATTACTTCACGAATTACAATAATGATCAAGAGAAAGCCTTAGTTGAATTAGGACGTCAAATTCCAACATATCATTTGATTGAAGTATGGAAGCATTTAAAGAATAAGTTCGGGGAAATTGAGTCTGTTTCGAATGAGGAACCAGTAATCAATGCTATTCATAATCGTGTACCGCTAAAAGGTATTAAAAATCTAAATGATTGGGAGAAAGGCTTTGATGAAGGTTATCCTTATTACGAAGAATGTGATAAAGAGCGCAAATCCGGCAACATTTTGGGAACCATAGAGACAATATTTGGCGAACAATTTTAAAGAAGAAATTTTTCGGTTTACCGAGCGAGGTTTTGTTTTAATGATCCTAATAGATATTGGATGAATCGACGTACTTGGGTCTTGGTGATTTCGTTTAAACAGGTTGAACAGCCATATGCAGCCATTGATGAACAATGGGAATTAACAAAACAAATACCTTTGAGAAACAGCGTTTGGAAAGAAGGGAATTTAAGTATATATACTTAGAAATGATAGTTTACAAAAATACTAACAGAATATAATTAACGAACCATTAGATATAAAAACAATCGTAACATTCGTGTTTTAATAGTGAAAGTGCTATTCTTTCATCGGCTGGATACTTCATCAATCGAATAAAATACGAACATTATACTTAAAAGCTTTCTACCTTAATAATATTGGCTGTGTAATTTTTCAATCTCAATATTCAATACAAATTTATCAATAATGACAGCATGGAGCTGCAAGTATAAAATCTCCAGATATCATAATAAACAAATAATTATTATCTATACAAAATCATAAGAGGAGCGTTATCGTTCACATGTAAATTATAAGGAACTTTACAAGTGCAAATCGAAAAGTCCAATAGGGAGTTAACTGTAGAAGGTCATAAAAGTAAGAACATTTCCGTTATCTAAAATTGCCTATTAATCAACCATTTCACCAATTAATGTACTCACTTTTGTGTCTAAACGTTAGAACTAAAAGTGGGTACATTCTTTATATGGAAGCCAAAAAGTGATCATTTTAAGCAGTTGCATATTTCTACATATTATCGAAATTTCGACAGAGGATTCTGCAAAGTAATGTAGAATATCTGACATAATGTTCTTTTTATAATATTGCTTCAGATATGCCGTTAAGGGGGTTGATCTCATGTATTCACCCATTCAAATAAAGAGAAGCAGCAAGTTCGGAAATAACTATTAGGAAGCATATAGCCCAAAAGTTAAAAGAAATGTTCGTTTATTTAGCGATTTGGAATATGATTTTTGGGTACTGATTTAAACAACCCCACAAATTCGTGCTTTTTGCGAAAGACCATTTGAAATCGAGCAGTTTTACGAAGGGAAATTTTTAAAGGTAATATTAAGGTGACCCTGAATGAGGGAGGATGTGACGGTCAACCAACGCCACAACCGTATAATTGCGTGCGATACACTCAATATAAATTTGTGCAAATAGAGATTACTTATACATAAAAAAACGTAGCGTCATCACACGCTACAGCAAACTAATGAACATTATTAGAAAGAATAATCCAAAAGATATTGTTTAGAAAGGACAAAAAATTACGGCTAATAAATGTGAGGTTTGTAATAAAGAGTTTAGCAAGGAATAAGAATGGAATGTCCAAATTACTTAACATGTGAGCTAATAATAATAAGTGTTATTCCCGTAAATAGGCAAATGATTCTCGTCACAGGAATTTTATCAGCTAGTCCAAATAATGCAATTGCTGTCGTTACGATTAAAACTGTTGGACCAACCAATGCAAGCATTGTATTAATATAGAATGCTTTTTCTAAATTATTCAACTTTAGCATCAACAATCCAGCACTTACCTCAATACTTCCAGACAATACACGTAAAATAACCATAGCAAGAACCGATTTTTCAATAATTGTCATCATCCTATCTTTATAGAAAATTTCCGCTTATATTTTAAATCCATCTTAGGATAATTATAGACTTCTATTTTAATGAAATACTAAAATCAATATATGCATGATTCGTATCAAATATTCTTGTTATATTATGCTTTATAGTGTTAATTTAATATTCTAGTTAAAAGTTCAAAGTATTTATTAATAGAATCAGTTTTATAAATCCATTTTCTTTTTTAAAAGGAGATAAATTATGTTAATTATCGTTTAAAGTATATCTTTCCAATATTTATTAAAAATATTCACTTAATGATTATCAAATTTCAATGAATGTGTCTAGAAAAAATTTCGATTTAATCAAAGCACCAGTCAAAAAAGGTGTTTGGCTACAAACTAGTAGTAGAACTTTTAAAGGATGTAGGCAAGCTTTACAAATATCTCAATTGAACCGAAAGATGATTTTTTTCCATTAGTGAACATTTGTTTTGAAAAGGCAAGGTAAATTTTAATTTCCATGTCATCCGTAAGACATGGAAGGCTTTTTTATGCGCTATGAGAGCGATTGAGATGGACAACGGTACGTGTTGCTCAATCTCGATTCACTTCATAGCGTTATTGTAAAAAATAGTAAGTTGAATTAAAAACATTTATGAGTTCGTGAACAATTCCCTTTATTACCATTGGAAGAAACACTTGCTATTGCAGATGAGTTAGGTATTAAACATCCTATTGATCCTAAAACAGAAGAACCGATTGTGATGACAACGGATTTTTTATTAACGATTAGTAATGGACAAAGCGTATGGCAAGAAACATCAGTTATATCCACGATTACTATGACATTCGAGATTATGATGTATTTCGTGAAATTAATGTGCAGTATATTGAAGTGTTCCCTCAGACTAATTATTTTTGGGGAAGTTTGCTTTAGGGGGCCGAACAAATACGCAGAACTATGGATATTTGTGTTAAAGTTCGAGTTCTGCGCATAGGTTATTTGAGTTATAAGACAATTGTTTTTTAGAAAATTAGATAGATTAATGATTCAAAACTTCAGGAACTAGAGGAGTTGATGATGCTTTCGAATCTCATACAGTGGTTATTCAATACTCATTTTTATAATTATGTGCCATATTTAAATCTCTATATGAAACTTAAAAAATTTGTTCTGCTACCAATTCTGAAAGAGTTTTAATTCCATAGTCAATTTCATTTAAGGATGCATAAGAATAAGAAATTCTTAAATATTGATCAGAGTGAAACTCATACAAATCTCCAGGGTGAACAAGTATTTTCCGACTTAAGGCTTTAGTAAAAAGCTGGTACATGGATATACCTTCATTTAACTTAAGCCAGATGAAATATCCGCCCCTAGGGATATTCCATGTACCGATGCCGGTAAAATATTTCTTTAATGCTTCAAGAGCAACATCTCTTCGGATCTTAACATTTTTCCTCATTATATCGTTATGCTGATAATAAAGACCACTAGAGAATAGTTCTGTGGTTACATTCTGGGAGAGTGAGCTGGTTCCATAATCAGTTTGCATTTTTATATCTGCCAATCTTTCAATGACTTTTTCTGATCCAACAATCCATCCAATCCTGAGACCAGGACTTAAATTCTTCGATATTCCACCAATATATAATACAAGTCCATTGTTATCAAATGCCTTTATTGGCTGTGGAGGTTGTTCATCAAACCAAAGCTCCCTATATACATCATCCTCGATAATAGGCAAACGTTCCCTATCACACGCATCAACAAGCGTTTTTCTTCTTTCAAGTGACATGACACTCCCGGTAGGATTTTGAAAAGTAGGTATTGTAAAAAGCATGGCTCCTTTTCTCCGCCTATGTCGATCAACCAATTCTTTTATTTCTATACCTTCTTCATCCAGCTTAATTCCCGAAAGCTGCATTCCGAACGATTGAAAGGTTCTAAGAGAGTATAGGTAGGATGGCTTTTCAACATATACTACTGAGTTCGTGTGCAAAAGGCCAAGGGAAATAAGCTGCAGTGACTGCAAAACACCAGAGGTAATCAAAACTGAGGATGGATCAGCTTCTATTCCTATTGTTTTAAGATATGTGCATACCTCTCTTCTTAGATGGATATTTCCTTTTGGTTCTTCATAACCCAGCGATGCCATAGACTTAGACAGTTTTTTTAGTACGCCCTGAATCATTTTGTTAGGTATTAATTCAGGGGAAGGTTCGCAAGACCCCATTCGGATGATATCAGGTTGGAATTCAGCCTGATTGATCTGCTGCATTATATTTTGATTTGTTTGATGTAATCCCGAAGATATATAGGGAAGCCAATTATGTGAATGATTAATGGACATTAATGTCCATGTATTGTTTATTACTTTTGTACCTCCACCAGCATTACCGCTAATAAGGCCTTCAGCTGCCAGCTCTTCAAGGGCAGATACTACGGTACTTCTGTTTACACAGAAAATTTCAGAAAGTGTCCGCTGACTTGGCAATTTGAAACCAACCGGCCATTCTCCAGTTGCTATTTTATCTTTTATGAAGTTAACAATCTGTATATTCAATCGAGTAGGATTATTTCTATCAGGTTTCCAGTTGATATCCAACATAAAATTCCTCCAAAATCATAGTATTTTTACCATATCATTTGGTTGGTTAAATAACAACCAAGAATGGTTGGAGACTTTTTGTTGTTGTTCAAATACAATTTCATTAACAGATATTAAAATTTTAAAGGAGAATGATAACTATGGTACCAATAAGAATTCTAAGTGATAATGATGTTAAGAACATTCTTGATATCAAGAATACAGTAGCATGTGTAGAAAAAGCCTATGCGCTTAAAGCCAACAATCAGGTGAGACTATTCTCCATGGTATCTGAGGTGATTTTTGAGGGTAGGGCAGAAATGGATATTAAATCAGGGATGCTTAATGAAGAAGATGTGTTTGGATTAAAACTCGTTTCATGGTTTGGTGATAATAAAAATCAAGGGCTTCCAGCTATAACTGGGCTGACTATGTTATTTGATTTGAAGAATGGGTTTCCTAAGGCAATGATCAACGCAAGTTATTTGACAGGAATGCGTACTGGAGCAGCAGGTTCAATAGGCGTGAAACACCTGTCAAAACAAGATTCAAAAACACTAATGATTGTAGGTACAGGAGTTCAGGCGATTTTTCAAATTGCAGCCACTCTATCTCAAGTTCAGACAATCAACAAGGTATATATATATGACCCCGTAAAATATGAAAATGCATCAAAATTCCAGTATTCAATAAAGACGGAACTACATAAAATCATAAATGATATCAACGATACTTATAATAAGAGCTGGAAACAAAGAATTGAGTCAGTTCAGTTTGTAGCTGTAGAAAATCCAGTGAAAGCTTTGGAAGAAACCGATGCAGTAATTACGATAACGCCTTCGCGAAAACCACTGATTTTTAAGGAGTGGATTAAGCCAGGCATACATTTCAGCTGTGTGGGGGCAGACATGACTGGAAAACAGGAAATAGATGAAAAGATCTTTGAGGTAGCTTCTGTATATGTAGATGATATTACACAAGCATCGACAGTCGGAGAAACACAAAGTGCTATAAGGGCTGGTATATTAGGCAAAAACAATTTGACTGAAATCGGACAATTCATACTTGGAAATGCGAAAGGACGTACAAGTGATGAAGAAATTACGATTTTTGATAGTACTGGCATAGCATTGCAGGATCTTGCAGTTTCAAAATATATTGTATCAAAAGCAGAAGAAATGAATGTTGGGACAATCGTGCAAATATAAAATCGATATACAATTTGGAGGGATCATATTATGAAGTTAAAAGTTTATACATTAAATTCATTTGCAAAATCCATTGAGGGAGGGAACCCTGCCGGAGTGGTACTTAGCGCTGATTATCTATCAGATGAGGACATGAAAAAAATAGCAGGTATCATCGGTTTTAGTGAGACTGCTTTTGTCATGAAGTCAGACCTTGCTGACTTCAAGGTTAGATTCTTTACACCTAATGAAGAGGTTGATCTTTGTGGCCATGCAACGATAGCAGCGTTCTATACACTTTCAAGCCAAGGATATATTAAACCAGGAAAATATTCTCAAGAAACAAAGGCTGGAATTTTAAATGTAGAAGTAATGGAAGACCTATCAATTATGATGGATCAAAATGCTCCAAGCTATTATGAAATAATAGACAAGGAGGAAATTGCAGATTCCTTAAATATTACTATAGATGAAATGTTGGAGGATCTACCAGTGCAAATTGTATCTACTGGCCTTAGGGATATACTTGTACCGATTAGAAACTTAGATATATTAAATTCTATAAAGCCAGATTTTGAAAAAGTAACAAATATCAGCAGTAAATATAATACCATTGGTTATCATATTTTTACCCTTGAATCACTAAAGGGTTCAAATGCACACTGTAGAAATTTGGCACCTTTATATGGAATTTCAGAAGAATCTGCAACTGGTACATCCAATGGTGCCCTTTCATGTTATCTATATAAATATGGAAAAATCAAACCTGAACATGTTATTAATATATCTGTTGAGCAAGGTTACTCTATGAAAAAACCTTCAGAAATAGTTATAGCGTTAACCACTCAAGGGAAAGAAATTATTGAGGTAAAGGTGGGCGGAAAAGCATTGAATTTGTCTGAAACAGAGGTTGAAATATAATGCTAGCGTATTAACTAAAGATTATTTTATCGCCTATATAAAGTTAATTATGAATAGTAGAGAATACACATTGATGCAGGATAAGGAGTTTGCTTTTGATTTCTTTTTTAAAGGAGATATGGATCGTTACGGCACTTCTACATGGTTGCAGTTTGAAAAGGCTATAAAAGAAATGGATAAAATAAAGTGTGAAATTGAATTGTGTTAATTGCACTTGCAAAGTTTAAACGTCTAGCTAACTGCTAGACGTAAAAAATAGATTTTATATAAGGGAATGCTTATATAAAGAAAAAAGAGGAGAAGTTAATGATGAAAACACTAAAAGTAATCAACCAAAATGGATCTTGTTGTACTACTAAGGATATTGAAGTATAGGAGGTTAGTAATTCCAATAATAATTTACCGATTGTAATAATTGGTACGGGTCCAATTGGATTAGCTGCAGCTGCTCATTTAGTGGAACAAAAGCAAGCCTTTATTTTACTATAGGCTGGGCGTGAAATAGCACACAATATTCGTACCTGGGGGCATGTTACATTATTTTCACCATGGCGATATAACATCAATAAAGCTGCTAAAGCCTTATTAGATTGTCTCCGGTTGGGTAGAACCTAACCTAATTTAGATACGTTACCGACAGGACATGAATTAATTGATCTTTATTTAAAACCTTTATCTGAGCTAGTACAAATAAAATCTAACATTCAATTGAAAGCAAAAGTAGTAGGGATTTCACGACAATTTAATGATAAGATGAAAACAAAAATTCGAGTAGAACAGTCCTTTAATATTTATATTGAACAAGAGAATGATATCAGTATCATTGATGCGAGAGCTGTTATTGATGCGACGGGTACATGGGGAAATCCAAACTCAGCAAATACTACAGGTGTATGGCTACAAAATGAAAAAGCATTAGCAGATCACATTGAGTATGGTATCCCAGACATAAATACGAATACTAAGAGATATGCCAATAAAAAGATTGCAGTTATTGGTGGTGGCCATTCAGCTATCAATACCTTGCTATCACTTGCTGAATTACAAAAAGAGAATCCTTCAACGAAGCTAGTATGGATTATGCGTAGAAGATCTGTAGAAGAAGCCTATGGTGGCGAAGAAAAAGATGCATTGGCAGCACGTGGCGCACTCGGTATACGTATTCACGAATTAGTAGATACAGGTAAGGTTGAGGTAATAACACCTTTCTATATCTCGTAGGTGAAGAAAGAAGAGAACATCAATATTATTGGTACTATAAATGGAGAAACAAAAGCTATTATCAGGATTTGAAGAGCTTATTGTTAATGCAGGAAATCGACCAGACCTTTCGATTAACAGCGAACTACGTCTTTCCATTGATTCAGCAACAGAAAGTGTGCATGCATTAGCGCCACTAATTGACCCAAATATGCATTGTTGTGGCACAGTAAGAGCACATGGAGAAGAATTTAGAACCATTTAAAGAGTATTGGTTTATTTCATCAATAACAACCAAATATAATCAATGGGAAGCATTTACCCCAGCCGAGACAGATTTAAAATAGAGCATTGAAGATAAAAAAACTATTTTGTAGAGTATTTCTTTATTCCACAATCGAGCGCATTTCTTTAGTAAGGAATGCGTCTTTTTCCATTTAAGGGCCAGATTGTGGAGTATCTTGTAAAGGTATTAAGGATTATAGAATAATTTGTATCCTATGGTATGACTTGAAAAATCTGTTTTAATATAGTACAGTATGGTTAAAATTTAAATAACTGAACACGATGATGGGAAGTAGTAGCAATCACGTTTTTTTTAGAGAGTCAGCGGTTGGTGGAAGCTGATAGAAGCACTTGTGAATCCGTCCTGGAGTTGCACAGTCGAAGTAATGCAAGTAGGCTGTTGCCGGCTAAAATGCCGTTATGAAATAAGTGGATTAGGCATATGCCTAATCAATTTGGGTGGCAACGCGGGTAGCTCTCGTCCCTTTTTAGGGGTGGGGGCTTTTTTGTGTTTATTTTTATTCAAAATGGAGCTATGCGAGTTTAGCTTGCAACGCAATTACACCAAGACTTAATGGATGCAACGATTCCCATCATTAAACTACTGGAGGTATGACTATGTTAGATATTAAACGCGTACGCGATAATTTCGCGGAAATTAAAGAAATGCTATTAACACGTAATGAAGATTTAGGAAACTTAGATGACTTTGAAAATTTAGATGCAAAACGTCGTGAGTTAATTGCTAAAACAGAAGAATTAAAGGCAGAACGAAATAAAGTATCTGAACAAATTTCAGTGATGAAGCGCAACAAAGAAAATGCAGATGAAGTGATTGCTCGTATGCGTCAAGTGGGCGATGAAATTAAAGAGCTTGATATTCAATTAAATGATGTAGAAGGGCGCTTTAAAGATATGATGATGCGTCTGCCGAACATTCCGCATGAATCTGTTCCCGTGGGTACAACAGAAGATGACAATGTTGAGGAATATACATGGGGCGAAATTCCAACATTTAATTTTGAGATTAAAGCACACTGGGATCTAGCTACAGATCTAAAAATTGTGGACTTTGAACGTGGCGCGAAAGTAACTGGTAGCCGATTCTTATTCTACCGCGGCCTGGGGGCTCGCTTAGAACGTGCGTTAATGACATTTATGATGGATTTACATGCAGAAGAGCATGGTTATGAGGAAATGCTGCCACCTGTCATTGTTAATCGTGATAGCTTGACGGGTACTGGAAATCTCCCTAAATTTGAGGAAGATTTATTTAAATTAGAGGAAACAGATTATTTCATGATTCCAACGGCAGAGGTACCTGTAACAAACTTCTATCGTGATGAAATTTTACTGGCTGAGGCTTTACCACAAGGCTTTGCTTCTTATAGTCCGTGCTTCCGTTCAGAGGCAGGCTCTGCGGGTCGTGATACACGTGGTTTAATCCGTCAGCACCAATTCAACAAAGTAGAATTAGTACGCTTTGTAAAACCAGAGGAGTCATATGAACAGTTAGAGTTGTTGACAGGTCATGCTGAAAAAGTACTGCAATTACTGGGCTTACCATATCGTAAACTAAAAATGTGTACTGCTGATTTAGGTTTTACTGCAGCGAAGAAATATGATTTAGAAGTTTGGATACCAGCACAAAACATGTACCGTGAAATTTCTTCTTGTTCAAACTTTGAGGACTTCCAAGCACGACGCGCAAATATTCGCTTCCGTCGTGACCCAAATGTAAAACCAGAATATGTTCACACATTAAACGGTTCAGGTCTTGCGATTGGTCGTACAGTTGCCGCTATACTAGAAAACTATCAACAAGCCGATGGAAGCGTAGTAATTCCTGAAGTTTTAAGACCACATATGGGTGGAAAAGAAGTAATTGCCCCAAAATAAATAACGGGTAAAAGCGATTTTAGATATCCTGTAACAGGTAATTGTATTGCCTTTTTATCGATTTACAGATGCTTTTAATAGTATAAGGTGGTGTAACCGCCGTGGAGCTGAAAAAATACTTTCTTAAAGGAAATTTAGCGAGACTAAAAAAGATGTTACTATAACCAAGGATGGGGTGCATTAGAAAAAATTTAGAAATGACATTTTACAGCTCTGACACATATTCCGCTATTCCACAATCGGGCGCTTTTCTGTAATGAGGAAAGCGTCTTTCTTCATGAAAAAGGCCATTTTCTTGAGACACCATCTACATCTTCGAAAATGTGAAGTGAAACAGTCAATGAAGTCAATGGATTTCTGCGATAATTTCTAGTGAAAGGGACAGGTGAAAGTTTACCAGCTTCACTCAACATCGGATCAATCAGTAATCATTTTCCATTTATTGAGATAATTGATGTAGCATGTCGAATATGATGTACTGAAATGGTCATAAAAGCATCTCCTCTAAACAATTTAGTGACTACAAAAATAAATTCGTATGTATCTTCCAAAATACATATTTGTTTTCTTTTCAAAAATATATGAACCTAGCGTTAAAACACAAGTGAAAAATTGCAAGCCATCCAAAACAGTTTTGGGTTTCAGTTCAACTTTGTTCAAAATGAGAATAATTTTTAACAGTAAAATCAATTAAAGTATAGCTTTTTTGATCAATTTTTTTATTAAACTAACAAAAATACTTGCAACACCTATTATAGTACTGTACAGTACTAATTATGACGAGAGGAAAATTAATGAATCAAAAACGTGTGATTGAAGTAGCTGCAACATTATTTTTAGAAAAAGGGTTTGCTTTTACAAGCATGGATGAATTAGTTCGTGTAAGTAAAGTTTCAAAGTCTAATGTGTATTACCACTTCTCTAATAAGGAAGAATTGTTGGAAGGGGTCGTTGATTATTGGATTGAAATGTATCAATCTGCAATTGATGGCTTACTATCTCAAAACCAATTATTAGTTGAAGATCGTATCCAACTGTTTTTAAAGCAATTATCACAAGGAGTTCAGACGAGAGAATATAAGGGGAGCTGTCCATTTATTACGCTTTATATTCAAAGCCCTACAAATGCCACAAAAGTAAAAGAAAAAATAGGTCTTTTTTTTGCAGGATTACAAACGAAAGTTTCTCTATTACTTAAACAAGGGGTAGAGAATGGGGAATTTAGAAAGACAATTAATATTGACGAGGTTGCATCTCTTTTTATTACAAATCTTGAAGGAGCGCTATTTATTTCAGAAACTCTGAAGGATGCAACTGTAATTATGAAAACAGCAGATCATTTATTTAACTTGCTTCGATAAAAGAAGCATTTTTTTTACATCAAATTAGTACTGAATAGTACTAAAAGGAGGATTTATATGAGAACAGTATTTTTAACTGGTGGAACAGGTTTTATTGGAAAGCAATTAGTGAAGGAATTAGCCAAAGAGCATGTTACAATTCTTCTATTAGTGAGATCGAAAAGTAAAGCAACACGCATTTATCAAGAAAGAGGCATCTTAAACGAGGCAGTTATGCACTTTATTGAAGGTGATTTGACGAAAATAGACTTAGGTCTAAGTGCTGAAGATAAGGAGTTGGTATTGAAAACGGATGTGATTATTCACGCAGGAGGCCCCATGGATATTCAGGCGACAAGCAAAGAGGCAGCTTCCGTATTTTTGAACGGTGCCCAACATATTAGTGAATTTGCTAAAAATATTCATCAATTGAAGGGATTGCAACAATTTATTCATGTTGTAGGCTATATGAGTCCCTTTGATGATAAAAATAGCAAGATTGCGATAGATGTGTTTAAAGAAGGAAACAATTTTTTGAAAATAAAAAATCCATATGAGAGAACAAAGTTTTTAGCAGATCTTTATATCCGTCAGCAGGCATCAACAGTAGGTTATCCGCTTTCAGTAATTAATCCACCAACTGTAGTTGGTAGTAGTAAAACAGGGAGTACGGAGCAAACAGGAGGCTTAGGCTTGCTTGTGATGAGTATGCGAAAAGGGCTCTTGCCAGTGATTCCTGGAGGTAAGGAATATAGATTACCACTTATTGCAAACGATGAACTAGCAAAGTTTATTGTGCAGGTTTTCAGATTGGAGCAACCAACTATACAAACATATACACTTGTTGAAGATAAACAACATGATCAGAATATTTCAGAATTATTAGATACTATGTCAGAAAGTATGAATATGACTGCACCTAAAATCTCTGCCCCATTGCCATTTATGAAAGCACTTATGAATAGTGGCGTAAGCAAAATAACCCAAATTCCTGCTGATGGGCTAAACTTTATTACAAATCGAACATTTTCAAATGGTTCAGCGAAAAAGATTATGGGAGAAGATTGGTTTAAGGAGACAAATGTAATGAAATTTTTCCCTGCCGTAGTAGCTGATCTGGATTATCGCATGATGTATCCAAATAGCCAGCATAATCATTTATTTAAACGAACATTATGCGATAACACTACCATTTACCAATTACAAGGAGAGGGTAAACCGTTTATTTTATTACATGGTTTATTGAGTGATGGAGAGGATTTATTTCCTTTAGGACAAGAGCTTCATGAAAAAACGGGTCAACCTGTATGGATCTTGGATCTTCCAGGTTTGGGACGTTCTCCTTTTAAACGAGAGAAAAATCTTCTAGATATCTATTTGAATGTAGTGAAAAAGTTATTGGAGAAAGCTACTAATGGTGCACATCTAATTGGCCATTCATTTGGTGCGTTTATTCTTTTGGAAGCATTAGTACAAAAGTATATAGAAAAGAAGTATACAATTACTTTACTTCAGCCACCTGTTGCTAAAAGAAATGCTAAAGTACTTAATGTTCCTCAATTTATGAACAAATGGACATTGAAATTGGCAACTACTAATTTGATAGAGCGTTATGTATTAAGTAATGGTTTGTTTGAAAGTACTGAGAGCATCCCTGAACATTATATTAAAAAAATAAGTAACAGTTTTACTTCTCCTAGAATTTTAAATACTACGGTTCAGCTTAACAGTTTACTATTGAAAAACTATCAAAGTGATTTCAATGAAGTAACAAAGTATAATCTTCACATTATTTGGGGGGATTATGACAGAGGCTATTCTGCTCCTTCGCATCTTGGTAAGGTTGATTTTGTTCCATATGGTCATCATTTTCCTCTTAACCATCCGAGTGAAACGGCTAATTTGGTAATAAAAAATAGTAGTACTTGCAGATGAGAGTGTGGGATAAATAAAAAGCGTGTAGTAAGATCGTTGTGTCTTTGAAATAAAGTCGTACTGTTTGAAAAAAAGATTGTCTACATGAACGCTGGATATATTTACTTAAGAATCTAACAGCTAATCAATTACAGCGTACATATCAGTATCCTGAGGTAGTAAAATGCGAATTGAACAAAGTATTGCTCCTTACGCATGGTATGTAATCACCTTGTGAAGAAATATACTTAAACTCCCATGAAAGAACGTAATAATCTTTCATAAAACAAACAGATTATTTTATGTTGCATGTAGTCGAGCCATTAAATCCCTAGTGCTGATTATTTATATAGCCGACCAGCAAAAAGTAAAAAAGTTTTTTATAGAAAATAAATTTGCAAAAGAAGATGAGAACTTCCTTCTGTAAAAACTAATGTTTAGTATCCTTTTTACAGGTAGAAGTGAAAATTGCTGATATATTACAGTCGAAAAAGTATACACCTAACCAGTTGTCGAAATTTATTTGACGACTGGTTATTTAGTATTGTTCTTCAGAATAACTTATAATGAACTTCCATGTTGTTTATTATAAGTTTCTTATGAATGGCTAGCTGAACAATTAGGTGTAAGTAAAGCACTTGTAGGATTTATGTTAAAAGGAGATTGTACTCTAAAATCGGAACGTATTGAACAATTAGCTAGGATAATGAGGATTACGACAAAAGAATTGGTTCATACAGATGCAATAATAGAAGACCAATTGACTGTTAATTTGCTAGGTGAATTATCTAATCAATACTAGCTAAAATGAGGGTTTTGCATTTGTTGTTGTTAAATAGGGATTGAATACCATTTAGTAATTATTCTTTATTACAATACAAACACTAAAGAGCAGTCCATTTAAAAATAAGGAAGATCACACATATAATTACTCTAAAATAGAAATTAAAAAGTTAAAGTAAACCAGGATAATTTATGAAGTTATGGCTATTGTGGAGCTGCACATGTAGAAAATGATCAAACTTTGTTTTAGATATTAAAGGATATGAGGAATTTCAAACCCAACGGTTTATGTAAAATCATGTATTTTAAAAAATGAGCTGTCTGGACTTTCTTGTCCATTTTTTCTTTTGAAAACGTGACTTTGTCTGGACATTCTTGTCTCAAAAGTAGGGAATTATATTTTGTCTGTAGATTCTTGTCCATATACATGTCCTTGTTGTATATGGACAAGAACTTTTAGACATTATAATTTTTATTAAACATTGATAAAATAACAATCTTATAAAATTTGTCTAAAAGTTCTTGTCCAAAATTAAGGACAAGAACTTTTAGATTTTGTATAATAAAGACAAGAACTTCTATACATTATTTTTTCTGAAAATTCAAAAAATAAAAGACGAGGTGCTTATATTGTACAAACCTTTAATTACTGACGCTAGTAAAAAATATGGCAACAATAGGTGGTTGGCATACAGTAATAAATTAAAAAGAGTAGTCTATTTATTTAGCGATTTAGAATATGAGCATTGGTTACAGGTAGAAACTGATCCAGCTATAATTACTTTCTGCGAACAACCGATTAAAATGGAAATCATTCAAGACGGTAGAACACATTCATCCATAATTGATATGTGGGTTAAATATATAGATGGTGAGGAAACATTTATTGAAATAAAATATTCCAACGATTTATTAAAAAAATCTGTTGAAAAACAAATTTATGTTCAAGAAGTTTGGTGTAAGGCGAATCAAAAAAAACATTCAATCAAAACAGAGAGGGAAATCAGACTGAATCCAATTAAATTATCAAATCTAAAATTATTAATAAAACAAGTTAATAATTCAATAAGTCCAAATTCTCAGACCATCGATTTTATAAAAAATCATATTAATGAAGAGCCAAAAACTATTCTGCAAATAGCAAATGAGACAAAAATCGAATTTCAAACATTATTCTATATTTTATGCAATCTGTTATATGAGGGAAGTATTAAATGTAATTTTGAAGTAAAACATTTAGGGAAGTATTCGGAGGTGTGGAAATAAATATGCGAAGGTTTTTTTCAGAAAAAGATGTTTTAATTGAAGATATAAATATCTTTTCGTGGGATGCAATATATACAGGTCATCTTAATGAACAAGAACTGAATATTTTTAATACAAAAAAGGAAGCAATAGACCTTTTCTTTAGTACCGAACTACCAATAAATCAAATAGTTTTAGAAACGGGCTTATTTAGAAGTGAAATCTATCGTTTAGCATTGAGATGTATGATCTATGACGATAATAATAAAATAATGGGATACCGAGCTCTATTACACAATAACAAGGTTGTTCCGTATAAAAGGAAATCACTTAATAATCAAGATATCACTAATTATTCAGGTGCATTCCAATTACTTTTAAAGAATTTCCCTGAATTAAAAACCTTTTTAATAGAGGAGTATTTTAAAAAATCTAAAGTAAAGAATAGTGCTAGAGAACGTAAAATTAGTTTAAAAAATTTGCATAGAAAGTTTATTAATGAATGTAGGAAATTAGGAATAAAACCTAATGAGTATCCTTTCAATACGACTAGCTTGGCCCGAAAGTCAGTTGAAAGGTTTATTAAAGATATCTCTAATAATTACATTCGAGAAGTAGCTAGCATTAATGGGGCGCAATCCTATATGCTTTTAAATAATGTAAATAATTCTATTAATTCAAATTCGACAATCACTAGACCATTAGAAAGAGTAGAATTTGATGGTCATAAACTTGATGTAATAACAGCAATTGTCTATAAAACGCCAAAGGGTGAAGAAATAATAGATACAATAGATCGTATTTGGATATTAACTGTTGTTGACGTAGCAACTAGAGCAGTTATAGGTTACCATTTATCTTTCAATAAGGAATATAACCAAGAAGATGTAAAAAAGTGTTTTCAATCAGCAATTTTACCTTGGAAATCTAAAGAACTTACTATACCAGGATTAGACTATTCTAAAAATGCTGGTTTTCCCTCATCAAAATTTTCTGAAGTTGAATATGGTACTTGGGATGAAATAAGCTATGACAATGCAAAATCACATCTTTCAAATGAAATAAAAGATTTATTAACAAAACAAATAGGTTGTTCTATTAATATGGGACCGATAGCAGTTCCTGTTAAAAGACCAATTGTTGAACGACTTTTCAAAAAAATTGAAGAGAACAGTTTTCATAGGCTCCCCTCAACTACAGGTAGTAATGTAATGGATCCACGAAGAAAAGATGCTGAAAAGAATGCAATTAAGTATTCTATTACTTCTGATGCGATTGAGGAATTATGTGAGGTAATTATAGCAAATTACAATGCAACACCTCATGATGGTAATGATGGCTTTACTCCATTAGAGGTCTTTGAAAGTAGGATTAATCAAGGAATGCATATTAATACTATTCCGATCGAAAACAGAGACTTAGTTAATTTATTTCCAATAACTTGTGAACGGAGCGTTAAAGGGAGCTTGGAACAAGGGAGAAGACCATTTATACATTATAAACAAGAACGTTATTCTAGCCCTGAACTTAGTAAAGATTTTTCAATGGTAAATGAAAAAGTAATTATCTTGATTAATACTGAGGATCTTCGTTCAGTTGTAGTTTATAGGCAGGATGGCTCAAAGTATGGGGTATTAACTTGTAGTGGTTATTGGGGAACTGTACAGCATTCTTTAAAAATAAGAGATGCAATAAATAAATTTAAACGCGAACGATATTTTCATTATACCGAAGATGAAGA
Organism: Lysinibacillus sp. NPDC097214; assembly: GCF_050277945.1. Lineage (NCBI taxonomy): Bacteria > Bacillati > Bacillota > Bacilli > Caryophanales > Bacillaceae > Lysinibacillus > Lysinibacillus sp. NPDC097214. The sequence goes on from NZ_JBNNSS010000004.1 coordinate 306,342, forward strand.
TCCCATGGATGCTTTTCAAGCTTTTTTAGAAGAAAATGCAATTAATGATAGAAAACTTAGGAATCTACTAGCTGAATTCAAATCCTATAAAAAGAGATATAAAATTGATTCGAAAAATAAAGAGAAGAAAAAAGTTCAAGTGAGGTTAAAGAAAGAACAACAAATACTACACCAAGAAGTTATTGATGACAGAAAAATCGCTACTGTTGAAAATATTTCTAGAGGTAATCCTAGGAATAAACAAAATGATGAATTCAAATCAACTCACGATTTAATCATAGAACAAAAATTAATTCAAAAAGAAAAAAGTTCTACGACGCCTAACACTAATTCAGATAAAGATGAAATTAGATTAAATAACATCAACCCTGAAATCACAGAAACAAACTACTATGACCATTTAATAAACGTAGAAAAAAACAAAAATAAAAATAAAAGAAAATCAATCTCTCTGTAGGTGGTGTATATTATGGTGAACTTATCAAATATAAACGTTCCTTTGGGAAAACACCCTGTTGACACTGGGAAATATCTAATTGCAACAAATGAAATTGATAAATTATGTTATATAGTAGGGAACTGGATTGATAATAGATTTCCAGGTGCTATTATTCATGGACGCCCTCGCCTAGGTAAGACACGTGCTATTAAATACCTAATAAAAGTACTACCCAAAGAATTAGATCAAAATATTCCTATGTTCCATATAAGATGTAAAACTCATAAAAATCCTAGTGAATATAAATTTTTTGAGAATTTGTTAGAGGGAGTTGGACATGCATCACCGGAACTAGGAAGACCAAGTGAAAAAAGAATCCGTTTAAAACATTTTTTTATAAATGCTGCAGAAAAATCAAAACAAAATAAAATTGTTATTTTCATTGATGATGCACAAAAACTAACAGCAATCCAATATGATTGGCTTATGGATGTATATAATGAGTTAGATGAATATGGGATTGTATTAACTACTATATTAGTAGGACATGATGAATTAATCGACCGAAGAAAAAGATTTATTAAAAATAAGGATTTTCAAATAGTAGGTAGATTTATGAGTGATAGCTATCAGTTTAATGGGGTAAAAAATGAAGAAGATTTTAAAATTCTTCTGGAGCAATATGATGAAGGAACTGAATTTCCTGTTAATTCAAATGTGTCATATACTCATTATTATTACAGGGACCATTTTGAAAATGGGTTTAGGTTGGTTAACTATGCAGGGGAGTTACATGGTGTATATTTAGAACTTCAATTAGAGAAAGGATTACAAGAAAACAAAGAAATACCAATGCAATACATTACACTGTCTGTAGAATATATCTTGAAAACCTATGGTTTTTTTGGTGAAAATGTTCAACTACTTAATAAAAATCTTTTCAAAAAAGCAATAATTAATTCGGGTTACATTCAATCTGAGTTAGTTTTATTAGATGTTGAATAAAGGGGGGGGCAATATGGAAAAAAAAGAGTTTGTATGGGATAGGGAGTGGATTCATAGTTATATGTCCAATTGGTGTATATTCGAACGTTTTAAATTTTCTAACGCCTTATACAATAATAATGATCTACTCGGTATTTTTGGAAACAATAATGTAAAATCAGTAAAGCGTATTACAAGTGTAGGTGATTATCTAAGAAATCTTGTAAGTTTATCTGGTATAGATAAAAATAAATCTCTTGATATATTAGGGGTAAACTTGAATAGTAGAAATTCACTGATATACAAAAAAATAAAACCCATATTAGGTTTAACATATGCTTATACTATCAGAGATACTATTACCTTTTGCCCCAGTTGTATTAAATGTGGTTTCCACAGTATTTTTCATCAGATGACTCTTTTTAAAAGTTGTGTTTTCCATCCCAATGTACCATTAGAAGATAGCTGTGAAAAATGTGGAAAGATCTTTGGTAAATACCTATTGTCCAATTTTTCAAACCCTCCGTTTACCTGTGAATGTGGTTTTTGTATATTAGAAAATAACAACGTGATTTCAATTTTTAAGGATTGGAGAAAGAAATTTACTATTAAAGATGAGGAACTATTATTTCTTCTTAACCTATATAAACATAATAAAGAAACCCCTTTATTAATCCACCCAATACGGATTTTAAGAAAATATAATGAAATAGATCAATCAAATTTAAGTTCATTAATCAGTTATAAAAAAAATTACTATTTGAATAGAGAATTTAAAGAAAAAACAGATCTAAAAGAAGTATATTCATTTAACTTTCTGTCCTCAAAAAGAGTATTAGAAAGTTCTATTAGTGCCTATAAATACACTTTCAATTATCGTTATAATATTCTTTCACTAAGAAAAAAAGATAAGATCGATGCTGTGTTCTATGATATATATATACAATCCAGAGAAATCTATAAAACAATTAAAAGATATCTGATGAATCACCACCTAAATAACCATAAAACTTGTATTCAATTAAATAATGAGCTAAATAGTAATGATTCTTACTGCGGTTTCGCTTTGGCATTTATATTTTGGAGAGAAGAGTTTGAAGAAATAGAGCTATCTCAAAGAATAAAGCAAGGACCAGTAGAAACAAGAATATTTAACTTTGAGTGTTATTTAGAAAGATTTTCACTTTATCCTAAAGGTATTTATTGTAATTATCTTGAAGATTTATTGGGTAATTGTTTTAAAATCACAAATGATTTTGATTCAATCGATTTAAATCAAATAAAAAAGATTGTAAGTAGTCTGCTATCCTTTTTATTACTTGAAAGGTTCTGTGAATATTTAGAGTTGATACTATATCCTTCGAAATATAAGTCAAGTAATTATATTTTACCTGATATAATACCAATGCATTTGATTGTAATTGATAAGAATATACAAAAAACTACCATATACTATCAAAATGTGTATAAAAAATTAAAAAAATTAATTCAGGAGATGCGAAAAGAAAAAAATATTTGTGGTTTTGATAAGAATAAAAAATATGAACCATATCTAACACCATCCCAAATTGCAATAATTAATATGGATAAAAGAGGGACTCTTCCGAAGTGATAGTTAGAAAGCAAAACCATTAAGAAAGCTGTCCTTAATGGTTTTATATATGTTTGATTTAGTTTTTAAGGCAATTTAAAATATCTTCTGCTAACATCTTAGAACCTGCAGCACCCTTTATATATTTCAAATTTCCTGAAGATAACCAATCAATCTCTTTTAAATTACTTAAAAGCTTAGTTAATTGAACAGAATCTGGTTGTTGAGATTTAATTGAATAATTGTCATTAATTATTTCATTCCCAACAATAGCCAATGCATTAAGACAAGTAATATGTGTCATCCTATATAACTGGTTATCATCCCACTGTTCTGGAAACAAATCTTTTATTAAATTAAAGTAAAATAAAGCAATATTTAGTTTTCGTTCTTTTGATAGATTTGCTAAAGCAGATTTTTTAGTTAATAATTTTATGATGTTGTACAGATTTTGTAATGTTACATTTTTTTCTTTTGTTCTTCTTCCGATTAATGTTCCTTTACTAAAGAAGGGACTCTCTGGCTTAAGTATTAAGTTTGTAGCAACCCAGCTAATATCATCATTATCCCTATTTAAATAGCGACTTAGTGATGTACCTATACCCTTAGCTTTTGAATTGATTACATCAAATAATTTAATTTCTTCATCCTCATCTAAATAATGAAAAGCCAAAAAGGGAACGTTTAATGTGCTATCTGTTTCATTTATATATTCACTAATCCCACCTAATCTATGCTGCCCATCCATCAATGTAGCTTTTTTTGTACATATTAATCTCCCAAAATTTCTTCTCTGACCATCATATGCATGAAACTCCCAATTTCCTGAAGCATTTAATAAAATCGGTGTGTAAAGTGCCTCTTCTCCTTGAGAAAGATAATTTGCAAAATCTTTACATCGTTTTTTATCTATAGGGCGTTGATATCCTTTGCCAGAAGGATCGTTATAAAGTTTGGAGTATGAAAAGTTAACTGCAATTTGAGATGAGACAAAGCCCTGGTAAGTAACACGACCGCGCATCTTAGATTGTAATACATTTTCTATTGCTATATTTGAAGGTAAGTTATTATTCATAATAAAAACTCCTTAATAAAATTTAATACTCAAACATTATAGTACTTATAAGTACATATATCAATCAAATTTATACTATATGCAACTGTAAGATAGTACAAACCTCACATAGTCTAAATGTGAGGTGATTTTGTGGAAAGTTTAGTCAAATTAATTGGTAGCAATATCAAAGAGATCCGAAAGTTAAAGAAACTTACTCAAGAAGAATTGGCTGAGAAATGTGGTCTCCAAACTTCGTATGTGGCTGGGGTTGAACGAGGAGATAGGAATATTACCATACAGTCCTTAGAAAAGATTATTGATGGCCTAGAAGAAACACCAAGTAGTATTGTTAATTTTGATACACTAAATTTTAATAATAAGTACTTTGAAAAAAAAGAATTAATTATGATCTTACAAAACCTAGTAGAAGATAGAAATGAAGCTGAAGTTCGCTTAATTATTAATATTGCGAATGAAGTGTTTAAGACGTATGAAAAAAAAGATAAATAATCAGGAAATTGATTATACTTGAGACTTCAATAATCCACTCAGTAGAGTGGTTTTTTGTTTATTATTTTAATGGATAACAATTGTATTTAGAAGAGAAATTAGTATAGCAAATGGTATATAATGGATTTGTAGTGATTTTCCATTATTATTAGTTGGAGGGTAAATGATGCATATTTCTAGTGTTTCTATAAAAAATTACAGAAGTTTTGGTGAAAAGGAGTTTACTATACCTTTGAAACCTTTTACTGCAATAATTGGAGAGAATAATATCGGGAAATCAAATCTTCTCAATTGTATTGGATTAATACTAAGCCAAGATATAACTATGTTTAAAAAACGTGTTTTAGACATGGAAGACATTAATTCACGTACATTAGATATTTTTAAAAAGTCAGTTGTAGCAATGCTACCTGGTGAAATGGATGCTGATAACTTGGTGTTTCCAGAGGTAAAAGTAGATATTATTCTAGATGACTTAGACGAGGATCAAAAAGCAGTTGTAGGAGATTGGTTTTTTGAAGGAACACTTTCAAAAGCGCAACTGACATATTTATTTAGAGTTAGATCAGGTTTTAAAAAATCAGAGTGGCTAGAAAAACAACTTGCTAAATTGACTATTCTTCGTAATACAGATGTGGTTACTGAGGATCAATTACATACTCATGTGGAATTCCCTATTGAGCAATATGAATATTTAATCTTTGGAGGTAATAACCCTACAAATAAATGTGATCCATATTTTTTGAAAATGCTAAAATTAGAGGTTTTGGATGCATTAAGAGACGCAAGAAAGGAACTTGATGCAAATGGGGAATATAAATTACTGTATCGAATCTTAAATAAAAACTATGAAACAGATTTTGTTGAGATCCAAACGATGCTTACAAGTTTAAATAAAGAGTTAATGAAAAATAAAAAATTAGTCTCAATAAAAGAGGAGATTACTGAATACTTGGATAAAATTTCTTTATCTAACCCGAAGGAAAAGAATAATATAGATTTTAATTTTGTTTCACCCCAAGTTAAAGAGATTATAAAAAAACTAAGTATAGTGTATGGTGAAAATCCTATATCTATTGAAAGAAATGGTTTAGGGAAAAATAATTTGCTTTTCATTTCACTTATACTATCACACCTTGCCTCTCAAACAGAAGATAAAACAGAACTAGCATTTAGAGTAATAGGAATTGAAGAACCTGAAGCACACCTACATCCCCATCTACAAACTCATTTAGCTAGAAATTTGAGCAAAATCAATAAAAATACACATCCAGAGGAAACAAAAAAGGATACTCAAATTATCATTACATCTCATTCGACAAATATTACTACTTCGATTGACTTAAACAACTTAGTTGTTTTATATGGGGAAGACGGGGAAACATGTTTTCATTATATTTTAGATGGTTTTTCTGATCAAAAAGCAGGGAGAGAACATATTACATATTTAAGGAAATATTTAGATGCTACTAATTCATCAATGTTTTATGCAAGAAGAATAATTTTAGTAGAAGGAATCTCCGAACAAATATTAATACCATTATTTTTTGAGATGAAGTATAAACAGTCTTTAGAAAGTATGGGAGCGACTATTGTAAATGTTAATGGAGTGGCGTTCAAACATTTCCTTGAAGTAATAAAAAACGGCTATTTCATTAAATGTGGAGTTCTTACAGATAGAGATAAAGGAAAGAAAACTGAAAATAGAGCAGAGAATTTAAAAATCAAATATGCTAAATCAAATCATTTAATTGAAGTGGCCATCAATGAAGATACTTTTGAAAAAGAAATAATTAAATATAACAAAGTGGATCAAGGAAATGCAATCTTAAAGCGAGTCTTCAAAGCACTTCATAAAATTAACTATAAAAAGTATGAAGAATTATGGGAAAAAGAAATTGATGTGGAAATATACTTTAGTGAGATTGAAGGAGACAAATCTGATTTTGCTTTTACTTTGCATGAAGAATTATTAAAAGATAATAATGGATTCGTGATACCAGAGTACATAACTTCAATTTTTGAATTCATAGTAGGTGAGGCGTATGAAAAAACAATTGGATAATACTTTAATAATTGCTGCTGCTGGATCGGGTAAAACTACAAAATTAATAAGCCTAATTAAAAATAAAATAGAGGTACTACCAAGCAATAAGATATTAGCCGTAATAACTTATACTAATGCGGCCACTAATGAAATTATTGAGAGATTAGGTGGGAATTCTACAATTCAATCAAATGTGTTCATTGGTACTATACATAGTTTCCTTTTAAGATTTCTAATAAGGCCTTATGGGAAAATATTAGGGTTTGTATCAGATGAATTAATCATCACAGAATATAAAATTGAATTAGAAGAGTCTAAATATCAGTTTGTTACCAAAGCAAATATTGAAGCACAACTTTCTAGAAAAGGTATAGTGACTTATGATTATATTGAAACATTAGCAAAAAAAATTATAGAAAATGCCAATGTAAAAGAACATTTTTGTAATAGAATTAAATATTTGTTTGTGGATGAATTTCAAGATTCTTCAAATGGGCAATTTGAAATAATTGAGAAATTGCGCAAAGAAAAGAAAACTCAGGTTATTCTAGTCGGCGACCCAGAGCAACGTATAATGGGATTTAAAAATAAAATAAAAAAACATCCGATAGACGAATTACAAAAACCGAATGGAAGAAAATATATTTTAAAACGATTAAAGAATAATTATCGGTCGAGTGAAACAATAGTGAAATTTATTAATAACTTTCATTCGAGTATTGAACAAAATTGGGCTAATACAGATATTGAATCGAAAAATGCGGTAATATTTATATCATCAACAAAAGTTAATACTATAATAGATGAATTTAATAATATTTGTGAAGATGAGAACTATGCTCAAATTCAGCCTAAAACTAGATATTTTCTAGCATTTGAAAATAAATTATATGGCGATTTCCGAACCACAGCACTCAATCATAAATCTAAAGAAAATGTACCTTTGATTACTTCCATATTAGATTTTTTATCAGCATTTTTTAACGTAAAAAAAAGTAATTTATCCGAAACATTAGGATTAGATGAAGTTGAATTGAGAAAGAAGTGCTTTTTGCTATTTAATGTTATCAATCAAAAGCAACCAACTGATTTGGAAGAAATCTTGCTCTCGATAGAAGGTGTATTTAATTTCAAACGTGCTATTAATGAAGCTAAGGCACAATTTATTATCCAAGAAAAGGCAAAGAAATTTGTAGAAGCACTAACAGTTAGACAATCTGCACAAAGTATGGATTCCTTTAGTGAAGCCGATTTGTATCAGGATTCTTTTTTAACAATTCATAAATCAAAAGGATTACAAGCAGATGCAGTTCTAGTTGTAGCTAAAACTGAAAACGAATTATTGAAATGGTTAGAAAAAGATAAAGATACACGGTTAAATAGCAATCAGGATACAAGCAGGTTAGGGTATGTAGCATTTAGTAGGCCGAAGGAGTTACTTTGTATTGCTTGTCTAAAGCCAATTAGTCTAGAAACCCAAATGTTACTTCAAAAATTGAATGTGTCTTTGTATCCTGTTTTAGAAAAGCCTGAGAAGTAATTAATTATATTAGAACAAGTGTTTCCAAAATACTTAATTGTAGTTTTATAAAAAAGTTTGATCATTAAAAAAAGTTCGATTATTTAAAACAAAGATTGATAATTTATATTAAAATTTGATTAAACATCCTGTGTTGATATGCAGGATGTTTTTGTTCAACAAACGGGCCATATTGTTGAATAACTTATAGAAGTTTGTGAAGAAATGTACTTAAACTAAAGGGCAGGTTAGTGGAAGAAGGAAACGTGATAAAATAGATAGGCTGTTTTCGCAAAGATTATTGTTAATGACATAACGGGTGATAATTCAACATCTAACACCGCCAAAAATGTAGGAGAATCAATTCCCTCGACAATGATTTTGCTCACATATATGTGAATAATACAAGACTGGAATTCATCTGAAAACGAGTTAAACTTATTAAAGTAAGTGTGTAGAGATATTGGTGAATTAATTTTTTACCGAAAATATATGTCGAAAGATACGTCTACCATCTTGAATATTATTTTCGGAGGGTACTAATATGTATAAAGAAGATCGACTTCCTCAAAATCCAAAAGAAGGAATAGTGTTTCTACTGATTATCTCAATTATTTCAGCAAACACAATCGGCCCGATAATTGTGGGGCTGGAACTAGGATTCAGTAAAGAAAATTATTTAGAAACTCTAAAAATAATTCCATTTTTGTGGATTATTTTTGTTTTGATAGTTAGATTAGTTGCAGGACCTTTAGTTGGCAAAATTCTGCCGAAATTCGTAGGACCAACAGATGGCTTTAATGCCAGAGTTCTATTAAATACCCTTTTGAATGTTACAGTCATATCTATTCTTATGACTATAATAGGAGCTTGGGTTGGTACGAAACAAATAAGCATAGAACCTTTCCAAAACTTCTTTCACAGTTGGTTTAGAAACTTTGGTGTAGCATTTTGGATTGAGTTGCTAGTTGCACAACCTATAGCAAGACTTGCAATGAAAAAATTGCACGCAAAGCAGAGAAGTAGATTAGTAACTGAAAAACTATAATAAAATTTCATTTTGAAAACACACCACAAATCATCTTGCTTAGCCGATGGGTTTTATTAAAACCTTGTCGGCTTTTTTATCATCTTTGATTGCTTAGTAGATATAACGTTCCCAAATGAAAATTTGGGAAGACACAAAAAGCCAAGAAATGCTGTGAAAACAACGTTTCTTGGCTTTTCTTATGAATGCAATTTATGCACGTGAGTAGAAACCGATTAACAGTAATGGTTTAGTGGCATTTTGAGTAAGGCTGCATTCTTGGCGTTGTATACCTGCATTTTTTAATCGTTCCTATATATTAACTACAGGGGCTATAGTTGAAAAACGATATTCCACAAATGAATTTCAAATTAAATGAGCCAATATCTAAGCACATCTCTTAGATATTGGCTCTGTAGAAGTGAACTTGCTATGGTCGGTTCCAAATGAATGTTGTAACAATATACGGCAAAAGTATGGCAATGACAAAAACGAACAAATTTCCTGATAATCCTATTACTTTCAATTTCCCTTTAGAATACAACAAAGCTAAGATAATCCCTATTATAGGTCCTGTAATTAATACACTTCGCCATACTATACCTGGAACAAGATCAATATTAAACAAGGTTAGTGCATAAAAAAGTAAGTTAAAGATTAAAACATAAATTGATAAATGTTTCATAGCTAGGCTCCTTTTTGATTTCAGACTATTTATAATATAACGAATAATAATGTAGTTAAGTTTCGACCTTGGGGATGAATCTATTTTAAGGGATGAGCGTATAAATCCCCTATAAACTACGAGGTCCCTAAAATCCGGAGGGGAAAAGTGATTATTAGAGACTATAGAGTTGATGACGAGACTGGTTCCGAACACTTGCGTTTTTACAGACTGCTTATTTTGATAATGTACTAAATAAGAAAGAACGTTATGAAAATCCAGAATCGAGCTAGTCGCAGAGTTGGACGGTCAAATCGTTGGGCTTATTGATGTAGAATATGAAATAGAAGAACGAACAGTTTGCTCCAGAGGAGAAGGGTTAGGAGGAATGATTTGGCATATCGCTGTTCATCCGGATTTCTCCCGACGAGGAATAGGACAACAATTACTCTATGCTGCTGAAACTAAAGCAAGAAGAATGAAATTAAATCGTTTTGAGGCTTGGACAAGAGATGATTTATGGGTTCAAAACTGGTATGAAAAAATGAATTTTAATATCGTTGATTCCTATTATCACGTTTATTTTGAGGGGAATGAAATGAATCATCGAATTCAAAGTAACATGCCCAATTTATACTTAGTTAACGCTTTTACTCATTACGTTGGGAAAGATATTCACCAATTTACAAATAATAAACGTATTCACCAATGTGTTTGTTTTGAAAAATCATTTTAATCATTACTAAGTTATGAATGACATATTTATCAATAATACTATTCAACAATCGGGCGCTTTTCTGATAAATAAGGAAAGCGTCTTTCTTCATGAAAAGGGCCATTTAATTGAGTAACACTTCTAAATTAAAAATAGGATTTTATGTTAATCTTGATGTGAGTTTGTGAAACAGTGTACTAAAGCTAACGGGGTAGGTTAGTTGAACAAGAAGGGCTATTGAATGACGTTTCTTTTTGTATCGTAATCTGTTTGATTTGCATCTTTGTTCTTTAAGTATTTATTTTTAATATAAGGGGAAAATACCTACAAAATTCACAATAGAGGTGGCGATAATTCTTGAGAAAGTTAGTCATACTAGTCACGGTGATTTTTGAATTATTTTTCTCGATGCAATTACTATTAGTAAAAGCGAGTTTTCAACCAAAATTAGAAAAAGAGGCTGTTTCATTTATTCAAGTAAACCGTTTAAATGGGGAAACTCGTTTATTTAAAGAAAATGATGGATATGAGGAAGTGATTATCAGTAAGGTTGTTAACTGGATAGACACGGCAAGTCCTTCCGAAGGAGTAATTGAGTTAAATAAAACTCCCGTAGTCTCGATAATGAAAATAAAAATGAAAGATGGGGACGTTGCAGTTATTGAACCTGCATATAATTGTGTGTCCGAAAACCATGTAAAAACATGCACGATAGCAGATGGTGAGGTTATATATACTCGAAATAACAAAAAGGTTCGATTGAAATCACTAGACCTTTATGATTGGCTCTTAGTTGGCTGGAAATATGAAAGTGTTGGGGCACCAAAAGATGAGTTGCTTGAAGAAACTTTATATACCAGATATTTTTCCTATCTCGCTGAAACTTATTCAGATTTTATCATGTGTCCAAAAATAGATAAAGTTGAAAGAATGGATGGAGATACAAGAAGACATATAGTTCATGCAAGTGCGTTAAATTATAGTGCACATCATGGTGACGCTCCCTTTGATAGAATCCATATCACGTTGACTGATACTCCAGAAAATGGTGTTAAAATAAATAAAGTTACAATACAAAAGGGTATTTCTGAAAAAGAAAGCACTATACAATGTAGGCGGGAGAGTTAAAGGATTTTTTTCAACTAACGGGGGCTTTACTTCAAGATGGGATTCCTGTGGAATCCCATTTTTTTCTTCCTCAACTAGCGAGGCAGTTTAGTGGAATAAACAGTCAGTTATAGAGAACACTTAATATGAGGTGTTTTCATATGAAAAAAATTATTCTTATATTAATTATTGCCATTTCTTTTTTTGCTGTTTTAACAAAAACTAAGGCAATAATAAATGAATATGATGAAATTGCAAAGTCTGATAATGCGGATGCTACACTTTATGCTAAAAAGATGAATGGAGTATATATAGATTTTAAAATTGATTTTCAAGGTGGTGTCCTTACAAGACCTTATTGGATAAATACAACAAGTCCTATTTGGTCCCCTCAAATTATCTATGAGGACATCAATAAAGATAGAAAAAATGAGTTAATCATAATTTTGACCAAGGGTACTGGTACTGGAATATTAGAACAAGAAGTTCACGTTCTCCAAATCCAAAATCAAAGAATAAATAAGGAGCTTGTTGAAGTACCAGTTGAAGTGCTTGTTGATGACCCAATTGCAATAGTGTTAAAAAATGTAAAGACCGAGTTATTACCTAACGAAGCAAATATTAGTATTGGCGAAAAGAAATATGCAATTGATACCAAACCTTTAAAAATTGAGCCTGAACATTTACTTCCTGATATATACTTTGGCAATCTAATCCACTTCGAAATAAACGACAATCAACTTATTGCGAAAATCGGAGGTCAAATTTCTCCAGCAGGTGGAAGTATAGGTGATATTCAAATTACGTATATGTTTAAGGATAAAATGTATCAGGCAAAATCAATTGAATTTAAACCAAATGAATAATGTGTTGTTAAACTAACGAAAGCGATTGTTTTCAATAGAACAGTTGTTTTTTCACTAACGAAGCAGTTTAGTTCAATAAGAAAATAGCTATACAAAATTTAAAGCGTATTTTAATATCCATATTTAGCGATGTAGTTTTTATGGAATTTGAAGATGTTGTTTTAGATTAAAGTTTGATCAAATTAATATTAATAACCTTGATAAATGAACAAACAGAAAGAGGATGCTTTGAAAAAAGATTGATCAAAACACCCTCTTATTTAATACGACCGATGAACTTTTTATAAAAAATAAGAAGCACCATTAATTAAAAACATTATGCATTATTCGAACTTAACGTCTTTCTCCTTTTAATTCCTTTTTCTTTCTATTTCTTTCTTTTCTTTCATAAATGATTCTCCCTCAATATCTAAATTTGGTAGTAATTTATCTAACCACTTTGGCAAGTACCAAGAAGCTTTTCCCATTAAGATCATTATTGCTGGTACAATAGCCATTCTTACTACAAAAGCATCAAATATAACGCCAAATGTGAGTGAAAAGCCCATTGCTTTAATTATAGGATCTGGAGCTAACATGAATCCAGTAAATACTGAAATCATAATCAACCCTGCAGCTGTTACTACTCCACCACTATCTTTCATTCCAGCTAAAACAGCTTTACGTGCATCACCGGTATGTGTAAATACTTCACGCATTCTACTAACTAGAAAAACCTCATAGTCCATTGCTAACCCAAATAAAATCCCTATCACAATGACTGGTAAGAAGCTTAATATAGGATAGGCAATGGGGAATCCAAATAAATCAATTAAATTTCCATCTTGTATAACAAATACAGTGAATCCTAATGTTGCACCTAAAGACAGTACAAATCCTAGTACTGCTTTTAATGGAACTAGAATAGACCTGAATACTAGTACTAATAAGATGAATGAAAATCCAATAATTAACAAGGCGAATATTGGTAATGCATCACTCAGTTTTTGTGATATATCAATGTTTACCGCCGTAGTACCTGTAACCATTAATTTTATATGATTGGATTTTTCCAAGGTCTTTGCCTTTTCTCTAATATCGTTTACAAGATTTTTTGTTTCTGAATCGGCAGCTCCTGTATCTGGAGTTATAGAAATAAGATACAATTCTCCTGAAGGTCCAGGAATTGCTGGACTAACATTTTTTACATTTGTTAACCCACTTAGCTCTTCTATAATATCGCTTAATGCTACTTGTGGATTGGTTGTTTCGCTTGAGGTTTTAGCAGCTACAATTAATGTTGAAAGATGGCCAGGGCCATAAGCTTTGGTAAGTAAGTCATATGCTCTTCTTTCTGTTGTCTCTTCACTTTTCGAACCGTTATCTGGTAATGCGAGTTCCATATGGGAAATAGGGATAGCAATTATAGATAGAAGTGTAATTCCAATAATCGCCACCTCCCACGGGCGTTTTGCTACGAAATTTCCCCATCTATCGGAAGTGGTTTGTTTTTTATCACGTTTAATAATTTTGCTTAAAAAACTATTCTTTCTATCTGGTCCCACTTTATGTCCCAGCAGACCTAAAAAAGCTGGAACCACAATTATTGCAATAAATATTGCGAATAATACGCAAAGGGCAGCAGATAGACCCATCATTGTTAAAAATGGTATTTTTGCAACAGATAAACCTAAGAGCGCAATGATGACTGTTATACCAGCAAACACTACAGCACTACCGGCTGTTCCATTTGCAATTGCTACAGACTCTTGGACAGAATATCCTTCTTTCCTTTGTTGTCTAAAACGAGTCATAATAAAGAGAGCATAATCAATGCCTACTGCCAGTCCCAACATTGCTGCTAACGTTATTGAAACTGAGGTAATATCCAAATAATTTGTTCCAATCATAATTAAAAAAATTCCTGTAGCTAGTCCAATAACCGCCGTAATAATTGGCAATCCAGCCGCTAATAAGGAAATAAAAGTAATTGCCAATATAACGAAAGCAACAATTACCCCAATTACTTCTGTTATTCCTCCAATTTCCATTTCAGAAAATGAAACATCACCAGAAAGTTCTGTTTGAATGCCAGCATCACGTATATTTTCGATGTTTTCTATAATATTTTTCTTTGATTTTTCCGATACCTTGTCTGCTGCTACATTATAAGTAACAATTGCATAACCAATATTCTTATCTTTATTTATATTCCCTAACTCTAATGGGCTTGCTACAGAAACAATATAACTATCTTTTTCTTTTATCACTTTCAATGTATCCGTAATTACATTATTAATCTCTTCAGAATCTAGGGTTTTATTTTCAGGTGCATTAAATACTAACTGTACTTGACTTGTACTAGAGGGGAATTCCTTTTTAATGAGGTGAAGGGCTTTTTCTGATTCTGATCCAGGTATAGACATGTCCTCAGAGAAATTTGACCCCAGGTTCATTGCAATAATTGCTATCACAAGGAGAATTAATATTGAGCCTCCAATTATTTTTTTACTATTGTTTGCCGCCAATTTTCCTAATTTATAAAGATACTTTGCCATTAACAGCTTCCTTTCATCCTAATTTTACATACAACACATTAAAACAACTAGTTATTGCTTAAACAAAAAGTTATTAATTAAACACCTTGTTGATTTAATGGCATAGACATAGTATATTAAGGCTAATTGAAGGTAACAATAAGCAAAATAAAAACAGATGTTATTAAATAATCATTTATTAATTTTTTGTCCGTTTAAAAACATATTAAAGTGAATTGGTTACTAAGGGAGGAGAAAAACGTGGTTGGTACACCAGGAAACCGAAGAACACTGTATAGTAAAAAGGTAATTATAGAGGCTTTTTTACTGCTGCTACAAGAAAAAAACTTAAATAAAATTACTGTTACGAATATTTGTAAAGTAGCAGATATTAATCGCGGAACTTTTTATTCTTATTATAATGATCCCTTTGATTTAATGAGGAGTATTGAAGAAGAATTGATAGAGAAAATGATGAGTACTATTAATATTTCGGGAGAAGAAAATATACTAAATGAACTTTTAAAATTGATACTTATAAATAAGGATCTCTGTAAAATCATTTTTAATGAAAAAAATAGCTCTCATGTACTAAATACAGTTTTGAATTCTGCTCATGATATAACAATTGCAGAAATTAAAAAAAAGTTACCAAATGCTAATGAGACTCATTTAGAATATTTTTTCACTTATTCGACAGGTGGGATCATTAAAGTAATTCGAAAATGGATAAATGATGATATGAATATTCCAACTGAAGAAGTTGTACAAATCTTAGAAAGTATGAACGTCATGTCATCTCAATAAACGATTTGTTATTTTGAATAATTATCATTAATATGTTCAGAGATTTTCTATAAAAAAGTTATAATTTGCGTAAATTTATTCTATATCGAGTTAGCTTAAGAGATGGTAAACTTTTCAAGGGAATGTGAAGAGTTTCACTTAAACTAACGGAGGGCTTTAGTTCAATAACGATCTTCAACAATCGGGCGCGATTGTGGAGCAACACAGGTAGAAAATAACCAAACTTTTTTATAAAACCTAACTTAAAACTGCTAAAGAAGAATCCCTTTTGATCAATCTTTTTTCAAAAGGGATTCTTCTTATTTAACGTAAAATAAGGGGTTTGCGAGGCATTTTTGCTCAAACTTTATTTCAAAGCAACATTAATAAAATGTGATTATTCTCTTGGGACAGCTAACAGATTATGATGTAGTGAGTCATGAGACATGTGCGCGTTACTCTAGGAAATACGACTGTTTTCATGTAAGGACCAGAAAGTTTTTTCCTGTATCTGTTATAATAAAATTAGTAAAATTTCCTTATTAATTTCATAGCAGAAAGAAGGGATTGTTTGGCAACATATAAAAACATAATTTCAACAATTGGTCGTGGGAATAAGTTAAGTCGCTGTACGGACGCTGATGGTAAACTCTTCAGTCGAGAAGAAATTGTTGATAGTTGGAAATTATCGTACCAGGAGAGAGTATCTCGAGACAAAAGTGAGATTGGATTACGTTTGCCTCAATTTGGGGCTCTTTCTGCAATTCGTGCACATTGGGCGATCTCAAATTCTCCAGCAACAATTGTCTTACCAACTGGAACAGGAAAGTCTGAAACAATGTATGCTACGATTATTTCCGAAAGAATATCTTCCACACTAATCATTGTACCGTCTAATCTCTTGAGGGAACAGATATTTGAAGGTGCTAGGAATTTCGGTATACTTCCAAAATTAAAAATGATTTCTAATAATGTTATTTATCCAACTACTTTTCTTTATAAATCAAAAGTAGAAGATAAAGATGAAATAGCTGTGATTGCGGCACTTGAGGAGGCTAATATAGTTGTTTCAACACCAGGTATGATAAAAAAAATGCCTGCAAATGTTTTAGATAAACTATTTGAAAGGGTAGAAGTTGTAATTTTTGATGAAGCGCATCATCTTGCAGCTCCTGACTGGAGAACAGTAAAAGAAAGATTTTTAGGAAAGAAGATACTACAATTTACTGCAACTCCATTTAGAAATGATGGCAGAAAAGTTGATGGTAAAATAATTTTCAATTATGGTTTGGCGCTCGCACAAAAAGCTGGATATTTCAAGCCAATTGACTTTTATCCAATTCAAGAATTTGACGAAAAAAAATCTGATGAAGAAATCGCAAAAGTTGCAATTCAGCATTTAGTGGAAGATGTGGAACAAGGATACGAGCATGTACTTCTTGCGAGAGCAAAGACCCATAAGCGTGCTGATGAGTTATATGAAAACATATATTCTCAATATAAAAAGTATAATCCAGTTGTAATTCACACGGGTATTCCAGCAGCGAAGAGAAACGAATACTTAAAGCAAGTTAAAAATGGTAATTCGAAAATTGTGGTTTGTGTAGATATGTTTGGGGAAGGCATTGATATTCCAACACTGAAAATTGCAGCAATTCACGATAAATATAAGTCGCTTCCTATTACACTTCAATTCATTGGACGATTCGCTCGAACAAGTAGCAATAATGTGGGTAATGCAAAGCTCATTACAAATGTGGCAATGGACGATTTGAAGGAATCAATTGAAGAATTATATCATCAAGATTCTGATTGGAATCAACTTCTTAACATTCATTCACATCAAGCTATTGATAAAGAAGTTGAACTCAGTGAATTCATTGGTAATTTTGAAAAAGGCCATGTGAAAGAAATAGATTTATCCCAATTAAAGATGAAAATAAGTACAAGAATGTTTCGATATCTTTCAAAAAGGACTTTTGTAGAAGGATGGAAACAAGTCTTGGATCAAGATAGAACTACTACATTAATAAATGAAATGGATTCTGTTTACATTTTCATTGAGGAAATTGAAACAAAAGTAGTCTGGTCTGATCAAAAGGATATAGTGCAATATGATTATGATTTTTTTGTATTGTTTTTTGATAAAGAGAATGGAATCATTCATATTAACGAAACCGATGCTGGAAAAGGAAATCGACTTGTGGAAAGTATGTTTCCGGAAGCGTTAGCAATCAAGGGAGATTCAATATATCGAAGCTTAGATGGAATTAATAGATTGATGCTAGGAACTTTGGGATTGAAGCAGCAGCCTAGTGGAAGAATTAGCTTTAGAATGTTTGCTGGGACTGATATTAAGTCTGGTATAAATGAAGCTATTGCATCTGGTTCAACTAAATCAAATCTGTTCGGATATGGCTATCAAGATGGTGGAAAAATTAGTATTGGTTGTTCGTATAAAGGGAAAGTTTGGATGCGTTGGGTAGAACGAATAAACTTTTGGACAGATTGGTGTAAAAAAATAGGGGAAAAGGTAATGGATCACTCTATTGATACGAATAATATTTTAAATAATTCACTCGCTTTGGAAGTTATTAAGGAATTTCCAGAGGGTGTGCCTTATAAAATATTGTTACCTGAAATAATTGAAGTTTCCAATTCTTCTACAAAGCAGTTGTATATTTCTAAAGAACAAAAAGAATTTCCGTTCTTTCAAACAGATTTAAAGAATCCCAGTTTAGTTAAAGATAAACTTCGCTTTGAATTTTGGATAAATGAAAGAAAATTTGTCTTTGAGCAGTTTATTAATGAGATATCATATGGTTTCAAACAAATCGAGGGTGAAGAGCTAATAGTGAAATCAGGACAAAAAACTGTTAAAATGACTGAATTTTTGTACGAAAATTCACCAGAAATTTCGTTCATACAAAGTGATGGAACTATTATTATAGTCCAAGAAAATTTAAAAACAGTTATCAAACCCAAAAGTGACATTGAATTGCCACCAGATTCTTTTTATGCTATCGACTGGAATGAATTAGGAGTCGATATTAAATCCGAATCACAAGGAAGGGAAAGAAAGACTAATTCAATTCAATATGCTACGATACATAATATTGTAGATCAGACATCAGATATTATTTTTGATGACGATGGATCTGGAGAAATTGCAGATGTCGTTTCGGTCAAAATTGATACAGAACGTCAAAAAATCGTATTTCATCTGTACCATTGTAAATATTCTCAAGGAGAGCGCCCCGGTGCTCGTGTTTCGGACCTATATGAAGTATGTGGTCAAGCAGAAAAGTCAATTATGTGGAATGATAATATCTTAGAAATTGTTCAAAGAATGATTGTACGAGAAAATACAAGACAGAAAAAATTTGATGAAACAAGGTTTGAGAAGGGAGACTTACAAACCTTATATATGTTGAAAAAGATGGTTAAATCTGGTTTTGAAACTGAATTTGGAATTTCAATTGTTCAACCTGGCGTATCGATACTGGAGCTCTCAAATTCAATGAAACAAATTATCCTGGCAACTGATGCTTATTTAAAAGATACTTATGGCTTACGCTTAACATGTTATTTTAGCAATTAAGTGGATAGTCTACACTCTTTGTTCTAATCTATATGTATTTCTATTATTACTCTTTAGCGAATTAAAAAAGGGACTCCAATTATTAATGGAAACGCCCGTTAAAAGCAGCACTTAGCTATTTCACAGAGTTCCCTTTTGAGTAAATAGAAGATAATTTGTTTTTATATTTTAGAATAGCAGTTAGCCCACTACGACTAATTCGTAGATGAAGACCAACAAAAAGTTGGTCTTTTTTTGTAGAACCGGTCAATAAATATCTCTTTTGTCTATAAAAATGCTGGTTCGTAAGATATTTTCGATCAAACTAAATTCAAAGCTACATAAAAAAAATATTCAAATTGGTTAAAAATCTGTTGCAATTCAAAACATTAAATCATAATATAAGAATATAGTTATATATGCATCATTTCACCTTTCTTTATCGAGGGGATTTTATTTAAATTAATATATAAGTAAATGATTATATAAGCAGCGCAGATAAATGGAAAACACACAAATTGAAAAACAATTAAAAGCAGCTGCAGATTTAAATCGGATTAAATTACTTGCATGCATGAAGAATGGGGAGGTATGTGTATGTGATTTTGTAGATGTTCTCGGAATATCTCAACCAGCTGTTAGTCAACATTTACGAAAATTAAAGGAGGCAGGCATTATTACGCAACGAAAAGTAGGGACTTGGAAACATTACCGTTTAGTAGAGGATCAAACGCCATTGATGAAGGGCATCATCGAACAAATTCAGCCTTTAAACGGGTGCAACTGTGGCACAGATTGTTGCCATGTAGGAGGAACTGATAATGAATAATGATTCTTTAACCAAGCAGCTTTCTTTTCTAGATCGTTACCTTACTCTATGGATATTTGTTGCTATGGGAATAGGTGTTTTATTAAGTGTGACAATGCCTAACATTGGAGAAGCATTAGAGGCCATGTCTATTGGCACAACATCCATACCGATTGCTATAGGGTTAATTGTCATGATGTACCCACCATTAGCGAAAGTAAAGTATGAAGAGATGTGGCGTGTGTTTAAGGATTGGAAAGTGCTTTTACTATCTCTTTTTCAAAACTGGTTACTCGGACCGTTCTTAATGTTCTTTTTAGCCATCATCTTCCTGCACGATTATCCAGAATATATGGCTGGACTGATTATGATAGGTTTAGCTCGTTGTATTGCAATGGTGATTGTATGGAACGATTTAGCACGTGGAGACCGTGAATATGTAGCTGGTTTAGTTGCGTTTAACTCCATCTTTCAAATCGTGACTTATTCAATTTTTGCTTACTTTTTCTTAAATGTATTACCAGGTTGGTTTGGTTTAGAGAATTTCCATGTATCCATTTCTATGTGGGAGATTACTAGGAGCGTACTTATATACTTAGGTATCCCGTTTGCTGCAGGGTTCCTCACACGTTGGATAGGGATTAAAACAAAAGGGAAACAGTGGTATGAGGAAAAGTTCTTACCAAAAATTTCACCACTGACTCTAATTGCACTGCTGTTCACGATTGTGATGATGTTTGCCTTAAAAGGTGAGCAATTAGTTGAACTACCATTCGATGTAGTACGAATTGCTATTCCATTATTTATTTACTTTGTAATCATGTTTGTTGTTTCATTCTTCTCTTCACGTAAAGCTGGCGCATCTTATCCTGTCACAGCAGCACTTTCTTTTACGGCTGCAAGTAACAACTTTGAGTTAGCGATTGCCGTGGCAGTTGGCGTGTTTGGCCTTCACAGTGGAGTGGCATTCGCCGCTGTTATTGGTCCACTTGTAGAAGTACCTGTACTCATAGGACTTGTATGGGTTGCCTTACGTTGGCAGAAAAAATACTTTAAAACTATTAAATAGGGAGGAATATTATGACAAATACACTTTATTTCTTGTGTACATGGAACTCATGCCGCAGTCAGATGGCTGAAGGATGGGCAAAAAAGCTACTACCAACCAATTGGACAGTTAAAAGTGCTGGTATTGAAGCACACGGGGTAAATCCGAATGCCATTAAAGCGATGGCAGAGGTAGGAATTGATATTTCAAATCATACATCTGATTTAATTGATTTTGAGACATTAAACAGTGCCACACTAGTGGTTACGTTATGTGAGGATTTGAAGTCCTGCGAAAGCAACAGGTATAGATGGGGGAAAATGGACTGTATTCCAAAATATACGTGATGCAATTGGAAAACGAATTGAGCATTTTGTAGCTGAGGATAATACTGTCTGTTAGCAATTATTCAATCAGTTGAATGGAGGATTCAATAATGGCAGTAAATCATGCTAGCGTATTAACTAAAGATTATTTTATTGCTTATTTAAAGTTAATTATGAATAGTAGAGAATACACATTGATACAGGCTAAAGAGTTTGCTTTTTATTTCTTTTTTAAAGGAGATAGAGATCATTACGACACTTCTACATGGGTGCAATTTGAAAAAGCTATAAAAGAAATTGATAAAACAATATGTGAAATTGAAATGTGTTAATTACAAATTTTAAAACGTCTAGCTAACTTGCTAGACGTAAAAAATATATTTTATATAAGGGAATGGTTATATAAATAAAAAAGAGGAGAAAGAAGTTAATGATGAAAACACTAAAAGTAATCAACCAAAATGGATCTTGTTGTACTACTACTAAGGATATTAAAGTATTGAATTTACCAATTGTAATAATTGGCGCAGGTCCCATTGGATTAGCTGCAGCTGCTCATTTAGTGGAACAAAAGCAAGCATTTATTTTACTAGAGGCTGGGCGTGAAATAGCGCACAATATTCGTACTTGGGAGCATGTTACATTATTTTCACCATGGCGATATAATATTAATAAAGCTGCTAAAGCTTTATTAAATGCCTCCGGTTGGGTAGAACCTAATTTAGATACGTTACCAACAGGACATGAATTAATTGATCTTTATTTAAAACCTTTGTCTGAGTTAATACAAATAAAGCCTAACATTCAATTGAACGCAAAAGTAGTAGGGATTTCACGACAATTTAATGATAAGATGAAGACAAAAAATCGAGTTGAACAGTCCTTTACTATTTATATTGAGCAAGAGAATGACATCCGTATCATTGAGGCGAGAGCTATTATTGATGCTACGGGTACATGGGGAAATCCAAACCCAGCAAATTCTACAGGTGTATGGCTACAAAATGAAAAAGCATTAGCAGATCACATTGAGTATCGTATCCCAGATATAAATACGAATACTAAGAGATATGCCAATAAAAAGATTGCAGTTATTGGTGGTGGCCATTCAGCTATCAATACCTTATTGGCACTTGCGGAATTACAAGAAGAGCATTCTACAACAAAGCTAGTGTGGATTATGCGTAAAAAATCTGTAGAAGAAGCCTATGGTGGCGAAGAAAAAGATGCATTGGCAGCACGTGGCGCACTCGGTGTTCGCATTCACGAATTAGTAGATACAGGTAAGGTTGAAGTAATAACACCTTTCTATATCTCACAGGTGAAGAAAGATGAGGACATCCATATTGTTGGTACTATTAACGGAGAACAAAAAGTATTAACGGGATTTGAAGAGCTTATTGTCAATGCAGGGAATCGACCAGACCTTACGTTTAACAGCGAACTACGTCTTTCCATTGATTCAGCAACAGAAAGTGTGCATGCATTAGCGCCACTAATTGACCCAAATGTGCATAGTTGTGGCACAGTAAGAGCACATGGAGAAGAAATACTACGCCAACCCGAAAAGGACTTCTATATAGTCGGAGCTAAAAGTTATGGACGCGCACCAACATTTTTAATGGCAACAGGCTACGAACAAGTTCGTTCAATAACAGCTTATTTATCAAATGATGAAGAAGCTTCAAAACGTGTGGAATTGGAGTTACCTGAAACAGGTGTATGCGGTATTAATCTTGCCAATCAATCAAATTCATGCTGTTAAAAATTGGACTGTTAGCTAAAGCTAGCAGTCCTTTTAAAATACTAAGGGGGGAAATGGGATGGACACACTAATTATTCGTAAAATGGAAAAGAATGATTTAAAAGAGGTATTAAGGATTTATAAAGAGGGAATCGAAACAGGGATGGCAACCTTTGAAATAATTGTGCCAAGTGCACAGATATGGGATGAAAGACATCATGCAACCTTACGTTTTGTAGCAGAAGAACAGAGTAAAGTGGTTGGTTGGATTGCCATTTCACCCGTCTCTACACGCACTGTTTATTCTGGAGTTGGAGAAGTTAGTGTTTATATATCGAGTGATAGTAGAGGGAAGGGTATTGCTTCAAGGCTTTTTAAAGTATTAATTGAGGACAGTGAAAAGGCAGGAATTTGGACACTTCAATCCTCTATCTTTGCCATCAATACCTCAAGTATTAAATTACATAAAAAGATGGGATTTAGAATTGTTGGTACGAGAGAAAAAGTTGCTCAGTTACATGGGAAATGGCATGATACCGTTATAATGGAAAAAAGGAGTGCAAATTAATTATAATTAGTTTTATTTAATTTGGTTTTTATCAAATCAAAAATAGGCAATATACTATTGAAGCTACCTTGCCTATTTTTGATTAACATCTTGGTTTTTATTTCAGTTTATTCAGTTTAATTACTTCAATATATCTATACATTCCACTTAACATAACAGGGTCATCCTTTATAATTTTGAGCCTTTGTTCATTTTGGTTAAACAATTCCTCAAAACTTCGACCAATATCGGTTCCTAGTATGCTTATAAAAGGTCTTAACAGTTTTTTTGTTAGTGTTATTTTTTGATTTTTAGGAGCAAATTTATCAAAGATCAGAATTTTACCATCCTCCTTTAAAACTCTTATCATCTCTCCAAAGCACTTATTTTCATCAGGAACTACAGAGAGAATTAAACTCGCTACAATATAATCAAATGATTCATCTTCAAAAGCCATTTTCTGAGCATCCATTTCTAAAAATTTGATAGCAGAGCGCTCGAATTTACTTTTAGCTTTATTTAACATATCAGGAGAATAATCAATTGCTGTAATATCATAATCAACATAGTTGATTAATTCTAAATCAACCCCAGTACCAATACCTACATATAAGATTTTTTGTTTGCTTTGAAAAGGTACTTCTTGAAAAATCTTTTTTCTAGTCTTTAAAAACATACCTGTATTAAAGACCTTATCATAGAAGGAAGAGCCAACTTTGTAAACAAGCTTGTTCCAAGTATTATTCAAAATGTCATCCCATCTTTCAATAGTTAAAATTGAAGCAATTTGAACTTCTAGAATCCTGTGAACCCTCCGAAAATAGGAGTGACCCATGCAATGATTTTTGTCATCATGTCAAAATATAATAAAACCCCCATTAAAATCATAATCCATCCGCCAATGATCATAAATTGATGGCTTCTTTTTTGGAAAAAACGTAATTTGCCAATAAAAAGCGACATAATAAGAAAGGGTATTGAAAAACCAAGTACAAGAATGAGCGTGTATAATAAGCCTTTATCGGGGTTTGTTAACCCTAAAGCCATTACTCCAGCTAAGATTGGCCCTGTACAAGGTGTCCATCAGGCTGCAAAAGCTATCCCTATTAATATCGAACCTATATAGCCACTTGGCCTATTTTTAAACTGATATTTCTTTTCAGAGATTAGAAAATCTAATTTAAGGATGCCTACGCTTAGTAGACCAAAGAAAACCATAATAATAGCACCGATTTGTCTTAATAAATCTTTATATTGTATAAAGAATGTCCCTATAAACGAAGTAGAGAGACCAAGTGCTATAAAAATGATGGAGAAACCAAGTAAAAATAATAATGTGTTTTTTATGGCATGTCGGCTTAAAATCCCTTTGTTCTCTTTTAAATCATTTAAAGATACACCGGTTATGTACGAAAGAAACGCTGGATACAACGGTAATGAGCAAGGGGATAAGAAGGATAATAATCCTGCACCGAAGACTAGTAATAAATTAATCTCATTTTGCAAAGATTACGCCACCTTTCGTTTGGCTTTGGACATAGCTATCATACTAATTGATATGAGTGTAAAGGCTGTTAATGCTAGGAAGGGGATGGTTACAAACCCAAACCAATTAATATATTGGATATCACAAGGTACACCACTTACACAAGGTTTAAATCCACCGAATCCAGGAATCTTCTGTTCAAGATAGTGTATTAATGATATGCAGCCACCAATAATGGAAAGTGGTAAAACGAATTTTCTTACAGTAACATCACGTTGAAACATTGCAATCCCGAGAAAAAAAAGAAGTGGATACATGAAAATCCTTTGATACCAACACTTTTCACAAGGAATAAATTCACGAATTTCACTAAAATATAAGCTGCCAAAAGTAGCAACTAATGAGACAAGCCAGGCAAAGTAAAGTAGGTAAATGTCTTTGGAATTTTCTTTTATCTCTTTATTCATTTGCAGCACTCAATTTTTCTTCAATTATTTTTCGAATTTCTTCATAATCAAATGGATCACTTATTTTTTTATCACCAATGATAATCGTTGGTGTTACACCGACTCCATTTTCTTTATACAAAGCAGTATCTGTTTCCACTTGTGGCATTGTCAACTCTTGTTCTAGGTCTTGTGTTAATTTTTCCGGCGATATGGATGGCATAGTGCTTGTAAGTTCTAATAGTTTTTCTGTTGTAACCCATAATTCATCATGCTTTGCTGTTTCTGGTTGAGAGGAGAAAAGCGTCTTATGGAAATCCCAATATACATTTGGGTCTTGTTTATAAACAGATTCCGCAGCCAGAGCAGCTAAGATAGATTCTTGACCATGGAAAGGTACATTAATATAAGCAAAATTTACATCTCCACTTTCTATATATTCCTCTATTAATTTAGGAAATACTGTATCTCCCCAAGCTTTACATGCAGGACATTTGAAATCACCAAATTCAACGATTGTAACAGGAGCATTAGATTCCCCAAATAGAGGTTGCTCTTCTATGGAAGGAGGTCCTGTAGGAGCTTTCTCCGGAACAGAATCATTTTTTTGATTTAATACTACGATCAACGCAACAGATACAAAAACAAGTAATGTAAGGATGACAGCGAGTTTAGCGCCTATATTTTTCTTTTTCATAAATATAACCTCGTTTTTTAGATTTTATTGAATGCTCATCATTAAAGCTAAGTAGAAAGAAATCACACTTAATATATTCATCATAAAGCCAATAAAAGCTGGTGCGCGTTTAACATATGTCATAACGGAAAGGATTAAAAAGAACGCACCTAATATACTTAAAAGAACAGCATTGAGGTTAAAGCCTAAAAGAATAATAGATTCTTTCGTAATATTGCCTGAATAAAAGAGGTCAAATAAACTGGATATACCGGAAGATGCAATTGTAATCTCTATCTCATGTGGTGGCTCCTGTTGCCCTAAAACAGCTGTTGCAGAAAAAATTAAGAAGATCACTAGGTTTTCTGCTTTTGTCCAAGGAATTGGATTAAAAGAAGAATCTTTTAAGATATTCCTTCTAATCAATATACTATTGATAAATGCATATAAAATTAGGGGAATAATTAATAAATGTTTTATTAATAGGGATTGACCGTATGGTAGTATCCATGAATTAGCATAATCGGAATAATCTATTACAACGTTCATTAACAATAAACCCGTTGCTATAGTTACCATAAAACAACCCGCAGCTACTGGTGTAAACCATTTTAAAAACTTTAACCAATTGGAATAGTTAGTAGGGAACCAACTTACAACTATTAATATACCTACCCAGACAGAGATAGCTGTAAAGTGAGCAGAATGGATAAGAAATCCTTTCCAGTCATCAATGGATGCCGCATGACTTGACCAACCTAGTATTAAGATTAAAATAAAGGTTAAAATTAAACCTACCAATGAATTAATAGGTCGTTTTCTATAATCAAACCAAATAATATAAATAAATAAAACGTTGGACACGAGATATGTAACAATCCAAGCCTTGCCTATTGTAAAGCCTAAAAGGACAGATTGGAGTGTGCTTAATAAGCCAATATCTTCGTAAAGATATAAAATGGTTTGCAAAACAGGAAAAAATGAAAAGATTGCAATACCTGCTGTTGCAGTCATTAAAACACCTTTTTGCACAGAAAATCCTGGACGATGTGTACTTGGTATAAGCTGTAGCAAAAAGCTGCCAATTAATATTGAAAAACATAGATATAGAAATGGTTCACTAAAAATCGAAATAGAAAGCACTATTATTTTTTCCTCCGCAATAATACAAACGTACTCACAATTGCAATGAGAGCCAATAATCCAATAATAGATGGAAGTAGGTAACTAGGAGTATTCACTTGATTATTGTCATTTGGTTCATTTGTTGTTGTGACAATATTTTCGTTAACTTGCTGTTTAGATTCGTCTACTTCTTCGCTCTGTAGTTCTGTGATTGCCTGATCGACAGTAAATGCAATGATTCCCTCAATCGGATGGCCATCTTCACCAATAATTGACCATTTTACTTGATAGGATCCATTTTCCAATGGTTCGAAAAAAGAAGCTTTCATAACATTATCCTGAAGGGTGAAATTTGCTTGTTCAATCTTTTCTCCGGTTGTTTTAAATACATCAAATTTGCTCGTTTGTTCAATTTTAGTTCCAAACATTAAAGAAACCTCGTGTAATTCTTCCGTAATCACTTCTCCATCCCTAGGATTTGAATCCTCAATTGGTGTATGCGCTTTCACTTGAGCGCTAAATAAAAAGCTGATAAATAATACCGCAAAGAAAATTTTTCTAATCATTCTGACCTCCTATAATCACATTTTTAAAATTTTTGACAGACATATTAGCAAAGTCTAATATGAATTGGAGGAGATTTTGTGACAGAAAAAAATACTGATTTAAAAATTAAATTAATTCATGGATTTTCAAATAAGGTAAGACTTCAAATTTTAGAGTGTATTAAAGAGAAGGAAAAAACAGTATCTCAAATCGTTGAGGAATTAAACGGCAATCAATCTAACATCTCACAACACTTAGCCTGTTTAAAAGGTTGTGGCATTATCGTTGGTCGTAATGAAGGGAAGTATTGCTACTACAGCTTGAGAAATGAGCGAATCCGCGAACTTCTTGAAATGTTTGATACTGTTTTAGAAGATGTTCAAACTGATGTTGCATGCTGTGCAAACCATATAGATTAGAGGGATTGATATGGCAGATAAATGTTGTAGTTCAAATAGTCATGATGTTAAAGATGTAAAAGTAAGTAAGAGCTGTTGTGATTCAAATCATGATGCCAATGATGAGCAGGTAAGTAAGAGTTGTTGTGATTCAAAAAATCATGATGCTAAAGATGAACAGCTAAGTAAGAGCTGCTGTGATTCAAAAAATCATGATGATAAAAATGAGCAGGTAAGTAAGAGCTGCTGTGATTCAAAAAATCATGATGCTAAAGATGAACAGCTAAGTAAGAGCTGCTGTGATTCAAAAAATCATGATGCTAAAGATGAACAGGTAAGTAAGAGTTGCTGTGATTCAAAAAATCATGATGCTAAAGATGAACAGGTAGGTAAGAGTTGTTGTGATTCAACCACAACTTCAAAAACTAATGAAAACAATAACAACACATGTTGTAGTGGTGGTTCAAAACAGACATTTATCCCACTTGAAGATATTTCAACAAATCCAATCAACTCAAATCAAAAAGAACCTGATAAATTTAAAATGTCGTATCGAATTTTCGGAATGGACTGTGCAGCGTGTGCGAAGACCATAGAAAAAGGGTTAGTTACTCTCCCTGATATTAGTACAGTTCAAGTAAATTTTAGTACTGCAAAAATGCAGGTAAGTGCTGATTCTTCCGAAGCACTATTGCCTATTGAACGTACTGTACAAAAATTAGGATTTACTGCAGAGCCCATCCAACAACATAATCATGTAAAAACGTATGATGTAGTTGGAATGGATTGCAGTAGCTGTGCTAAAAGTATTGAAAAGCACTTAATGAGTTTACAAACAGTATCAGTGGCAAACGTCAATTTTTCTACTGGAAAAATGAAAGTTGAACACGATGGACCATCGGATAAAATTATTTCTGAAGTCTCAAAAATTGGCTTTAAAGCTTCTCTTGTAGAAAATAAATCTTCAAGTACAAAACAAAAGAAGTCGAAAACAGAAAATAACATCATCATTTTTTCAGGAGTTTTAATAGCATTAGGGCTTATTGGATCATATACCGCTCTCCCTGAATGGCTAAGTAATCTTTTTTATGGGATCGCACTGGTAATTAGTGGATACAAACCAGTGCGAAGTGCGTTTTATGCAATTAAAAGCCGAGCGCTCGATATGAATGTTCTAATGTCTGGTGCAGCAATAGGTGCAATGCTGATAGGAGAATGGCTTGAAGGCGCGACGGTTGTTTGGCTATTTGCTATTGGTACGTATCTACAAACAAAATCAATAGAACGCACTCGAGATTCAATTTCAAATTTAATGGATTTAGCTCCACCAGAAGCTTGGGTTAAAGTAGGTACAACTATTGAAAAGAAAGCTGTTGAAGAAATTGCACTTGGTCAAACCATTGTTATTAAACCAGGAGAAAAAATCCCATTAGATGGTGAAATTTTAGTGGGAGAGTCAAGTATTAATCAAGCTCCTATAACGGGTGAATCTATACCAGTAGATAAACAAATTGGTGATATTGTTTATGCTGGTACGATTAATGAACATGGCACATTAGAAGTAAAAGTAACAAAACTAGTTGCAGATACTACTATCGCTAAAATAATTCATCTGGTAGAAGAAGCACAAGAGAAAAAAGCACCGACAGAAGCATTTGTTGATAAATTTGCAAGTATCTATACACCTATAGTGTTTATCTCTGCATTAGCATTGATTATTATTCCACCTATACTTGGCTTTGGAACAGCAGGAGAGTGGTTTTATAAAGGACTAGAACTATTAGTGGTTGCTTGTCCTTGCGCATTAGTTATCTCAACACCGGTAGCCATAGTCTCAGCTATCGGAAATGCAGCTAAAAATGGCGTTCTTATCAAAGGTGGTACATTCCTGGAGATTGCCGGAAAGATCGATGCCGTTGCTTTTGATAAAACCGGAACATTAACAGAAGGGAAACCTACAGTATCAGATGTTCAAGTCGAAGAGATCTCTGAAGTAGAATTACTATCCATCGCACTAACATTAGAGGAATATTCCACTCATCCTATTGCTAAAGCTATTACAAATTACGTAGTGGATCGCAATATTAAGAAAAAACTAGGTAAAGATTTCAAAAATATTGTAGGCAAGGGCGTTCAAGCAAAAATAGGCGATACGATTTACTATGCTGGGAACGTGAAACTTTTTGAGGAACTTGATGTTCCATTAAATAATTTAGTGCAAAATATATATGAAATGCAAAACCACGGTAAAACAGTTGTTATCATAGGTACCGAAAAACAGATTTTAGGCTTGATTTCAGTATCAGATAAGATACGATCCTCAACTGTTTTAACCTTAAATTTATTAAAACAAAACAGTGTTAATCAAACAGTAATGTTAACTGGTGATAATGATGGTGCTGCTAAAATGATAGCTGCTGAAGCAAATGTTGGTCGTTATTTTGCAAATCTATTACCTGAAGATAAAGTGAGCGCCATTCAGAAGCTCCAAAATGAAGGCTACACGGTCGCAATGGTAGGAGACGGTATAAATGATGCCCCAGCTCTTGCGACAGCCAATATAGGCATTGCAATGGGTGGTGCAGGTACCGATACAGCAATGGAAACCGCAGATATTGTATTAATGGCCGATAACCTTGATAAATTACCACATACGATTAAACTAAGTAAGAAAGCTTTAATGATTATCAAACAAAACATTATCTTTTCAATTATCATTAAGGTTATTGCGCTAGTGTTGATTTTCCCTGGATGGCTTACTCTATGGCTAGCAGTTTTAAGCGATACTGGGGCTGCATTAATTGTTATTCTAAACTCTCTACGCTTACTTCGTATAAAATAATTCTATTTGAGAAATCACATAAGACACCAAAGTTTAAAATGTATTAAACTTTGGTGTCTTTCTTTATAGTATAAAATTTGATGTCCATGTAGATCGCCATCTGTACTTAAAATAAAATGTCTAAAAGTTCTTGTCCCATAAAAAAATAAAGTGTCTAAAGGTTCTTGTCCACAAATTTAAAAAAGTCCTATATATTCTTGATCACAAAGATTTAAATGTCTAAAAGTTCTTGTCCTCTTAAAAAATAAAGTGTCCAAAAGTTCTTGTCCAAAAAATCAAAATGCTTTGAAATCCTCGTGAAAAGGAGGTGAGTTTGTGGCAATGTCTAAAAGTTCTTGTCCAATTTGTCTAAAAGTTCTTGTCCATATACACTTGTACATATGGGGAGTTGACGTATCCAAGCCCTCCTCCACGCCAAATAATTTTAGTTTACATAATATAAATTATAGGAAGTTACGTATCAATGAAAAGTATACTAATAATAGTGAGACGAAACAGGTGTACAAAGACACCAAAATCTAAACTTTACTTAATTGTCAAATAAGTTTAGATTTTGGTGTCTTCTTTCATTGGGATATTAATTTATTTAAGAAACAATTTTTCTCTCTTTACGAACAAATTCACATGTCCAAAAACCTAAAAATGAATTTAAGCTTCTGTATATTGTCCAATCTTTCTGAATTTCTTATAGCGATCTTCAATTAATTGTTCGCCATTTAGGGAATTCAATGCTTTTAGTGTGACGCTTATACATTCTTTTATATAAAATGCTTGCTTCACAACATTGCGGTGTGCTCCACCCGTTATTTCAGGGATTATTCCATCAATAACGTCAAGCTCTTTTAAGTCAGGTGCTGTTATCCGCATTGCTTCTGCAGCTTGCTTCCCTAGGCTACCATCTCGCCATAAGATCGATGCAGCCCCTTCAGGCGAGATAACCGAATACGTTGAGTTCTCTAACATAAAGACGCGATTAGCTACCCCTAATGCAATTGCACCCCCACTTCCGCCTTCCCCAATAACAATACTAATAACTGGTACTGTTAGAATCGCCATTTCAGAGAGAGTTCTAGCAATGGCTTCACTTGGGCCGCGTTCCTCGGCTGCCTTACCCGGATAGGCTCCTTTTGTATCAATAAAACAAATAATTGGGCGCTTAAATTTCTCAGCTTGCTTCATTAAGCGTAATGCCTTACGATATCCTTCAGGGTGTGGCATACCAAAATTTCGTCGAATATTTTCTTTAGTTGATTTTCCGCGCTGATGTCCAACAATTGTTACGGGCTGTCCTTCAAAGAGAGCAATTCCTCCAAGAATAGCTGCATCATCACCAAATTTACGATCTCCATGTAACTCAATAAAGTTTTCACACATAGCTTCTATATATTGTAAAGTTGTTGGTCGTTCTGGATGTCTAGCAACCTGTACACGATCCCATGGCTTCATATTGGCATAAATAGATTGTTCTAGCTGTGTTAGACGTGTTTCAAGCTTTTCGATTTCGCCTGTCATGTCTACATTTGCCTCTGTAGCAATCGTTTTTAATTCATCAATTTTTTCTCGTAATTGTACTACTGGTTCTTCAAAAGCTAAATTTTTAGACATGTTGCACACCGCCTTTTGTATGCATTTTTACAAGTATTGCTACTTGGTTTCGTAAATCCTTCCTATGGAAAACTGCATCAAGCTGACCATGCGCTAGTAAAAACTCTGACTTTTGGAAATCATTTGGTAATTTCTCTCTTAATGTTTCTTCGATTACACGGCGACCAGCAAAGCCAATCAATGCTTGCGGTTCTGCAATATTAATATCTCCAACAGAAGCAAAGCTTGCTGAAACGCCACCGTATGTAGGGTGCGTCATGATCGAAATAAATAATAGTCCTTCTTCACTATGACGTTTTAATGCCACACTCGTTTTTACCATTTGCATTAATGATAGAATACCTTCTTGCATGCGCGCTCCACCACTAGCAGTAAAGATAATAACCGGTACACGTAATTCAATAGCTTTTTCAACGGCACGTGTGATTTTTTCTCCTACAACGGAGCCCATTGAGCCCATACGGAAATGAGAATCCATAATTGCTACAACAATTTCTTCTCCATCAAGAGTACCTACCCCAGTCAGTACAGCTTCGCTTAATCCCGTTTGTTGTTTAGCCACTGAAATTTTTTCTACATAATCAGGGAAATTAAGTGGATTACTTGTTTGTAAATGATCATCCATTGAAACAAATGAACCTTCATCTAAGAAATATGCTACGCGCTCCTGTGCAGTCATTTTGAAATGATGGTCGCATTTTGTACACACTTTATGATTTTTTTCTAATTCCTTTGTTAACTGAATGTGACGGCATTCTGGACATTTTGTCATAAGTCCTTCCGGAAATCCCTTTTCCTGTCCGTCCTCTTTCTTTTTACTAAATAAGCTACGTATTGCCATGTTTTACTCCCCCTATGTTTGTCTAAATGCCTTGTTCAGCATTTGGTTCGTAAGAGCTTTTAATGCTTCTTTTTCATAGCCAAGCTGCATCGATTTCAACATAGTTTGAATGATTAATTTTTCTTCTTCTGTTGAGTTTCGATTTAAACGGTCACCGGCATAAACTGCTAATTGAAACCAGACTTTTAGTAAAAAACGATTTCTGACGTGATGACTATTTCTCGTAAAACATCCAGACAATTAATCGTACCTCTATCTCTAGCTTTACAAAAAAACTGTCCCACATAGGTAGTGTTCGCAGAGTCACTGTACAACTTATAACGCGAATGGCTTCCATTTCATGAATTTGTCGCGTTAATTCGACATCCTTTTTTTGATTTTTTTAATCTTCTAATATAAACATCGACAAAATTTCTACGAGCTGATGCTTTTGTGTAGAAGCTAGAAACGTACCTCACCTATGTCTCGTTTTAATAAGACCTAACAACTCTAAACTTCGCAATGCCTCTCTCACAGAGGATCGCCCGACACCCAGACGTTCTGAAAGGGCTCGTTCGGAAGGTACTTTTCACCAGCCTGTATTTTTTCCATTTTTATAAGTTGTCGTAATTGTTGGACGATATCTAAAAACACTTTCTTTTGTTCGGTTTTTTTATCCATACGATCAACTCCTCGGTCAATCTATTCGCCTTGGAATAATTATTGCTGTCGCTTTCCTTTCGCGCAGATAAACAATGCATCCAAAGGCTTTATCTTCATTCAGTAGGTGTTTGGATACCTACTATAAAGAAACAAAATCCACCACCTTCAGATGATGGCGTCTCTTACTGAATGAATTCAAAAGTGGTCTGGCCACTTTTGAAGTTGGCTTTATCTTACTAAATTTCTACGAGCTGATGCTTTTGTAGAAGCTAGAAACGTACCTTCCCCATGTCTCGTTTCAATAAGACCTAATAACTCTAAACTTCGCAATGCCTCTCTCACAGAGGATCGCCCGACACCTAGACGTTCTGAAAGGACTCTTTCGGAAGGTAACTTTTCACCAGCCTGTATTTTTTCTATTTTAATAAGTTGTCGTAATTGTTGGACGATATCTAAAAACACTTTCTTTTGTTCGGTTTTTTTATCCATACGATCAACTCCTCGGTCAATCTATTCGCCTTGGAATAATTATCGCTGTCGCTTTCCTTTCGCGCAGATAAACAATGCATCCAAAGGCTTTATCTTCATTCAGTAGGTGTTTGGATACCTACTATAAAGAAACAAAATCCACCACCTTCAGATGATGGCGTCTCTTACTGAATGAATTCAAAAGTGGTCTGGCCACTTTTGAAGTTGGCTTTATCTTACAAAAAAATTATTTAAAAGTAAAGAAGAAACTGTATAAAAATTTATGCAATTTCTAAAATTACTTCAATTTCATATTCTTTTCGTCGTTTGTGCATGTTTTACTTTCACTTGAGGTCTACCAAAGCGCTTTTCAAGCGTTCTCTCACTGTAAAGCAATTCATCTTCTAGTAACAGCTCTTGAACAAGATGAGAAACTTTCGGGAATAAGGTTACAGATACCCTTCCAAACTCATCCTGAAGCTAATAAAGGCCATTTGTAAACGGCGACTTACAAGGAAAGCACGTACCTGGCATCGTTCGGACGTGGCCCACTGAGCCAATATCCAGGGTTATTAATCGTAACTTTTTTATAATTGTCGCCACTTTACTAAATCAAGAGTTTCAGTATAGGTGTATATATCGCGAAAAAAACCAATAAATATGAACAAACTATCCGTATTAAAAAACAAGCAGGGTTAAAAACCTAGCTTGTTTGAAAATAATTTTCATATAAAAAATCCATATAATATCTAAACTGTCAGTTTCGTGTTACCATTTTTCACTGTTTTATACGCTTACCACCTTTATCAAATGAATATCTGGAAGTTCTTTGTCCCTGTAATTCTTGTTAGAACTTCAAAACCATTTTTTTCTACTAGAAAATAAAGGTAGAGAAAATTTTAGCGTTTAACTAAATCTCTTAATGTCTTATCGTATAATCGATAAATAAGAGACGTAATTTCCTCGACTATTTCATCAACAAATTCAACTACTTGTTCGTCCTTAATGTTTTCCACATTCTTATCTTCTTCTATCGAAAACACCATCTTTACTTTAAGTGAAAAGGCATAAATCTTGGGTATTACAGCTAAAAATTTTCATCTAATTTTAGGGTAATCACAAATAAATTTAATACTTTTCACTGTTCCTTCCTTTTCTGTAATAATAAACACACATGGATTAATTAAGATATTATGCTCAGAATAATCATTATAAAGTTCTAGAAAACTTGCATAAAGATAACTAAATAACAATTTACTAAAAATATTCGTTAATAAACTATAAGAATGCACCTTTCTATAAAAATATTGAAAATCGGATTGAAATTTATCTTCATAGTGGAAATAAGGAAATATTTGAGAATAATAATCGTAACTCTTAAAGTTGAAAGGTTGAAGTAAAGTTTAGACTTTGGTGTCTTCTTTTAATTGTTTATCTTGTCATATTCTTTATTAAGAACAAACAAGGTCTACTAACTAGTAAAATAATAATATTAGTTCATTAAAACCATGCATTTTTCAAAAGCTCAATTCCCTTATAAATCTTTTCTTCATCTATATTAGCAAATCCAAGCAAAACTTTTGCCGTTTGTTTTTCTGGAGGATTCGCATAAAAAATTGATACTGGATAAACCTTTACACCTTTCATTTTGGCTGTTTCTATTAGTTCATCTTCGGACATACTATTATTTGGTTCCACTAGAATATGTAAACCACCACTAGCACCATATATTTTCACTTTACTTCCCAAGATTTGATTAATGGCTTTTAATAAAGCCTCATACCTCTTTTTATAGCTATTTCTTGATTTACTCAGATGTCTCTCCCAATGACCACTTTCCATAAATAATTGTAAAGTATGTTGATGGAATCTCGACACAGTTTGAACATAATAGCTGTTCTCGATATATAAATTAATTAGTTTTCTTGGTAAAACCATATAGCTTAATTTTATGGAAGGAATCAACGATTTTGAAAATGTCCCCATATAAATAACATTATCATACGAATCTAATCCTTGTAGAGCCGGTATTGGTTTCCCAGCATATCTAAACTCACCATCATAATCGTCCTCTATGATATAAGCGTTTTCTTTATTTGCCCACTCTAATAATTCTAGTCTTCTTGAGATAGGCATTACAGTTCCTATTGGAAATTGATGAGATGGAGTCACATATACGGCTTTAACCTTGCTATTTCTTAAATGGGCGATACTAATTCCATAATCATCAAGATGTATTGGTTTTATCCTTATACCATTATCTTTAAAAAGGTAGCGAACTCTATAATATCCTGGATCTTCCATACCAAAAAGCTTTTCTCGCCCAATTAAGTTACATACTATTCCTGTAAGATATTGCAAACCTGCCCCTATTACAATTTGGTCTGCAGAACATTTAACCCCTCTTGCTTCATAAAGATATTTTGCAATATAACCTCTTAATTTAAGCTCACCTTGTGCATCCCCATATAAAAAAAGATGATCTTGTTCTTCATTAAGACTTTGCATACTCAATTTACGCCATATTTTATAGGGAAAATCTTTTAAATTTATATCCCCATAATTAAAATCAAACTCGATTACAGTAGGATCTTTTTCTTGGTTAGACTTTAATATTGTATTATCAAATTTTACACTATTTATTTGAAAATAATCCTTTTCAAATTCTACAACATATATCCCTTCTCTTTCTCTACTTACGACATACCCTTCTGCAAGGAGCTGTTGATATGCAGCATCAACTGTGTTGCGACTAATGTTTAAATGTTTAGCTAAGCTTCGTTGGGATGGTAATTTGGTTTTAGCTAAAATGTTTCCATTTTGAATTTCAACTTTAATGTATTTATATAATTGAAAATATAGTGGTTCTTCATTATTTAATATTGGTGTAATTTCTAGCATATATTTTTGGCTCCTTAAGAAATAACATTCTTGGCACTTTTAATAGTACCAGAGGGTTATTATAATAAAATCTACATTGTGGCAGAGAAAATGTAAACACATCCAACAATAATTTTTTGTTTATTCTAAAAACCCGCAATAATTTCTAATAAAAAAGGAGAGATTTTGCATGTATATTCCTAAGTATTACAAAATAAATGATTTAGAGGAAATTAAAGATTTTATTAAGGACAATTCCTTTGCAACAATTGTTTCAATAAGAAAAGGAAAACCAATAGCATCCCATGTACCATTATTATTGAATAAAATTAAGGATGAATATTACCTCACAGGTCACTTTGCATATGGAAATCCTCTTTGGAGGACTTTTGAGGATATAGATGAAATATTAGTTATATTTAATGGTCCACATGCGTATATTTCTTCTTCTTGGTATGAAAAAGAAAATGTGCCAACCTGGAATTATCAATCAATTCATGTTTATGGAAAAGCAAGTCTCATGGAAGGAAGTGAGTTAGAACAGAATTTAACTAATTTACTTGAAAAATATGAGAAATCCCGTGAAAATCCTGTATTATGGGATAAACTTTCTCCTGAAATGTTACAACAAGAGATAAAAGGAATAAAAGGATTTAGAATTAAAATAAAAGAAGTTCAAGCTGCCTATAAATTAAGTCAAAATCGTAATGCTACGGATTACGCAAATATTATTAGTGAGCTTTCTAAAGAAGAAGATCCTAATGCTTCTGCTATAGCAGAAGCCATGAAGAAAAATAGAAAATGACTAAAAGGCAGAAATGTTGTTATATCAACGTTTCTGCCTTCTTTTTTATATAAGATTTTTTGTCATGATGATATCAATTTGTTCTTCATCACCCATATAAAAAGAGTGAGCTCCAGTTTGGATAAAACCTATTTTCTTGTAAAAACCTATGGCATTATCATTCTTTTCCCAAACACCTAACCAGATGCTTTTTTTGTTCTGTGCTACAGCTATTTCCATCGCTTTGTTGATTAAATGTTTTCCAAGTCCTTTTCCTTGATATTTATCTCTAATGTAAATTCTTTCAATTTCTATTAAGTCATCCCCCATATGTTCAGATTGAGCCTCATTGATATTTACCTTTAAATAGCCAGCAGTCTCTTCATCGTAATAGATGAAATAAAATTCCGAATTTGGATTGGTCAATTCTTTCTCCAGCTGTGTAGTATTAAATGCTTTCTCCAAATAAGTTTTCATATTTTCAGGTGAATTCTGATCTTTAAATGTGTCATTAAATGTTTCGATACTGATTTCTTGTAGTTTTATTAAATCTCCTATTCTAATCTTACCTAACTTTACTGTCATTGATTACACTCCTTTATAGTTAACTCTCTATAAATTTTATATTGCAAATGCAACATAAAAACTTGTATTTAATTTAACTTATTTTTGTTGTATTTACAATAAAAAAAGACTTAAATATGATATATGTATTTACTGTGGTAGGCATTTTAATCGTATCTCTTTGGTGTCCTTTTACATTTTGGGTATCCATATAGGAACGCCCGATTCGGACGTTCCCGTTCTTTTTCCGTAAAACTAATAAAGCTTCTTTAAATGCTGCGTTTATCAGCCTAAGCTCCTTGCATTTTTCTTAGGAATACTATTTGCCCTATATGATATGCGTCGTGCATTGCTAAGCTCTTCAGTTCAAGCACTAATGATCTTTCGCCAGGAATCTGTCTATACAAATCTACTTGTTCTGATTTTGCTAGTATTTTTTCAAGTTCACGGTGAACATAAATGTATTCTTGTTTTGTTTCCTTCCAATTTTGAAACGTCACAGTTGGTATTCGAAATGTAGATTCATTATTTTCTGCTTGTGGCTCATTCGCTGTTTCACCAAGAAATCGCATCAAAAGTCTCTTTTTATAAAAAATTAAATGACAAACTAATTCCCAAATGGAATTCATTGCCCCCTCAGCTGGTTTCCAAATTGCCTGTTCAAACGTAATGTCCTCTAGCACTTTTTCAAGTGGCGGAAACCAGTCTTCTTCATCTAAGCAGCTAGCCCATTGTTGTAACAAAAGTGTCTTTACATCCATTTACTATTCCCTCCAATTTTATCCTTTTATTATTGAAAATCCTTTTGGGTCAATATTCAATTGCGGCGTATTATAGAAGCTATTTAACTGAAGATTTCCCTCTTGGTGGCCGCTTCAGGTACAGTTAAGCTCCATTTCTTTAAATTAACTTAGTATATTAATAATTTTCTGTTGAGCATCTTGAGCTTCAGGAATTGGCATAACAACAAACACATGATTCATTTTAGGATATACAAAGGTATTGATTTCAATTTTCTGTTCTGTCAGTTTTTCATCCAGTCTTATTGCATCTGGATATAAACATTCGTGCGTTCCAATAAAATGAGTAATCTTCCCCAGTCCTTTAAAGTCACCGTATATTGGACTGATCAATGAGTCTTTTAAATCTTTATCAGCTGCCCAAATCTTTGTAATGACTTCCATTCCTTCACTAGCTAACATCGGATCCTTTTCTTCATATTCAGCTATAAGAGGATTTTCAAAACTCAAATCTACACATGCTGATAATAAAATAATATCTTTCGGTTGAGGTAAATTGTTCATTTTTAACAGATGAGCTAGGCCAAGTGCTATATTACCGCCTGCCGAATCTCCCATAATCGTTAATTGATTCGAATTTTCAACAGTTGCAAGCATTTCTTTATAGAGGTTTAGCATTTTTGGATACGTATCTTTACAGTTAAAATGAGGTACTTTAGGATAAATAGGAGCAATTATTTTCGCATTCAATGATTGCGCCATTTTATCCAAGAACCACCAGTGAAAATTTAAAGGTTGATTAGTCCAAGCGCCACCATGTAGATAAAGAATAACTTTTTGTTTCGGAGACTCTTGGTCATTTAATGTGAAAACCTGTATGTCCTCGAATGCCTCCTCCTTAACATCACTTAAAAATTGAACATCTTCCCCTATAACATATGGCTTACTATTTTCAGTTCCCATTAACTCAACAAACTGTTTAGTGTTTTCAATACTAGAAAAACTCTTTTTATTACTTTCGGAAGTTAACCATTTTTCAAATTGAACACTTTCTTCAGAACGTTCTCCGTTATAAATGTCTAGACTCATTTTTAATGTTCTCTCCTTATAACATTTTTATTGTTCATCTTGTTCTTTCATAACATGGTATGATTTAAAATAGCCTTATATCGCTTTATTAAAAGTCTTTAACAGGTTGGATAGAATGTCTTCATTGAACGTAGGCGTTAATACTGCATCTATATTTACAGAATAAAGGTTGAATGATGTTTCAAGGTCAAAATAAAAAACCTTTTCTATCTCATAAAAAAAGTGAACATGGGCTTCCATTTCAATTATTATAACAGATGATTTACCAAAACCTTCCTATTAAATACTTGATTGCTATGCTTCTTTTTATAGTAGTTGCTCAAATTCTTTACGTTCCTGTATGTAATCGACTTACTTCCCCTTTAGCTCGAATTTTTATAAAGTTTAAGTAGAGAACATACGTTCTTTGCTCGTGGAATTAGCATTTTTCTTGAAAACATTTTAAAAAGACAACGTGCTAAGTTACTTTTTGTACAGAAAGTGTGTGCGCACTCCCCTCATCATACCGAGATTCATGTTCTTAAGGCCTGTGCTTTTCCTTCTGATTCCAAGTACCACAGACGCCTTTGCTATCAGCTAACCAATGCTTCTGTCTCATCGCTTCTGAAGCTTCCCCCCTATAGTTATTACGTATGCCGAGTGTACAATAAAAAAAGAGACGAATTTCTTCGCCTCTAACCATCTACTCAAAACGATTATCCGTTTTTATAATGATAGCCTCGATTTATTGTTTCATTTATGCCCTAATGTCTTATCTTCCGCTATAAACAAGCAGATTTATGAACTATAACAAAAGTAACGTCAAAAAGTTTGCAACGTCTATAGTCTGTGATTACTCACTTCATGACGTTGCAAACTTAACGGATGACGATCCTTGAACCATATTTTAAACTTATTGTGTTATACGTGTACCTGCTTTTCCGTCTAATGCAGCTACTGCTTGATCGATTGAACAAATGATTGACTCTTTCCCTAATTTTGCAAATTCTATAGCTGCTTGCATTTTTGGTAACATACTACCTGCTGGGAATTGTCCTTCTGCAACATACTGTTCAGCTTCTGCTACTGTAATGTGGCTTAGCTTTTGCTCATTTTCTTTCCCAAAATTAATATAGACATTTGGTACATCTGTTAACATCATGAAAACATCCGCATTCACTTGTTGCGCAAGTTTTAATCCTGAACGATCTTTATCAATGACTGCTTCAATACCTTGTAGTTGACCACTGTCTTCACGATATACAGGTATACCGCCACCACCAGATGAAATAACAATCGTTTCATCAATTAAACGTTTAATTTCATCTATACCATGAATCACTTTTGGTTCTGGTGAAGGGACAACGCGTCTATATCCCCGACCTGCATCTTCTGCCATAGTAAAGCCTTGTTCTTCTAAACGTTGCGCTTCTTCTTCCGAGAAAAATACACCGATTGGTTTAGTCGGATTTTTAAAAGCTTGATCTCCCTTGTCCACTTCAACCATTGTTAGCAATGTCACCACATTTGTAGCAATGCCTCGTTCTTTCATATGGTTTTTTAAAGCTGTCTCCATCATATAAC
The DNA here is from genome assembly GCF_050277945.1 of Lysinibacillus sp. NPDC097214. Classification (NCBI taxonomy): domain Bacteria; kingdom Bacillati; phylum Bacillota; class Bacilli; order Caryophanales; family Bacillaceae; genus Lysinibacillus; species Lysinibacillus sp. NPDC097214. Next base: position 348,918 of record NZ_JBNNSS010000004.1, read on the forward strand.
CAATGAAACCTTGTGATTCTGCGTTACAAACATGGATTGGTAGTGGTTCTATAACATTTTTAGCTGCTTCATTTTGGGCAATGATATTTCCTACTTGCGGACCATTGCCGTGTGTAATGACGATGTTATGACCCGCTTCTCGAATTTCCACCATATGGCCTGTTGCCGACACTACGTTTTTGAATTGATTATCATAAGTTGCTTCTTGTTTTGGCTGTAAAATGGCATTACCACCCAAAGCAATAACTACACTTTTCCCCATTTCTTTCACTCCTTAGTTAATGACATGTAAATGCCATATAACGTATCCATCCCGGATGATGATCCTACATCAATAAGCCTGTTCATGCTTTCTGAAGATGGATCATGCTGCAAAGCTGTAATCTTCGAACTAAATAGACCATCTAAAGCACATGTTATAAAACGCTTACTAACAATGGTTGTTAACGGTTCCTCCATTAAAGCTTTTAACGTTTCGAGATGTTTATGTTCTATAAAATGATTAATAAAATGTCCGTACAATATGCCGACCAGTATATCGTCACCAGTTGGTGTCAAACCTTGTCCACGTCCAATAAAATAACGAAATGTCTTCTCAAGATTTTGGGTTGGATCATGTAAACGATTGATCAAAGACAACATACGTGCACGTTGAAAATCTGTTGATTCATAGGATTCAAATGAAATGTATTGAAGATTTTCTTTTAATTGAGTGATATTTGCACGTTCAAAATCCATATTTAAAGGGAGTGTTTTAGAATTCAATAGCATGTCAAAATGCTTATGAGAAAGACGATTATGACGAACTGTTAACGTATCTCCTACTTGAATATTGGTCTTTAACATTTGTTTCGTTTGTGGATCAAGCAATATACCAAACGGAAATGTCCCATTTTCATCGGTACCAGCAAATATCAATTCTCCATCTTGATCAACCATATTTAAACCTTTTTCAAACATACTGTGCACGGTAAAGGTTTTTTCTTCATTCAATAATTGAAGTGCGATTGAACCAACCGCACTTGCTTGTAAAATCATCCTTTAAAGCCTAGCTTTTCAGCATATGCTGTGATAGCTTTCTCAAAACATTCGATTGGCGGATGGACTGTACCGGCACCAATTTGTCCGTAACCCGCAATTTTGTGCGCAATACCTGTGTTAATGACTGGAGTGATCCCTGTTTCAACAACTTTCCGTGCATCAATGCCTAAACATGCGCCTTTAAAGTCCCAAGTTGGGATGACAAAGTTCGGGTTTTCGCTAATACAAATTTCTGTCATTTGATTACTTGTTTCAAGCGCATCATTAAAACCGCCCGAACCAACAAAGCGTGTTACTGCAGGTGCTGCAATCATCGCCATACCTCCGACACCGATTGTTTCTGTAATCGCTGAATCACCGATATCTGTGTTTGCATCTTCTGCTGAGTAACCAGTGAAATATAATCCTTGAGGGGTATTAACAGGACCAGTAAACCATTCGTTTCCCATGCCCGCAATACGGATACCAAAGTTTTCACCGTTTCGGCACATTGCGGTAACAACTGTACCGTGTTCGATTGTACGTGCTGCATCCATCATCGCTTTGCCAGTCGCCATAGCAATATTTAAGAAAAATTGGTCTGTGTCAGCTAAGAATTGGATTACTTCTGTACGTTGATCTTTTTCAACGTCTTCTAATGATGCAATGACTGGAGATAGTTCTTTTAAAAATGCAAGAGACGCTGCAATATTACGCTGGTGGAACTCATCACCCATTGCAATAGCTTTAGCAATCAATACGTTGACGTTCAAGCCTCCATCAAATGTTTTTAAGGCTTTACTTAATACTGGACCTAATACATCTTTCATCCAGTGTAAACGATTGATGACTTGCCCATTGTAAGCGCCAAAGCGTAACACTGCTCCTATCCCTTCGTTCATTTGACAGTACGCTTCGTTACCACTTTCTTTGTTAATAACGACAAGTACTGGCATGTTAGGTGACGTAATACCACCCATTGGTCCAACTGCATTCACATGGTGACATGGAATGAATGTAATCTTATCGTTTTCAAGTAATTCACGTGCATCCTTTTCGTTTTTCGCCCAACCTTCAAAAAGGATAGCGCCAACACAGGAACCTTGCATAGGATCTGTCATGTTTTCATATTTAATTGGAGGTCCAGCATGTAATAACACGTACTCTTCTAATTCAGGAATCACAGATTTAGCAGGTACAACATCCGTTAAAAATGGTGCCGCTGCTATGATCTTCTGGATAACGGCTTCGTTCGCTTCATTTATTGTTTTGTAACCCATTAGATTGTACCTCCTTCATAATAGTTTAAGAATTGAAGTACTTTCATTAACTTCTCATCGCCACCAGCAATTGGACGCCAGTTAAATTGAACACACTCAGAGCCACTGTTTTGAACAGCTTCCGTAAAGCTTTTTAGCCCAATATTGATGACACTTGGTTTCATATTAATGAAGGACATAATTTTCTCATCGACTGCCAAGTTTTCTTCTGTATAATCAAATTTTTGTACATCAACGATTGGTTGTTCCACTGTACCGCCTACAAGTTGGATAGCTGTGCGAACCATTTGGTCGTTTGTCTTACAAATAATTGCACCGCTCTCTTTTAAGATCTCAATTTGTTTCTCATAACCTTGGATGTCCTGTGCTGTACCTACAACCGTTGCAAGCACTGCTAGTTGACGACTATCTTGACGTGCACTATCCAAAATACGTTTAATTGTTGGTGCTAGTTCACTGGCCATATCTTCATGCCCACCGTTACCGATCACGTTATCAATCATAATGACCGCTGTTTCAGGGTCATTGACGGATTTTTCAAGCATTTCGATACGTTTTTCAGGATCAATCATCGGGTGTGGTTTACCTTTTGTATAAACATCATCACCTAAATCGATAATTTCATGATTTTTTGTTTTTAACACATAGCTATCGTTCTGTTCTTCCGTTAATGTATCTTTGAAAGCATCTCTTACTAGCATCGCTGCTTCAGATGCTAATGTACCGCCTGAGTAATAACCTTTAATACCAACTTGTGATTCTTTTAATAAAACGTTTACATGTTCAGCTGTTGTCGGTTCGAAATTCGGTTTGTCCCCATTTGATAATTGGACAGCTACAACTGCAGCTTCTTCTAGTGTATAAGCATGATAGATGTTCTCTTCTTGATAGGATGGTTTGTCACCTAAAAATAGTGTAACAATCGGTTTATCAATATTTCTTAATAAGTTTAATACTTTACGTTGTACTTCCTCTGCAGGTGGTTTGGAGATCACTGTAATTACTTTTACTTTTGGATCTTGATTTAACGCTTTAATGCTATCTAACATCGTGATAGCACCAACTTCTGTCGATAAATCACGTCCACCTGTACCAAGCGCGTTCATCACACCTTTACCATAACGGTCAATAATTGTTGTTACTTCTTGGATCCCTGTACCTGATGCCCCAACAATACCAATATCGCCTTCGTTTACGTTATTTGTAAAGGCAAGAGGGACGCCGTGAATAAGTGCAGTACCACAGTCTGGACCCATCACTAATAACCCTTTTTCATGCGCTTTTTGTTTCAATTTCACTTCGTCTTCTTTCGAAACATTGTCACTGAACATGAATACATGTAAGCCTTCGTTCAATGCGTTTTCCGCTTCCATCGCTGCATATTGACCAGGAATTGAAATTAACGCTAAGTTCGGATTGTTAGCAAGCTCCATTGCACGTTTCCAGTTATGTGCTTCTTGATCTTTAGACGTATTTTGTGAATCTGATTCACCTTTTAAAGCAATCTCTACTTCTTCTTTCACTTCGTCTACTTTTTCTTCTTGATCTGTATCTACAACGATGACAATATCATTTGGCTTAGCTTTTTCTAATTCATCCGTGCCTAAGCCAGAAGATTTAAAAATGTCTTTGTTCGCTGGTGTTCCCATCATGATTGATACTTTGTTTACACCATCAATTGCAGACAACTTGTTGGATAAAAGCATTAACACGATGGAGTCTTTATAAGTGTTTTCTTTTATAATTGTGTATAACATGATGATCCTCCAATTTATTATTCTGCAAATCTATTTTTTCCGTGATAACGATCGAAATGAACATCGTCTGACACAAGGTAGTTATAAATATCGTCTACGATTTCAATACCTTCTTTATCATATTTCGCACTTCTTAATTTACCGCGTTCACCTGGATAATAAATTTCTCCATAGCCCTCTGCAGCTGGTTGCCCCTTTAATTCATCGAGCATCGTGGAAATTTGTCGTTTGAAAGCATCTAAATTTGTGAAATAGGCAGGGTTAATAACAATATGAAGTTGACCTAAGTCGCGCCCTTTTGTTAAGTCTTGATACATGGAAGACACATGCATACCATGAGGGACTCCTAGTAAACTACCTGATAAAATATCCACCATCATCATTAAGCCATACCCTTTTGCACCCGAAATTGGTAAGAGTGCATGAACATCTCTTGCATTCGTAGTTGATGCACCAGTTTCATCTACCGCCCATGTGTCTGGAATCGATTCATTTTTACTTCTTGCGTCTAGGATTTTGCCCCAAGCCTGGACAGTTGTCGCCATATCAAATGTAATGATACGATCATCTGCAGATGGTGCACTAAATGCAATTGGGTTTGTCCCAAAATAAGGTTCAGTTCCGCCAAATGGCACGGCCATAGGATCTGATTGACACATACTAATAGCAACCATATCTTGTTCTGCTGCCATCTCAACAAAATAACCTAACGCACCACTATGTGAGATATTTTTCATACCAACAACGGCAACGCCCGATTGTTTTGCCATGTCAATCGCTTTTTCCATTGCTTGTTTCGCCACTTGGTGACCTGGGCCATTATCTCCACCAAAAACAGCAGAGCATGGACCTGTTTGTTCAAATGTGTAATTTGGATTTGCTGTAATACCGCCTTTTGCGATTCGTTCAGAATAGTATTCAACACGTACGGCACCATGTGAGTGAATGCCTCTATGATCAGCGAATGTTAAAACATCTGAAACATCATGTGCCGCTCCTTCATTTAATCCTGCTTTTATAAACTTTTGTTTCATTAAATTAAATAGTTCTTCCTTCGATACACGCATATTGTCAGCCCCTTCTCTTACATCACTAAAATATTTTGTCAGATTCTACATAAGTGAATTTCTTTTGTAACGGAGATACATAATGAATCTTTCGATAGCTTCAAAGAGTCATTAGGCCTCCTCTTTATAGGTCAATGTCTCGGTTTGCATCTTTAGAATAAATGTATGAGAATGGTTCATCTAAACCAATTGCATAAGTGGCTTGTGGTACATAAGCGCCCATAAAGATATAGTCGCCTTTATCAACTGGCATCCATTCGTTATCTAAGTTATACATTCCTCGCCCACTTAAAACGTACGCACCGTGTTCTTGAACATGTGTTTCAATGTAACCATGTGAAGCACCTGGTTTGAATGAAAGAATATGAATATTCATGTCATATCCGATCTCTTTTGGTAATAAATCTTGGATTAATACTTCTTTCATACCTTCATAAGCTTCTTGTTTAATGTCGTTCACATTACCTGTCACTACATCAGGTGTATGTCCTTTAAGTGGATGCCCTTTTAGTGGTTGATAACGTTTTTTATATAAAAATAAGCGGCTATCTTCACCGTTATTATTATTTTCAAAAGTTAACTGTAAGTGTGGCGGTACATATAAGTATCCACCTGCCGTTAATTCGTATTTTTCACCAGCTGCATAAGCGTTGATTGTGCCATAAATAACGTATACAAACGATTGAATACCATCACCAGCGAAACCAGTTTTATTTCCACCTTCGTTTTTAACCGTTACTAAGTAATCTACGAATCTTGCGCCTAAACGTGGTGATCCTAAGATTGTTACGTCACAATCTTGAAAGCCAGGAACAACATTATTCACTAAACCGTCTGGTGTGATTAATGCGTAATTATCTTTTTTAATGACAGAACGTGTTTCTAATAAACCTTCTCTGTATCCTTGATTAAGATTTAAGTAACCCATAAGTAAGTCCGCTCCTTTTCAATGTTTATTCTTTATAAGCCAGTTCATAAAGTACATCTGCTAATACTTCAATACCTTTCACAAGGTCTTCTATCTTCGTCTCTTCCGTGGTATTGTGACTAATTCCACCAATAGAAGGTACAAACAACATCGCCGTTGGAATATATTGCGCGAAGATTTGTGAGTCATGTCCTGCACCAGATGGCATCACTTTATATTGATCACCTACATTGTTTTTTGCTGCTTGTTCAATAATTTGAACAATTTGTTGATCCATCAAAGTTGGCGCTTCATCCATCCATAAATGAATATCATAAGTCATGCTATTGGCTTCAGCGACTTGTTTAATTTTCTCTTCGATTTCTGTTGCAAAATCATTTAATAGTTGCTGATCGATATGACGACAGTCTATTGAAAATGTAATGTCACCAGGAACTACATTTACTGTGTTTGGTACAGGTACAACATGGCCGAACGTTAACACAAGTGGTTCTCCAATTTCTCTTGCACGCTTTGTTAAATCAGTGACAATTTCACTATAGGCAACAACTGTATCGTGACGTAATGCCATTGGTGTTGTGCCGGCATGGTTTGCTTCCCCTTTTAAGTTGATCGTGTAGCGTTTTTGACCGACGATTCCATTGACAACACCGATTGTTTTGTTTTCTGTCTCTAACACTTTCCCTTGTTCGATATGCATTTCAACAAATGCTTTGATGTCTTTGCGTACGTCAGTAGTTTTACGATAATCAAAGCCTGATTGACGCATCGCATCTTCGAACTTGATACCTTCTGCATCTTCAATTGTGTCAACATCTGATTTTTCCGCTAAGTTAAAGAAGTTTTTACTGCCCCAAAATGCGTAAGGGAATCGGCTACCTTCTTCTTCTGCAAGCGATAATACTTCTAATGATCGTAAAGGTTGACCGTGCTTTTCTTTTAAATATTTCACAGCTACAAGTGCAGATAAGATGCCGAATTGTCCATCTAGATGACCACCTTCAACTACTGTGTCGATATGTGATCCCGATAAAATGGTTTCTTCCGGATATTTACTGCCAACAAGACGCCCAGATAAGTTACCGATATCGTCGAAACGTGCTTCGAACCCTTCTTCTTTGAATGTTGTTTCCAGCTCACGAACGGCATCATTCCATTCTTGGGAATATAAGAGACGTGTAATTCCACCTTGTTCTAAACCACCAAAACTTGTGAATTTTTTATCTAACAACTCAAAAGTCGATTGAATATCCATACCTCTTTCACTCCTTCCTTCTACACTTTTATTATAGGTCCTTCCTCATAACCATTCATTGACACAACGAACAATAATGGAGGGTCGTTTTATGCACTTTAGACAAAAATTTAGTAAGTAGCAAGTAGCCGTGAGGTAAAAAAGAATCCTGTTTGTTGTCGATTATGTAAAGGGACTAAAAAGGCGTTTGAGCGGAGTAAAGTTTACGGAAAAACAAAAACCACATAGTAAATCTATGTAAAAGCGTAGATTTACTATGTGGTATATTCATTATTTACGTCTTTAGAGGATAAACGATAACCCGAGTGTCATGATACATACGAGAAGGAGCAAGCCTAAACTGTATCGTATTGTATATTGAAAGATTTTTGATTCATTACCGGTTTGATTAACAGCTGCCGCTGCAATCGCGATAGATTGTGGTGAAATCAATTTTGCTACGCTTCCTCCAGCCGTATTAGCTGCCATTAACAATGATGGCGAGATTCCGATTTGCGAGCCGGTAACTACCTGCAAGCTGCCAAATAGTGCGTTATTATTCACAACAGATCCCGTGAGAAAGACACCGATCCATCCTAATACTGGACTAACAAATGGGAAGAATTCACCCGTTTTGGCAAGCGCAAGTCCTAGAGAAGTACTAAGCCCAGAGAAGTCAGAAAGATTAGCAAAAGCCATTACAAGTACAATCGTAAAAATCGGTAACCATAGTTCTTTAATCGTGTCACCTAACAAATGAACGGATTGTTTAATGTTTAACGCAGGAAACAGCACACTTGTTAAAATGATGGCCAATAAAATCGCCGTTCCCGTTGCCGAAACAAAATTAATATTTAAGATAGCTTGTATCGAATTTGCTTCTGTTACGATTGGTGGTGTACGCATGATTTGCTCATGTAATCCCGGAATTTTCAAAGCGACAGTCGTAAAATCAAGTGCACCACCATCTACAAATAATTGTTTAAATGCAGGCAAGCTCCAAACGGCAATAACACCAGTGAGTATATAAAATGGTGACCATGCTACCAAAATCTCTTTCATCGAATAGTTTTTTAATTTCCCTGTTAGTTCTACCCCAGGTTCATGGTAAATCGTTTTCGGTTGCCACTTCCTTAAGAATAAGGCTAAAACCACCATACTAACTAAAGAAGGAATAATATTCGCAAGCTCCGGCCCAATCGTAGCAATCGTCAGAAGATGAAGCACTGAATAGACACTACTGACGACAAAAATAGCTGGGAATATTTCTTTTATTCCTTTGATACCATCTAAAATAAAGATGAGGAGAAAAGGTACGACAAATGAAATCAAAGGTAAAAGATAGGCTGTCATTCTTGACAGTTCTAACGTTTCCAACCCACCTACTTCAGCACCAGTAATGACTGGAATTCCAACTGTACCAAATGCACCTGTAGAGGCATTGGCGATAAGACAAAGTCCAGCAGCTTTAATCGGTTTAAAACCAAGCGTCACAAGTAAGGCTGCGCATATAGCGATTGGAACACCTAATCCTGCCGCTCCTTCCAAGAAGGCATTAAAACAGAAGCCAATGAGCAATAATTGAAGTCGTTGATCCTCGGTAATATTCGCTATACTACCACGTACGATCTCAAATTTTCCGGTTTGCACAGAAATTTTGTACAACCAAACAGCCATAATGACGATATAACCAATAGGCCACAGCGCTTTGCCTGTTCCGAGAAGAATGGCTCCAAACGCTTTAGTAATCGGCATATCGAAGACTCCGACTGTAATAATAATGGTAGCACCTAAAGTTAAGGCTGCTGCATAAATCCCTTTTAATTTAAAAATTGTTAAACTAAGTAGAAATAGGAGTATAGGAAGAAAGGCAATGATCCCACTCACTATTTCGTTTCCAAGTGGATTGTATTGTTGATCCCACATCGTTGTCACTTCTTTCAAAAGTAGTTATTTCTATCATGGTTTAGTGGAGCAAAGGTGAATTTCTTTGTTCAAGCTACTTTAGCATGCTATCCTTGTTGTAAACCGCTTTTCAAAAACAAAGCTTTACATAGAATATTTTGAACTAGTTCAAGCATATGAATCTCCTTTACTATTTCGAAATAAAGGATTATACGTATAATAACCTTCTAAAATAGTATACAATCAGGGGGATAGCTTATCCTTGTAGCATCTTACATATTTAATTTATATTTTGGCTTTTTCTAACAAAGATAAAGGAGATGATTCTTGTGACAACATTAAAAGAAATTATGTCTGTCCAACAATTTTCTGATTTAATATTGTTAAATGATGAGGGCGATTTAGAAAGAGAAGTAGAAATGGTCGATATTACGGAAACGCCTGATATTAAAAATTTCACAGCACCACACTCATTTATCGTCACGACGGGTATGTGTTATCAACACGACCAATCAGGATTAATAGATCTCATTCGAGAATTAAATGAGATACAAGTAGCCGGCATAGGAGTTAAGTTATCGCGCTTTTTAGAAAAGATCGACGATGAAGTAATAGAATTTGCAAATGAGTTGAAATTTCCAATTATTAGAATCCCAGATAGTTGGAATCTTGGATCTATTACGCATCATATATCATCCTATATATTGGATGAAGAAACTGAAAAGTTATATTTTGCATTAGATATCCAACAAGAATTAAATACAATGCTTATGAGAGGTTTGAGCTTGGAAATGATGATTGAACGTATGAGCAGACTCCTCAGAGTCCCGGTGATGCTCTTAAATCCTTTCCATCAAATTAAATCGATGAGCCATCACTTCCACGAACACTCAGAGCAAGTTCAAAAAAATCTTAGTTACTTCAAAAGATGTGTTAATTCCAACCAAATTACACCTAATAATAAAGCATCTTTCCAAGAAGAACATATTATTTTTGAAGTTCCAGCATTTAAATATTTTCCGTATTATTTGATGGTCTCAAATGTCAATACGCTTACTTATCCATTTAGTTTGCTTGCCATAGAACAAGCTGTAAATACACTCAGTCTCGCCATTTATAAAAATAGTAAAATCAAAGAAGCGGAACAACAAGATGTAAACCGATTTTTCGAAACACTGATGTCTGAACATCCTGATAATCTTATTTCTGTCAAGCAGCACCCTGAGTTTTTAAAAAAGCACCTAATCCAACCATCCAATTTCTATCAAGTGATCGTTTGTGCGATTGATCAAGAAAGAGATGTGGAAAATAATATTTATTTGAATGAACGCTATCAAATGACCTTTGAATGGCTAACGCATAAGTTGACGGATATAGACCCTTCTATCAGTGTCTATATGTCTCCAGGAAATCATCGGTTTACGATACTCTTACAAACGAAACATCAACATTATTTAGATTACTGCAAATATATCCAAAAAGAGTATCAAAAACTTTTTAATAGTACTCTTTCTTTCGGTATAGGGAATGAAGTCACTGAATTCTCACAGTTACCACTCTCTTATTTCGAAGCGAATGAAGCTTTTGATCATAAGTCAGAAGGTGGGAAAGTTGAATTTATAGAACTCTATAAATCTAAAAGTGTAGAAGAATTATTACAACTTATTCCTGCCAATAAATTAAAGCCGTTTATCACGTATACGCTAGGTTCATTAGCCTATCCGAAAACGACGAAGGAAAAAGAACTAAAACATACATTGAAAATTTATTTGGCGAACCATTGTGATCTTACGAAAACTTCAGAGGATATATTTATTCATCGGAATACGGTCAAATATCGGATTAAAAAATGTGAAGAGATTTTAGGTCAGCCTATCGAAGCGCCTGACATTTCACTGGATTTACGATTAGCATTATTTGCATCAGAGAAAGTAAATTTTTAAACTAAAAAATCCCGCTAAAAAGCTGTTATGCATGCTTTTAGCGGGATTCTTTTTGCCTATTTTATCGGAACACTTGCTTCCCACCTCAATTATGAGCAAGCAAATGGTGTAGGTCCTACTCACGATGTTATCATGAAACCGGCGCTTATTCGATTGAATCCACATATACGTTTAAATGAATTCTCTGTTAGGAACCCCTTTAATTGATGAAATGGAGCTGCTTTAACAACCGTTCCAAAAGCATCACCGCTTCCACCCAGGTCGTGCAAATTGATAGCGCTGCGCACCTGAGCCTACTTAGCCCCATCTGATGCGCATGACTCCGGCTGGTTGCCATTCAGTAAGCGCGTGTCAATTTCGACGAGCCGTACGCTCTATGCCATCAACGATCACTTTGTACAGTTGGTGCGGCAGGTCGTGCCCCATGCCATCAACCAACATAAGCTCGGCGCCCGGGATGGCAGAAGCAGCGTCCTCGCCACATGCCTGGACGAACAGAGGATCCTCCACCCCATGAATGACAAGTACTGGTACTTTTATGGTCGCCAGGCGCGGACGACGGTCACCGGAGACAGCCATAGCAGCAATTTGTCGTCCGGCACTACCTGGATCGTAGGCTCGCTGGACTTCCTCCAGTATGAGCGCCCGATAAGTATCCTCTTCAAACGGATAGCCGGTGCCGGCGATACGTTTGGCAAAAGATAGACTGTGCGTCAAAAATCCTGCTTCATCCTCAAATGGGTTCGGCGCCGGTTTAGTCATCATCGCCATGACATCTGGGGCAGTTGGCGGAAGGGCGGGATTACCGGAACTGGACATAATGGATGTGAGCGATAATACTCGTTCAGGGTACTCACTAGCTGCAATCTGGGCGATCATTCCGCCCATTGACCTGCCAACGAAATGTGCCTGGTCAATTGACAGGGCGTCAAGTAGTCCGATAGCGTCGTTGGACATGTCATCGAGAGTGTAAGGGATGTCCGGTTGCTGGCCAGACATGAGAGAAGTGGCTAGTGCGTCAAAAATCCAACGTCGGATAATGGCTAAAGTGCGTTGAGCAACCTACGTCGCGATTGTCAAAGCGGATTACGCGAAAGCCCCGCGCCGCTAATATCCGACAAAACGAATCCGTCCATCGAATCATCTGGGTTCCCAGCCCGGCGATTAGAATAATAGCCTCGTCATTTTCGTTACCGAAACTGTCATAGGCCAAATCGACGTCGTTAACTTTTAGAATTTTCATAATCATGATCTCCTCCTTTTATTTTGATATCTTAAGTTCTGTCATAGGCATACGGCGTGAATCTTCAATCGCTGCAGTACGATGACCGATACCCGCCATGTAATCCTGATGACTAAAAAAACAAGAAGCAACTGCGCGCCGCTCTGGCGAATAATCATCATGACAAGATCCCATCTTTCGTCTTCGGGTCCAATAAGATACTCACCAACATCGCCAAGAAACATCACTTCACCTCGGCATTCACGCCAGAAATGGAAGGTGTGCTCAATATAGCAGTTGAAAGCTTCGGCACCATTAGTTGGGACCTCCGGCGTTAGCTCAGAATGGGCTGTGTAATCGGCAAGTTTCTTGTCATCGCTGTCATTATAAACGGATAGTATCCATTTCAAAACTACCAATCTATAACAAACATTATATTATTACGTTTGTTAATAATCAAACGTTTTTAATTTACGTTTATTTTTTCTAAAACGACGCGGTGATGCAAAAAAGCAATTGAAACAAATTCAATCGCTTAGAAACGAGAAAATAAAATTTATAAAGCTAGCTAAAATGTAATTGAATACATCAATAACCCCTATTACCTCCAAGTAGTTTTATAGCTTCGCTTGTTATACGAGATCTAAGTCCCAACCAGCCTCAAACATATTTTACAAGTAGGGGGTGAACAGTTTAGGTGACGGGCTCAATGTCCCACCCCTTACGTTCTCCCCTGGCTACTGATAGATTAAATCTAAATAAAAAAGTTCAACCAGAAAGTTCTGGCTGAACTATATAATACGAATTTTATTGTCCCATAATATTTCGAACAAACAAGTGCTTATTTTTATGAGCAATTGTACTTACTATCGCAAGCAATAGCCCCGAAATAACAAATACAATTCTAACCCCTAACAAATCTGCTAATACTCCCATAACAAGAGAACCAACGCCAAAAATCCCAGTTCCGATAGCACCTAATGAAGTATAAACAGTTGACAACTGTTCTTTCGACACACTAGTTTGTATAACTGTTTGTTGAGGAATGGTTTTAATTTGTCCAAAAAGCCCTACACAAAATGATAAAAGTAAGGAAATCATTGGAATGCTGTTGATGCTAAATAATATTGTGAATAAGAAACTTGCGAAAGAACCGACAAAAATAAAGGTTCCTATTTTCTTTTCAACAAAAGACGAAAATTTAATACAATAAGCACTTCCTAAAATCAGACCTAAAAAGTTAGCTCCATTGATAAATCCCCACCATTTTTCATCAACGTTCAATGCATCGTTGACAAACACATATAAAATAGCAGCTATCCAAACAGTTGCTGCAATTGTTTCCAAAAATTCTATCCAAGCAATCTTTTTTAATACTGGCGTGTTAGATAAGGTTTTCCAACCCTCTTTAATCTTTTCTAGTTTCCCTTTTAACTCGGTTGTTTCATGGTTTACACTTTCTAAAAGGCAAAGTATAATGCTTGCAATTACAAATAAACATCCAACTAACCAAATAAGTTGTTGAGAACTCATAATAATTAGCAATGAACTTCCTACGAACCACATACCTGCTTGTATGACCTGCGTAACAGTTTCTGAAATGCCATTAGCTTGAATTAGATGTTCAGGTTTAACATAGTATGGAGTCAATGTCTGTCTTATTGGATTTGCACATCCGTCAAAAAAAGCAATCAATCCTATTATTAAAAAGATAATATAATAATTAGCTGCTGTTAAACCAATTAACATAAACCCTAGAATAAAGAGTAAAATCGTCTTTACAATTTGTGACCCCGCAAGTAACCATTTAAGATTTAATTTCTCAACCAAAAGAGGTGTCAGCAGACTAGATATAAACATGGAAGAAGCAATCGTAAATGGTACAAACGATGAAGCAGTTGCAGAACCTGTTAACAAAAAAATTGTACTTATAACACTGACTATATATAATACATCGCCTATATTAGCGAGTGACTGACCCAATAGTAATATAGAAAAATTTCTATTCAATTTCATTATATATCCCCCGATATTTCATTCGAATTTTGGCTTAATGGGGGAATATCAGATTGGACTATTCATGAAAAATTTGCCTCCTATCGTATATCGGACAAATCTGGGGGATATAGATTTATCACAAGTTTTGTATCATCCATAAATATTTATTTGAATTATAGCATTTTTTTCAAAATATCACACTTCCATTGTAATTATTATCCATTTATTATTTCCCTTACGATTCTATTATTTTCATTCAGTTTCTTCTGAAAATAAGTGACGAGGATTTGTTCCTTGTTACTATTGCCTAATCCAGTTGTTATATCGAACTCGGATTGCAAGGGGGTGTACAATTCATGTTTTATATAAATCTAGAGCATTAGCTTCTTCATGTGTAAGACCTCGATAATTCCGCTGTCTTTAGACAGCAATTACAAAACTACCTATCAGCGAGAGATGTATTAAATCCCTACAGATAGGTAGCCATTTACTTTATTCATTAGTTAGGGGATTGATTGTTTTCTTCTCTTTCAACATCACGACAAGGAAGAATAATATCGCTGCTACTGCAAGAAGTACTGCTGCAATATAGAATGCTAATACTTTCGAGCCAGTAATATCACCAATATAACCAGTAAGAGTTGGCGCAACAACGGATGAACTCATTCCAAAGAAGTTAAAGAAACCTAGTGCTTTAGCAACTTTGTCGGAAGAAACTGAATCAGTTACATATGTGATTAAAACTGGATCAATGGCAAGTTTACCTAATAAGCCATATAAGATGAGTGCAACATATAGCACAGCTGGGTTAGGTGCAAAGACAGTTAAACTAATGGTTACGGCTGCACCGATTAATAAGAAGAAAATCAGTTTCAGACGCATATGTGCATTATTGTCAATATACTTAGAAAAGATCAATGCACCAGGTACTGCTGTGACTGCCACTAAAGCAGCTACATATCCTACTGAGCCTTGCTCAAATCCTTTTTCTGCGACAAGGAAAGAAGGTAACCATGTCACAATCATGTAATAACCATAACATGTTGCAAAATAGACAAAATAAACAACTAATTTTTTTGGCGAGAATAAATCTATGCCTTGAGATTTTGTGTCTTGCGTTGTAGTTTTCTGATCTTCAGCTGTTTCATTTGTAGCTGTTTTTTTATCTTGTTTAACAAATAACACAAACACAAATGTTACAGCTACTATTAAGACAGAAGTAATATACAGCATGTAATTCCATTTGATTTCAAGACCACCTACTAAAACAGATGAGCCTACTAGACCAATGACCATACCTAATGCTGCACCACTGTTGATGATCGCATTTGAAAAGCTTTTCTTATCTTTAGGCATATGTTTAGCTGATAAGGAGAACGCTGCACCATAGTATGAACCAGTCGAAAGACCTGCCAATAAGGCGCCTATATAAACTTGAGTGATTGTCGAGCTTGTCCCAATGACGAATGCTGCTATCGCAAAAATGATAAACGCAGGGATTAATACTCGCTTTTGACCAAATTTATCAACGAGTATTCCTGATGGAATTTGCATACCTGTATAGGCAAAGAAATAAATAGAAGCAACAAGTCCTACTTGTGTATCACTAATATTCCCTAACGATTCTTGAATTTGTGGATATATGGGCGTAAGTATTGTACGATAAATCCAAATAACTACCCAACCTAAACACA
The DNA here is from genome assembly GCF_050277945.1 of Lysinibacillus sp. NPDC097214. Classification (NCBI taxonomy): domain Bacteria; kingdom Bacillati; phylum Bacillota; class Bacilli; order Caryophanales; family Bacillaceae; genus Lysinibacillus; species Lysinibacillus sp. NPDC097214. Next base: position 364,966 of record NZ_JBNNSS010000004.1, read on the forward strand.
GTGCAACAATTATTTTTTTGTAATAATTCGGGTCATTTTTAACTGTTTGTCCCATAATATGACACTCCTATTTTTCGTTTTTTTACTTATGTATTGCTTAAGTTAATTTTAGGTTATGAGTAAGTAAATAACATTGTTCACTTTTAACAAAAACAGAAACAGATTTGCACATTTTGGACAAAAGCTTATACTTAAACTATTTATAAAAGTATGACTTATGATATTCTCGCTAGCCGATCTCTACCTAGTACTTTTGCACCTTCGAAAACTCTCTGTATAGCAAGGAAGGTGCAAAAAAACAAAAATAAGCCCGACACCCTTAAGGTTATCGGACTGACCTATATCTACAGTGCAACACATTATCTCAAATTCTATTTAATGTAATATAAAGTTTTTCTGAGGTGTGACAATCTTTATTAATGATCCCACGAAAGATTCCCCTTTGTAGGTATGTCTTCTACAAGGGGGATTCTTTCTTTTTTTAATATGAAAACTAGTTAATCAACAGACGTGCTATTTAACTTAATGATGTTAATGCGGGATAAAGCCGATTGGTGTTGGACCTGCAATCCCTAACATAACAAAATCTTTATCAGAATTATTAGTCATTCCGTGCTTTTCACCCGCACGTGCAACAACAACATCACCAGCTTTAATTTGAACCATTTCACCACACTCTGGATAAAAATCTGCTGTTCCTTCTACAACAATCCAAATATCATCAGCTTTCTTGTGCGAGTGAATTGGCAAATCTTGTCCTGGACGCATACACCAAACAGCTCCTACAGTATTAGGTGTTTCATAGAAAATATGTTTTGTCGCTTCTTCTTCTCTAAACTCTTGAATATCTGGCCAATGGAAAATACGGTTTTTCAAATCATTTCTTGCTATTTTTTTTAATGTCATTGTATTTTCTCCTTGTTTCAAATTTCAAACATTACCATACCCAAATGATTTAGCGTGTATCAGACAACGAATAAAAACTTATCGGATTTGCAAGAAAAATATCAAGGAATTATCTTTTAATAATATTTTGAGGTTTACCCTCTAAAAATGCAATCGTGTTATCGAATGCAATTCTAGCACGCAATTCCATCGCTTCATTAGTAAGGAAACCTACGTGTGGTGATAAAATTACATTTTTAGCGTGTAATAGTTTGTAGTCTTCAGGGATAGGTGGTTCCATATCAAATACGTCAATACCCGCTCCTGCAATTCGCCCTTCATTTAATGCATCCGCTAATGCATCATTATCAACAATCGGGCCTCGTGCGCAGTTGATTAAAATAGCTGATTCCTTCATTAATTCTAATTTTTCTTTAGAGATTAATCCCTTTGTGCTTGGTAGTAACGGAATATGTAATGACACAATATCAGATTGTGTTAATACCTCATCTAATTCCATATATTCGATGCCTAAAGCTTCAGCTTCTGGATTTCTTCGGGATTGGTCTGCAGCCACTATTTTTGCGCCGAATGCTTTAAACAAATGAGCCGTCATCATGCCAATTTTACCTGTACCAATTAAACCAACTGTTTTCCCTTTAATTTCACTACCTTGGAATGCTCCTGGGAAATTAGCGACACGAATCTCTTTATCTCCCTGAGTGATATGACGATACACATCTAATACTAAACCAATTGTTAATTCAGCAACTGCTTGATTTGCATATCCAGCAGCATTACATATCATGATATCCTGGTTTTTAGCTTGAGCAATCCCTACATGATCAACACCAGTAAAGGCAACATTGATTAATTTTACAAGGTCATTTTGATCAATGACTTCTGTAGGATAAGGATTATTAGCAATCATAATAACATCTGCACCTTCACTACGTCTTGCTAATTCTGCCCAATCCGTTGTTTTCTCGTTGTAATAAACAAATTCATGACCGCCCTGTTTAATTGGTTTCGCTAATTTTTCAATGATCGAATCCGAAACATTTAATGGTTCTAATAATTTTACTAACATGTAATCATTTCCTTCCTATTATTTTGTAATACGTCTGTTGATTAACTAGTTTCCATAGTTTTAAAAAAGAAAGATTCACACAAGAAGAAGCGGATGTAACCTCAGTTTATTGTTTTGTATGTTTTGCACAATAAAATGCGGTATTTTCATTTATCACACTCCTGTTTTTTCTTATTTTTTTACGGTAATTCCTTAATGCAATTGTAGAATATGTGCTATTAAATAACATTGTTCACTTTCAACAAAATCAGAAACAACATTACATATTTTTGACAAAAGCTAATAAGTAAATGAACGATGAAATCATGCTTTATCTACCTTATGAGTATTTTCTCTTTCCGCTCTCTGCGCGGTATTATTGTATGTACATACAATAAAAAAGCCCACCTACCTGTAAGGTTAACGGACTGATTCGATCTATAAAGGAGTGCTAAAGTTTCGAGAAAATCAATATGAAGATTTATATATCCACCATACTTTCAGCTAATATAGTATTGATGATATGAGTTGGACGAGATCGATCCTGAGAGGAAATAGTAAGAACCCCACTTTCAAAAATAAGAGTGGGGTTTGTATCTACAGTCTTAAAGTCTAATTATGATCGCAATTCGACGTGAGTTATCTTCTTAAGCGTTGCAAGCTCACGATTCCTTTCATAGATGTTTATGGAAGATATCGTATAGATGGCGCCAAAGGACAGTATGATGGCACTTGTGATGAACATGATCGACTTAAAGATGTTTCCATTGCGATTAATACCGTTATATCTCGGCATAATTTTGTCCAAAATCGGCCGAGAGCAGTTACATCTTTCTAATAATATATAAGTCGATAGAATCAAATATATACATGTTTGAAAAAAAATACATTTTAAATCCTACTTTTTACATTGAAGCTTTATATCGTTTCTTTTTTAGTTTACATAATAAAATTATCATATAAAAAGGTATGTATGAGCGATGTTGGTGGCTTTTTCATCACCAGCTTACCTAAAGTCTTAAAAGCAGTTTACTTGTTCTACCTGTTCTTTCTTTAAATTATCCATAAAAAAAGCCACTCCAATTGCGATTAGTTACGTCACACGAAGCGGTTTACTTTTCTTCAATTCGTACAACTATCATACACGAAGAAGACTATTGTAATTTTTGCAAAAAACAGTTAATTCAATTAACAATATGGTATACTTTTCCTTATTAAGAAAGGAGGCACAAGTCCAATGGTAAAAAAATAAAATGGGAAAATCTCAAATTATTTTATATTTTTTAAAATACACATGTAGATTTTCTCTTTCATAGCATGAATATCTAAAGTAGAGGAGAAATAACATGTTAAATAAATTAAGTGATACTATTTATTATTTATCAAATCAAGATGATAGAGAACGACCAACATTAGGATTGGTGTGTGGTGAGCATTTTAGTCTAATTATAGATTCTGGCAATTCAACTCAACATGCTAAAGATTTTTTACAAGAAATCAAGAAACTAAATGTACCACCTATCAAGTATTTGGTCATTACCCATGCACATTGGGATCACTTTCTTGGTATGAATGAATTTGATGCAACTGTTATCGTTAATAGTCAAACAAACAAGCAATTAAAAAAATGGCAAAGTTTTAGGTTCGATGATAATTCCCTTCAGAAGTATGTGAATACTAATCAGATGAGTGCTAAGTGTATGGAGATTATACAAACTGAAATACCAAATAGAGATAGTTTTAAATTGAACTCTCCAAATGTAATCTTTGAAAATGCATTAACCATCGATTTAGGTAATAAAGTTTGTATAATTGAAAGAATCAAAAGTACTCATACAGACGACTCTACAATTATTTATATTCCTGATGAAAAGGTTGTTTTTTTAGGTGATGCTGCCTATGGTACAACCACCAATTCTCTTTTTCATTTCAAGCAATCAATGTTATTGCCTATGATAAAAGACAGTCAAAAATATGATGCTGAAATGTTCCTGCTTGGTCATGAATCAATCTGTGATTCTGATGAAATGAATATTTATTGGGAAGAGTTAACAACCGCAAGTCGAGCTGTAAAATCCACCTCACTAGAAAATGCTATTGAGTGTTTTAAGGTAGAAAATAAAAGGGACCCTAATGATAATGAATTATTTTTCATACAGGCATTTGTTAATGATCATATAGTGCAATCATAATGATTCTATAAAATTAGTAGTCATTTCATTTAAATAAAATGACGTGGCTAAAAAATAACTCAGAAGTTCCTTCGAACCCCTGAGTTATTTTTTTTATTTAGTTAAAGCCTTCATATCTGCCACTATCGTCTCAACTGGTACATCTGTAGTACCGTTATAATCCTTCACAACTATACCATCAGCATTCACTAAGTAATAACTTGCCATATGTGTGACTTGATCAGAATTCGGATCATTCATGACTAATGAATTAAACGATTTCTTAGCAAACTGTTCAATATACTTTTGATCATAGCCAGTTAGTAGTTGCCATTTACTTGCATCGGGCACGGAATACGTTTTTAAATAATTTGTTAACACTTCTGGCTTATCAACTTGAGGATCCACACTAAAGGCTACAATTTCATAGTCTTCCACACCTTTATCCTGAAGTGCCTTTTGCACCTCTGTCATGTTATACGTCATTGGTGGACAAATGGAATTACAATTAGTAAAGATGAACATCGCTAACCATGGCTTGCCTTTTAAATCATTCAGGCTAACTGGTTCATTTTTTTGATTTGTAACCGAAAATTCCTGTACTTCTATGTTCATTTCTGGCTCAAATTTATAGCTTCCGCAAGCGGTAAGTATGGTACTTAATGTTAGTATCAAAACGAGCATGACACTTTTCTTTTTCATTTTATTGCCCACTTCCCTTCAATTTACCATCATTGTTTATTGTATAAATTATAGTTATTGAATACAAGATATGAGTTTATTCTTTCATTTTTTTATGTCCATTACATGAATGTTGTAAAATTTTAGTATAATTAACACCACCTATATTCCAGACAATTCACACTTTTTTAATAATTTTTCAAAGCTGTTTTTTTACTATTTCGGTTATTTCCCAAAGGGGCCAACTGTTTGTTATATAACAAAGATTTATTGCTTTTTAGGTCCCCTCACATCGGACTACGCTCTATTAAACCTCTCAAAAATTCTCTTTCATACTTAAATCTTCTGTCACATTCAAAATTATTATGATTAAACTATTACTGGAATATTATTCTTATAGAAAACCTCATTCTCTTTCATACGGTTTATTTCTACTAAATCCTTATTATTTCTATGTTATTTCCACAATCTGAAAGTGATTAAAAATTATAAAAACTCAAAATTTAGTATTGCATTATAAGAATCTACCCCATAGAATAAGTGAATATAACGACGAACAGAAAAGAAATATGTCGTCTAAAACAGAAATATATCACTTTAGGGGGAATAATAATGGCAAACATTTCTGGGCACAAAAATGTAGAATCAATTGATTATAATGCAATTGAAGCTATGGAATCGTTCAACATGTTCGTAAAAAAGAAAAATACCTTTCTTTTCTCGATCACAGCAGTCTTTTTAACACTTTATATTTTGTTACCAATCCTCGCTTTTCAGCCTGTACTACAACAAAAAGTCTTCGGAAATATTACGGGTGTTTGGGTTTATTCAGCTGGATTATTCATTATGACTATTGTTCTTTGTACAGTGTATGTAAAAAAAGCAGCTTCATTCGATAAAGCGGCCGCAGCAGTACTTGCTGAATATCAGGCGAAAGGTGGAAAATAGATGAACTTCGTATCCGTTGGTTTCTTTTTAGCAATCGTTGGTTTAACTCTTGTAGTAACATTTATCGCAGCAAAACGTACGTCTTCTGCGGCTGATTTCTATACAGCGGGCGGTGGTCTTAAAGGTTGGCAAAACGGCTTTGCGATCGCTGGTGACTATTTATCTGCAGCCGCATTTCTAGGGGTGTCCGGTGCGATTGCATTAACTGGTTTCGATGGCTTCTTCTTCTCTGTAGGCTATGTAGTAGCCAACTTAGTTCTTCTTTATGTAATTGCAGAACCTATGCGTAACTTAGGTCGATATACTTTAGCAGATATGCTTACTGCCCGTTTTAATGAAAAACGCATTCGTGGCGTTGCGGCGTCAGGAACAATTATCATCGTCATCCTTTATATGATTGCACAATTAGTAGGTGCAGGTGCCCTTATTAAACTATTATTTGGTATTGAGTATTGGATTGCGGTTTTAATCGTAGGTGTTATGATGACTACTTATGTTTTATTCGGCGGAATGACAGCTACGTCTTGGGTGCAAATTATTAAAGCTAGCCTTCTTTTATTTGGGACAGGCGTATTAGCTACATTAGTATTAATTAAATTCGACTTCTCTCTTATGAAAATGTTTGATACGATTGCCACGGATCATGGTGAAAAATTCCTTGTGCCAGGAATTAAATATACAAGCTCAATTGATTCAGTTTCGATGATGATGGCGCTTGTTTTAGGCACATCTGGATTACCGCATATTTTAATGCGCTTCTTCACAGTAAAAGATGCTAAAACTGCCCGTTCTTCTATTTCATGGACAACTTGGATTACAGCTATTTTCTTCTCATTAACTATTTTCTTAGGCTTTGGCGCATTAAACTTTGTAGGGATTGATACAATTCTTGCTGAAAGTAAAGCTGGTAACACTGCAGCCCCACTTCTTGCTAATTACTTAGGTGGTGATGTGTTAATGGCATTTATCGGTGCAGTAGCATTCGCAACCATTTTAGCCGTTGTTTCGGGCTTAGTTTTAACAGGAGCTTCTGCCATTTCCCACGATATTTATGGAGAAATCATTAAAGGTGGTAAATTAACAGAAAAGCAACAAGTTGTAGCAGCACGTACTGGCTCGATTTCTATTGCCATCGTATCCATTATCCTTGCGTTATTTGCACAAAACTTGAATGTATCATTCTTAGTATCCTTTGCATTTTGTATCGGTGCTTCAGCAAACTTACCAGTTATTCTTTACACAATTTACTGGAAGAAATTCAATTCAACAGGTGCTATTACAGCGATGGTAACTGGTTTAGTATCATGTCTAGTTTTAGGTGCCATGGGACCAAATGTATGGAGTCCTGTTGAAGGTGCGGCAATCTTTGTTGGTAATCCTATCGTACCTTTAGCAGTTCCAGCGATCATTACGATTCCACTTGGCTTTATCGCAGGTTATTTAGGCTCTGTACTATCTTCTAGTAAAGTACCACAGGAAGAAGCAGAACGTATTTACAAGGAAATTCGCGTTAAAGCAAACACTGGTGTATCCGTTTCTGATATCTCACATTGATCGCTTCTTTCCATTCAAATTATTGAAAAAATATCTATCAATCACCCTATCTATATTAATAAAAATATCACGTTAAAGAACCCGATTTTCCATCGGGTTTTTTAACTTTTTATCTTGAAATATTCACCAATTTACTTATCGAACAATACTATTCTCTTTCAAAAAAATGAAAAAAAAACCTGATTTCCACTGAGTAAATAGTGTTTATTTTTTACAAAAAACCATTTATTTTTTTGATTTTTTTCCATTTTCCCCGCTCAGAAATCTAGAATTGACCTACCCTCATATACTTATCTGAATTTCCCAAAACACCTTTATTTCTTGGTTTTGTCATGCATATTCTCTTTCAAGACTATTTTTTCCGAAAATTATTTTTTCATAATTTTTCTGAAAAGTATTGCAATTTCGCGAACTGTCTCATAAAATGAAGATGTGAATTCACTAATCTAGCAAAATTTAGTCTTTAAGCAGTAAAAATAAACACAAAATGGGGAATGTTAATGGGGAACAAACAAGCAAACAAGGGCGTTGTGATTGACTATGACGCGATTGCTAATCAAGAATCATTTAAAGCGCTTGTTCGAAGAAAGAATTCATTTCTTTGGTCAATGACTGCAATCTTTTTAGCAGCTTACATGTTGCTACCAATTCTGACTTCGTTCACGAAAATACTACACCATAAGGCAATTGGGGAAATTACTTGGGTGTGGGTATATGCAGCTGGACTATTCATCATGACTTGGTGCTTATGTCACTTATATGTAGCAAAAGCAAATAGCTTTGATAAAGAGGCAAAGGCGATTATCGCTGAATACGAGAACGGAGGTGGCCGCCGATGAGTAACGGGATGAGTTTTACAGCCATATTCTTCTTTGTATCCATTGTTGGTTTAACATTAGTTATTACATGGTGGGCATCAAAACGAACTTCTTCTGCAAGTGATTTCTATACTGCAGGCGGTGGATTAACAGGCTGGCAAAATGGACTAGCCATCGCTGGTGACTACTTATCAGCAGCATCTTTCTTAGGGATCGCCGGAGCAGTTGCATTATTTGGATTTGATGGATTCTTCTTCTCTATCGGATATTTAGTAGCTTACTTAGTGGTTCTATATATCGTTGCTGAGCCATTACGTAATCTTGGTAAATTCACATTAGCTGACATGATCACAGCGCGTTTTGATAGCTCTAAAGTTCGTGGTACAGCAGCTTTAAGCACTATTACAATTGTATTATTCTACATGATTGCACAACTAGTTGGTGCAGGAGCACTTATTCAATTACTTTTAGGAATCGACTATTGGGTTGCTGTTTTAATCGTTGGATTTATGATGACGACTTACGTATTATTCGGTGGTATGACTGCAACATCATGGGTACAAATTATTAAAGCTTGTCTTTTAATGTTAGGTACAGTTATTATTTCATTCTTAGTATTAAAAGAGTTCGGCTTTAGTATTGCGACGATGTTCAAAGAAATGGAAACTGCAACTGATAGCGGTGCAGCTTATTTGAATCCTGGTCTTAAATATACAAATGGTGTTGATACTATTTCAATGCTAATCGCTTTAGTATTAGGTACAGCTGGTCTTCCACATATCCTAATGCGCTTCTTTACAGTTAAAGATGCGAAAACTGCTCGTTCCTCAGTTATTTGGGCTACTTGGATTGTAGGTATCTTCTACATTCTTACAATCTTCTTAGGATTCGGTGCAGCTAAATTCGTTGGTAAAGAAAAAATTATTGAAGCAAATGCTGCTGGTAACATGGCTGCTCCACTTCTGGCGGATGCACTCGGTGGGGACATCCTATTCTCATTCGTATGTGCGGTAGCTTTCGCAACAATCTTAGCGGTAGTAGCTGGACTTGTACTTTCAGGCGCATCTGCCCTATCACATGATATTTACGGTCAAATCATTAAAAAGGGAAAAGTTACAGAGAAAGAACAAGTACTTGCAGCTCGTATCGGTTCTATCACAATCGCTGTTATTTCTATCCTTTTAGCACTTGGTGCACAAACATTAAACGTAGCGTTCTTAGTATCACTTGCATTCTGTATTGCAGGTTCGGCTAACTTACCTGTAATCATCTATACAATTTACTGGAAACGCTTCAATACAGCTGGTGCTATAACAGCAATGTTAACAGGTTTAATCTCTGCTTTAGTCCTTGTTGCTGTTTCACCAAACATTTGGAATCCAGTTGAAGGTAAAGCAATTTTCGTTGGTGATCCGTTAATTATGTTAACGAATCCAGCTATCATCTCTGTTCCACTTGGCTTCCTTGGAGGCTTCATCGGAACAATGCTTTCTAAGGAAACAAATGATAAGAAATATCGCGAAGTCGATGTTAAAGCGAACACAGGTATTTCTGTACAGGACGTATCTCACTAATAATACGACAACCGCCTCGTAAGTTAACACTTACGAGGTTTTACTTTTTCTTCCGTATTCGGTACTATATTTACAAATGACAGTTAGGGGGTAATGTAACATGACACACTCAAAAGCAAAAAAGAAACGCATGCATGTAAAGCGCACTAAAGGGAAGGACGTTGAAAAAAATCGTCAATCTTCCCCTTTCAGTACACATGAGCGTTTAACGAAAACGAAAAAAGAAAGCATTGAACATACTATTACAAAGCACAAAAAACACAACCACACTGAGGATTGTTAGTGGTTGTGTTTTGCTTGTAATGGGACATTTTGTTGTTTAGAAGTAATCAGTTTTGATATGAAGTATAACGGATACAGTAAAAGAAAAAGGTTAGGTATCCACCACATAAGATCAAAATCAAGCTTTATTGTCCAAAAAGCAAGCGCCTGTAATCCAGAACAACTTGTTAGTGTCAGAGATAGTAAGGCAAATGCTCTCCACTTTTCATTTTTTATTTTAAATAGATAGAGAGTAATAAAACCCGTAACTGAGATTAAAATATCTAGTGGGAAAAACGACCAATTCCATATAACTAATAATTCATTTTGATAATCCTGATATAAATACTCTTCTGGTATCAAATGAAAAAAAGTGACAAGCCAATAGAGTATAAAAAAGAAATCCGTACCTAAAAATAGTATTCTTAAAGTTTTACTCATTTACAGCCCCCATTTAGTTTTCTTCATTAACGTTGCCATTAAGAATACCAAGCATAAGTACGTCCACCATTTCCTGCATTGTATCCTGAAGTGAAATCATATTTCTGTTTTTGGATGCACGATCCATCAATCGATAAAGACCTCCAATATAGACTTCTATAAATATCTCTTTATTAAAGGGACGTATTTTATTTGTTGCAATTCCTTCATCTATTAACGAAACGACCCCTGACCATTGTTCATGAATAAATTCATCAAGTGTTTCCCATTGCTTTGGATAATATCGTTGAAGCTCCTCTAAATATTGGAGCTGAGCAAATGTAAAATCAGCTGGAATTAGCACAAGACATTTCTGTAGTTTTTCTACAAGATTTAACGTTGAATCATGTAGTATTTCATTCTCTTTCAACTTCAATTCATGAATTGCTAGATCAATCATTTCATTTAGCAATTCTTCCTTTGAGGGATAGTATCCATACAATGTTTTAGTACTCATACCTAGTTGCTTTGCTAAATCCCCCATCGTAAAGCGGAATCCTTTTCGTTCAGCTTCACTTATTGATACCTTTAAAATTCTATCTTTCAATATCATCACCTACCTATAGGAAAATAAAAAAAGTATTTCATTTTCCTTGTTTTCCATTTTATGATAGTACCAGATGAAAGTAATGTCAATGTTTTGATAACACAATAAAAGTTAAATACTTCCGAAAACATACCCCCATCCTGTTTTGGATGGGGGTAAAATAAAGTTTTATTCAACAATCAGCCCGTTTTAGTTCTAAAATTTTAATATGAAATTACTTTTTGTATCTGATCATTAATATTTACCTTAGTTAATCCCCCGTGGTAACAAACCACAGATTCAATGTCGAGGTCTAGGTATTTCTTCAAAGAAAGTCGAGCCTCTTTTAAATCCAGTACTGTTGGGACATGAATTCCCCCAATTATTCCGTCTACACTGTACATCGAATCCCCAGCAATCAGAGTTTTACTTTGTTTCAAATATAGGCTGACATGGCCAGGAGTATGCCCCGGAGTATGAATGACACGAATCCCGCCACAATATGACAGTTCTTGGCCGTCAATCAAGGTATCATTCACTTTTCCCTTCGGTGGATTCTCTATGTGCCCGTCTTTCAAAAGAGGTAAATCCCCCTGGATATACGGCTTATCTAGTTCGTGGGCATAAACTTTAATATTCCTTCCACACTCCTGTAATATCTCAGGAAGACTACCTATATGATCTATATCCTGATGCGTCAAAATGATAACTTTTAGTTTGTCGAACGACACGCCTACTTTTTCCATTCCCAGGCGTAAATCTTCAATTTGTATAGGGAACCCAGTGTCAATTAAAACAGCCATTTCTTGATCCCATAAAAGAGTCGGATGAATAATAGTTCCGTGAAATTCAAGCTGGAGCATCTCTACTCCCTTAGAAATTTCCATACTTTACGCTCCTTTATAATTAGATTTTATTGATGTAAAAGTGTAGGTTTTGTTACGTTAAAAAGTCGAAAGAATAAAGCTAATTTTGTGCGTAATACTATTTATTTACGCAGTATCACTAATTACTTATTACCACTGCTTCTAAAAGTTCCTGCTGTTCTTCAACAATCGCGTCCGATTACGAATAATGTAATTATTATTAGATTTTCTGCTATCTTATTTATTATTAAACTCAAATAAATTTACCGGAACAAAATCTAGCATGTTAATTTTTAACATCGTGAAGAACAGTCCCCTTCCCCCAAAGCAGCTTCCGTAATGTTTCGAAATTGACTAAAACCGTTCCTGCAATAATCGTCAAAGTTCCTATGCCTGTTAGCCAAGAAATATATTCATGATAGAAGATAACACCTAGCATAACGGCAATTAATGGTGAGATATACAGCCATGTAGAAGGAAAAACAGGATTTGTCCGTGAGACAAGCCAATAATAAATACTATGGCCGATCATTGAACCAATAATAGTTAAATAAAGAAAAGAGCCAATTGAAGCTGGGCTTAAAAGATAATCAAGCTGAATGTTCTCGGTGAAAAATGACAAGATGATTAATAAAATCCCACCATGCATCATTTGCGCTGCATTTAAAGCAATCGGTGATGTCGTTTCAAATTTTCGGATGACATGCTTCGAATAAATCGTTCCAGAAGCGTAAAAAACTTCACCCAATATAACGGCGAAACAACCAACCATCCAGAAGGGACTAATCTCAATTGAAAAACTAGGTAAGATCAAGAGCGTGACACCAATGACTCCGACGACACAACCAATGAATGATTTCCAATTTCCTTTTTGCTTCAATATGAATATCTGAATAACTATGATCATCATTGGACCTGTAGCAGATAAGACAGCTGCAATCCCTGATGTCACATACTGTTCTGCCCAGTATAATGTGGCGAACGTCCCAAAGGTTAAACCTACTCCTGTAAAAAACATCTCTTTCCGAAATAATAACCATATTGTCGTTTTTTCTCTCCACACCATAAAACTAAATAGCAGCAAGCCAGCAATGAAAAAACGAAGTCCGGCTGAAAAAAATGGAGGCAATCCTGCATCAACACCAATTTTAATCGCTAAAAATGTTGTTCCAAAAATCAAACACATGAAGAAATAATTAATAATAACCATATAAAACCCCTCCTCTTTTTCTATCATAAAAGAAAGACGATAGAACAGATTGAAAAAGGTAGAACAGATTAGATTGGATCGTGGTACAATCGTCTTGAATAGGAGGAATCGAAGTGAGCAAAGCGATTCAAAATGGAGACTATCTTTTTAAGAAAGTATATGATTATGTACTTCACAGAATAGAACGTAAAGAATGGAAAGAACATGAAAAGATTCCCTCCGTTAGGCAATTAGCATCTGAAATGAATGTTCATCGATTAACTGTATTAAAGGCCTATCAATTACTGAAACAGCATGACAAAGTTTACGTAAAAGATAAAGCAGGTTATTTTGTCCAATCAAATGTGACGAAAAATCTTGAATATCTAGATTTGGACAATCCAATTGTTTCTGCATACGTACAAAAAAATCATTTATCTGAAATCCATCAATCACCTGTCTCCTATCATTTTTCTCAGGCGTTAGTTGATCCAAATCTTTTGCCTAATCATTATTTTTCAGATTATGTGAAGAGAGTGTTTGATCTTTATCCAAAAGTACTTGCAACCTACTCAACTGTGCAAGGTGATTTAGAGCTACGTGAAACACTCACTCAATATTTTATCAACCAGTATAAAACTCATCTGGGTGCAGGTGATCTGCTAATCACTTCTGGCTCACAGCAAGCGATTCACTTAATCGCTCAAACTTTCATTAAGTCAAGAGACGTCGTTTTATTTGAACGTCCAAGCTATAGTGCTGCGATTGATATTTTCAGAGCACAAGGAGCACAGATTATAACAGTTGATATCCATCCAGACGGTTACGATTTAAAGCAGGTTGAATTATATATGAAACAATATAAACCACGCTTATTTTATCTCAACCCAACATTTCATAACCCGACTGGTTATACGGTTTCAGTTGAGCAGCGAAAAAGATTAGTAGAATTAGCTGAACAATATCGATGTCTATTAATTGAGGACGATGCCTATCACGACATATATTTTGATCACGCCCCGCCACCACCAATTTACACATATGATACTGTTGGGACAGTCATTTATATCCGAAGCTTTTGCAAATATATCTCACCTGGTTTGAGAATTGCAGCTGTTATTTGTCAATCATCATTAATGAATTCACTACTAACAGTAAAATCATTAGCTGATAATGGCTCACCACTTCTCAATCAAAAAATTTTCCTTCATTACTTTTCATCACTAAGATTGCAGCAGCACATGGAGAAAATCCGGATCGCCCTACAGATTCGAAAGGAAATCATGGAGGAAGAGCTAGCAGTAACAGATTGGAAATGGACCAGTCCAAAAGGCGGTCTTAATTTATGGGTGCAACTCCCAGATACACTTCAAACTGAATTATTATTAACCAAAAGTATCGAACAATCTATATCCTTTGTGCCAGGTCAAGTTTGTGATCCATTAAAACAACAATCATCCTGGATACGTTTAAGCTATTCTTACGCAAATGAAAAACAACTTAGGGAAGGGGTAAAAAGGTTTGTTGCATTGGCACAATCTCTTTCTAAGTGAGGAAAGGGGCTTGGATTAAAGGTTTGCAAAGCGATATCAGGGCCACTATCTTCCTATTTTGCTCTGCGAAAGTTAGGTTAATAAATAGATCCCTTTTTAAACTTTCGCTTAAAGGTGGACGGTCCTAAGAACACCTTCGTAAACGAATGTATGCTATCGTGATTCTACTATTTTCATCAGCAATGTTCGTGGTTTTATAAGCGATTTTGGTCCTAAAAAAACACAGCTACTCTAAAAAAACAGCTGTGTTTTTTGTTATAAATTATAAAATGTTGTCGAATTACTTGTAATGATGCGAGCCGCTGCCTGTGTTGTAAGCCCTTTTATCGAGGCAATAACCTCAATGGAATGATTCATCATCCAAGGTGATGTTCGTTTGTTGTCAAAAGGACCTTCGAACGGCCACGGCCCATCTGTTTCTACCATCATCAGCTCGATGGGGTATTTTTTGATCAGTTCTTGAATGTCAACCTCATACGTACAATCAGGCGTCACAGAAATGAAATACCCATTATAAATCATTCGTTCAACTACTTCATCATCGCCTTTAAACCAATGGAAGTGCGCTTTCGTTATATGATGTTTTTCTAGCAAATCACAAACAATCGCCGCATCCTCATAAACAGCATGTAAGACAATCGGTTTATTTAATTCCTTTGCCAATACAATAAACCGTTCTAACAAAGCCACATACGAACGATTATCAATAGCCTTCTCCTGCCTCAAATAATAAGGCAACCCTACCTCGCCAATTGCCACCATGTCATGAGCATGTTGACGTATCCACTCGAATAATGCCTCTTCCTCTGCAGCACTAGGTAGCGATTGTTCAGGATGAAAGCCAAACGCCGCCTTTACCTTAGCATAGGCTTTCGACAGCTTCAACGTCTTCTCACACGACGGTAGATTCATGCTTACTGCAATGACATGTTCCGCTTCTTCTAGCAAAGTAGGTATGTCGTTTTCCTTATACTGATCTAAATGAATATGTGCATCAATCAACATTCGCCTCATCCTTTTCTTCTTTTAAATACGTGAATAATTGTTGCTTCAAAGCCGTAAATGAAGCGGAATGACGAATTTCTTCTTGTCGTGGCCTTGCAAAAGGTACGATTATTTCCTTTTTCATTGTTGCTGGCCGTTTCGTGAGTACAATAATACGATCAGCTAAAAACAGAGCTTCCTCGATACTATGTGTAACGAACAAAATAGACTTTCGATATTTCTCCCAAATCGATAATAGCCACGCCTGCATTTCAAGCCTTGTAAACTCATCAAGTGCAGAAAATGGCTCATCTAAGCATAAAATAGGCTTATTACTGACAATTGCACGAATAAACGATACCCGCTGTTGCATACCACCCGACAGCTCATCAGGATATGCATTTTCAAATGTTGCGAGCCCCACTTTATGTAACCATTCCTTCGCAACGTTAACATTTGGTTTTCCATGAAGCTCCTCGACCATCGTGACGTTTTCTATTATCGTACGCCACGGTAATAAACATGGCTGCTGAGGCATATAGCCAATCGTTCCTCTTGTTCGCTGGATGTCTGTACCGTTTAATAAAATGGCACCCTTATCAATTGAAGAAACACCACCAATTAATTGAAAGAGTGTACTTTTTCCACTGCCTGACGGACCTATAATCGCCACAAACTCCCCGTCCTTCACCTCAAAATATAAATTACGGATGACTGGAAGGGAATCAAAGGATTTATCAATGTTTTGAATGCTTAGCATGGTGTCCTCTCCCCTTTACAACAAGTTTTTCTAGTAATCGAATAGCACTAAATAATAACAAACTTAAAAATACGATAGCAAAAATTGCTACAAATACACGATCCGTTCGAAATGAAGATTGTGCCAACGTCATGTAGACACCAATCCCCATTTTCGCACCTAACCATTCCGCAATGATAGCCCCCATGACACTATAGGTTGCCGCTATCTTAATGCCTGAAAAAATCGCTGGATACGCATAAGGCCATTCTAGCTTCCAAAAGGTTTGTGCTTTCGTTGCACCAATCATCTCAAAATAATGCTTCAGTTCAGGCGGAGTTTGACGAAAGCCATCCATTGCCGAAATAACAATAGGAAAAAAGCACACAAGACAAATAATAATGAGCTTTGGCAATAAACCAAAGCCAAACCAAATAATTAATAAAGGTGCTAGGACGAGCACAGGGACATTTTGCGACATAATAAGAATAGGGTAAAATAACTCCCTTACTAAAGTAAAACGATGTAATAGTACGGCAACCGTTAGCCCACATAATATCCCGATTGCAAGACCTAGAAGTGCTAATTGAATTGTCGCGAAAGCATGCGGCACAAACGTTTCATACGATTGAAAACCTTCTTTCAAAATGGCACTCGGTGCTGGCAAAAGCCAATGTGGGATATTAGCAAAACGGACAATTAGTTCCCATATGAATAAGAGGAAGGCGATAAAAATTATCGTCCTTCCTTGTATAACAGCCTGCTTCATCCCTTGTATTTCTCCGTTAGCGTATCCATTGTAATACCGGATGGTTGATATAAAATTTTCACTTGCGTAATGACATTGATCGCGCCAAGCTCTATCATTTTGTCATTCATTTTTTCAATAATTTGTAGTAAAGTCGTAAGCTCACCCTCCATTGTCGTTTCTAATGGATGAACTTCATATTTCACCCCTGATGCGTCGATAACCGCAATCGCTGCATCAACAAACGGGATCACATCTGCGTATGTTTCAGTTTTCGGGATAATTTGGACACTTATTAATGAGTTTGCCATATTACTTTGTCTCCTTTTTCGGTAAAAAATCGTTTGTAAATGCTTGTTTTGCGTTAAATTCGCCCTCTAAAACTTTGTTGTTAGCCATCCATTTCGCGTAGTTTTCCCAAACAGCAAGTTTTTGCTCGCCCCATCGTGCAGCGTCGTCTTGATACTTATCTGCTAACCATTCCTGACTTTTATGCACAAGGTTCTTATCTAAATCAGGAACCGCTTCTAGTAAAATATCAGCTGCCTCATTTGGGTGATTTATCGCATATTCATAACCCTTAGCCGCAGCAGCGACAAATGCTTTTACCGTCTCAGGATCATCCTTAATCATTTTTTCATTTGTAGCAAGTACAGGTGTGTAATAATCTAACTGCTCACTATAATCTGTTAAATAAAGCATGTTCAGCTTTTCGCCACGAAGTTCTGCTTCAATACCTGTCCATGCATAATAAATCCACGCAAAATCAATATCTTTTTTCATCATTGTAAAGAAGTCTAAATCGCCTGCATTGACGATATCTAACTTATTAATATCCGCATTTTCTGTTTGCATAAGTGATTGTAGTACAGCCTTTTCAAGTGGCGCACCCCAGCCCCCGTATGTTTTACCTTCAAAATCCTTTGGTGACTTAATGCCTTTTGATGCGGTAGATGCGAAGCCAGAAGTATTATGTTGTATAACCGCTGCAATCGATACTAAAGGTACATCCTGTACACGCGCCTGTGTAATCCCTTCCTGATAGCTTACGCCAAACTGAGCCTTCCCAGACGCCACAAGCTGATCTGCGCCCGTTTCGCCAGGTAATAAAATATCAACATCTAAGCCCTGCTCCTTAAAGTAGCCCAGTTTTTCCGCTACATATAAACCGGTATGATTTGTATTCGGTGTCCAATCTAGAACTACCGATACTTTTGTTAATCCTTTAGCATCCTTTTTAGCCTCTTTTTCGCTACAACCCACTAATGTTAAAAGTGCAGCCATTAGGACCAATAACCATTTTTTCATGCTGATTCCTCCAAGTAAGTAATGTGAAAGTGTTCATGAATGAATGTCTTTACCAGAAGAAAAAAAGTCTGAAAACATAAAAAACGCCTAGGATTCCTCCCAGACGTTTTACAATCAGTATCAAAAACTTTCTTTTTTTGAATAGATGTTCCCTACGCTGGTACGAGCCAAATCAGGTTCAAAGGGTCAGCGTCTATCGGACACAATCTCAGCTGGCAACTACCAGCCCCCCTACATTCTTTCCATATGAACTTTTCGATGATAATTATACCCATATCAATCCGTTAATGACAAGGGTCTGTTTACCGATAGTGCTGAAAAATTATTAAACGGCCTCTTTTCAAATCCACCTTCTGAAATATTTTTTTCATTCACACTAAATAACTGCTATGCCCTCTCCTTTCAAAAACGTTCTTAAGGAGACCTAGATACTTTTAGCGAATAATGGCCCTTCATTGTAGTAATTCCGTTATAACTAACTATAAAATTCAAAAAATTCCCTCAACATATTGACAATGGAAACATATTACAATAAGATTTGATTGACCAATCAATCATTTATTTTGGAAGGAGTATATAAAATGGAAACTAAACTTACTAATGATGAGAAAAAGAAAAGAAAAAGATCTACTATCCTAAATGCTGCCATTAAATTATATAGTGATACTGGTTTTGCGGAGACAAAAGTTGCCGACATAGCAAAGGAAGCGGGTGTTAGCTTTGGTACCGTATTTACGTATTTTGATTCAAAAGAAGCACTTTATGAATCAGCTATTTTGGAGCCATTGAAGGAAATCACACCTTATTTTATTGAGTTAGGAGAACACTTTAAAGGTGAGCCTCTTGAAGTTGTGAAGGAAATGATAGATTGCCATATACAGCTTTTTTCAATGAGAAGTGAATACTTACGTCTAATTCAGCAGGTTCTTGCAAGACCTGATCGTTTCCCAAAACTTTTTAAAGAACTAGATGATTTCGTAAAAGTATTTAAAGATAGTATTTATCCGGTTATTGAAGAAGGTCAAAGGCTCGGTTACTTTTATGAAGAATCCCCTTCATTAATTGCTGAGTCATACTTTTCCATCTTAAACGGCATGCGTTTAACATTTATTGATGAATATACAAACGTGATGCGGCAGGATATATCGAGACAAGCTCTGAGATTATTTGGGCCTATCACAAATAAATAAGCCTCCTCCCCACTTTGCCCAGCCAGCACTTGTAGACAATATATTATTAAATAGGAGTGATTATATGAAATTGAGAGATATTCATCCCAACATCAAACTTCGTCTAGCCATGCAATTTCTAGGCGGCCTTATTTCTATGGCTGTTATTCCTTTTCTGGCAATTTATTTTACCCAGAATATCGGAGCTACTAAAACTGGTATTATTCTTATAATAATAGTAATTAGTGGGGTTATTGGAGGGTTTATCGGAGGGCATATTTCAGATAAAATAGGGCGAAAAAAAATAATGATTTATTCTGAAATAGGTATATTGCTTTCATATCTGTTAATAGCACTTTGTAATTCCCCTTGGTTTAACCTTCCTTATATTTCTGCAGCATTCTTCATCATTAATATGTTTTGCGGAGGAATGTTTCAGCCAGCCGCACAAGCTATGATGATTGATGTTACTAATTCCGAATCGAGAAAGCTTGTATTTACGATTAGCTACTGGTTGGGGAATTTATCAACGGCAATTGGAGGAATCATTGGGGCATTTCTTTTTAAAAACTACTTATTTGAGCTATTTATTGGGATTTCACTAATCTCGTTGTTATCTGTATTTATGACTGTATTTTTTATCACAGAAACTTATTTACCAGAACCTTCACCTAAGTCTTCTAATCATAAGAAAAAATCTTCATCAGTAGAAATGTTTCAAACTTATTCAACCGTTATAAAAGATAAGCTATTTATGTTTTATATTTTAGGAGCAATCTTGATCTTTACCTTGGAACAGTCTTTATCAAACTATATTGGGATACGTCTCGAAAAAGATATACCTCAACATTCAACCTCCTTCTTTGGCATAGATTTCATGGTAGATGGCACAAAAATGCTTGGTTTTCTTCGAACGGAGAATACTATTCTTGTAGTTCTCCTCTCAAGTGCTGTATTATTCTTATTAAAAAAATGTAGTGATCGCTGGACTCTTGTAACAGGAATGTTGATCTTTTCTATATGTTTTAGTGTCTTTGCTTCTTCAAATAGTGTGTTGATTCTTTTTATTGCCATGTTTATTGGAACAATTGGTGAGCTAATGTTTGTGCCTATTAAACAGGCGATGATAGGAGAACTTGCCCCATCTAACGCTCGTAGCACTTATATGGCTTTTAATAGCTTAACTACCTATGGAGCAATGATTATAGCTTCGTTATTGATCATCGTCGGACAGTGGATTCCCCCTATATATATGAGCGGATTGCTCCTTATTCTAGGATTAACAGGTACATTTTTGTACTACATAATAACAAAAACGCTAAACGCTAAAGTTAGTGAAAGGAATGATAGAAAAGTACATGTTTCTTAATCAATTATGTCGCGGCAATTGCTCGAGGCTTTAGACCAAGACGATATTTTTTGTGTTAACGTAGCAGCATTTTTATGTATCCCTCTATTCTTTCTAATATAATAAGAGCCTACATGAATAGTAAGAAAGAAAGATACATAAAAATAATGCAAATTAATAAGGAGAATAAGGCAGATATAAAGAAAATACTACGACTAGAAGGAATAAATATACCATCTTGAATTTCTTTCTTTTTCCTTGAATATTGAAGGGTTGCCAATACTCCTGCAATTAAACCAACAATACACGCAAAGATGCCTAGAAATACAGCTACGTTATTAATATAATGATT
This sequence comes from Lysinibacillus sp. NPDC097214, assembly GCF_050277945.1. Taxonomy (NCBI): domain Bacteria; kingdom Bacillati; phylum Bacillota; class Bacilli; order Caryophanales; family Bacillaceae; genus Lysinibacillus; species Lysinibacillus sp. NPDC097214. Next base: position 386,189 of record NZ_JBNNSS010000004.1, read on the forward strand.
TGAGCTAATTTTAATAGTAAAATGCAATGAAGTTGTCAAAAACCCTACACCTACCATTGACACAGCAGTCCGTACCCAAGCCAAATACGTTCTTTCATTAGCTAAATGTTGTTGTGCATATTTGACACTTTCTTCTTTTATTCCTTTCACGTTATTTAAAGCTTCCATTAATAGTTGGCCCCCTCCTTTAGCGTTTTTGTGAAAGTTTCTCTGATAATTCCCGAAGTTTGAAATGATTTACGTAATATTTGATCCGCCATCTGATGTAAGAATTTTAGAGGAGAAAATACGAATGATAGTAAAGTTAACGTTCCCTGCATCTATGTTAGACAATGCACAGAGATTATTGGTTTCGATTTACCAAAAAAACCCAGCTCTCACAAGGAGCTGGGCTAGAAAATTAATGTTATTTCTCTTCTTTTTTGACCGTGAACACATGTGAAATGGCACCGTCTGTAGCTATATCTACTTTAAAGGAGCCGTTGGAATGGCGATCTGCTCGAGTTAATGCTTGTACGTCAAGGATTTCTTGAACGCCTTTTTCCGTCTCGATCGTAAGCTGATCCTCATTTGTTACTTTTACTACAGCTACGATTCGATGTGGGTTCGATTTTAACTCTGTTAATACTTTTAAGCCGCGTTTTGCACGACTAGTCATTTCTACTTCGGCTACATTCATTTTCTTCACAGCACCGCGTTGCGTAACAATTGCCACATAGGACGTTTCATCTGGCGGTAAAACATTGAAGCCGACTAATGCTTCTCCGTCTTTCAGCGTAATTCCTTTGACGCCGCCTGTTTTCACACCTGTAACTGGTAATTCCTCGATTGGGAAACGAATTGCATACGCAGTATCTGTCGTTAACATTAGTTCTGCCTCGTCCGTCACAATACCCGCAAAAATCATTTCATCGCCTGACTTGACATTCATCGTTTTTATCGGCTTCGAATAGCGTGTTACAGCATAATCTGCTACAGATGAGCGTTTAATTTGTCCATCTTTCGTAGCCGTTAAAATATACGTATTGGCCTGTTCGAATGTCTCAAAACCATATACAGCAATAATAGATTCATCTTCTCCGGTTGGCACAATACTTGAAATATGCTGACCAAGATCCTTCCAACGAATATCAGGTAGCTCATGGACAGGCTGATAAATATAATTGCCTCGATTTGTGAACAGCAGTAGATGATGCTGTGTATTTAAATTTGCTTCATATAATAAATAATCGGAATCTTTCATTGCAAAATCCTGACCGTTTGAAGCTGCATGTGAACGTGTAGATGTCCGCTTAATATAGCCATCTTTTGTGACAGTCACTACGACCTCTTCACTTGGCACAAGGACATCTAACGTAATTTTGATTTCTTCAATTTCTTGCTCGATTCTTGAGCGACGTGGCTCTGAAAAGCGCTTTTTAATGTCAAGTAGTTCCTGTTTAATGACACGTACAAGCTTTGCTTCGCTATTAAGAATCCCTTCAAGCTTATCGATTAGTTTACTTAATTCATCCTGTTCATTACGAAGTTCTGTGATATCCGTATTTGTTAATCGGTATAATTGCAAGCTCACGATTGCCTCAGATTGCACTTCTGTAAAGTCAAACTTCACCTGTAAATTCGTTTTCGCATCTCGTTTATCATTAGACGAACGAATCGTTGCAATAACTTCGTCTAAAATGGACAATGCCTTTATTAAGCCATCAACAATATGCGAACGATCTTTAGCTCTTTGCAAATCATAAATAGAGCGGTTCGTCACAACTTCCTTTTGATGGGTAATATAAGAATCCAGTAACAATGGCAATGTCATCATTGTCGGACGACGATTATGGATAGCGATCATATTAAAATTATAGGCTACTTGTAAATCAGTTGTTTTGAACAAGTAATGTAAAATCCCTTGTCCTGGAACATCTTTTTTCAGTTCAATGACAACACGTAGGCCTGTACGATCCGATTCATCGCGAATCTCTGCAATTCCTTCAAGTCGTTTATCCACGCGTTGCTCATCGATTTTCTTCACAAGATTTGCTTTATTGACATCATACGGTAATTCCGTAATAACGATTTGCTCTTTGCCACCTTTAATTGGCTCCACGACTGCTTGAGCGCGCACAATGATTTTACCGCGTCCAGTCTCATATGCCTTTTTAATACCATCGACACCTTGGATGATCCCACCTGTTGGGAAATCAGGCCCTTTAATAACGGTCATTAATTCATCAACAGTGGAGTTTGGCTTATCTAAGCGCATCAGAACACCGTCTAGCACCTCATCAAGTGCGTGTGGAGGAATGTCTGTGGCATAACCAGCCGAAATACCCGTTGAGCCGTTGACTAGTAAGTTCGGGAAACGAGCTGGTAAAACAGTCGGCTCCATATCCTGATCATCAAAGTTTGGTACAAATTCAACGGTTTTCTTGCCAATATCGCGGAGCATTTCCGCTGCAATAGCAGAAAGTCTTGCCTCTGTATAACGCATCGCTGCCGGTGGGTCACCATCAACAGAGCCGTTATTCCCATGCATTTCAATAAGCATATGGCGCGCCTTCCAATCCTGACTCATGCGCACCATCGCTTCATAGACTGAACTGTCACCGTGTGGGTGATAATTACCGATAACATTACCGACAGTTTTGGCTGATTTACGGAATGGTTTATCGTTCGTATTGCCCTCTGTAAACATCGCAAATAAAATACGTCGTTGCACAGGCTTAAGACCGTCACGTGCATCTGGCAACGCGCGGTCTTGAATAATATATTTACTATAGCGACCAAAACGGTCACCCATTACTTCTTCTAAAGGTAAATCTTGATACTTTTCCGTACTACTCATGCTTGGTCCTCCTCTTGTTGGATGAATTCATTTTCTAAAATATTTGAATCATCCTCCATACCGAAGTTTACATTCGCTTCGATCCATTTACGGCGTGGCTCTACTTTATCGCCCATTAATGTTGTCACACGTCTTTCAGCACGTGCACCATCCTCAATCGTTACACGTATTAATGTACGCGTATCAGGGTTCATCGTCGTATCCCACAGCTGGTCAGCATTCATCTCACCAAGACCTTTATAGCGCTGTAATATGTAACCCTTTCCAACTTTATTAATGGCCTTTTGTAAATCATTTTCGGTCCAAGCATATTCAATCACTTCTTTTTTACCAGTACCCTTTGATACTTTATAAAGTGGTGGTAATGCGATAAATACTTTTCCAGATTCAATCAATGGTCGCATATAACGATAGAAGAACGTTAGCAGCAGCACTTGAATATGCGCTCCGTCCGTATCCGCATCGGTCATAATCACGACTTTGTCATACGCTGCATCTTCGACAGAGAAATCTGTTCCAACGCCAGCACCAATAGCATGGATAATCGTTGAAATCTCTTCATTTTTCATTATATCCTGAAGCTTTGCTTTTTCAGTATTAATAACTTTACCACGCAATGGTAAGATCGCTTGGAACGTACGATCTCGTCCTTGTTTTGCAGACCCTCCTGCAGAGTCCCCTTCGACTAAATACAGCTCGTTTCTCGCCGCATTTCGAGATTGTGCAGGTGTTAATTTTCCGGAAAGAATCGTACTACCTTTTTTGCTCTTTTTGCCGTTTCGTGCATCTTCACGTGCTTTACGAGCCGCTTCACGTACTTGCTGCGCACGAATAGCTTTACGCACAAGAGAAGCAGACAATTCAGCGTTTTCCTCAAGCACATATAAAATTTGCTCCGAAACAACACTATCTACTGCCGAGCGTGCCTCACTAGTTCCGAGCTTACCCTTCGTTTGACCTTCGAATTGTAGTAAATGCTCTGGAATACGAACAGAAACTATCGCTGCTAAGCCCTCTCGAATGTCTGTCCCTTCAAGATTTTTATCTTTATCTTTTAACAGCCCAATTTTCCGTGCATATTCATTGAAAACACGAGTTAACGCTGACTTGGCACCTGTTTCATGTGTCCCACCATCACGGGTACGTACATTGTTAACAAATGAAAGGATTGTTTCTGAGTAGCCATCATTGAATTGGAAGGCGAATTCTACTTCAATATCGTCTTGAATCCCTTCCACATACTTAACGGGATGAAGGACATCCTTTTCCTCATTCAAATACGCAACGAAAGCTTCAATGCCGTTCTCATAAAAGAAAACATCACCTTTGCCTTCCTCGCGTTCATCGATTAGCTCAATTTTTAAGCCTTTTAATAAAAATGCTGACTCTCGTAAACGTTCTGCAAGCGTATCATAATTGAATTTTGTTACAGAGAAAATTGTGTCATCTGGTAGAAAATGTACAAGTGTTCCTGTCTGTTTTGTTTGTCCTATTTCTTCTAATGTTGTTACAGGATGGCCACCGTTTTCAAAGCGTTGACGATACTTTTTACCGTCACGATGAATCGTTACTTCTAAAAAAGTGGATAAAGCATTAACAACAGAAGAACCTACACCATGTAAGCCACCACTTGTTTTATAGCCACCTTGCCCGAATTTACCACCAGCATGTAAGACAGTAAAGATAATTTCGGGAGTGGGTTTCCCCATCTTATGCATACCTGTTGGCATTCCACGGCCGAAGTCTCGAACGCTGATACTTTGATCTTTATGAATATTGACAATGATATGAGTACCAAAGCCAGCCAGTGCTTCATCCACCGCATTATCTACGATTTCATATACTAGGTGATGAAGTCCACGGCCATCTGTAGAACCGATATACATGCCGGGTCGTTTTCGTACCGCTTCTAATCCTTCTAATACTTGAATGGCGTCATCATTATAGACGCTTGGTGACTGTTTATTCGCCAAAAAATTCCCCTCCAAAAAACAAAACGCATGTTCTATTTATGTTCTCTTCCTAATAATAATAGCATTTCCTGTCAATAGCTAGTGACAGACCCAATAAATTTTTAAAATTTCCTCACAGCTTAGTCGTTTTGAGCTTTTTACCTGAAGAAAAAGTTGCAATAGTTGCTTTAATATGTATTACTAACTATCCTATTCCCTTGACGCAGGATCATAAACATTAGTTGCATAAATAAAACTACATATGGCTAACTTCTGGTCATTTCTCTCATTTCAAAACGATGCCGATCGCTATAGGTTTTGGTCTTCCTTACAGAAGCATTTGAATATCCCCTGAAAAATATACAGTACAGTACTTCATAGGTTTCTTCTGTCTATTAGAAAATTTATACTAACTTACTCTAGAAATTAAAGATAGACTTCTATTCTACCAAAGGAATGGATGATTGACAAAATTGCCTTTATACCTATATTTTTAGAAAGGACATTCATGCTGCCAACATGAATCATGTCAAAAAGCCTAAAATAAATTTAACTACATATAAAAATCCTTAAAAAATAGTTATCTTTTATAATGAATTCAAGATACACTAAGAAATCTCCTTCATGACATTGTAGATTGTAGAGAAAAAGTGTAGAATATTTATTACATATTATTAGTACCAAGTGATAATCTTTGGATGAAAGGAGTCCAGCTATGCTAAATGGACTTATTATTTTATGTGCTTATCTAATCGGCTCTATACCTTCTGGATTATGGGTAGGCAAAATTTTTTATAAAACGGATATTCGTGAACACGGAAGCGGTAATTTAGGTGCAACGAATACATTTCGTATTTTAGGAAAAAAAGCAGGAATAGTCGTTACGATTATGGATGTCTTAAAAGGTACAGCAGCCGTATTACTTGTAGCTCTCCCTATATTCTCTGAAGTCTCCATTCACTCGCTAATTCTTGGGATAGTAGCCGTTATTGGTCATATGTTCCCTATTTTTGCAGGTTTCCGTGGAGGGAAAGCGGTGGCAACATCAGCAGGCGTTCTCTTAGGATATTCATGGCCTCTATTTGTCTTACTATTTATTGCTTTTTTTGTAACATTAAAAATAACGAAAATTGTAAGTTTAACTTCGATGATTGCCGCTTTAGTAGCACTTATTTATTCAATCGTTTATTATTTTGTTACCGGTGATTTTGCATTAGGTATTTTAGTAGCATGTTTATTTACCTTTATCATGTATCGTCACCGAGCAAATATTGCCCGCATTAAAAATGGCACCGAGCCAAAGGTAAAATGGCTGTAACAAGGAGAGGAACATTCTAATGAATATCGTATTAACAGATGAAGCCCTACAATGGTTCAAACAAGAGATGGAAGTAGAATCCGGAGATACTATTCGTTTTTATGCTAGATATGGCGGTTCCAGTCCTTTTCACGAAGGCTTTTCTCTTGGTATGACACGTGAAGAACCAATCGAAATTGGTGTTAAGACAGTTATTGACGATGTAACCTACTATATTGATGAAAAAGATTTATGGTTCTTCAATGATCACCATTTATATGTAGATGTGGATGCTACAAATGACGAATTAAAATATGAGTATAAAAAATAAAGCAGTGTTTCCTTTCGTTAGACGAAGGGAACACTGCTTTTTTATATGAGTTAACTTCTAATTTTGGTTTATCTTCTCTCAAAGTTGTACATTCTATATTTATGTTAAAACTTGAGGAGGAAAGAACATGTCTATTTCTAAAATTGCAGATACCTCCCAAAACAATGACCAACTATATAGTTCTCTTTCTCAAAATTTAAAGATGATTAAAAACACACTCGGGAATAGTAATGACCTTGTCATACGAGAAATTACCATTGGAAAAGCTGAAAAATATACGTTAGCGATTATCTACGTAGATGGCTTATCCGATAAAATAAGCATCTCTAATGCTGTAATTGATAAATTAATGCTTGATATTGAAGATAATCAAGATACAGAAATAGAAAAGATTATTCGATATTTGAGAGATTCTTGTTTAACAGCCGGCGATGTGAATGATATTTTCCATTTTTCAGCACTGTACAATTCTATTTTAAATGGTGATACGGTCATCTTATTAGATGAATCTTCAACTGGTATCGTGACAAGTACAAAAGGTCCAAAAGATAGAGCCGTTATGGAACCATCCACAGAGTCGGTAATTAGAGGTCCAAGGGAATCATTTACGGAAACATTACGTACGAACACGGCTCTGGTCCGTCGAAAAATTAAAAGTCCGAATCTTTGGATCAAGACTCGAATTGTCGGTGAAGTAACAAAAACGGATGTTGCAGTTATGTATATAAATGGCATTGCTAATGACAAAATAGTAGCAGAGGTTCTTGCCCGATTAGATCGTATTAATATTGATGGTATTTTAGAAAGTGGCTACATCGAAGATTTTATTCAAGATAACAAATTCACTATATTCCCTACTATTTATAATTCTGAACGGCCTGATGTTATTGCTGGTGAGTTATTAGACGGTAAAATTGCTATTTTAGTGGACGGTTCACCGTTTGTCCTAATTGTGCCAGCCTTATTTACATCCTTTTTACAATCTGCCGAAGATTATTATCAGCATTGGATGATTAGTTCTCTTGTACGCTTATTGAGATTTTTCGGAATTGGCCTAGCCTTGATAGCGCCATCTCTTTACGTAGCGATCACCACCTTCCATCAAGAAATGCTACCAACTCCTATGCTGATAAGTATTGCATCTCAACGAGAAGGAGTCCCCTTCCCTGCCGTTGTAGAGGCACTCATTATGGAGATTGCCTTTGAGGTGTTAAGAGAAGCAGGTCTTCGAATGCCAAGAACTATTGGACCAGCCGTATCCATTGTTGGAACATTAGTGATCGGTCAAGCTGCTGTAGAAGCAGGAGTTGTATCTGCCGTAATGGTCATTATTGTAGCGTTAACAGCCATTTGTAGCTTCTTGTTCCCTGCTTATGGCTTATCCAATACAGTTCGTGCGCTTCGTTTCCCATTAATGATTGTAGCAGCAATAGTTGGGTTATATGGTGTGATGTTTGGCCTTATGATCATCCTTCTACACTTATGCAGCATACGAACTTTCGGTGTTCCATATTTAAGTCCATTCGGTCCATTAATTTTAAAGGATCAAAAAGATGCACTAGTATTGTTCCCGCGTAGAGCTTTATTGACTCGACCACGCTTAATTAGTCAAAAAAATACTGTCAGAGGTCATAAATATTTTAATACGAAAAAAAGGAACCAAAAGAATGTGTAAACGAGGAATAAACTATGTCAAAATCTAAGGCAATATGTTTACTAATGATTCTTACTTTACTTTTAAGTGGTTGCTGGAGTAAGCGTGAACTCAATGAATTAGCAATTGTCGCAGCATTAGGAATAGATAAAGTAGATAATGAATTTGACATAACTGTTCAAGTTGTAGATCCTGGTGAAATCTCTTCCAAACGGCCTACTTCAGGACGGTCTCCCGTTATTACCTACCATTCAAAAGGTAAAACGGTCTTTGAGGCCATTCGAAAAATGACAACAGTAACAGCTAGAAAACTTTATTTTTCTCATCTTCAAATAGTTGTGCTCGGCGATGAATTAGCAAAAGAAGGAATTGGTAAGCCATTAGATTTAATTTCAAGAGATCATGAATTCAGAAATGATTTCGATGTCATCGTTGCTCATGACGCGACTGCCGACGAAGTTTTAAATGTATTAACACCTATCGAAAAAGTACCAGCTAATAAAATGCTAAATTCTCTTAAAACGGCGGAGAAAACTTGGGGTACAACCCAATCCATTAAAATTGATGAATTAATCAATACTTTAAATAACAAAGAAACAAGTATAGTCATGTCTGCCATTGAAATACATGGGGATAAAAGTGCGGGAATGAACCAATCGAATATTAAAAAATCGAAGGCTTCTGTGATGTTGAAGTATGCTGGCTTGGCTGTTTTTAAAGAAGATAAACTCATTGGGCTTTTAACGGAAGATGAGAGTAGAAGCGTGGGTTTTTTAAAGGACAAAATAGACAGTACAATTGAAATTCTTGCTTGCCCAAAGGGAGGTACGATATCAACTGAAATTACACACTCAAAGACAAAAATAAAAGGTAAATTTGAAAATGGAACCCCCAAAATCAATGTTTCTATAGATGTTAACCAAAATGTCGGAGAAGTTGAATGTAATATAGACCTTACAAAGGAAAAATCGATTCACTACGTCAATAAAAAAACGGCAGAACTTATAAAAAAGCGAATCGAAGAAACAGTCAAAACAGTTCAGCAAAGTTACCGGGTCGATATTTTTGGATTTGGTGAAGCACTTCATCGCAAAAACCCTAAAGAGTGGAAAAAAATCAAAAAAGACTGGCTAACTATATTTCAAGAACTACCAGTTAAAGTTGACGTACATGTGAACACACAAGGATTAGGGACGATGGAAAACTCATTAGTGAATAAGCCGAAGGGAGAATAAGCTATGGTTATGACGATATTCATACTAATCATTTCTGCTAGTATTGCCTTTGCCTTTATTCCAACATTAAAAAGAAAAAAAGAAACGAAAACGATCGTTGTTTTTTCGATTTTTTTATTGCTAGGTACTGCATTAAATATTGCGATCTTATTAAAGCTCAAAATACCGAGCCCACTAGATTTGATTTCCTTTATTTTTTCACCAATTAAAGATTTAATCGTCTCTCTGACAAAATAATAAGGCAACTTTATGTTAAGAAAAGGGGTATCGTTCATGATGGAAAAAGAAATAATTAGTTCAAGACAATTTATGATCATTACCCTTCTCTTTTCAATTGGTACAGCCATTTTAATTATCCCTGCAAGTGTAACAAGCGAAGCAAAGCAAGATGCCTGGATTGCAGCGATCATTGGTGTCGTAATAAGTTTGCCCATACTAAAGCTTTTCGTTGCTTTAGGAAATAGAACTCCTACCCTTACATTTGTAGAGGCGAATGAAAAGATATTAGGTCGTTTTTTCGGAAAATTTACTGCGATTGGCTTTATTCTTATATGCTTACTTTCTGCCGGTGAATTATTATATTTCATTGGAATTTTCATGAAAACGGAAATAATGCCAGAAACACCTACGATGGCCTTTGCATTTATGTTCAGTATTATCATTATTTATGCTGCATTTTTAGGAATTGAAGTATTTGCCCGTTCTGCAGAAGTACTATGTCCAATTTTTATTTTAATTTTTATTTTCTTTGTCATTTTTATTTCACCATCCATCCAAATTGAAAATATACAGCCAATAATGGAAACACCAAAAAAATCAATATTCTTTAGTATAATTCGATTTATAAGTCTTTTTTCATTCCCGCTTGCTGTATTATTAATGATTTTCCCTTACACAGTTAACGTCCAAAAATCTGCACAAAAAGGGTTTTACATTGGCGCAATTATTGGAGGGATTGTCTTAATTACGACCATCGCACTGTCTATCCTTGTCCTAGGTCCGGCAAATACAGCTTCTAGGACATTTCCTAGCTATTCATTAGCTCAAAGAATTTCAATCGGGAACTTTTTACAACGCATTGAAGTGATTATGGCAGCCATGTGGATTATATCAATTTATATTAGAACTTTTATGTATTTTTATGCTTCGGTGATCGGTATTGCACAAATATTTAAAATTAAAAATCATCGACCGCTCATTTTTCCACTCGGTATGATTATCCTTGGACTTTCACAAATTGTTCATCCTAATATCATTCATTCAGATATTTACAATAGAGAAACATGGCCTATGTTTTCCTTCGTTTTCATGATCTTATTACCAATAGTTTTATTACTTGTCGCGATGATTCGTAAAATTAATGGTAATCAAGGAAATACAACGCAATGCGATAGTAATACACAAAATGAAAATGGTAGTACTGGCGGGAATACTACACAAAATGACAGTAGTAATAATAACGATAATTCTGCTCAGAATGCTAGTAGTAGCAATGGTGGAGATTCTTCTCAAAGTACAAGTAACAACAATGGAGAAAGTTCTGCTCAAAGTACATGTAATAGCAATAACGATGATTCTGTTCAAAGTGCAAATAATAGCAATAACGATAATTCTACCCAAAGTGATTGTAACAGTAATGGCGGTAATGCTTCTCAAAGTACAAGTAGTAGCAATAACGAAAACGCTTCTCAAAGTTCAAGTAACAGCAATGGCGGTAATTCTTCTCAAAGTACAAGTAATAGCAATAACGAAAATTCTGCTCAAAGTTCAAGTAACAGCAATGACGGTAATACTTCTAAAAGTGCGAGTAGTAGCAATAACGAAAATTCTGCTCAATGTGAAAGTAACAACAATGGCGGTAATTCTTCTCAAAGTTCAAGTAGTAGCAATAACGAAAACGCTTCTCAAAGTTCAAGTAACAACAATGCCGGTAATGCTTCTCAAAATACAAGTAGTAGCAATAACGAAAACGCTTCTGAAAGTACAAATAGTAGTAATGGCGAAAATACTACTCAAAGTAAAAGTGAAAACGATGCCGGCAATACTACACAGAATGATAGCGATACCGGAAATACGCCAAACAGTGATAAAAATAAAGATTCATCAGAAAATTAACAGCATAATGGCAAAAAAAATGATGACCTGAAATGATCAAGGTCACCATTTATAGCATTAAATATGATATTCAATCTGATCAACAAAATCCCATTCATATGGTGTTTCTTGGTAAACATAGTAGTTCAGCCAATTCGAGAATAATAAATGTGTATGGGCACGCCACGTATTAATCGGTTCATTTCCTGGATCATCATTTGGGAAGTAATTCACGGGTACCTCAATATCTATTCCTTTCGCAACATCACGACTATATTCATCCGCTAAAGTTGTCGCATCATATTCAAGGTGACCGGTAATCATAATATTTTTGTTGTCCTTAGATTGCACAATGAAAACACCAGCATCTTCTGAATAAGATAGTAATCGTAAATCAGGATGGTTGCGTACTTCGTCAATAGATACAGATGTATAACGTGAATGTGGTGCCGTAAACAAATCACTAAAGCCCCTTACTAAATCCACTGTTAAATCCGTAATGACATGAGAATATACACCTGAGCATTTAGCAGAAAGCCCAATTTTACCAATACCGTAATGATGGTATAATGCTGCCTGTGCTCCCCAACATATATGAAGGACCGATGTTACGTTTGTTTTGGACCAATCCATAATTTCTGAAATTTCCTGCCAGTAGTTCACTTCTTCAAACGCCATTTTTTCTACTGGTGCACCCGTAATAATCATGCCATCATAGCGACGATGGCGAATTTGATTGAAAGTCGTATAAAATAATTGTAAATGTGATTTACTAACATTTTTCGATTCATGAGTAGCAGTATTTAAAAATGTAATATTCACTTGTAACGGGGTATTACCTAATAAACGTAGTAATTGCAGCTCTGTTTTTTCTTTTTCCGGCATTAAGTTGAAAATTAATATATTTAATGGACGAATTTGTTGCGTTTTCGCTCTGTCCTCTTCCATAACGAAGATTTTTTCCTCACGTAAATGTTCTCCAGCTGGTAAGTTTTTTGGAATATTAATTGGCATCTTGCTTTCCCCTCTCTAGTTAAAATCAATTTGGCCTTAGTCTCCATTCACAGGCCCTGCGCAAAGCTCATTAAGTCTTCTTTTTCGATAAAATTAAAAAATCCCCCTCATTCCATTTGAGATAGAATGAGAAGGATTTACCACGTTCACTCTTATCTCTCAAAGGACATTATCCTTTGCTGGAATTAGCACCTTTCTAACTTTTGTTAGAGGTTGCTGAAGCGTCATCGGGCCAAATCCCTCTACTTCTCTTGATAAGATTATTTAATTAAAAAGAATTGTAACATGAACAATTAAGAATATCAATAATACATAGAATATTTTGTTATTAACCATGCATGTCATGATGTAATTTGTTTAACACTAATATTGAAGCAAACTAAGTTTACATCAATCAAATCAATTATGCCTCGGCATAATTGCGTCCGGAATCGGCTTTGTGCTTAGGCCTGCACGAGGGCCGACACGATGTCGGTCATTTCGGTAATGCCACAGGACGTGGCGTTTTTACCGATGCAGGTCAGTTAGCCGTTATCGCATGGATGCGATGATTTTAGGCTAACATCCTAAGAACTCCTTTCCGATTCCGTGACATCCGCCGGAGGCTTTGGGCCAACGTGATGTTGGTCACTCAGTCGTTGCCACAGGACGTGGCGTTCTTAGACTGAGTTCCTCTATTTCAGCTGATGTTTGGACACCCGCTGGAAAGTGACTTAAAACCGCATTCATCTCATCATCTATAGAGGTGAGAGACTACTGCTGAAAAAAGTTAAATTTGATGGTAAACATGCTGTACTTATGTTAACATATACCTTTAGTAACAGAGAGGAACGTGAATAGTTTGATTAAAATTGATTTTCCAAAACCAGATTTAGTAATTCGCCAACGCGAACAAGATTTAAAGCCAGGTGATGTACCAATCACGCCGTACCATGGTTTTATTGATTTCCATAAAATCACACGTGAAAATGGCGGCATTTTCTTATTCTACAATGAAGAGAACGAGCTATTATTTGTCGGTAAAGCACGTAAAATTCGTCAACGTATTAAAAAGCATTTTGAGGACAATGTTTCACCGATGAAAAATCATCGTGATGAAATTTTCAAAATTGAAGTGTATGAAGTGGAAGATCCTATGGAACGTGAAATTTACGAAACATACGCAATCAATTCATTCCGCGCTAAATACAATGTTGATAAAGTATTTTATTAAGATAAAAATTACTATTTAACAAAAAATAAGAATCTGCTCGCCATCTGTAATGTACATGATGGCTTGTAGATTCTTTTTTATGTTTTCACTCTACAAAAAAGGCTTTACGTTCTTTAGTAATCCATTCCCCAAGATCCGAATTATCGCGCTTTAACAGTCGATTGACAAGCACGTCATGCCATATATAATCCTCTAATAAATAGATGTGCACAGGGTCATTTGTAATAAAAGCCGTTTCTTGATTGGACGGTGAGTGACCATAAATCATCTCTTGACCATCTACAGATAGAATAAACCAATGGGGCGTAGAAGCTTTCCTCGTATATTGAGTAATGCGATGCTGGTCAACGGATGCAATATTTTCATCCACATACAATGTAATGCCATGAACCGGAATGCGCTGAGCGACCTCATGTAAATCTTCTCGCAATTCTTCATACATATCTTCCCACATTGATAAAAGAACTTTTTTCTCCGCTTTTTTTAATAACGACTGACAATAATTGATGATTGCCTCTTTTCCTTTTAACGTGACAACCTTATGCTCCGTTTCCTGCTCTTTTACCTCTAATTTTTCTAATTGATCACTAATCGACGTGAAATTCGATTGCCAGCGTTGCTGAATTTGTTGTAAAAACACAGCGACAGGAATGGAAGAGTATGTCGTTTGATCTGCGGTTTCTTCTTTCAGTACTAACCCTTTTTCAACAAGTACATTTAGTATGTCATATATTCTTGCACGTGGGATACCGGAGTTTTTACTTACTTGATAGGCACTAACATAACTATTTTGTACGAGTGCCGTATAGGCCTTTGCCTCATATTCTGTGAATCCCAGTTCTTTTAATTGGGCGATTAATAATTCCATCGAATCCCTCCATTTCCTCTATTATAGTTGAAGGCTATGAGGATTAGCCAACGAAAAAAATTTGTCTTTACAGCTACGTAAAATTTAGTTACTATTTCAGTAGTAACTATCTAAAGAGGTGTAAGCATGCTATTTGATGTAGATTTAAATGTAGTCATATTATTAATATCTTTTGGATTTTTAGCCGCCTTTGTGGATGCGGTCGTTGGTGGTGGTGGCTTAATTGCATTACCTGCCCTCATGTTTGCTGGGTTAAATCCTGCAGCTGCTGTAGCAACCAATAAGCTTGCTGGTACAATGGGATCGTTGACATCAACTATTGCCTTTTATCGTTCCGGTCAGCTAGAAATACGTTCGGTTATCAAATACTTTCCCCTAGCCTTCATAGGATCACTTTGTGGTGCATGGACAGTACATTTAATAAACCCTGAATTATTAAAACCAATTATGCTAATAATGCTTGCTAGTGTTGCAGTCTATACAATCTTTAAAAAAGACTGGGGTTCAGTAGCTGCGGTCAAAAATTTAAAGTTTACGCACTTAGTTTTATTCATGCTGTTGTTATTTAGCATTGGTTTTTATGATGGATTTCTTGGTCCAGGAACTGGCTCATTTTTAATTTTTAGCTTTTTATTAGTTGGCTTCGATTTCTTAAAGGCAGCAGGAAATGCCAAATTTTTAAATTTAGCAAGTAATTTTGCAGGTCTTTTAATGTTCGCCTACTTAGGTCAAATTTATTATGTCTATGGTTTACTAATGGGTATAGCTCAGATTGCCGGTGCACTTGTAGGTTCACGGTTAGCAATTAAAAAAGGTAGCGGCTTTGTTCGCGTATTGTTTATTATCGTAACGATTACATTGCTCACTAAAAATGCTTATGATTACATAATAGTTCAGTGAAAAAACGCCGTAGATATGCTACTTTTTTTAAAGTCAAGTTATAAGCTGAAACTATTTTAAATAGTGAATTCTTATTTAATGGCACACATTATTTGTATAGAAATTAAAAGGATAGAAGAGCTTAAATAAATTCGCTCTATCTATCCTCTTTTTTACTACCGATGACCCTATTTACTACAACAATTAAATCAATCTTATGTTGCAGTAATTTAAAAGGAGCAAAAGCCTATTTCTTAAACTTCTAAGTAATAAAAGTTATACGTTTTTCAATTTAACGGCAAAAAAGATGTTCGGGCATGGCTTTTCAAAATATGGCAAAAAAATCAGAAAGAATATGTCACAGTTAGTTTAGCAGGAGATAATCTTTTTAAAGGGATTGCTTTATATTAAATACCAAAAAGAGAAATTGCGCTGTGCAATTTCTCTTTTTGCTTGAACTGAAATTAATTATAACTCATCCTCGGTAACTTCATTATTATTTTTATTACCATTACCATTTCCATTGCCGTTGCCATTTCCATTGCCATTTCCATTACCGTTGCCGTTGCCGTTGCCGTTTCCATTACCGTTTCCATTACCGTTGCCGTTGCCGTTGCCGTTTCCATTACCGTTTCCATTACCGTTGCCGTTGCCGTTGCCGTTGCCGTTTCCATTATCATTTCCTGGCTTTACAACCAACACATCAAATGTTAGTGTGTGGTCACCATACGTTACCGTAATCGTCGTATTACCTTGACCTTTTCCTTTTACAGCCCCTGCTTTTACAGTAGCTATTTTATCATTCGCTACTTCGTAGGTTGCAAGCTTTGTAACATCTTTTTCTGTTGTTTTACCATCAAACGTAGTTACTTCAGTAATCTTAACTGGAACTTCTTTACCTATTCTCGTTTCAACCTGAGCTTGGTCAATTTCTAGTGTTACTATTGGTACTTCAACACCAGGTGCTTTAACTGTAACATCTACAGTAACTTCATTACCACCGTATGAAATAGTAATTGTAGTCGTGCCCTCACTCACTGCAGTTACTAATCCATTTACTACTGTTGCAACATTTTCATCTCCAACAAGATAAGTAGCTTTTGAAGTTACGTCTTTCTTTGTTGCATCACCTTCTGCAGGTGTTGATGTTTCTGTTACCGTAAGTTGTGCAGTTTCTCCAGCTGTTAGGTCTAGTTCAGTTGGATTTACAGAAAGTGCTACTACTGGTTCTACTACTTCTTTTTCAAATATCTTCGCTTCACCAACATTCCCGGCAGCGTCTTTAATTATTACTGATACTGCATTAGTTTCTGCTGTTACTGGGAATGTAAAGCTACCGTCTTGACTTAATTCAAAAGCAACTGGCGCTTGTACCTGGCCACTTACCGTCGAAACATAGGAAGCTTTTAATTTATCATTTAAATTGTAATTTAAACCGTATAAAGATAACTCTTCATTGTAGTCGATATACTTATCTGTTACCTGTCCTGTAACGACACCTTCAGCTACTGAACCAGCAATTTCTGGTTTAGTCTTTTTCACGACAATTGGTCCAACATAATCGGAAACTACTCCTGATGCTGCAAGACCTGTGAAGTCAATTGTATACAAACCATCTGGAATCGTTGTGGCAGGTTTTGTTCCCCATGGTTTGTACTGCCCTCCAACATTCAGCGTATAAGAGCCTTTCCCTAGCGCAGTACCTGCATGAAGATAACCAATGTAACCGTCTCCGTATTCTCCACCTTCAGGATTCATAATATCCCAAAGCTCGATATAGTTAGTTGTTACATCTCCAGTTAATGTGAATGAGAGTACAGCTGAGTCTTTCACTCCATCTCCGTTAAAAGATAGGTCTGTTTCTGTCATCTTAAAATCTTTGATTTGAGTTGCTGCCGCGCCGCCAAAGTCAGCTGCGAATGGCAATGAAATTTCTGTATCTCCGCCGCTGATGTTAATATACCCTAGTATTTCAGAGCCGTTTGGTGCCGTAGCTTGTGAAGCAGTTAATGTAATATTTAAAACTTGCTCACCATCTAGATTAAATGTCGGCTGATCTACTGTAACAGTTGCATCACCAAATGTTTTTGTTACATCAATTGATACGTTATAATTGCCGCCGTTCCCTTTAATATCTTTTACTAAAACTTGTTTCGTTACAGAAATATCTCGGTCTTTAAGTGATTGTGGACCGAAAGTAACCGTACCTTTCAAGTTTTCTGTAACTACACCAGTTCCATCTAAAATTGCGCTATCAAGTGCATAGGCAAGAATTTCCGGATGAGCTGCTGCATAAGCATCTACACGCCCTGCACCCTGAGAAAACACATCGTATTTTGTTGTATCTATAACCTTTGCTGTATTAGAAAGCGCCACTTTTACATCGAACGCGTTCCAATCAGGATTTGCTTGTTTAACTAATGCAGCAATACCTGCAATATGCGGTGTTGCCATAGAAGTTCCTGTTTTACGACCATATGCTTCCCCGTAATCTGCATCAGGGAAATCTTTTTTATACATTGGAATCGTTGACATAATGTTTGTTCCAGGTGCACTTACATCTGGTTTAATATCAAAGTTTGGTGTAGATGGTCCACGTGAACTTGAATCGTTTACATCATCTCCCAGTGTCTTTGTGGAAGCAAATTTACTAAAGCTTACTTTTCCGGTTCCACCTGCTAATGCTGCGCGAATTGCAGCGCCATCCGTTTGTGACATATCAAATGTTGGCAGAAACTCAAATGAATCACCAAGGAATGTGCCTGAAATGTTCGGTGCATTCGTTCCACCAGCAAAGTTATGAATAATTGTTGCGACTGCTCCTTTTGCCTTTGCATTCGCAATTTTATCAACGAATGCGATACTGCCACGAGAAATCAATGCCACTTTACCTTTTACATCAATTCCTGCAAAGTCTTTTACTTCCCCGTTTCCAGGAACAGCAACTAGGTCAAATTCTCCTTGAAGCTGTGTTGCTAAATCTTTCCCAAAAGTCGTTCCCATTAACGGAAGCTGTTTTGTTAAGTTGTAGTTGCCAACTGTAACATTCACTTCCCCGTTATACATTGTTTCAGGATTTGTTGTGTTACCAACAGCAATTCCTAAACGAGCGGTTGCAGGCGTGCCCATTGTTCCGCGATTTGGACCTTCGTTCCCTGTTGCAATAACCCCGATTGTTCCAGCCATCATTGCATTATTAATAGCAAATGAACCAGCATCCGTTTCAGAGTTAGCTCCCCCACCAAGTGAAAGGTTGATAACGTCCATTTTTTCTTTTACAGCAGTTTCAATTGCTTTAATAATACCAGATGTAGCTCCACTTCCGTACGCCCCAAGAACACGGTAAGCATAAAGGTCTACTTTTGGAGCAATTCCTTTAATACCGAATTCGTTAGCTCCGATTGCTGCAATTGTTCCAGCAACATGTGTACCGTGAGAAGTATAGAACGCGCTTCCCTTTTCATTAAATTCAGGTGTCCCGGCTGGACGCTCCGAAGGCAATGTTTCCGATGCATCGTCATCTGTCCGAGGCTTCGTGTATGTTGATGAATTTGGAATGAAGTTTTTTCCACCTTTGTAATTTCCGGCAAACTCAGGGTGATCTGCATCAATACCAGTATCTAATACCGCTACTTTTATTCCTTGTCCTTCAAGTCCTTCCTTCCAAAGCTGTTCGATGCCAAGGAAAGAATTACTTGTATTCATTTGAGCTTCTAATTGATCTTCCTTCATAAGTTCCGATGATTTCATCGTATTATCTTCTGATGCGTAAACAATTGCATCAGGTTCGATTAATGTAATTCCTTCTACTGTAAGCAGTTTTGGGAGATCATTTGCTTTCACAGTTGCCGCAAAACCGTTTAAAACAGTATCAAATGTGTATCCTTGAGTCATCTGAACTTTTTTAGCAGCTAACTCTTTTTTAACTTCTGCTTGTTGTGCTTTTACATTTGAACGAACTTCATTTGCTCGGGCATTTGAGAATTTTTTGCCTTTGACTTCGCTCATTCCTTGCTCTAGTGCTACAGGCTTTTCAGATAAATGAACGATGACTGCAACATCTTGATTGCCTGATACATTTTGTAAGCTTTCGTGAAGAGTTGGACCATCTTTAGACAAGCTTAGCTGTTCGGCGATAGCCGCCTTTTGTTGAATTATACTTTCACTTTGACTATCCTGCTTGAATGGTTTCGATTCCTCAGCATTAGCAACCGACAATGGAACCAATAGAGAAAGCACCATAACGAAAGCTAGAATACTACTAAAGAACTTCGTAAACTTAAACTTTTTCAAATCTCATTTCCCCCTCCACCTTTAATTGTCACACTTTTCAGTTTAGTGTGATATTTCAAATTTATCACAAGGGAACTAATTCGAATATCGAAATATTTAAACATTCTAAAATATTGATAATTAGTATCAGTTTATCAAATATATTTTAAATCTATCTTCCTAGTAATTTAATAAAAAAAGTAGAACTTTCAAATGAGAAATGACTTACAGTAATTCATTAATTTTTTCTATTAATCCTATCAATGCGGCAGTTGAAAGAACAGTAGGTGGTGTAGTTGCTTATAGAAAATTAGGAGAGAGTAAGATGAGTGATTGGAAGAGAATCGGTTTAGTAAGTGATCTGGGAAATTAAAATAACTGGCGATTATTTTAAAAAAACCACCAGCTAATAGGTTGTGGTGAATCATCTATCACCTCAGAGGTTCTATCCACGATTTTGAACGTTCTATCCATCATTTCAAAGATTCTATCCACGATTTTGGATGTTCTATCCATCATTTCAGAGACTCTATCCACGATTTTGAATGTTCTATCCATCATTTCAGAGACTCTATCCACGATTTTGAACGTTCTATCCATCATTTCGCAGGTTCTATCCGTCTCTTATTGTCTACAATATAAAACGCCGTAGATATTCTATCTCTACGGCGTTTTATTAGCTAGATAAACAACTTTTCTTCTTTAAATTTATGACTTGTTAATAAGCTAACAATAACAAAAATGAAAAAGGATGCGACAATTGGGATTGTCACAGTATGCATGCCAAAGACGGAAGGATAAAAACGATCAATGATAATATACAAGCTCATACCAGAAATCATTGACGCGATTGCACCATATTTGTTGGCCTTTTTCCAATATAGTCCTAATACTACGGTCCAAATAAAGACTGCCTCAAGTCCGCCAAAGGCAAATAAATTAAGCCAAACTAATAAATCTGGTGGATTTAGTGCAAAAACGATAACGACTAAACCAATCACTGCAGTAACAATAAAGCTTGCACGCTTAATTTCCGTGTCATTAGCTGTTGGCTTTATATAATTTAAGTAAATATCTTTCACTACTGTTGAGCTAACAAGCATTAGTAGCGCATTAACTGTAGACATCGTTGCTGCCATTGGAGCTGCTAAGACAACGCCAGCTAAAAATGGCGGTAAAACCTTTAATGTTAGCAGTGGCATAACTTTATCACCAATCTCAATACCTGGCATCACTGGTCTTGCTAAAACACCAATTAGATGCATCCCAAACATGATTGTCCCAATGGCAATAGTGCCAATGATAATGGCTAAATGCATGCTTCTGGAATCTTTATAGCTCATCGCACGAACTGCGATTTGTGGAAGCCCGACCACTCCAACACCGATCAAAATCCAAAATGTAGAAACGTATAATGGCGTTAATTCACCTTCTGCTCCAAATGGAGACACAAGATTCGGATTCTCAGCGACAAGTGAGGCCATAATATTATCGATTCCTCCGCCAGCGATGATTGTCCCAATTAATAAAATGATTGTTCCGATAACCATAATTGAGCCTTGCACCGTATCTGTCAATGCAACAGCGCGGAAGCCCCCAATGATCACATAAACTAAAACGGAAATCGCAAAAATAAAGAGTGCCGTTGTGTAGTTTAAGCCAGTTAATGATTCAATTAATCGAGCACCACCTACCCATTGTGCCATCATGGCAGAAAATAAAAAGATAATAATACTAATGGCTGATAAGATAACTATGGCATGACTTTTATAGCGCTCTCGTAAAAAATCTATTAACGTGATGGCTTGATAACGCCTTGCTATAATAGCAAATTTCTTCCCGAGAATCATTAAAACAAAATAACCTGCAGGAAGCTGAGCCATCGCTAGTAATACCCAACCCAGCCCTTTCGTATAAGCAACACCTGGACCACCAATAAAGCTACTTGCACTACCGTACGTAGCAATCATTGTCATCGCAAGGATGAAGCCGCCCATTTCACGACCACCAAGGAAGTACTCCTGTAAAAATGAATTGGATGAGCGTATATGTTTATTTGACCAGATACCAATGCCAAAGATGATGATTAAAAATAATAGCAGCGGAACAATAACTTGCCAATGCATTATTGATCCACCTCCTCATCGTCAAATGGTACCTCTTTGAAAAAGAGTTTCATGACGAACCAGATTAAAATAATCATAAAGCCTGTCCCTGCAATACAGCTATAGAAAAACCATGCAGGGAAACCGAATACATACGTATAGCTTGTTGGATCACCAGATCCTAGTCCGTAAGCAAATCCGAACCAAATCGCAAAGTTAACGATAACAAGCCCGATACCAATTAGCGCCTCTCGATGCGCAATTTTAAAGCGTTGATCTTTCAAAATACAGTCCCCCTAACCTTCTCTATTTTACTGATATGTTCGTATTATGGGAACCTTTGTGAGAAAAATAAATGTTTGTTTAAAATAAGACTCACTTCTCGAGACATTATTTAGATTGTTTAGCATCGCCGCTACAAAAATGAAAACAAAATGAAAAGGCATGAGTCCAGAAAAATACGAGGGTACTGAAAAACTTGCGTTTTTTATAAATAAATTCGTTTTATAGAAAGATAGGGCGCTTCTTGTTCAATTTTGAACAGGAAACGCCCTAATTTTTTACCTATTTATTACCCTTTTCCATTCAGAAGCTTCAAGATTCTTTTTAGATTGACAGCGAATTTCGTCGTTGCTCCCTGAATTTGCATGCCAAATGAACCCGCAGCCGATGCTTGATTGTACCCGTGTTTATTTTTTAACTCACTATTTTTCGCTTCGATTTTATAACGTTCTCGAGCTAAGCGTTTAAATTCTTCTGTTTCTTGAAAAGCTTGTTAGTCTAAATGTTCCTCTGATTTAATGGCAACAGAATAGGTTTTAGTTTTTGCACCTTCTTTAAAACATCCTTCTCGGAGTGGACAGACCTTACATTTTTCAATATCAAAAAAATAAACCATTCTTGCACTTGCTCCTGGATGTGAATCTGGTTTTTTACTTTTTCTATTTGCTAAATGTCCTGTTGGACATACAAATAAACCTGCATCTTTATTAAAGTTAAATCCTTTTCCGTTTGCTCGCCCATTTTGAGTAATCATTGGATTTAACCTAGAAATCAGTTGAATGCTTTGTTCTTTTGTATAAAGTAAATTGTTTTTCCCTGAATAAGCCGTGTCAGCGATGACTGTTTCAACTTCCATTCCTGTTACTTTACTTTTTTCAATCAGTTCTTGTAGATAATGTCCATCTGGTTTTTCACCTGTTGTAACGACTGCTGCTGTAATAATACGTTCATCATTAATTGCTAAATGTGTTTTATAACCAAAGAAAGAACTGTCTGCTGTTTTATGTCCTACTCGTGCATCGGTGTCTGTTGAATAATTTAGATGTTCTTGCGTATCTTCTACAGCTTCTTTTAACACGTTCAATTTTTCCTTTACAGCTGGTAGATGAGCGATTTGTGGTTTATTTTCAATAATGGCAATCAATCTTTCACAGTAAGCTAATTCATCTTTTACTTCGTTAGAAGTATTCTTCTTTGGAAATTTTTCTTTCATGGATTTATCAAATTGATACACTGCTTTGCGGGTATGTTTTGATTTTTCTTGTAAAAATTCTTTCGGTGATTTTTGGTTATAACGTGCTTTGGTATGTGTTGCGTCCACAATGATCGTTACTTTTGATAATGTTCTTTTCGAGTGCGATTTCAACTGTTTTTCCAATGAGCATATCTAATAAACTTACGTCTTGAAGACGAAGTCTGCGGAATTTTGTGAGTGAGCTTGAATCAATCACGTCATCTTCTGGCGCCATACCTAAAAAACACTTGAAAGACATGTCATATTTTGAACGTTCGACAAGGTCTACATCAGATACATTAAAAATGGCTTTTAACAATAAGTACTTAAACATTCGAATCGGAGGAATCGCATTTCTTCCATTGTCTAAACAATATTTTGTTTTCAATTCTTCTAAAATGAATGAGAAATCCACTAGTTCGTTAATTTGACGAAGCATATTATCTTTTGGCACGACAATATCGTAAATGGCCATATATGGACTTAAGTTGAAAGTCTCTTGGTTTGAAATCATTGAGAACACCACCTGCATTTAGTCTCTCAATTATAAATTAAAAAGGCGAGGTATTCGACGATTGAATCGTCGAATACCTCGCTAAGTGGAACCAATTGAAGTTTTTCAGTGCCCTCGAAAAATACCGAACTCATGCCAGCCAATTAGCTGCATAATAAAAACTCTACTTTAAGGGGTCACTACAATAGGTGCACTTTTAATTTCTATAATTATTTGTGTAAAATAAAATGAAGAAAGATAATATTTACACATATTTTTAATTCTATCTCTCTATCAAGTAGTGTTTTTTTTCTAAAATCTATAAGATCTTTTTCTTCTACATAAATGATTTTAGATAATTTTTCTGTTGTTAACATGTAATCAGTTAGCAAATCATTCAATATTAATTTTACTCTTTCCTTTACATCGAAATTTTCAAATCCAAAATTCAACATTGTTAATTTATTATCAATTTCTTCAGACTTTTCATTCGTGATGATATCTGAATCATTCATTAAGTTTCCTATCTCGCTTACAGATAAATTTAATAATTTGGCTAGTTGTTTATTATTTAAATTGAATTTTTTTACTAATTCTAGAGTTTGATCTTTAAGGTAGTCATATTGTTTTGAGTGATTAGATACAGCAAATAATTCCATTTCATTCTCATAATCCTCCATTAAATCACACCTCATCGTTTATTTGTTAATCACAATATAGTATATGATTCCCTTAAAATAAATGCAAAGGGTCCTAAAATGATATTTTAAATTTTTCTTCTTTCAAAGAATACAAAAAACTAGGACAATTGATATTACAATTTTTCATAGGTAATGATCAGACTAGTAGAAGTCAAATTTGCTCGGATCGTTCAAAAAAAATATGGTTTGTATTGAAAATAAATAGAATGCTTTATACCTCTTTTCATCATGACGCATTCTTTTTTAGTAACTTCAATAATAATTTAATAATTATTTTTTATAAATCCACATTATACTAGCCCCAGCGAGATTAGAACCATAACCCGTTGTAGTAGTAACAGTACCAGTTAATGTGGAACGGAATGTATGACCATTAAGTTGAGCAATTTGAACCGATCCACTCTTTCCAGAAAGTTGTTTTCTGCCTTGTGATAAACCACTTGTTAAGTCTGTTGTAACTAATGATCCAGAAAAAGATTTAAACGTATAACCTTTATTCATAACCACTTGGTAACTTATTAAATTATTTTTATCAACACCGAAATTCACTTTAGCAACTTCTTTCGCTGCAGAAAAAGTTTCGATTGCAAAAGTTTCGTTTTTTACATCCTCAGAATTCTCTGTATCCTCTTCAAACTCTAAAACATTATTATCTTCATAAATCGGAACACTAATTGTTGTTAGAAAATCTTCCGAGTATTCCTCAGTTTCTGAATATTCTTCAGCTCGCGCACTATTTATTGGCATCAATCCAATAAATAGTA
The DNA here is from genome assembly GCF_050277945.1 of Lysinibacillus sp. NPDC097214. Lineage (NCBI taxonomy): Bacteria > Bacillati > Bacillota > Bacilli > Caryophanales > Bacillaceae > Lysinibacillus > Lysinibacillus sp. NPDC097214. The sequence continues at coordinate 411,416 of NZ_JBNNSS010000004.1, forward strand.
ATATCGTTAAAACTAATGGAAATAAATGCTTCAATTTCTTACCCTCCCATAAAATGTGTATTAATTACATGAATTATTTAAAAATATAATATTAAGGATATTGAAGTAATGTTAAAGTGTAGCGATAATACCATTATGGATACTTGTTACAGTGTTATCGTAATCAAGTATGCAATTTAATTAGCTTTGGTCTTGCTTTTACCCGGGTATTAAATAAGCATATCATTAGCTATAAATATTTAAAAATCAATTTTTGTCATAAATTGAGCAAAAATTGATAAAAGTCTGAAAATAATATACTACTTTCGATATAATACAGAGTTGTACTGTTTAAAATAAAGCCGCACTATTAATAAACTGTACCCGATAAGATAAACACTTTGAAAAAAGTCTATCCTATATAAACTTCTTTTTTAATTACCACAGCGTTAGAAAGATGAACGAACAATTAGTTGTTGAAGTAAATAGGATTATTTATGGTAAAAAAAGGATAGATAGAGCCAATTTATTTAAGCTCTTCTATCCTTTTAATAAAATTTTATTGAGAAAAACGATTCCCATTTGTGTACTTGTTTGTACTTCAAATTGCTAGGCTCAGCGTTTTTTCACCATCTTTAATATTGGAATTTCTTTAATAAGCTTTGAAGCTCGTCTGCCTGTTGTGCCATTTCTTTTGCTGAAGAAGCCATATTATCTATGAAAGCTAATTGCTCCTCTGCTGTTATCGTAACATGTTCCGTACTTTCAGTTGCGTTGCTTGCAATGCGTGCCATTGCTTCTGTTGAGGCAGTAACTTCTTCAACACTTGCGGACATCTGCTCCGTTACAGCTGAGATGTCATGCAACTGTGTACTAACTCCCTTAATCGATTGCATAATCTTGTGGAAGGCCAGTTTTGTATCATCAACAACATCCATACCCGCTGCAGCTTCCTTCGAGTTACTAGAAATGGCCGTAATAACATTGGCCGTATCATTTTGAATAGAATGAATAAGTGAGGCTATTTGATCAGCAGATTCCTTTGATTGTTCTGCTAATTTACGAACCTCATCTGCAACGACAGCAAAGCCTTTTCCTTGCTCACCCGCACGAGCTGCTTCAATGGCTGCATTTAAGGCAAGCAAGTTCGTTTGATCGGCGATGCTTGTAATCACATCAACGATATTGCCAATTTGCTGTGACTGATCACCTAATATTCGGACCTGCGCCTCTACATGGTCAGATGATTCATTAATAATTGTCATTTGATTCAATACGCGATTTAAAGAGTCATTTCCTTGGGCAGCCTCATCACTCATTAAATCAGCAGCATCTGAAACCGTTGAAGCGGTTTCAGCAACTTGTTGGATGCCAATTGCCATTTCCTGCATGGCCGTTAAGCTATCACTTGTGCTATGTAATGTTGTTCTTGAACCATCCGCTAAATCTTGTAGTGTTGATGTTAACTGTCTCGTCATATCCGCAGTTTGCTGCGATTTAGATGTTAAGCCGTCAGACGATACATCAACTTGTTTAGAGGATTGTGCTATTTGTTGCATAACTACCTTTAAGCTTGTCAGCATTTTATTAAACGATTGCGCAAGCTCGCCTGCTTCATCTTTAGAATTAATTTGTAGCTGTTTTGTTAAATCTCCCTCTCCATCCGCAATATCTCGAAGTTGAGCATTCATTTCACGAAGTGGCTTCACAAATGCTCTTGTAAACAGGAAGCTACCTAATATAGCAACAACAGCTCCGATGAACAATACAATGAGAAGCTTACCGATAAATGCAAAAATAATAGCATTCACCCCATCGATCGTTTCACCGACAAACCACATCCCGATGATGTCTCCATTTGCATCTTTAATGGGTGCATAGAGTGTTAAATATTTCGTTCCTACTACATCTGCCTCGCCAATAAAGGTTTCCCCTTTTTTCATTACATTTTCAACGACTTTTGGATCCGCATCTTTGCCAACTAAACGTTCTCCATTTAGCTTTAGATTGGTGATAAGCCCTTTTGAGCCTTGGAAAATGGTTACACCACCATCGATGCTTTCTCCCACCTCATCTACAAAGGCTTCCTGATCAACTATTTTTGTATCCCCTTTGTAAAGTTCCCCATCTTTTATAGTCCACTCTCCCTTAAATCGTTCTTCAAGAAGCTTATAGCCGACCTTTGAAATATGGGTTACACTCTGCTCAAAATTGCTAAGCATAATTTGCTTCACTTGTATATGGGATACAAATCCAATCATCACGCTTAAAAATAAGATAACTCCCACTAAAAGTAAATTAAATTTGGTACTAATTTTAAAAGTGCGCAAATAATTCATCTCTCCTTTTTCACATTAATTAGGAATATTATGTATAAAACGTAAACCATTTTTATTAAACATGATTCTATAAATAGTTTCAATACATTATCAATAAATTAACAATTTTAATATAAATGAGTTGTTAATGAGCAGTGGCTAAGGAGAATACAATGAATTCACAACGTGTGGTTGATTTCCGTTCCGACCGGGCGCTTTCCTGGGGCGTCCGATGAGCCGCTTCGCTTTGCTGCAGGTTCTCGGGCCAACAGATGTTTTTTGTGCGAAAGCGCAGCGACAGCAACAGCACGATGTTGGTCACGAAGGCGTTATCACAGAATGTGTTGCACTTAGCCTTCGTTCCTCTATTGCTAATCCCGAGGAGTCGCCCAGTCTCCACTCCAATCAACTTATCCGCATAACATATGCTTTAACATAATGTCATCACCATCTCTCGCTGGTGAACTAAAATCCTTCATTTTTATGGTGTAATTTTAAATTTATGCTAATATATCTTTTAAAAGGGGGAAGTTTATGAAACTTGTTCTAATATTTGGTCCTCAAGCAGTAGGAAAAATGACTGTTGGACAGGAATTAGCTAAAATAACGGATTTGAAACTTTTTCATAACCATATGACGATTGATTTGGTGGGTCATTTTTTTGGTTATGGTACAACAGAAGGAAAAAGATTGGTCAATTTGTTTCGTCAGGAAATATTTGAAGAGGTATCCAATAGTAATTTGTATGGTTTAATTTTTACTTATGTCTGGGCTTTTGATATGCAGGAGGATTGGGATTATGTCGACGATCTTGCAAAGCTTTTTGAATCTAGAGGAGGTACTGTTTATTTTGTAGAGCTTGAAGCTGATGTAGTAGAAAGATTAGAAAGAAATAAAAGCGGTAATCGACTTGAGCATAAACCTTCAAAAAGAGATGTTGAATGGTCCGAAAAAGATTTGAAAAGCTCGATGGAAAAATACAGATTAAATTCCTTAGAGGGCGAATTAAATTATGCAAATTATCTCAAGATCAACAACACAAACTTGAGTGCTGAAGAAGTTGCTTTGAGCATTAAGGAAGCATTTCATTTATAGAATTGAAAAACGCCTGGATCTCCAAGCGTTTTTTCGATTCTATAATTGGAACTACATAACACTTGTAACTTTATTTTAATCAGCCGATAATCCGTTAATAAAACAATATACTATTTCTTCTTCTAACTGAATTAATTTACGATTTAGTAGAGAAGATAGCTCATTAACCAAATTCGAGTGGTTTCTATTGTGTTTTTCTGTTAAATCACAAATTAACTTCAATAGCATTATATAACCCATAAAATCCTCTTTAGATAATGGAGGTTCGTGTGAAAGTACATAGATCTCGGCATCGAACATTTCAATGATTTCTAAGAGATGTCTAACATTATCAACTTTATATTGTGGTTGTTGTGTGTATATACTCGGATACAAGCAATCTCCTAAGAAAAGTACCTTTTCTTCCTCTACAAAAATGAGTGATGAGTCATCAGAATGATCTCCACCTACATGTTTGACAACACATCGAATACCACCTAAATCAATCTCATATTTATCTTTAAAAATAGTATTTGGTAAAGTGATGGTGATATTTCTGTCTTCTCCAAATTCTTTTTTTATCATGTCGGAGCAAAACTGATTCTCTAGTCCTTTTTCGACGCGATTATCTAAAGCTTCATCTGACCAATCATATTCCGTTATTTTTTCAAGATGCATTTTTGTGTTTTCATGTGCTATGGTTAATAGATTCATCTGATTTGTTCCAAAGCTATGATCCCAATGCCAATGTGTTAATACTACAGAATGATAATTAGCAATTTGACTTTGATTTAGTTCACCAAGAAATAACTTAGCATGTTTATCAGAATTTCCTGCATCTACAATTAATGTTTCGTCATCCCCACAAATGGCAGACAGTATTGGTCGATCTGTTTCTGGATCATGCGGTAAATAATGTATACGATTGGTTAGTTGTTTCAAATTTTTCTCCATTATCTTAACTCCCTTTGTTTTAATTAGTTCCGACAATCTTATTTAATGTATCAAGAACATTTTTTAACTCGGTTAAGCTAACTTTCGAATAATATTTTTCCACAAGAATGGCGTCAATTTTATTTAGAAGCTGATGAAATTCTTGACCTCTATCCCCAAGATAAATAAAGGTCTCTCTACGGTTTATTGAATTCTCTTGACGATAGATCATTTTCATTTCTTCTAGCTTTGAAATGACTTGGCTAACTGCACTTTTTGAAATACCAAAATGATTTGCAATATCATTCGCGATTACAGGCTCATTTCGAATAATATAAAACATAATAATTTCTTGTTGAGGAGTTAAGTGAAAGTTCTCTAATTCCTCAACCTGTTTGGTTTCTTGTAAAACTAACAACTTGAACTGCTCAAACTTTTGATTGATTTTGTCTACAATTGTTAAATATTCGTGCACAGATTTATCATCTCCAATTCACCTTCAGTTAAGTTAAGTTTACTTAACTATTTTTTATTTGTAAATTATTGTATTTACTTATTAAAGATGGTAATCCTTCTTTATTTTTTCATAGCCACTGCTCACTAACAGCTCATTTATATTAAAAATAGTAAAGGTTGTTAGTGAGTTAAAAGTTCATCAATCGTTTGAACAGCTAGTTTCAAGGCCTTAATTCTTCTTTCTAAAAGCGTTCTTTGGGGACTACCAACTTTTGACTTCATATATATGTTCTCAATTGATGGTAATAAACCAGCGAGAACATTGCGCGCTTCTGCTAAATCTTCCTCGGTATAATGATGAGGGCTTTGATTCCATACGCTTTCTAGTATTGCTAAACCAATGCAAACAGCTTTGAGTCGTTTCTTTACTAAGGTAGTATTTGCGCCTTTCTGGGTCATCTGAGACAAGGCATTTTCGAGTTTGCTGATTGTCGATTGTAAAGATTTTATTGATTCCAATTTTTCTACATTTGATACGTTTTCCATAGGAGTACTGCCCTTTCTTCGTTTCGAATAATGATAAGTGAGAATATCGTTAAGAACCTGATTTCACTCGCAATATTTTAACATAAATACATTGAGGATTTCTCAACATCTGGCCCAATTGAATAGCTTCTTCTATCCGTTTATCCCCTTCATTAACAGGTATTATTCCTTCCTCGAATAAAGAATTAAGGAGACATTTCATTTATTGAGCTAAAAAACGCTTGGATCTCCAAGCGTTTTTTGTTATTTTGCGGCTTTCGCATACATTTGTAATGCCTTTTTATCAATTTTCCCAACACTTGTTTTTGGCAATTCATCGATGACAATAATTTTTTTGGGGATTTTGTAGCGACCTAAATGCTTGCTACAGATTTCTTTAATTTCCTCTAATATAGTTTCATCCTGATCCTGACAAACGATAACAGCCACCACGATTTCTCCCCAATAATCATCGGCTACTCCAATCACCGCTACCTCTTGCACTAGCTGATGGCGCAAAATACATTGCTCTACTTCTTGCGGGTACACATTTTCCCCACCAGAAATAATCATCTCTTTACTGCGACCGACAATATAAAAGTCACCATCTTCATCCATCATGGCTAAGTCACCTGTTTTCAACCAGCCTTCATGCATGATCTTTTCAGTCTCCTGCTGATTATTCCAATAAAATCGAAACATATGCTTCCCTCTGACCAATAGCTCTCCCACTTCGTTTGATGCACAACTTTCTCCAGCGCTATTAATAATTTTAGCTTCATTAAATTGCATACTCTTCCCTACGGCACCTTTTTTCAACCAGGCTGCTTCTCGGGAAATATAAAAATTATTGGGCCCCGCTTCTGTTAAGCCATAGCCCTCTTTAAAAAATAGTCCCTTCTTAAAAAATGCATCATAGATTGGATAAGGACATGGTGCCCCCCCTGATAAAAATACGTTCATGGACGGGAAGCTACTCTTCTTAAAGTAATCTGTCGCTATCATCGCTTGGTACATTGTTGGCACAAAAAGTGAAATTGTAGTTTTATACTGATTAATTGCCTGTAGAGCGTTTTCCGCCTCAAATTTATCACCAATCACCACTGTTCCGCCAGCCATTAATAGCGGTATACAGAGGGCATTCAAACCTCCTGTATGAAACAACGGCATATAATTTAACGTACAATCACTATCACTCAAGCCCCAGCTAATAATCGTATTAATTGCATTCCAATTCACAGAATTAAAGGATAGGACAACACCCTTTGCCTTGCCGGTTGTGCCCCCAGTATAAATCATTAGCCAAGGATCATTCAGGTCTACTTCTCGAATGTTGAGAACAGCTTCTTCACAAGCTAAACGAAGAGAATGCATATTTTCTAAACATATAGGACAATTCATTGTTTCATCGTAAAGCAGTATAGAAGGCGTAGCATCCGTTAAAATATCATGTAATTCCTCCGTGCTCATACGCCAATTCAATGGGACGTAGATCAGTCCTCTTAATCCACAGGCGAATAAGACAGCAAAAAGCTGGATATGATTTTTTGCAAATACGGCAACACGACTTCCTGCCCGCAAGTTTTGGCGCTCCAAAAAATGACTCCATTTTGTAATTTCCTCTGTTAATTGCTGATAAGTCCACTGCTCCTTAGTTTCTAGGTTCACCAATGCTAGACGTGTCGGTGTTAACGATGCACGTTTTAAAATCCAGGATTGCTCTACAAACATCTTGAAAGCCCCCTTATCACATCATAATTGCTCCATCCACTTGAAGCGTGTGACCGTGGACATAAGAAGCCTCATCAGATGCTAAAAATAAATAAGCATTAGCAATATCTCTAGGTGTTCCTAATCTTTGCAATGGCACGATGGAGCGCATTTGTGCCAGAACATTCTCCGGCATTTTTTTCACCATGTCTGTTTCTGTAAAGCCAGGGGCCACCGCATTAACGTTGATCCCCTTGCGCCCCAATTCCTTCGCCCAAGTTTTTGTCATGCCGACAATAGCGGCCTTTGTGGCAGCGTAATTCGTTTGGCCGACATTGCCATAGACACCGCTAACAGAAGATGTATTAATAATTTTGCCCCCACCGGCAGCAATCATATGTGGAATGGCCTCCTGCGTACAATTAAACACGCCAGTCAAATTCACATCAAGCACTTGGTGAAACTGGTCTTCTGTCATTTTTGTTAACATGGCATCACGTGTAATACCTGCATTGTTCACTAAAATATCGACTCGGCCCATTTGCTCTATGACTGTTGCGACTAAGTTCTTGACGCTTCCTCTATCCGCAACGTCTACTTGCACAAATAATGCCTGGTTCCCTAATTGCTGGGCAGCTGAGACACCAGCATCCTCATTAAAATCAGCAATGACAACGAATGCACCCTCTTCAATAAATCGTTCAGCAGCAGCATAGCCAATCCCGTTTGCAGCTCCCGTAATAATGGCAACTTTATTGTTTAAACGCATATTTTTTTCCTCCTATTTCTAAAAAAGCTTCAATTTCTGATGTCAGCTGTGGTAAATCATCTATTAGTGGGGAATGACCGCAGTCTTTTAAACTAACGAATTGTGCATTTTCACCTAAATCGAGCATTGTCTCGTCATTCATTCCTTCTGTTATAACGTAATCACGATCCCCTCTTAACACTAAAACTGGAATAGTGATCTGTTGCACCTCATGAGTACCTTTTGTGACCTCATGATCAACTGCACTTATATTGAAGACGTTTAACGCATGATAAACTTCGGCTAAATTTCTTTGCGTCAGCATATCCTCTACATAGTTCTGATAGTGTTCTGGGCTAGGCTGTTTATGTGTGTAAATAAGTGCGTTCCAGACCGACTGTAAGCCCTGCACATTTTTCGAATCATAGAAGCCTTGTACTAATTTTGTTTTAGATATATCAACGAGTACTTCTTCATAGGTAAAAGCCCTTTTGAATGCTGCTGGATTGCCAGTACCTAAATCCGTGAAAAATGGATAGCCTCTCGTAGAAGCCGAGGCTAGTAAAATAAGCTGCTGACAATAGCCTGGATACTGAGCGACAAACTGCATACATACAGCTCCGCCCGTTGACCAGCCAATCATGTCAAACTGTTGCAATCGAATGGCATCCACAAAAAGCTTCACATCATCACTAAAATCTTTAATCGCGGAAATCGGTTTATGATAAGACGAACCACCGAATCCCCGTAAATCCATTGCATAAATTGTATATTTTTCATCCAACGCGTCGATTAGAACGTCCCAATGTTTAGAGGATGTCATATTACCGTGAATCAGTAATAAAACACGTTCTCCCCCTTGACGTTTGCGATAAGCAATCGTTTCTCCATTTGATAGCTGAACCGTTTTTAACATCGCATTTCCCCCTTATCCCCATTGAATCGTAATAGCTCCCCATACATAGCCAATCCCTGCACTAACAAGCGTGACGATGTCTCCATCGCGGATACGGCCTTCATCTAACGCTAGCTGCAATGATACGATTTGGTCAATCTGTCCGATATGACCATACTCTTGTAAGTATATGGACTGCTCCTGCCTTAACCCTAGTTCAGATAAAATATAATCATGAGCCGATCTTTTCATGTGAAGCATCGCTAAATAACCAATATCGCCCTCATTGAATCCACTTTTCGCCAAGGATGTTCGAATTACCTTCAAAAAATTGCTTAAAGATTTTTGCTCTAAGCGCTCCTTCATCCCAATTGGATCTATCACTTCAAGCTGATACAGATTATTTTCTAAATCATCAGGCGTCAAAGGTTTTTTTGTACCGCCGACAGGCACGACGACATCCTCTGAGAACGAGCCATCCGTCATAATATCCGCCTCTAATAAATGATTTTTGTCATAGTTTTTCTGTAAAAGAATAGCGCCACCACCAGCTGCTAAATTGTACATAAAGCGTGTTCGAGGATTGCTGTAATCGATAAAATCAACGTTTCTATAGCCACCAGCTAGGAGTACGGTATGAATGGAATCATCCGACGCCATTAAGCTTTTCGCTAGCTTTAGTGCCATAATGGTCGTGCCGCATCTTAATTGCACATCGAATGCCCAAGCATTTACGGCTCCTAGCTCCTCCTGCATTTTTATAGAAGCAGTCCACAAGGGATACTCTTTATGCTCCTCTCCCATATAAATCACAACATCAATGTCCTTCGGGTCGATACTAGCCTTGCCTATAGCGTCCTGCGCGGCCCATATCCCCATTTGAACCGTATGATCGTGCTCACCAGGGATAGGCTTTTCATAAATACCCATTTTTTGCCGAATAATATCCTCTGGAATATTGGAAAGCGTCGCGATCTCTTTTGATGTCATTTTCGTTTTCGGAATATAGAGTCCTGTGCTTATAATGCCTACAGTCATTCAAATCGCTCCTTTTCCCGCGACATGGCAACCGATGATTGATCTTTTCCCTTGTGCTTTAATCGCCATTTCCAAAACATCATGCGCAGTGATCCAATAATTCCTTTTGGGAAAAAGATAACAGCTAAAATATAAAGAATCCCAAAAAAGATAATCCAACGTTCAAATATTGGATAATCACGAGCTAACCCTGAAAGTGCATGCTGTGCATATTCAATAACAGCAGATCCTAGTAATGGTCCAACTAATGTGCCAACACCGCCAATAATCGTCATTAATAATGCATCTAACGTAATGTCCATTGTCATCACACTCGTATTAACAAATCGGAGTGAGATAGCATATAAGGAGCCTGCTAAGCTCGCAACGGTACCTGCGACAATTGAAGCAATCACTTTATAGTACAAAGTGTTGTAACCTAATGATTTTGTTCGTTGTTCATTTTCCCGAACAGCAATTAAAATTCGACCAGTTGGCGAGTTCACGAAGCGATATAACGCAATAAAAATAATGACTAAGCATGCTAGCACGAAGAAATAAAACGTCATTCGATCTCTAAATATTTCGGGTGCTCTAAATGTAAAGCCATCATTTCCGTATGTAACAGAACGCCATTTTTCTGCCACCACTAAAAATAGTCCTGAAAAAGCTAATGTCAGCATCGCAAAGAAATGACTTTTTAATCGAAGTGTCAGTAATCCTACTAAAAAGCTAATGAACCCTGCTAGCAACATGCCGACTACGATCGATAAAAAAAATATTGAGAGTGTTGGCTCCATTTGTTTCAGCATGACAGCCGTTGTGTAAGCACCTATACCAAAAAACATCGCATGCCCGAACGACACAATACCTGTATAACCAAGGAGAATGTCATAACTCATCGCTAAAATACCGAAAATAAAGATTTGCGTTAATAAAATAATGAGCGTCCTTGAATCATTGACGAAAGGGAGAAGCACTAAAATAGCTAACATGAGGAAAAAACATAGATGCTGCAATGAAAGCTCCATTTTCATGTTGATCTCTCCTTTCTCATAGCAAATAAGCCTTGTGGACGGAAAATTAAAACAATGGCCATTAAAATCATATTGACCGCAAGCGATAACACTGGCACATAATAAGCCATAAAGCTGCCTGCTAAACCTACTAATATAGCTGCCAATAGCGAGCCTGAAAAACTACCCATTCCTCCGATTACGACAACGATAAAGCCTAAAATCGCATACTCCATGCCCATTTCCGCATAGATGACACCTGAATACGGAGCCATTAACATACCACTAAGTGCTGCTAGCGCCGCACCAACCATAAAGACATATAAAAATACTCGCTTTATATGAATACCAAGTGCCTGTGCCATTTCTTTATCCTGTACACCAGCCCGAACGATAAGCCCGATTTTCGTCTTCTTTAGCATGTATTGGAAAATACCAAAAATGATAAAACCTACAACAATAATAAATAATCGATATTTTATGATAATAACGTCTCCAATTTCCCAGCTACCTGATAAGTAACTCGGCGTATTCACTGCTACACCATTTGGACCAAAAACAACTTTAATCATTTCCTGCAGCACGAGCATCAACCCTAATGTAATTAAAATTTGCTGGATATGATTGCCGTACACAGGTGTTATAATTAATTTTTCAGTAATGAGTCCCAATAAAGCTCCCGTTACGATGGCACCTACAATTCCAATGAGAAAGCTCTCTGTGAACATATACGTAAAGATCCCAGCATAAGCCCCCCAAACAAATAAACCACCATGCGCAAAGTTCAAAACATCCATTAATCCAAAAATTAACGTCAGACCAGCCGCCAACAAAAAAATTAACATGCCGGTTGCAAGGCCATTAATGACTAAATTGACGAAAAGCTCCAATAAAGTACACCACCTTTATCCGATTCCAAGATATTTTCTTTTTAGTTCTTCATGATGGATAAGATCTTGCATTTTGCCCGAGTGAACAGTTCTGCCATCATCAATCAATGTATACGTATCGCCAATTCGGCTCGCCATCATAAAGTTTTGCTCTACAAGAACGATGGACGTTTGCTTTTTCATTTCAACGATGGCCTCCATCACTTTCTCTACAACAATGGGCGCTAATCCTTTCGAAGGCTCATCAATCAATATCAACTTACTATCATTGATAAATGCACGTGCCATGGCCAGCATTTGTTTTTGACCACCCGAAAGATGGCCACCAGCCTTCTTCCAAAATTTCTTTAAATCAGGAAACAGCTCTAGCACATAATTTTGTCGCTCTAGAGTAGCCGTATCTTCTTTACGCATTGCCACTTTCATATTTTCCTCTACCGTTAAATCTGCAAAAATCCCTTGGTTTTCAGGTACATAGCCGATTCCTAATTTCGCTACTTTGTAGGTTGGGTTTTTTTTAATAGAATGTGAGCGAAATTCTACCTCTCCCTTTGAAGCAGGCGTTAACCCCATAATCGTTTTTAAAGTAGTCGTTTTACCTGCGCCATTTCTGCCAAGCAGTACACTTACTTGCCCCTCCAATGCCTCAAAATTAACTCCCTGCAAAATATGGTATTGCCCGATATAGGTGTGGACATCATTTAATTTCAGTAAGGTGTTCATCGTACAGACCTCCTAAATATGCATTTTGTACGGTTTCGTTTTTCATGATGTCCTCTGGTGTTCCATCTGCAAGAAGCTGCCCATTAAATAGCACCATAATCGAGTCCGACAAATCTAGAATCATGTCCATCTTGTGCTCGATGAGGAGAATGGTTTTATCACCCTGATTTTTAATCGTGCGAATCACTTCTAAAATCGTCGGTACCTCCTCTAAAGACATGCCTGCCGTTGGTTCATCCAGTAAAAGGATTTCCGTATCAAGTGCTAACAGCATCGCAATCTCAAGCTTTCTCTTTTCTCCATGAGATAGCATTGTCGTGAGCGCATCTCTTTTATTGTCAAGCAAAACAAGTGTTAATAGCTCCTCCGCTTTTTCTGTAATCGCCTTATAGCTTTTATAATGGCGAAATAATTGGTAACGAATTTTCTCCTTGGATTGCACAGCCAAACGGACATTTTCTAAAACTGTCAAGTTCGGGAAAACATTCGTAATTTGAAAAGATCGCCCTAGCCCCATGCGTGTTCTTTCAATTGCTGATTTTTGCGCGAGTGATTGCCCCTTAAAATAGATATCCCCGGTAGTCGGCTTTAACTCTCCACTAATCAAATTAAAGAAGGTTGTTTTTCCAGCTCCATTTGGTCCAATAATTGACTTCAAATGCTTTTCTGGCATATTAAAATTCACATGGTCGACAGCTGTGTGCCCGCCAAAACGAATGGTTAAGTTTTCTGTCCGTAAAATGGGTTCCATCGTATTCTCCTTTCTAGTACTTCTATCTCTCTTCACCCATTCTCATATGAAAGTGGGTGAAGAGAGACAGAATAATAAAGCTATCTGTCTCCAATTTCACTAATTCATAACCGGAGGGGCCGTTTCTTCAGGGCTAAGCTCACGTACTAGCACCGGTACCGGATAATCTACACCTTCTTGTTTTTCTAAACGGATCGAATACATCGACTGTAATGCTTGATGGTCTTCTTTTCGGAAAGTCATCGTTCCTTTTGGTGTTTCAAATGACATCCCTTCCATAATGCCGATCAGTTTTTCTGAATCTGTATCTCCATTTGATTTTTTCAGAGCATCTACAATTGAGATGGCTGCAGACATGCCTCCTGGCGTAAATAAATCCGGAACTTCATTAAAGCGTTTTTTATGTTCCTCAACTAACCATTTATTTACATCATTTTGTGGTAACGTATTATAATAAACAGAGAATCCTTCCATACCAATTAATTGATTCATAAATTTTAATGCAATAATATCTGGTGCACCCGTTGAAATTTTAATGCCCTTTTCTTGAATTTTTAAATCGGCAATTTGATTCCACGGCGAGTTTGCACCAGCCCATACAACAAATAAATAATCTGGTTTGGCATCAATTACTTTTTGCAAATTGGATGTAAAATCAGTTGCTGCCGGATCTGCATATTCCTCTAAAACAATTTCTGCGCCAAGCTTTTCCGCAGCTGTCTTAAAGGCTTTTACCCCATCCAAGCCAAAAGAATAATCCGGCGCGAACGTTGCAATTTTCACACCTTTTCCCGCGATTGCTGCCGCTGCTGCATAAGCATCCTGAGAAGAATTTCGACCTGTACGGAAAATGTATTTATTAAATTCAGAGCCCGTAATACTATCCGCTACCGCAGGCTCCACCACCATAATCTTCTCGTACTCTTCCGCAAGTGGTAAAACAGCAAGCGTATCACCAGAGCTTGAGGAACCTACTAAAAAATCAACCTTGTCATCTTCTAAGAGCTTTGTCGCTTTTTGGACCGCAACCTCAGGCTTTGTTTCTGTATCTTCATAAACAATTTCTATTTTCTTACCGTTAACCTCCATCGTGCCGCCAGTCGCATATTCAATTCCTAAATCAAAGCCACGCTGTGTTTGTTTCCCATACGATTCAAGAGCACCCGTCAATGACGCAAGCACACCGATTTTTATTGTGCCGCCTTCCTCCGTAGTCCCCTTTGTATCGTCCTCAGAAGACTTACTACCAGTTGAACTATCCTTCGTCTCATCCGAATTACAAGCCGCCATCAACATCGTCAGCATAAATAAAAGCACAAACAACCAATGCTTCTTCATCCCATATCCCCTTTCATAATGAACTAAAAGAAAGCGCTTTCGGTGCTATGTAAACACTATATAAAACTTCAGTTACAAATTAGTTACAATAAATGAGCTCTCTTTTTAGAGGAGCTCATTTTTCAGCGGCGAAAGTGTTTTTTTTTCCGGGGATGGGGTTTATCGAAACATTTTTGAAGTTTATCGAGACATTTTTGAGATTTATCGATAACTTTTGATTGTTTATCGCCCAACTTTTGAAAAATATCGATATCCCCCGCTTTTTCTGCAACGACAGCAAAGCAGTTTTATATAAATTTCATATTAATTCATTAGTAATAATATATTATCCATATTGAAATCTGGTTTTTATAATGAAGATAGCACTTTTAAAAGGAGGGGCTGGAATGGAGTTTAGTAAACTTGGCAATAGCGGATTAACAATAAGCAAGATTGCATACGGAAACTGGATAAATCATGGGGGTAAAGTAGATGAGGATACTGCAAAAGAGTGTGTTAAAGCGGCACTAGATGTCGGTATAACAACATTCGATACTGCTGATGTTTATTCTGAAACTAAAGCTGAAGAAGTACTCGGCAGGTCTTTACAAGGTATTCGCCGGGAGAGCATTGAACTATGTACAAAGGTGTGCCATCCGACTGGGAATGGGCAAAATGATAAGGGTTTATCACGAAAACATATTCTAGAAAATTGTCATGCATCTTTGCGTCGGTTACAGACAGACTATATAGATGTCTATTACGCACACAGATTTGACCCAACTACTCCTCTTGAAGAAACGATGTTAGCTTTCGCAGATCTTGTAAGACAAGGTAAGGTGCTTTATATCGGTGTAAGTGAGTGGACAGCAGAACAAATCACCCGTGGTGCAGCACTTTCAAGGGAATTGAAAATTCCATTCATCGCAAGCCAACCCCAATATTCAATGTTGTGGAGAGTTATCGAAAGCGATGTTATACCAACCTGTCAACGTGAGGGACTTGGGCAAGTAGTATGGTCACCTCTCGCACAAGGTGTTCTCACAGGGAAATACCTTCCCCAAAGACCAGTACCAGCCCATTCGCGTGCCAATTCTCCGGCTGGCAAACCATTCTTTAATAAACTTGCACAACGTTGGATGAACGACAATGTGCTCACTGCTATTCAGAAGCTTAACCCCATCGCACAAGAGATTGATCTGACCCTCGCTCAACTCGCAGTAGCTTGGGTACTACAAAACCAGAACGTTTCCTCAGCAATTATCGGTGCCTCGAGCCCAGAACAGGTAAGAGAGAATGCGCTCGCATCTGGTGTCAAACTAGACATTGAAATAATGAATCAGATTGACAAAGTATTAGAAGGTTTCGTTGAGTACGATCCGAGTAAAACAGGTTAAGTTTGCACGTGACTTTACAAAAAATATATATCTTTTAAGTCTTCCTTTAAAATTCAAGTTAAATTAGAATTCTTCCTTGCTAATTTTTAATTGCCCATCCCATTAGGATGGGCTTTTATTATTAGTGATTAAGTTGCAAAATCGAATACATCTCTCTAACAACTGTTAAGAAATGATTTACTACTGCAGATTTTTCATCTTCTCTCCAACCAACATATAAATTTACTTTTGGTGTAGCCTCTTGGATTTTTTTATAGATAACCCCGGGATGTTTATAACTTTCCACCGACGATGGAACGACAGATACTCCCATTCCGGTTGCCACTAAATTAACAATCGTTTGCATTTGAATAGCTTCTTGAACAACATTTAAACTTACACCATGATCCCAAAAGTAGCTAATAATTAAATCATAAAAATTTGGACCCATATGACGCGGAAACAAAATAAATGGTTCATCAATTAATAATCGGAGTGGTATTTCGGGCAATGAGGCGAAAGGGTGATCTTGATGTAAAACCAATCTTAAAAATTCTTCCGAACAAACTTCAGTAGAAAGTATCCCGTTGTTCTGTTTAGAACGAATAAATCCAATATGAATTTGTTTCTCATAAAGTGCTTTTAATTGCTGCTCTGTTGTCATTTCACGTAATATAAGATGGATTTTAGGAAAGCGTTCTCGAAATTTATTAAGAACTTCTATAACAATTTCTGTGGAATCGACAAAACCAATTATTAAGCTCCCTATTTTCCCTTCAGCCGCGAGTTGGGTTTCTTTTATGGTTCTTTCTAATTGAAGCAGTGTTTGTTGAGATCCTTCTAAAAATATCTTTCCAGCATCTGTAAGTTCAACCATTCTTTTCGTTCGATGAAAAAGTTGAACGCCCAATTCTTCTTCTAATTTACGAATTTCTTGGCTTAAAGGAGGTTGCGCCATCCTAAGTCGTTCTGCTGCACGACTAAAATTCAATTCTTCTGCCACCATTATGAAATATCGCATTTTCCTAATATCCATTTGCATCTATCCCTTCTACTAAATCTATTAAGGTATTCTTTTAATACCAAACTCATTTTAGTGCCTAGTATTTTCGTAGCCATACTTTTAATGTTTTACGGCTCTTTGGTTTAGGAAAAGGAACCGAGGATTAATCAAATGGTCAAGCAATAATAAGTAACTTTAATACTAATGCTTCCGCAATATTCATTACGCCAATAATTCGTACAATGGATAACGATGGGAAAGTCACTAAAGAAAAACTTAAGACTATAAAAATTGATATAGATTCCAATGAGGAAAATATAATAAGAACAGCGACGCTTATTCAATAATCGCGCCCGATTGTTGAATATTGTTATTTAACTAAAGTACCCCTAAGTAGATTTCTTCACATTATTTTCTTGAAATAAAATGAGCAAAATCCTGAAAAACAAAGGCAGGCTATAAACGTCCAGAAGTTAAAAAATAAATGATTAGAAAAAGGGTTTAAATAGGACATTTCGTATTCAAAATATGGATTGATTTCATTTCGAAATGAAACGATTCGGTAAATCGTCATTCCTGAAATCAGCATAAACGCCCCTGAATAGCATGCTTGAAACAGTTTCCTTTTCATTGAAAAACGTTCATGTAACTTTTCAAAAACAAACATCATTGCAAAGAAAAAATAAAGAATAATTAACATCGGAAACATAACAAACATTAAGCCTGGGTTTCCGTTTCCAAAAAAATTGTCACCTGTGGGGTCGAAAGAAGAAGTAGTCATATTAGTGAATGTAAAACCGACAACACTCACAATTCCCGAGATTACAACACTTAGCCAAAAAAGAAAGCGCATTATACTCCTCCTCAATAAACCAGTCATTTTTCTTTAGTAATTAATACTTTAATAAACATCTAAATTTTAACATAACTATTCAACCTCTATAAGGACGTTATTCAATTAAATGGCCCGATTGTTGAACAACAAGTTAAACAATACTCTTCAACTAAACTGCCCCGTTAGCCATCCATGAAGCGCAAAAATCAGCACTTCACCACAGAAAATGAAAGATGATTCCAGCTCTTTCATGGGAGTACAATAAGAAAAAAGAGCTGTCTAAACAGCTCTTTTTTCTTCAAGGAAAGCCCCCGTTAGTTAAAGTATGATTCTTCACAAATTCTTTGATATTCGCAGTAAGTAGTTGATAACCCTACTTATTAATTTCCTTATATTGTGCAGTAAAATTCTGATTACATAAACCAACATAACATCTAAAACACAATATTTGCGAAGCCATTAAATAATTCAAATCTATTAAAATAACCAGAATTACTTTTCTTTTTTATTTCGCAACACTACACTAATAATTATGTAGATGAAACTTAATAAAAGAAGAAATAAGCCACCTAGAATGATTAATCCTATCAATTTCAAAACTATGCTCCTCCTTCCTATACGTAAAGCTGAACATTATCTTTCAGATATTCATTCAATATAGTGATGAAACTTAAAATCCCACTTTTGTATATCTATTTAAAATAACTTGAATTAATCCAGTCACTTCCCGGTATAGGTGAAAAAATCGCAGCCACGATACTTTCAGAAATTGGGGAGATTGACCGGTTTAATCATCCAAAAAAGTTAGTAGCCTTTGCGGGTCTAGACCCAAGTGTGTTTGAATCAGGTCGCTTTAAAGGCACGAAAAATCACATTACCAAACGCGGTTCGGCTAGGCTTCGCCACATGCTTTACACAGCTGTTCGTTGTTCCATTCGAGATAGCCGTAAAAAGAAAACAACAGATGAGACTATTGCACGAAATAAACGATTACGAGCCTTCTACGATTTAAAACGCGAAGAAGGAAAACCATATAAAGTAGCTATTATTGCTTGTGCTAATAAGCTTTCACACTGGATTTATGCGATTATAAAAACGAAAACACCATTCCAAGAAACCATGTAGTAACAGCATTTTCAAATACAACAAAAACCTTCCAAATTGAATTCGGAGGGTTATTTGGGTTGCGCTTTTTAGTATAGCATGAAGTGTTTTTTAATTTAAAAGATTTTTATTGACAATCTATTAGCTGGTTTAGTTGAACAAGAAAACTTTTTAACTTGTAGCTTAACCTCTTATTATTTTTTCATCTTTCTTGATCGAAAATATAGTAAAACAATAATAATAATGACGAATATGATCATTATTTGTAGGACAATTTTATTGCCGAATAATAAAATCGGTATCGATACTATATTTATAATTAGCTCCATATTAGGTGCATCATTACGCGTAATACTTGATATAAAAGCACCTATAACAATACCAGCACAGCATAATAATAATATAAATAACAATATTACTATTTGTAATATTACAATAAACGTTCTATTTTGAAACATATAAACCTCTTTCTAACTACTTATATAAAAACAATTGTAGGCTACTCTCCAAACTATTAAAACAAGTAAAAATAAAAAGTTTAAATCTTTTACTAACCTGCCCCGTAAGTTAAATAAAGAAAGGCTGTTTTCTTATAGATTGTTGCTCCCTTGAAAATATCGATGTAAGTAAATGAAAAAGAGCAAACCAAAAAGCTTTTTTTAGACGCCGGAACAATCTCTCTATCTAAAAGAAATAATTAAAATCGAAGTATAGATATAAAAGAATAAACGGCATAAAATATCATACCAATACCGATAATCATCTGTAGTCTCCAATAGCCCGATTTTTTTTGCATCTCCTTATAACATTTTGTCGTCAAAAATGCACCAGTCATCAGTATGACCACACAAGCTATATACGAAAGAATTCCCCCGCCATCAATCTTACTTTGACCGATGATTCGCATCGCTATATAGTTTATAAAAGACACAAATGAAAAAAGCGATACTTCCTTATTTTCTAATTTTCTATCATTCTTTTTCGACACTCTATACCATTGTTTCACATCTTCTTGAGATACATACTGCTCAACAATAGCTTCTACTTGTCCCGCATATTCTTTTCGAACTTTGACTGCATAAAACACTATGTATACTTCATTATTTTTTTTCGAGCGGAGTCTTTCGGACGGTTGCCTTAAAATATCTTTGATGCCTAGTTCAAACGGAACGTTACTTCTATCTAAGTGTTCGATAATTGCCTGGACAGTATCTTCTGAATGTCCAACTAATATTTTCTTTTTAAACAAACTCAGCACCTCTTACGAAATAAGTAAATTACGCTTAATTATACTATTTTAGTCGCCTTTTCCTACAATCCAAAATATCCCATACTCTTTTAAATACGGGACCCCCATTCGTTTAACAACAATCTTTTCGAATACAGCCTAAAGCAAAAAGAGCTGCATATGCAACTCAATGATCTTCAAGTAAAGCACTCCATTAGTTTAAGTACATTCTTTCACAAACTTTATTGATTTAGCAAAATTAAACAGTTTATATATTACAGAAATACTACTCCGTTAGCAGCCTATGAAAAAGCAATCCATCATAACGAAGAATTACTTCTTTTCGTTTCATATTTACTTATTACTTTGGCTGTTAGTATGACCTTGCTTGCTAAATACTCTTATTATTAATTGCCCTAAAATATAAATAATTGAAACAAATATAATGGCGGCATCTCTGCCAAAAGGTTTAAACCAACCTCCATCATCAACTATATAAAAATAGCCGAATATCAAAGAGATAACGGTCATAATAAAATTCAAGCCAAAGAACAAAGGAAATTTAATGTTTCTCGATGATATACCTACAACAATTATGAACACTAGAAATACCGGAAACAAAAAATCAGCGTGTTGCCTAGCAAGATGACTATTATATTCGTAAAAATGAAATAAGAAAGGAACTGGAAATAAAGACAACATACCTATAATAAGCCTCTTCAATTTATATATCCCCCCCATATTAAATCGATAAGGAAAAACCACCTTATAGTGTAATTTTACACCATAAGGTGGTTTTTTCAATATGCTGTAGTTTTTTTTCTTATTTAACTAACCAGCTCCGTTAGTTTATTTTTTTCGAATAGATGGCTATTTTCCACATGTGGCTTGGATATTTTTCGACCAAGGCATGTATTTATTTAAAATTTGGGGTTGCTGATGGATCGGTAAATTCGGCAGCTCCATCATTAGTTTATCTAAATATTGATAGAAATCGATACCATTCGCTTTTGCTGTTTCAGCCAGACTCAAGCAGTGCATTCGCTTTAGCACCAGCTTCACTCACAGAAAAACGCCAGTTCATTCGGCCAATCACATTTGGACGAATCGGATTTTCAGCTGGATTATTATCAATACCAATCCGACCATCGAACAGAGAAACTTTTAACCCATGTACACGATTCAATGCGTTTTTGGAAACTTTATCTAAGGTGTTTTTTCCGAAGAAAGGCGATTTATCTACCCATTCCTGAAACTTTTCGACAATCGGCTTTGATTGCTTTTGCTGTGCTTTACGACGCTTTCCTGGTGAGAGATGCTTATATTGCCGTTCTAAGCGATACAGTTGATCACAGTAATCC
Source organism: Lysinibacillus sp. NPDC097214 (assembly GCF_050277945.1). Taxonomy (NCBI): domain Bacteria; kingdom Bacillati; phylum Bacillota; class Bacilli; order Caryophanales; family Bacillaceae; genus Lysinibacillus; species Lysinibacillus sp. NPDC097214. The sequence continues at coordinate 432,675 of NZ_JBNNSS010000004.1, forward strand.
AAGCCGATTTTCCCATTTTTGCTATCGGCTTTCAGCCAATAACGTCGTATATGCGCCCAACAATTAGCGAATGAAATATTAGATAGCTTACCGTATGCTTATAAAATGCTATTTTTATCGCAATTATTGTCGAAATAATGTCGAAGATTGTAAAAAATAAATACAGTATTATAAATATCACTACTCATGATGATCTTATCTGTGTATAGTTGCATAAGATAAAATGAATAATATTCTACGATAGATGAAGGGGATTACTTTTAAATGGGAAAGAAAATTGCATGGGTTACAGATACAGCAGCATTGTTAGATGAAAAGTTCATACAGGACAATCAAATTCACGTATTACCACTTAATATAGTGTTCGAAGAAGGGGCTTTACGCGAAACTGTTGATATGACACATGATCAGTTTTACGAAAAGCTACGAAATGCTAAAAAAAATCCAAAGACATCACAACCTGCTATTGGTGAAGTTGTAGACTTATATAAATCATTAAAAGAACAAGGGTATACATGTGCAATTGCAATTCATACCTCTCAACATCTTTCGGGCACTTATCAAAGCACTTTCACAGCAGCTGGTCAAGCTGAATTTGAAGTATATCCAGTGGATTCAAAAATCGGGTCATTTCCGATGATGAAAATGATTAAACTCGGTCAGCAGTTAGAGCGTGAAGGTTTTGAACCTGGCTATATTGTTGAAAGAATCAATGAGATGGCAGATAACAGTGAGCTTTCATTTATTCCGGCTAACTTATCACAATTACATAAAAGTGGTCGAGTTTCAGGGACTCAAGCATTTTTAAGTAACTTGTTGAATATTAAAGTTGTCATATCATTTGAAGATGGGAAGCCCGTTATGAAAGAAAAAGTACGCGCTACGACTAGAGCTAAAACATATGTACAAAATGTTTTAAATACAGATCTAGAAAAAAGTATTATCCCTGAAGTTGCAATTATTCACTGTAATGATGAAGAAGGCGCAACCGCTTGGAAAAAAGCTTTAGAGAACGAATATCCGCTCATAAACTTCTCCGTATTACCACTAAGTGCTTGTGTAGCGGTTCATGCAGGTGAAGGAACGCTTGGTTTAAGTTGGGTACGTCTACCAGAGCTTGCACCACTTAAGAAAAAGAAAGCTGAATTAGTTACTATATAAACATAATTGTAATCTAAATTACTGTAGGTACATGAAGTTGCGAAATTCCTATAAACCAACTATTATACAGTCAGAGAGCATTTTAGCTTAAGTAAACTGGCAGATGTAACGTTATTTTTTGAATGATAGCAGTGTTTTCATTCAGGTATGGGGGACTGGCTGTTAAATTTTGTTTGAATACGGATATTGTTATTATAGGTAATTTAGTCTTCGACGATTTGAATCATATGCGCATTTGTCGTGCGGTAGATTCCGTCGAGATAGAACGTTTCAATTGGGGAATTATCAGTGGGCGTGCCTTTGCGGGACATGCTTATGGTAATTCCTTTTTCTTTGACTGATTTTTGATACGCATATGATGTGTACATAGAGCCTTGATCGCTATGCAAGATGCAGACTTGCGGTAAATCAGGTAATAGATATAAAGTATCCAAAACGAATGACGTATCTTGTGTAGAATCAATTGTTTGCGCTACACTTTCTCCGATATAGAGTAAGCCCAAAATATAAAAAAAAGCGCACCTTTTCGGTACACACGACGAATGGCCATCTATCCTAATTTTTTTCGGATAGATGGCTAGTTTGTACATGTGGCTTGGATTTTTTTCGACCAAGGCATGTAATTATTTAAAATCTCTGGCTGCTGGTGAGTCGGTAAATTTGGCAATTCTGTCATTAACGTCACTAGGTATTGATAGAAATCGATGCCGTTTGCTTTTGCCGTTTCAGCCAAACTTAAACAGATGGCATTCGCTTTAGCGCCTGCTTCACTAATCGATAATAATCCGACTGAAAATGCGATTCGTCCAAATGTGATTGGTCGTATGAACTGGCTTTTCTCTGTTTTTACTCGTTCCAGAAAATAAGAAGATGGAATCACTATATGGATCAAGTTTAAAAGAATCCTTAATGAGTGCTGCGAGACCGTCAATACCTTTACGCATATCGGTCTTACCGCAAATAATGTAGATGTTCTGCACGCTCGTAAAATCTTGCTTCATTGATTATTCAACTCCTTCAGGATCGTTTGGATGATGCGCTCATCTACGCCATTAAAGAAGGAAATTTCAGCACTAGTTTTTTTAATGATGCAGCTCGGCTCAGGAGAGTTTTGTGGTGAAGTTGTTGATGAAGAGTTGGCAGTGATCGGATCTAGTGTCACAGGGACAATTGTTAGTTTGGTAGTTGACATAAAGAAGCACCTCCTCTAATTGATACATTTATCGTACCGGAGATGCCTGGTTATTTATATGCGTTATTTGATTACGGGCTTACACTTAGCGTTGTTAATCCCCATAATTTTGAAGGTACTCCTTGTTGCACTAAACTGCCACGTTAGTACAATAATAAGCTCTTCACCACAGAAAATGAAAGATGATTAAATTCTTTCATGGGAGTTCAATAAAAGTCGCATTTAATTTAATGATTTAGAAATTGGTGAAGTTTGATTTTCCCAATCAGTTGGTCCCTCATTAGGTTCAATATACTTCCTCCAATACTCCCCACTTTGCTTATCAAATATAATGATATTACTATCGTTTGGCGAAATTAACTCATACCTGAATTGTTCTTCCTTTGTTTGTTTTTCCTTTGTTTTATTGACTTGTTCGGATGTTAAAGACTGCGATATAAACCATGAACCTAAAAGAATACAGAATCCTAAGAAAATAATAGAAAAAGACATTAAATTTTTGTTCATCTACAAAAACCCCCATAAGGTAATACATACATTATATCATTTAACAAAATATAACATTCCACTTATTTTATTGAACTAAACTGTGCCGTTAGTTAAAGAGCAACAATCTTTACGAAAACAGCCTTTTTAAAAAATGTATTTCAATCGTCAAATTCCTCTACCCTATCCAACCATTCATACATAAGGCTATTAAACAAATTCGCTTGTTCAATTTGCAAATTATGCCCGGCCATATCTAAAATTGTGAAGGCCGCTCTAGGGAATTTATCTAAAATGGCAAAAGCGTCCTTATAGCCAACAATCGAATCTTGTTTACCTACCAAGAACAGACTTGGCTTGTCGAAAGTAAGTTCATCTACAGCAAAAGAAAAACGATAATTTTTCTGGACTTTTTCTAAAAACTCCATATTTGCGATTTCACACCCTGCTAACACTTCATTCGTATATCGATGACAATTATATTCATCTAAAACAACAAGATGCGATCTAAAGTCTTCTAGTTCCTCTTTCGTTAATGTCGATAAAAATTCTTTATCCGACAAGACAATACTTTGTTCTGGTACTGTTCGACCTTCTTTATCAGGGATAATCAACGGACAAATAAACGCAGCACCTAAAATTTGTTCATGAAACTCCCTCATCATTCCTCGGACTAAATATCCACCGTAAGATTCTCCTACCAATAAATAACGTTCGTTTGGTAGTAAGGTGTGTATTAGTTCTACTACGGCCTCTAGCATTTCATCTGAGTCATTGATTTTTTCATAGTCTGTCGTTTTGCCCATTCCTGGAAGGTCTATATAAACTCGTTTCCAGCCCGCCCTTTCTGCAAAAACGGGTTCCATACAGCCCTTCATTAGTCTATGATCTGGCGAATATCCATGGAGCATTATGATTGGTGTTCCAGTTCCAATCACTTCATAGTAAATATTCGCCTTACTTACCTTACAAAATGACATAGTAGTTCCTCCAATTTTATTAGAAAAAATTATTGATTAATATATATATTGCTCAACAAAAGTTGCCATGGCTTTTTTCTTAGAAGAGCCGGTTGATTGGAGTGGAGACTGGGCGACTCCTTGGGGATTAGCGATAAAGAGGAACGAAGGCTAAAAGCATCACGTCCTGTGATAACGCCTTCGTGACCAACATCGGTGCTGCTGCCGCTTCGTTAGCACTACGCTTTCGCGCAGAAAACATCTGTTGGCCCGAGATCCTGGAGCGAGCATCGCGAGGGAAGCGGCTCATCTGACGCCCCCAGGAAGCTTTGCTCTGTGCGAAAGCGAAGCGTCAGCAACAAAGCGCCCAGTCGGAACGGAAATCAACACCACGTTATGGTGATACCCCAATAATAACCAATTATATAGTATACACTAACTCATTATTAAATCATAAACCACCATCGTCGATTCCATCGGTGTTGTATTAAGTTCTCTTTTTAATTGCTGCACACATTTTTCATACCATTTTAGCGCGAGGGAACGGTTTTGCAATTGATAGTAACTATACATTAATAAGCGATAGCCTTCTTCCCATAAGGCATCCTCACGAATCATTCTTTCTGCATACAAAATAGCTCGCTTATAATTTTGCTGTCGCGTCGCATTTTGTGCTAATCTTTCCAGTACTTCAATATATAATGACTGCAGCTTTTCACGATCCTGCATAAGCCAATCTAACTGCTTTTTTTCAGCATAAAGTGTATCCGTATAGCTCGTTTCAGCAAGATACAACCATTCATTTGACAATTGTGGATCGAACTCCTCCATCCCTAATTCATAAAAATAGAGAAAACGCTCGACATCAATTTGAAGAAATTGAATATGCTGCAATTGATACATGTTATTTTTACGCTGTATGAAAAAACTTTCTTGCCGTGCATTTCTATTAGGCTCAAGAACCTTTAATAACGTATTCAAGACTACTTTAAAATCTCGATCGAGTGAATCAACATTCCGCTCCGGCCATAATGCCTGTGCAATCTCTTCTTTTGGCGTAAAACGATTGCGATGACAATATAAATAGACAAAGAGCTCCTTCGATTTATCGCGCTGCCATTCTTTATCCTCAAGCTTTCGATGATTTCTGATTAAATCAATACTTCCTAAAAAATTCACCTGCATTTCCTCATGCGGATAAACGATATTGTCTTCCACTTGAAAATAGCTTCGTATCGTCAAAATAGCGGCATTTTCCCCATCACACTTTCTACAAAATTGTAAAAGCTCATAAAAAATCATCCTATTTGGTGGACCGAGAATAGTTTTCCTTTGTAAAAAGTAGTCATAGCCATTTGCAATGCATAACTGTGCAAACTGCTGAAAATAATAATTGAATTGCTGCGGATTATTTTCTTTGAAGGCAATGACAGATTGAAAGAATAGTACATGCATCGCACCATTTTGATCGCCACAGTCGTGAAATAACTGCTGTGCCTTCATTAATAATTGTCGCGCTCGTTCATATTCATGCTGAGAAAGAATGATTTTCACCTCAGCAATTAATATTAGAGCTGTCATCCAAGCGTCTTGTACTTGCTCCGTTTCCTGTAAGCCAAGGGCTATATATTTTTTAGCTGAAATAATATCTCCTTGCGCATGTTTGACAATCGCTAGTCCCATGTAAGGCTCGGCTTTTACGCGAGAAATATTAATGGTATTCATTAATGTAAGAGCTTTCTCATAAGCTTGGCAGGCTCCTTGAAAGTCAGGAAAATCCACTAGTAGGTAAGCATGTGCTTTGCGAATATAGCCAACAGCCTCAATAAAAACCGATTTTTCTCGTAATCCCCTACGAATCCCATGCTGAGCGGCATACCAAGCATCATTTCCCAGCCCTAATAGCGCATAGACAAAAGATGCTAACAGCTCACTCTCTCTATGTGTCGCGACAAGCTGTGGCGGTAATTCCAATCTCTTCGTCAGCAATTCCTTTGCTTCTAGTAGCTGCCCAGTTCTTAACAATATACGAACATCGACATTTGCTCTTTGTAGCACTTCCTCCGTCAACGCAACCTCATCGGTGAAAATTTGCGCTCCTTTCGCTTTCCCTAAATTCACTAGATTTTCAGCATACTGACGTTGCAATTCGAGAAGTTCCTCTCCGTTTAAAGGAGTATGATTCGCTAACGCTAAAGCCTTTTTTAAATGCGGCTCTGCCAATGCTGGCTGGATTGTGTCGAGGTAAATATGTGCTAAACCTGCCTGCGCTTTTGTCATAAAGAGATAATCATTCTTACTTTTAGCGATGTTTGCACAATGTTCATAGGCCTGCTTCGCTTTTTCGTAATAAGCACGATAGCGGTGGCACTCACCTTCAAAATAATACAATTTATAATATTCCGACTTTTTATCAGATGTAAATCGGTTTATCTTTTCTAATAACCACTCAAATTGGCCAGCACGTACTAGACTTTCAGCATGATTTTGTAATTGCTCCCCACAAAAATCCTGATCATTCGTTTTAAATGCGTGATGAAGAACAGCTTGTATATTGTTTTGTCTTACATAATACAATGCAGCTTGTTTATGCAATGCAATATACTGTGAAGCATTTTGTTGTTGCCACTTTAGCTCTAAAAATCGACTGAACAAGGCATGAAAACGATATAAACCATCCTTCGTGATAGGTTGAATAAATAAATGCCGCTGAACAAACATTTTTAACGCCTGTGCAATTTCCGTACTATAAAATTGTGAAATAAACTCTTCTGAGAAAGTGGGGAAAATCGCCAGCTTTAATAAGACCTCTTGCTCAAATGTAGACATTTTAAGATAAACTTCCTCTGATAAATAAGTGAAAAGATCATTGGTAGAAATATTTAACCAATGATCTAATGCCTCATTGTTCCATTGCTCAGCTAATAAAGAAATACTAATGGCCCATCCCTCTGTAATTTCCACAACCTTAGATATTTCATCCTCTGTTAAATGCACTGCTGCATAATCCTCGAAAAAAACAGCGATCTCCTCTGAGGAAAAGACTAATTCTCCTTCTGTAAGAACGAGTAATTTTTTTTGTAGCTTTAATCTCCTCGTAATATCCCAATTCGGCATCGTTCTAGAGGCGATGATAAAGTGAACATTCGGTGGTGAAAACTCAATTATTTTTTCCATCACATAATTTATATGAAATTCATGGTCAACGAGATGGTAATCGTCAATGACAATTAAAATCGGCCCTTCGATTTCACATAAACTATTGACAAACAGCTTAAACCAACGATTTAGTTCTTCTATTTTCGGAAAACGAGATAATTGATTCCAAGCATCAAATTCTTGGCCGAAGCCCGGAACAATTCGTGTGATACTAAAAAATAAATGCCTTAAAAACGGCAATATATTATCATCTTCCTCCGACACACTATACCAGGAAAATTTGCATGATTGTGCATGTAGAAATTGTGTAAGGATTGTTGTTTTGCCATACCCAGCTCCACTATGAATAAGTGTGCAAGCATGGTCTCGGCTTTTTTTTAATGTTCTCATTAATGTAGCTCTACTAATACAATGATTAGACGGACTCGGTGGAATACATTTTGATTGAATAATAATGTCTGTCGTCATTTAGTGATAACCTCCCCATTCAACTGGTTATGTAAGGTTACAAGTCTTTAGAGTTAAAATCTTTTACATGATGAGCTCATCATAATAACGTGGGTTGATCTTGTATAATCCAATAATTTTACAATTAAGTATCAAATAAAAGCGAAAACTCACGTATCGCAATTGTTGCTAAGTCAAACCACGAGAGGAGTTTTCGCTTTGTTCTCCAAGTTTATCAAATTGATTTTACCGTTTCCAACTTTTTTTCAAGTTTCTTTCCATCCGATGAATGATCAGTTTTAGGACAAATATTACTTATCGTATTTCTTAAACTCAGAAGTTTCCATTAGTCTTTGGAAAAAGATATCTTTAGCTTCCCTATAGTCCTCCATTGATTTGGCTTCGTACTCTTTCTTCAACTTATCATATGCATCGCGATATTTATTATTTGCCAATAAAATTTCTCTAAATTTCCAAAAGAAATCAAACTCAGAATCAATTACAGTTAATTGAACTCCTAAAGGAGGATTACTTGTATCATCTTTAAATGCCCTAAATGTATCTGTTTTGACACTTTCATCATTTCTTTCATATAAATTTGATAATAATTCTACCGCTTTCGAAAATTGTTCAGCACTAACACGTACTTGAATGTCTAAATCACCTTTAGTAAGGCTATCAGGAATTGCTGAACTACCAACATGCTGGATATCAGCCTCTGGTAGAAATTCTTTTATTTTATTTTCGTGTATCAAAAAAGTTTTCTCAGCATTTTCATGAAATAGTTCACTATTAAAAAAATTTACTTTTTCCATATAAAACACCATCCCTATCTACCCTTTTTATACAAAGTAGCAACGTTACATAGTCAACTACTTTAGTAAATATTACTAAACTAATTCTATTGTAAGCGTAGTAATTCCAATTGGTACTTCATCCTTTATTTTACCATCATAGCCCCATTTTACCTATCGCCAATATGTAATGTTTCATCTGGATTCTTCGCAAGATTTACAATAATTATTCCTAAAACTGCACTACCTACAGTTTTAGTTACTTAAACTACTACACTTCGGGCATTTATCTTTTTAGCGATTATGCCAGTCGTTAATCTTGTCATCCTAGCTTGTGGTGATGAGCCAAATTATTGACAGTTTACCATATACTATATTTTATTTAGGCTGTTTTCATAAACTTTGTTGCTTTTAAGCCAAAAAGTAATATTGTGATACTTTAATGACATAAAAGGAATTAAACGGTCATTATATAAAGGTTTGAATATAATAAATTAGGAATAACAACCAACTTCTGGGGAGGTGAACCCAAATTAATAAATATAGTGTTCTTTCACTTACTACTTTAGTAATCTTCGTTGTTATGTTTTTTACAATGTGGAGTGGAGTGTCGTTAGGAGCATTAGGTAAACCATATATTCTTTCAATGTTTTTGTTCCCATTATTAGGAGCTTTTTTAGGATTCAAAGCAAAAAAAGGTTTATTAAAATGGCTACTAATAATACTTAACATTATTGCAATCTGTATCATCGGGTATATTGTATTACTTGCTTACGGTATTGCCGAAAGCTAATTAAAACAAGATGGGTAGCATTCATTTTATGCTGGTGGTATACCAGAAGATCGAGTGAAAGGAAAAGAAATTTGGTATTATCGTGAAAACGGAAATTTAGTGATGCGTTTTGATATAGGGAAAAACGGAAATGTAATAGATTCATATAAATACAATAATCAAAAATAGTTAGTTGATAAATGGGATCGGAAAAACAGAGTTAATCTACAAAAATGTGTAGACATTTAGCTCTGTTTTTTTATATTCCGAAACTGAATATATTTGTTGGGGATGCTGGAAATCAAGTCTCTTTAACTAAAGGGAATCTTTATGAAGCTGTAGAAATTAAGTCTTAGGAGCTTTAGCACTCAAATTTTTGGATAATGGAAAAGAAGTAGATTATATAATGGAACATTCGCTACCTTTCTGGAAAATATCTATTTTAGAATGAATCATCAATAACTATAAAATTCAAAACCACACTACTACGTGTGTTTTTTCATGCTGTCTTTATGTTTTATAACAACAATCTTTGAGAAAACAGCATTTATTTAACATAATTGACTTCTTAAAATGAAAAAACCCGATTATCAACTATATGATAATCGGGTAGTTTAATAGGTTAAAATTATAAAAGTCCTTTACGTAATTCAGCTGCTGATTTTGGTGATAAAAGACCGAATGGGATATCGAATACTGTTTTAGCACCTTTGTCTCCAGCTTGGTTTAAGCGATGAGCTGCACGTGCAAATGCTACTAGAACACTAGACGTGAAGTTTGGATTACTTTCAAGTTTTAATGAGAATTCTAGAATTTGTTTTTCGTTAGCGCCGCTTTCCCCACTACGAATAACGAATCCACCATGTGGCATGCCTGTGTGGTTTGCTTTAAATTCTTCTTCAGAAATAAAGTTTACTGTTGTGTCATACTCATCAAAGTAGTTTGGCATCGTCACGATTTCTTGCTCAACTTTCGCAGCATCTGCACCTTCCTCAAGAACAACCCAGCATTCACGTGCATGTTTTTCACGAGTTGTCAGCTCAGGATTTTCACCGTTGCGAACACGGTCTACAGCCTCTTGAATTGGTAATGTGTATTGTACTGCATTTTTAACGCCTTCAATGCGACGCACTGCATCTGAGTGACCTTGACTTAAACCGTCTCCCCAGAAAGTATAAGTTGTGCCTACTGGTAGAACTGTCTCCCCGAGTATACGATTTAAAGAGAATAAACCTGGATCCCAGCCAACTGAAATGACGGATACTTTACCAGATTTTTGTGCCGCAGCATCTACAACCTCGAAAAACTCAGGAATTTTCGCATGAGTATCAAAGCTATCAATTGTATTAAACCATTGTGCAAAGTGTGGTCCTTGCTCTGGTAAATCTGTTGCTGAGCCACCACATAAAATCATTACATCAATGTCATTTTGGAATTTTTCAGCATCATCCACTAAATATACGCTTGCATTACTTGCAATGTTTACAGTTGAAGGATCGCGACGTGTGAATACCGCTACTAATTCCATATCTGGATTTTGTGAAATAGCAAACTCTACACCGCGCCCTAAATTTCCATAACCTACAATACCTACTCGAATTGCACTCATTAAAAATTCCTCCTCACGATTACGTGACTATGTGAAGCCCTTCACGTTAAATCTACTTACAATAATACGTTGTGTTAGGAAAATTCACAATAGTTTGAGTACGAGTTTTTCTCTTGAAATCATACAAGTTTTCTATGATTTCTATTCGTAAATGGCATGAATACGGTTACATATTAAAAATCAAATGACTAACCTTTAAGTTTTCGTTAAAGCCATGTAAATGAAGACTTTTTCCACCGCATGTCTTGTACAATAAAACTAACGACAAAGGGGGCATGTTGAATGAAAGGTAATTATTATTCACCAAGCACAACATTGAAACAAGGAGAATTACTTACTCGTCCATTCCAAAATGCACAAAAATCTGCTAAAGCTCACATTGAAACTGAGGTAAAGCACAAAAAGATCCCACCCGACACACACCAATGTTTAATGGTTATACCTTTTGGCGTTATAGAAGAAACCCTAGCTATCTCCGTACAAAACCGAAGAGTCAATGAGGCTAACTTTTACCATAGCGGCAAGGAGATAGCACGCTGGTTAGTTAAAAAAAGTGAATACAATAAGCTTTAGTATTCCTCACAGTATTTCCTGTGCTAATTCGGAAAGACGCTTTTCATTAATAATGTGATAGCCATTCTTTTTCTTCTCTAAAATTTTTTCTTCACAAAATTGTGCAAGTACATATAATAAATGTCGATAGGAAACCCCTAAATATTCACAGATTTCAGTATGCTTTTCTTTATAGACTCCTTGATCTGAAGAAAATTGAATAAATGCAGCAAGTCGATTTTCAAGTGGAAATGCTTGATTTTGTGTATATTTTGACGTCATTTTGAACGCCTTTTCCCCTAAAAACAAACAAAGTTTACGTAAAAATAGTACATCCGTGAGTAACTTTGCTTTGCAGGACTGTTTAATCGAAAAACAAATCGTCTCGGTTACTGTCTGAATCCCCTTCGTATATCTTGCCTCATTAAGTAACTCAATTTCCCCCATAAAAAGTGGTGCCTCCAAGTAATCGATAAGCGAGACCTTGCCATTTTTATGTGTCATGTATAGCTTCGCCTTTCCTTCGATCATGTAGTATAGCGTATCTGGAAATGACCCTTCTTGAAAAATCCATTCACCTTTGTCAAACTTACATATTTCTAGAAATGGATCAATTTCAAAAGAAAAAAAATCATCTATTGGAAATTTATCTAGATAATATGATCGTTCCTCAGCTGTCAGTATTTGCATTTTTTAATCTCTCCTCCGAAATAATGTGAGATATCTCACATTATTGTAACGATGAACGTGCTATTATTCAACATAGTTAAATTGGAGGTACGGAATATTTATGAACAATCAACGATGGCTTTCTCAAAATTTCTTTGCATTTTTCTTTACATGGGGTATTTTCTTACCTTACTGGACTGGTTGGCTTGTAGATGCCAAACATCTTACAGTTTCACAGGCTAGTGTCGTAATGGGCTGTGGTCTTTTAGCACGAGCAACATCAAATCTATTTTTCTTCCCGACGCTTGCAAAATATGTGAATAACAAACGACTCACTAGCATTCTAGCAATAGGTGCCCTCATCACAACTTTATTTTACTTACTAAGCACGAGCTTTATCTCGCTTCTTATTGTTACCCTTTTATTTAGCGTTTTCTATCCAGCACTGCTACCTGCCGTTGAAAGTAGCGCGGCAACGCTCGTACAGCATGGAAATGTACACTATGGTAAAAGCCGCTCTTATGGTTCCCTTGGCTTTGTCATTGCAGTATTAATCATTAGTATGCTGACAGGTGCATTTGGCAATGACATTATTTTTTGGAGTATGGTGGTCGGCCTGATTGGTATGCTGTTGATGCAACAAATGGCTACTCCACAAGAGTTACTCGTTGTACCGACGAAAGAACAACGTGCAAAATCATTGTCGATGAAAACATTATGGTCTATTAAAGGCTTCCCTATTGTTTTATTAATCGTTATTTTATTACAAGGCGCTCACGCTTCTTATTACAGCTACGGCTATATATATTTAGGTGATTTACATGTCGACCCATTCTACATGGGCATGATTATTAACATCGCCGTTATTTGCGAAATCTTATACTTTATGAAGGCTGATACACTATTTAAAAAATGGCGCTCATCTTCTTTATTACTTTTAGCAGCAAGTGGTTCATCATTACGTTGGCTACTTATTTACCTATTCCCGAATGTCTGGGTATTTATCGCTTCTCAAACATTACATGCATTATCTTTTGCTCTCGCGCATTACGCTTTTATCAGCTATTTAACAAAAGTATTGCCGAAGGAGCAAATTCCAAATGCACAAGGCCTTTACTCTGCATTAGCAATGGGATTAAGTACAGCTATCCTTACATTTTTAGGCGGCTATCTATACGAAATTTCTCCTGGACTATCATTTGCAGCAATGCTTATTTGTACTGTTCCAGCAATCGGTATACTGCTTACTACTAGAAATAAATATCAATATTAAAATAAGCAGGTGAGATTTTTCTCACCTGCTTTTCTATTTACTCACTTTGGATAATACGAAAACCCAGGATATTTCACGACCGGCCACTTTTCCTTTCTTAATACATGTAGAAGTTCCGGGCCAATATTTAAATTGCTTTGTACCAGCTCAGCTGGAGTAAGAGCCATCCATTGATTTAATGAAACATCTTGAAACCTATCACTTTTAAACATTTCAAGGAACCATAATGTCTCCGTACCGGTATTCTCAATGTAGTGTCCATTTGCAAACGGCACGTATCCAACATCTCCTGCACGATAATCGAATGTTCTCGCCACACCATTAGCTGTAAATACTGTCATACGCCCTCTCCCTTGTAGGTAATATTGCCATTCGTCATTATTCGGGTGCCAATGCAGTTCTCTCATAGCACCAGGTTTAATCTCGACAAGTGCTGCTGCGATATTTTTAGAAATAGGAAAGTTTGTCGAATCCACAATTCTGACACTGCCACCGGGGGTTTTAATAGGAGTTTGTGCAAGCAGACGATGCTTGAAGGTTTGAGGAACTGTACCATATGGAGATTGCACTTTTTGTGTGTCAAGAGTTCCCGGAACCTTATCTTGATAAATATAGACTTGTTCTTTTGGAATATGTTGAAAAGCGCTCATCGGAACACCAAAATTAGAGGACAGCACATCTTTAGGAGTATGGGCAAACCAATCAGATATTGAAAATGTACTAAGATCTGAAAAATGCCCATCGTCAAACACTAGTAAAAATTCACAGCCATCTTCAAGACCCTGTATGGAATGAGGAATCCCCGGTGGAAAATACCATAAATCCCCCGGCCCTACATCGGCAATAAAATTACGACCATTTTGATCGACCGCTGTAATGCGTGCATGACCAAGAAGCATATACGACCATTCTGCCTGTTGATGCCAATGTAACTCACGTACCCCACCAGGTGTCAAACTCATATTGACACCTGCCAATGTCGTAGCAATTGGCAGATCGCGAGCAGTAATTTCTCGAGACCAACCACCATGTTTTAAAACCATATGCGTATCAGAAAATGAAAATTTTAAATTTGGTACAAGCCCAGCATCCGTTTTTGGTGGGACAAGCATATCAGGATTTTCCAAATCCCTCATAATATCTCTTGGTCCTTTATCCACCCCACCTGCACCATCTTTCCGAATTGGCTGTGGAACATAAGAATAACCCTCTGGCATGTTCTCCAATTATTCACCTCTTTAAAAAAACTCGTTATTTACATATGTATGAGTTCTTTACTTTGATTATTCTTTTCCATTTAGCTTGGTTACAAGGATTGCAGAAGATGTTGATGTTAAATAAATCTCTGTGGCTCTCAATTTCGTATGATTTAACCAAAATTCCCTGACTTCATCAGGTTTCCCTCTCCATTCTTCCGGAAAATGTTCTTCTGGCGTAAAATCGTCCATCACTAACATACCTCCAACTGCTAATGCATCCAATAGCTCTACTCCTTCAATCGTTTTAGCCGCTGCTGCGTCAGCAAAAATAAATTGAAAAGGACCTTTTGCTATAGCCTCTTTCCAATCACCAACTATAAATTCTGCTTGCTCATGACAAATTGTTTGAGCAGCAGCCTCGATTTTTTCCTTTGCATGATCCACTGAGTAAAACTGTACGTTTGGTGCAATGGTGGAAAGAATCCAAGCACTGCCTACGCCATAGCCAGTCCCAACTTCAAGAATTTTTCCGTGTGTGATTTGACCGACAAGCACAGATAGCAATCTTCCAGCCTCATCCGAACAAGAATATTCGAAACTATTTCTTTGGGCTAACATTTTACTTGCCTTCACCAATTCCAGGATATATGTATTGGAGCGATATTTCGTTAACATAATCATCGACCACCTTTTCGAATTTTAAATTCTTAATTATTATTCGATTTTTTCCTTAAAATTCCTTTAAAAAACATCTAACCCCTAAATAGAGGTTTGCATCTACGTTAAAAATATATATATATGAATATTCTGAATTTACTGTATAATAATACCTATCTTTAAATAAAAATGCAAAGGAGTGTAATGGTTTATGGAATTTATTTTTGAATCTGAGGATTTAGGGGATTACTTACTTGAATTAGCTGTGGTTGATTACTCAAACCCGATTATTAAATTGAGGAACTATTTAACTCAACTCATACAGATGTTGAAAAAGCGAAGATTGCTTTTGAATTTGTTCGTGATGAAATATCACATTCTTGGGATATTCAAGGAGAAAAAGTTACTTGTCATGCATCAGATGTATTGAAGTACAAACAAGGTATTTGCTATGCAAAATCAAACCTTTTAGCAGCATTATTACGTTCGCAAGGTATTCCAACAGGTTTCTGTTATCAACGATTAATGTTGTTTGACACCCCAAAAAAAGGATATTCGATCCACGCTATGAATGCTGTATATCTTAAATCCCTTAATAAGTGGATACGATTAGATGCTCGCGGAAATAAAACTGGTGTTAAGGCTCAATTTTCAATAGATGAAGAAAAATTAGCTTTTCCAATTAACAAGGAACTTGGTGAAAAAGATTATTCTGTTATTTTTATAAAGCCAAACTCCAAAACCATTACTGTATTAAAGGAGCATACAGATTTATTAGAAATGTATAAGCACTATTTACCTGAAAGTATATAACAGCGGCTTTAATTAATTAACATAAATATCATCACTCGTATCTATTCTAAATCTAAAATAAAAACGGTAAAAAAGATGCAATAGAAATTGCATCTTTAAGCATTTATTTTTCCCCAGTTGCTAGCAAGAAATAAGACTTTTTCCTTCAACATGCTAGTCATTGGTAATCATCAATTATAGTCTAACTTTAACCTCAGTGCCGTCCTTTGCTTTGACATCTACTAGCACGATTCCCTTATAATTTTTCAGTTCCTTGACGATAGGCTTTAGCGTGTTTTTATCTATAAGTGGAAAGGTAAAGTCTATTTTTTTTCTTTCGAATGGCTCTTTTGTCCATTTGTTTAAATTTCGTTGCAAAAGTTTCGATGACAAAATTGAAATAACAATGTTTAACATAGCATATGGCATTGGGATATTAAGCCGAAAGCCTTTTGTTTTCACTTTTACATGCATCATAAGCAAATCACTATTCAATGATGACCGAAACGGTATCTCCGTTTGCTGATTTAATATCAACAATTTGGCCATCTAATTCATTTTCAATTGCTTCAATAATAAGGTTTATATCTATATCTTTAACGTATTTTTCCGCTTGAGGAACACTCGCTGCGATGCTGTGTCCAGCCAATAATACTACCTTGACAAGTTTTATAGGCAAATTGACCATGACATTATCATTTTCGGCTGATACAACACGGACTTTTAAAGTTTTATCTAAATATTTATTCGGTTCTTCATTACCTGTTTCTTCTTTTTCCTTTAATACTTGAATCAGCTCTGATCCCTGTTGTGCATCAATCTTTCCTTCTTGGACCATTGTTAATACTCTTGCAATTTCCTCTTTCATGATAGATTCCTCCCTATTCTTCTTTTAAAAGCTTAATAGCTTCTTCTGGTGTGATCTCGCCATTTTCCAACATGGTAACAACTTTATTCTCGTCTACTTCATTTTTCTTCCTCTGTACATATCCAAGGGATGAAATAATGTCTGTTAGCTTGCCTCGAACCGTTGGATACGATATCCCCAGTTCCTTTTCCACTTCTTTGATATTCCCCCTGCATGTTAAAAATACTTCCACAAAATGAAGCTGATCCTTTGATAAAGATGCCAGCTTAGATAATTCAAACTCATTTTCAATCGTTGTATGACAATGAGAGCACTGCAACTTTGTAATTTTCAATGTTTTACTGCAAACAGGACAATTTGTGATAACTTGATATGCCATAGTGAAATCCCTTCCTTCTAGTTGATTTGATTATACAACAAGAAATCGAAAATGCAAGTAATTAAAGTTAAACTTTTTAATTACAAAAATAAATATTATTAATTTGTTGTTTAAAATTATTAATTAACCATTTTCACTTTTAATGTGAATTAACTTATGACTATACATTTTAACTCCGTCCAGCATTAGGCCAACAAATGTCTTTTGTGCAAAGAGAAGCGACCGCGGCGGATGTTTGGACACCCATTAAAGGAAGATAAACAAATTCGGTCCCTATCTTAGAAATTCTCTTCAATAAAGGCCATACTTCCCGCTACAATATTATGGTAAAATATTTTTTGTTCTAAATTTTTCAAGAAAAGGAGGAAGGATATGGAGCATATAAAAGATCAACCAAAAAAGACAAAGAAGGACTTTAGCTCAAAAGACGCTGTTTTTGTTTTCTCCTCTTTTACATTCATTTGTGTGGCAGTCATTTTTGCTCTTATCGTTTATGATGTATTTACGATACATAAATTCCTATCATTTGATCAACCATTTAGGATAGTATTGAGTATAGTTCTCTCTTCATTCGGTCTACTTTTGTTTGGCGTAATCTTAACAATGTATATTCCCTCGAATTACATGGACGAAACTAACAAAAGCTATCAAAACTATTCGTTGTTGGCTATTTCTTCCTTTATGTTTATAGCAGCATTATTTGAAGAATTGTTGTTTAGAGGAATTATTCAAAATTTACTTCTTGTATTTATTGAACACAAATGGGCTGCCATTATCATAACAACTTTATTGTTCTTAGGATTTCATATTCAATACTTCAAAAAACCTATTATGTTACTAAATATCGCCATTCCTAGTCTAATTTTCGGATGGATCTATTTTGAAACAAACAATATCATAGTACCTTTTCTTGCGCATTTTCTGATGAATCTCGGAATGACATTATTATTCAAATACAATTTAATAAGTTTGAAAAAGTAATTAAAAACATCACACCCCTAAAGGTGTGATGTTTTTGTTCTTAATGTCGTTTTACTACCGTTTCAACTACGCATTCATATAATATTTCTAAGCCAACCTTTAATTCTGACTCTGTCGCATAAGCATATGATAATCGAATATGCTGGGTATCTTGCGGGTCATAGATATAGCCTGGATTAATAAGGACTTGTCGATGCAAAAGCTTAGTAAACAACTCTTTATCAACAATGGGCTCATGAAACTTTAGCCAAATATAAAAGCCTCCTTTTGGCTTACTCCACTCCGCAATATCATAGAATTTTTCTTGTAATATCGTATCTACATAATCTGCTCTTTGCCGTAATTTTTGGCGTAAGCCGACGATATGCTTTTCATACTTTCCAGACTGCAACCAATGCAGCACAATTTCCTGCGAGATGGCGCTTGATCCATAATCTGTTTGCATTTTTATATCCGCCAATCGCTCAATAACGGTTGTTGGACCGATTAACCAGCCGATTCTAAGCCCAGGACTTAATGTTTTCGAAACACTTCCAATGTAAAGGACTTGTCCGCTTTCATCCATTGATTTTATTGGGTAAGTTGCCGCTTCAAAGAGCAGTTCATGATACACATCATCCTCAATGATGGGAATGCGAGACGCTTTACACGCTTCATAAAGCTGCTCTTTTTCAAACGTTGTCCACACGCCTCCTGTCGGATTGTTTAACGTAGGGACAGCATAAAATACAGCCTGCCTTTTTCTTTTTCGTTGAGCTAATGTTTGTGCAAGCTGTTCATCACGATGGATAGACAGCATTTGCATACCTACAGACTGAAAAGGATGAACTGAATTTAAATAAGATGTCTGTTCCTGAAATACAATAGACCCTTGTTCAAGCAGTCCAACTGCTATAAGCTGCAATGCCTGTAGTGCACCAGAGACAATACAAACATTTTGGGGATTTGTATGAATGCCCCTTTTTTTAACGTAAACACAAATTGCTTCTCGAAGTTTAACGCTTCCCTGCGGTGATGAATAGCCTAGAGTTTTCGGCTGCAAAGAGAGCTCTTTCAATGATACTTCAATTTCAGCTGTCGGTAATAAACTTGGTGCTAGTTCCCCAGTACCTAATCGAATGACATCATCGCGCTGCTCGTATTCATTGATTAATTGAATGGTATGATAATTGGGCTTATGTAAGCTTGTGTCAATAAAGGATTGCCAATTTGGCTGTGATTGTGTAATTAAGGAATGCCAAGAGTTTTGAGCTACAAATATACCAGAGCCTACCTTCGATTCCAATATTCCTGCTGCTTTTAACTCCTCTAACGCCTGCTGAACAGTACTGCGATTAACCCCAAACTGCATCGCTAGCTGTCTTTGTGTCGGTAGTTTTGTTCCTGCCACCCAATCTCCCCGTTCTATATGCTCAGTAATCCAAGTCACAATTTGTTGCTGTAATGTCATTTCACCTTGTTTTTTAGGTTGCCAGTTCATTCGTTTCACCTCAAACATATCAATTATGCCTCCGACGGATGTTTAGGTACCCGCTGAAAGAAGATAAAATTGGATGGATAAAAAACCATCCAATTGGTCGTTTTCTTTTAGTTATAACACATCTAGAATAGTTAGTGAAAGGAGGGAATATCATTGGAAGCATTTCTTCATGGAATGATTTTAGCGTTTGGACTTATTTTGCCTTTAGGCGTACAAAATGTCTTTGTCTTTTCTCAAGGTGCAACACAGCCACATCTAGTTCGTGCTTTACCCGCAGGCATAACAGCTGCAATTTGTGATACGCTTCTAATACTACTTGCGGTATTTGGTTTATCTATAATAGTGTTGCAATTTGAGTGGTTACGGATCACGTTAATGAGTGTTGGTATACTTTTCCTTCTTTATATGGGCTATACAATTTGGCGTTCTAATCCGGCAACTGCTACTAATAACGAAGCACTACCTGTAAAAAAACAAATTTTTTTCGCACTGTCTGTATCTCTCTTAAATCCACATGCCATTTTAGATACAATTGGTGTTATTGGAACGAGTGCTTTAAAATATAGTGGCACGGAGCAAATATTGTTCACGGCTGCATGTGTTTTAATTTCTTGGTTGTGGTTTTTCGGTCTTATTATTGCTGGTGCATCGTTGAAAAGACTTGATAGCTCTGGGAAACTTATGAATATTTTTAATAAATGCTCAGCTATTTTTATTTGGGCAACCGCTCTCTATCTTTTTAGTGGAATACTATAACCTTTAACAAAAAAATTGCACTTAATATTTCAAGTTCCTATATATAATCTACAACATTATAATATGCAATTTAGCTGAACTATTTTTGATATTAGTTCAGCTTTTGTTTGTTTTTAAAGATATAGCTTGAGTATATTGAATAAAAATATAGTATCTATCCGTAACGGTGCAATATAGTCGAATAATGATTTCCCTTAATAAAGTTCACACCACATCGTTAAGTCATCGAAGTAATAGATATACTTTTCCGAATATTACATTTACAGCCACTTTATTTTATAGGATAATTCAATAAATTGGTATAAATATTATATTATGAAAGTTAGGTGAAGTTAATTGTTTAATAATTTAGGTATGTCTTTTTTATGGATGTTACTTGCTTATTCAGTCGCAACTTTAGTAGTTTTTATACATATGTTAATCACCAATAAATTTTTTGGTGTTCAAAATGCGAAACAGGCAGGTACAACTTTTTTAAAATCACCAGTTTATGTTAAATCTAGACCCTATCAGGTTCTTTACAATGTTTTAATATTTCCAATTTTTCTTTGGCTATATAGCAAAGGAATTGATACAAATAATGTAAAAGAGTTTATGCTTTATACCGTTATCCAATGGACAACACTTTCAATAATAATTGACTATATAAGTTGGGTTTTAATTCCCCATAAATTTAGGTTAACACATAAAGAATTTTATATTGATTATCAACCTTATATTACTTTAATTTATGTTGCCATTTTTGTTAGTCATTATATAGTTGGATTTTTCATCTCGTAAATTTTGTAGGATTCGTAAACCTTTATTTATCTTATATAGGGAGGCACAATGATTGGAGAAGCTTTTTTACTAACGAAGATGCTTTCCAATAATAAGTGAACTGAATGTTCTTAGTAAAATATATGAATTTGTGGATGAATGTACTTAAACTTACAGTGGCGTTAGTTTAACAACATATAGAAAAATTCGTATATACTATACTTTGTTAAATATTTTCAGACCATATCTTTATACACAAAAAAGAGCTGAACTAATGTCAAAATTAGTTCAGCTCTTTTGTTGCGCATTGTATTTAGTGGTACTGATCTATTTTGTGCATTACTTTAATCCTTGACCATTTATACTTGTGCCTTAGCGTTTTTTGCGTCGTTCTATGCTTTTTCTGGTGACTCCTGAGCAGTTTCCGGGCTTACCTGATCACTTCTTCTGTCTACCCGAGCAGTTCCAGGGCTTACCTGATCACTTCTTCTGTCTACCCGAGCAGTTCCAGGGCTTACCTGATCACTTCTTCTGCCTACCCGAGCATTTACAACTTAAAATAAACAGAAACTTTTTCATCAAACATTGCTGTCTCTATATTCCGTTCACTACGATCGACACTCACATAATGAATATCATGTAACAACACATTTGCCCTTAATAATGCTTCGTGCTGCAGGATGATCGTTTTTACTTTAGCACTTCCAGCAATCGAAATCGATATATACTGCTCAACAGGAAGTTGCCATTTTTTGCGTGTATCTTGGATTGTGCGAATGAGTTCCCTAATTTGCCCTTCCTCAAGTAGGCTAGTTGTCAGCTGAACATTCAAAAGGACTCGACAAGAAGCTTCTTCGGCTAAGATGTACTGGTCCTTTACAACGGATTCTGTTAACACGTGCGCTTTTAGCAATGTTAGCTGTTCCCCATCAATCGTTAACGCAACTGAACCTGTTTGTTGTAATAAATTTTTCTCCTCATCACTTAAATTCACTACGTAATCTTTTACTTTGTTCACTTTTGCTCCAAATGCTGCACCTGCTGTTTTAAAATTAAGTTTATAATGAACCGTTTCATATGCAGAGAAATCATTTGTCCAAAGACATTCTTTTATGTTTAATTCATCTTTCACAAGATCGCTATATGGTTGATAATCGGTTAGCTTACCTTCAACAGAGACAATCATTTCACTGAAAGGTTGCTTAACTTTAATGCCTTGACTATTACGAATGCTACGGCCTAGTTCTACAATTGTTAAAACATTCGCCATCTCTTTTTCAAGCTTCGTATTCACGAGCGCTTCATTGAATGTTGGGTAGTTTTGCAAATGTACGCTATTTCCGCATAATTGTTGATATAAATCATCTGCGATAAATGGCGTGAAAGGTGCTAGTAATTGACAAATTGTCGTTAGTAACTCATACAGTGTACTATAGGCGCCTCGTTTATCTTCTGACAATCCGTTAGCCCAAAATCTTGCTCTTGAGCGACGGATATACCAGTTACTTAGCTCCTCCACAAGCTTACCGATTTCACGTGTTGCTTGTGTAAATTGATAATCGTCCATAGATTTTGTCACTAGCTGAATCGTATGATGTAATCGAGATAATATCCAATGATCTAGTTTTGTACGGGTACCAGTCTTATTAGCATCGTATTGGAAACCATCTATTTCTGCATAAAGCTGATAAAATTTGAACGTATTATCTAGCGTATCGACGAGCTTTGATTTCGCATCCATCACAATTTTCTTTGAAAAGCGTTTAGGATTCCAAGGAGAACTGTCGACTAAAAATGCCCATCTTAAAGCGTCTGCTCCGTACTGCTGAATTAGTTCAACTGGCTCTAATGCATTGCCTTTACTTTTCGACATTTTTTGTCCTTGCTCATCTAAAACATGCCCTAAAGAAAGTACATTTTTATAAGGTGCCTTGCCAGTAAATAATGTCGATACGGCTAATAAACTATAGAAAAAGCCTCGTGTCTGGTCGATACCTTCGATGACAACATCGGCAGGGAATTGATTGTTAAATGTATCCTGATTACCAAAAGGATAATGATGCTGAGCAAATGGCATTGAACCACTATCAAACCATACATCAATCACTTCAGGTGTGCGTTCCATGTCGCCCGTACATGTTGGACAAGTACACACAACCTCATCAATATACGGTTTGTGAAGTTCGATGTCAGTTAAAGTACCTTTCGCTAACTCTTTTAAGGCAGCAATACTATTTGGTGCCTCTTCATGACCGCAATCCTTACAAACCCACACATTGAGTGGCGTTCCCCAATAGCGATTTCGGCTAATATTCCAGTCCACCAGATTTTCTAAGAAATTACCAAATCTACCGTGTTTAATGTGCTCTGGATACCATGTAACTTGATCATTATTTTGCAAAAGCTCATCTTTCAATGCAGACATGTTGATAAACCAGCTATCAGTCGCGTAGTAAAGTAAAGGTGAATCACAACGCCAGCAATGAGGATAGCTATGCTCATACTTTTCCTTATCAAACAATAGATCTTTTTTAGCGAGCATTTTTATAATATCGACATCACAATCTTTCACAAACTTACCGACAAGCTCTGGAACCTCTTCTGTATAACAGCCTTTCAAATCAACAACATTGACAAACGATAACCCATTTTGCTGAACCGTTTTATAATCGTCCTCCCCATACGCAGGAGCGATATGAACAATTCCAGTTCCACTATGCTCTGTGACATAATCGGCCAGCACAACGACATGACCTTTATCAACGGTTACGTATGAAAAAGGTGGACTGTACGATACACCTTCAAATTCATGCCCATTATGCTCACTCAATATTTCAACGGGTTCAGTAAAAACCTTTTCCACTAATGATTTTGCCAATATATATACTTTATCGTGCTGCTTCACTCGAACATACACGAGCTCAGGATTCATCGCCAAGGCAACATTAGCAGGTAATGTCCATGGTGTCGTTGTCCAGCCAAGAAAATACTCCTCTTTGTCCTTCAGCTTAAACATTGCTGTGACAGATAAATCTTTGACATCCTTATAGCCCTGCGCAACCTCATGAGAGCTTAATGATGTTTGACAGCTAGGGCAATAAGGTGAAACGCGGTGCCCCCTATATAAAAGCTTTTCCTTATGCACATGACTTAAAATATTCCAAACGGACTCAATGTAATTGTTACTTAGCGTTAAATAGGGATCATCCATGTCAATCCAATAGCCGAGCTGCTCTGTAAAAGAGCGCCACTTCTTCTCATAAGTAAAGACACTTCCCTTACACTCCTGTATAAATTGTTCAACACCATATTTCTCAATTTCTTGCTTGCCAGAGATGCCTAGCTTTTTTTCTACGCCCAATTCTACAGGCAAGCCATGTGTATCCCAACCAGCTTTACGTTCCACTAAATAGCCTTGCATCGTTTTATAACGAGCCACGACATCTTTAATCGTTCTGCCAAATGCGTGACCTACGTGTGGTAAACCATTTGCTGTTGGCGGTCCTTCATAAAATACAAATGGCTGCTGTCCAACACGATTCGTCACGGATGTTGCAAACGTGCCTTCTTGCTCCCACAATGCTCGAATCCGTGTTTCTCGTTCAACCGTTGTTTCCTTCTTTTGTTCTGCATGCATATTAGTTCCTCCTATACAATTAATTTTGTATAAAAGGCATACAAAAAACCCCGTCCCAAGTAAGGGACGGGGTTAACCGCGAATACCACCCTAATTCTATTGAAGCATCGTTCAATAGCACTCAGCAACGTACAATCATACGTGTTCTTTTTAACGGTAGACACCCGGATCAGCCTACTATGTTCAGCTAATCTTCTCAGAGAGGATTTTCATGTAACACTTGCACACCGACTTCCACCAATATGTCGGCTCTCTGTAGAACAAAATGAAACACTACTCTTTCTCATCAACGAATTTGTATGCTTTTATTGTCACTCATCTTAACAAACTTAATTTCGGCTGTCAATAATTTCAAAGTACTAATATCGGTAATTATTTCCTTACAATTTCATCGAGACATGCCTCGATGCCATTATGAAGAGCTACGAACTTAGGCTTTCCATTTGTTTTAATGTAAAAGCTTTTTAAAAAGGCTTTACAGTTAAACAGTAAAATTCTGTGGTGCTGTACATCGAGCTGTTCCTTTCTTCCCATTAAAGTTATAGGTAGCTCTTGCAATAATTTTATGATCTCTTGCTCCTCTAAACCTTGCTCAAGCATTGTGAAAATAGGAACTAATATCCGTTCATCTTCATTGTGAATGAAAGCATAATTTTCTTGCAAAACGGCGTTCCATAATGCGCTTACAATTTCGATATAAGAATCCTTATTTAATTTTGGATTTTTCACCAATTCATCGATTGCATCAGCCATATGGGCAACACTATGAGCCCATCCTTTACCTGGCACGTAGCCTCTTACATCCGTTTCTGCTGATAAATAAGCTAGTAATTGCTCTTTACAATCATTTATTTTGTCCTCAGATAAAAAATCGTCTTCATGATCCCTATGTAAAATAAGTGCGATAAGAAGCGACGTAAATGTTCGAGTAAAAACTAAATCTGATTCTCTTTCAGTAATACCGTTAAAAAGCAGGTCTTTCAGACTATAATCTAGAAGATCCGTTAAAAGTGAATGTTCAAGTACGTTTTTTTCTAAAATTAATTCGTAAAACGACCCATATATTAAGTCATCTCTCAGTTCACTATCTAATGATCCAATATGTAGCATCATTGACTGTATGATATGTGTTTGATCCTCTTGCTGCCATGTTTTATTTCCGCTGTTTATGTCTGTTAGTATTTCTTTTAATTCAATTTCTTTAAGTAAACTTTTATTAAGTAACATATTCAATTTTCTCCCCTACTTTTTGTTTTGATAAAGAGTTTGCATATCATCTTTTACTACACCCTTTGATCATACAAATCCTTACAGTAATTGTACTCTAGCCCAAATACAAAAGGAAATTAAAAAAGCTAGACATTCTTGAAATTTTTGAATGTCTAGCTTTACATCACCTGACCAGATTTTCGACTACCGGAGCAGTTCCGGACTCAATTAGTCTAAATTTCGATCAGAAAAAGGCACAATGACGGATTTTTTATTTGAAGAAAGCACAATATTCGTTGATGGCGTTCCATAAGGCATTGCATCATCGATAAACTGCTCTAATGTTTCGACTGAATTGGTCGCAATTTTTACAATATAACTAATTTCACCTGCTACACGATAGCATTCAAGGACGTCGGGATGTGCGTTGCAAAAATTAGAAAGACTTTTACAATCAATTGATTTAAATAGTATAATGGCTTGAATGTCACGATTGATCTTTTTTAAATTAACCCTAGCACCGTAACCTTCAATAACTCCTTGCTCTTCCAGTTTTCTTACACGTTCAATAACAGCTGGAGACGATAAATGAACCGTCGCTGCTAATTCCTTCATCGACATTTTTGCATTTCGTTGCAATTGCTGTAAAATTTCACGATCTATTTGATCCATAAATATCCACCTTTTTTTATAAACTAGATTTAATAAAATTCCTTTTATTATAAAGCAATTCATTCGAATTACATTATACAGGTTCTGTCATTATATAGCTTTATTCACTACAATTAAACTTATAAAGGAGGCGATTACAACATGAAAAAAATATTATTACTATTAGCAAATGGTTTTGAGGCTGTTGAAGCGAGTGTTTTTACAGATGTACTTGGCTGGAATAAATGGGAGGGAGACGGTACAACAGAAGTAATGACTGTAGGATTACATCAGCAACTGCAATGTACATGGAATTTTAACGTAGCCCCCGAAAAATTACTTCATGAAATTTCATTGGAGGATTTTGATGCACTTGCGATTCCTGGTGGTTTTGAGGAAGCTGGATTTTATGAAGATGCTTTTAGCGAGGAGTTCCAGGCTGTCATTCGTCATTTCGATGAACAACAAAAACCGATTGCAACGATTTGTGTAGCTTCCCTCATTTTAGGTCATAGCGGCATACTACAAAATCGAAAAGCTACTACTTATAATCACCCAACAAGTAAACGAATAGCACAGCTACAATCCTATGGTGCAGACATCGTCAACGAACGAATTGTTCAAACTGAACATATAATTACCTCCTCAAATCCCGGTACTGCATTCGACGTTGCATTCAGCTTATTAGAAATGCTGACATCTGTGGAAAATACAAAAAAGGTAAAGGATTTAATGGGGTTTAATTAATTTAATGAAGCTGTCTCAATGATTTCAAGTGAGACAGCTTCATTTATCGAAAGCAGTTGCGGGGACAAGGGACTTTTATAGTTCATACACATACTGGGCATACATATTATTTTACTTAGACGATTTTAAATTTTAATCTTCTTTACAAATTTAGATTTGTTGAATATCTTACTGGATAATTTCGGATGAGAAAGCGCAAATTATTATTCAGCTTTTTTCACCATAAAGCAAACGAGCATACATGGTTCACTGCTATTATTAACGCACCAGTGCTCTTCGCCAGCGGGGATTAGTGTTGCATCTCCAGCCTTTTCTACACTGTATTCACCATTACTGTATGTTTCTATTTCCCCACTGAAAATATAAGAAAACTCATCTTCATCATGACAGCTCATGCCTTCAGTAGGAATTCGTTCGCCAGGTGTAAGAGAAATAACACTCATGCTCACTTCTTGAAAATTCCCTTTTTTTGTAAAAAGTTTCTTCATTTCATAAATCGGCATGCCAATGGGCTCGACTTGATTAATATTAATTTTTTCCATTTCATTTTACCACCTATTCTTTTTGGAGTTTTGGATCCAGGAAATCTCGTAGACCATCCCCTACAAAGTTAGCACCTATAGATATTGAGAAAATAGCTAACCCTGGGAAGGTAGATACCCACCAATTTTGAATAACTTTTGCCCCATCTGATACCATTGAACCCCACTCGGGTGTAGGCGGCTGTGTTCCTAGTCCAAGGAAGCTT
Organism: Lysinibacillus sp. NPDC097214; assembly: GCF_050277945.1. Classification (NCBI taxonomy): domain Bacteria; kingdom Bacillati; phylum Bacillota; class Bacilli; order Caryophanales; family Bacillaceae; genus Lysinibacillus; species Lysinibacillus sp. NPDC097214. The sequence continues at coordinate 460,611 of NZ_JBNNSS010000004.1, forward strand.
AATCCAGAAAACATCAAGATTGCATTTCCTAGGTCAAGTGTTGCCATAACCAATAAGGGACCAAAGCTATTCGGTAAAATTTCTAAAAATAGAACTCGAACATGTGAAGCACCCATCACGCGAGAAGCAGTAACATACTCGCTTTCTTTTAAGGAGATAACCATTGAACGCATTAACCTTGCATAATTTGGCCACCATATAATGGCCATTGCAATTACTGAGTTTATGATACTTGGACCAAGTGCAGCTGCAATTACCATCGCTAAAATAAGTGGTGGAAATGCCATAATAAGCTCTGAGAAACGCATCATTATTTCGTCTACTTTCCCACCTTTATATCCTGCTATTCCCCCATAGAAAATACCAAAAGAAAAGGCAATTATCACGGTAATAATACCTGCTGATAAAGAAATTCTAGAACCATACATAACACGTGAGAATACATCACGCCCCAACTCATCGGTTCCAAAGAAATGTGAAAAGCTCGGTGGTTGGTATCGAATGGATAAATCTTGTACAGTTGTACTATGTGTAGCGATTAATGGTGCAAAAATAACAACGAGAATCCAAAATGCACAAATGAATAATCCCAGTTTAAAAAGAAATCCTTTTTGAGAGATAAAAGAGCTAAATTTTCTCATTATTTATACCTCACTCTCGGATCAATAATCCCATAAAGGATATCAATTAATAGATTAATAACAACATAAATAAAAGCAATTAATAATGAGACGCCACATATAGCTGGGAAATCGAGTGAAACAGCAGATAGGTAGGCATATTGTCCAATTCCTGGCCATGCAAAAATATTCTCAACGAGCACCATTCCACCTAGTAAATTACAAAATCCTATTCCAGCTACTGTAATGACCGGTATCATTGCATTGGAAATCGCATGTTTAACAATAATCGCAGATTCCTTCATACCTTTAGAACGAGCTGTACGTATGTAGTCCATTGACAACACTTCAAGCAAATTTGATCTTGTTTGACGAGCAATTAATCCCATAGTAAAGAATCCTAACACCGTCCCTGGCAGAATCAAGTGCATTGCCACATCACCGAATAATTGAAAATCCCCGCTAATAAGTGAATCTAGTAGAAGTAATCCTGTTCCCCCTTCAGGAGTTGTTGTTCGTGCATCAACTCGTCCAGGTCCAGGCGTAATGCCTAAAACCGAAGAAAAAATATTGAGCATGATTAAAGCAAACCAAAAGCTTGGTACAGATACTCCACTAATCGAAACAGTACGAATGATATGATCAATAGCCTTATTTCTGAAAATGGCAGAGATTGTTCCAAATAAAATACCTAATATTAAAGCAATCACCATCGCTACTATCGATAATTCCAATGTTGCTGGGAAGAACTGCATTAAATCATCAAACACAGGTCTACCTGTTCGTATTGATGTACCCAAATCACCAGTCAATAAGTGTTGGAAGTACAGAAGTAATTGACTAAAAAGCGACTGATCTAGTCCCCACTTCTCTTTAAAAGCAGCAACAATTTCAGGATTATTCAATGCACTTTGGCTCAAATTCGCAGCAACCGGATCACTTGGCACTAAATGTGAAAGAATAAAAACGAAAAGTGCCACACCAAATAATAAGAAAAGCAGAAATAATAGACGCCTAGCAATAAATCTAAGCAATTCGGATCACACTCCCAACTTAAATACAACTTCCTAGTAAATCTCAATAAATAGCTACTGTATATAGTTACCTATATACAAGTAGCTGCTCGATCGTAAAAAACTATTTTGAAAGCTTTAATTCATTTAATCGTAATTTATAAAGGTCGTTATAAGAAACACCTTCAAGATTGGCACCTACAGCAAATGATTTAGGGTGCTGTACTAAGAATGCATATGGACTATTCTCAGCCACCATTTCCTGCATTTTTCCGGAAATTTCTGCACGTTTTGTATCATCATTTTCCACTTTCGCTTGTTCAGCTAAACTTACTAACTCTGCATTAGCTGAAGGTTCCCAGTTAGCACGTTTCCCTACAATATCGCCTGGAATAAATGCTAATTGATTGTTTAGATCATAGTAGTCAGGTGACCAGTGCATAACTAGAAATGGCGTTTTCCCATTTCGATAGTCTTCGATAACAACCCCAACATCACCAGTTTGAATTTCCACATTAATATTAATTTTCGCAAGATCTTCTTTTACTTTTTCAGCAATTGTTACCCATGAAAGTCCTTCTGAATCGTAATTAGCAGCTGTTAGTGGTACGGTAAAGCCTTTTTCAAACCCTGCCTGTTTCATCAAATCCTTTGCTTTTTCTAAGTTTTGATAATTATCTGGCCTAGATTTTGCACCAACAAAACCATCTTGAACAAATGACATTGGTAATAATGAGCCATCACCTGCTAATAGCTGGAAGCCTTTATAGTCAAGTGCGTAACGAACAGCTTGCTGAACGAGCGGATTTGCCATTTCTTTTCCTATTTCAGGACTATTATTCATTAATAAGAATGATATTGTTGAAGTTGGTGAAGATACAACCTTCGAATTGCCACCCTCTTTGATGTTTTTCACTTGGTCAGGTCCAACGCTTAATGCTACGTCAATTTCACCTTTTTCAAGTGCTTTAATTTGTGTATTTGGATCCGGAATTTCTTTGATGATAACCTTACTCGCATTCACAGTACCCGTATAATACGGATTCTTTTCAAGAACCATCTCTGTATTTGGAGTCCACTTCTTCAATACATATGGACCACTGCCTGCTGATGTCCCATCAAGGTAAGTAGTTGCTGCATCAGTTGAATTTGCATCTTTTGCATCTGAGCCACCCTGTTCCTTCACAACTTTGCTATCTACAACTGCAAAGGTATTACTTGTAAGTTTTGAAAGAAATGATGCATCCTTTTCCTTAAGTTTGACAACAACAGTCTTGTCATCTGGCGCTTCCACGTTGGCAACTCCTTCTGCAAGAGCAGAAGCATTATCTTTTAAATTTATTGTACGATTAAAACTAAATACAACATCCTCTGCAGTTACAGCATTACCACTCGAAAATTTACGACCCTCCTCAAGCTTAAATGTATACACAAGTCCAGATTCGTCTACTGTATATTCTTTTGCAAGGCCTGGCTTTGGTGTAAGTTCTGACCCTTCCAACGTGTATAAATTCTCATATGTTGCATAGAAATAGAAATTCCCAAACACTTCATAAGCACGAGCTGGATCTAATGTTTTCCAGTCAGAAGCAACACCAACGACGATTGTATCCGTGTTTGATGTGCTTCCAGATTCATTAGATTTTTCTTCATTTTTGCTACAGGCGAAAAGCGATAGAACTAATACCAATAGGATAGACAGTAAAGAAATTTTTTTCATATCTAAGTTCTCCTTTTATAAAAAAATATATAGTATTACTTTGTATGCAAATGACATGCAGCAAAGTGCTTACTACCTGTTTGAATAAAGTCAGGCTCCTGTGTTTTGCATATATCCATTGCTACAGGGCATCTTGTATGGAACCGACATCCGGCAGGCGGATTAGATGGACTTGGAACATCCCCTGTAAGAATAATCTTCTCTCGATGTTCATCGCTAATATCTGGAACAGAGGAGAGGAGCGACTTCGTGTAAGGATGTTGCGTTTTTTCATATAGTTCATCACGAGTAGCCAATTCAACAATTTTACCTAAATACATAACTGCGACTCGGTCACTAATATGGTGTACAACGCTGAGATCATGCGAGATAAATAGATAAGTAAGGTTAAATTGTTTCTGTAAGTCCTCTAGTAAGTTAATTACCTGTGCTTGAATTGACACATCTAAAGCTGAGACAGGTTCGTCACACACGATAAGTTCCGGATCTAGTGCCAATGCTCTAGCAATTCCAACCCTTTGTTTCTGACCTCCTGACATTTCATGAGGAAATCTATCGAGGAAACGACTTGCTAGACCAACCATATCCATTAGTTCTTTAATTTTTGCTTCACCGTTTTGTATTTTATGAATTTTGAATGGTTCTAATAAAATTTGCTTAATAGTTCTACGTGGATTTAAGCAAGCAGAAGGATCTTGAAAAATCAGTTGTGCCTTTTTGGCGAAATTTTTCCGTTTTGTTTTTGAGAAAGTTGTAATATCCTCGCCATTAAATAAAATTTCAGATCCCTGATCAGGTGTATATAGACCAAGTAACGTCCTACCTAGTGTACTTTTACCACATCCACTTTCACCGACCAGACTAAATGTTTCACCCTTTCTTATCGTAAAAGAAACATCATCTACTGCTCTAAGTAAGCCTTTTTTTCCATCTGGGCTTTTAATATGAAAGGTCTTTTTTAAGTGTGAAACCTCTAAAATGTTTTCTACGCCATTGTGTTTTGATACCGCCACTATACCATCGGGATTATTTCTCATAATTTACGCCATCACCCTTTTCAGATCCATCATAAATAAAGCATTTTACTTCACGACCATCTTCTAGTTGAAATAATGGTGGAGCTTCCAATTTGCATTTCTCTGTTGCATATTTACAACGAGGATGAAAACTGCAACCACTTGGCATATTCAAAGCATCAGGTACAGTGCCTTCAATCGCTTCAAGTCTTTCCACTTTACTAGAGATTTTAGGGATGGCATTAAGCAATCCTCTTGTATACGGATGAAGAGGATCAGCAAACACTAACTCAGTTGGACTTTTTTCAACAATTTGACCAGTGTACATGACTACTACTTTCTCACACATTTCTTTCACGACACCCAAATCATGAGTGATCATAATAATACTCATATCTCTCTTTTTCTTCAGACTGTTCATTAAATCTAGAATTTGCGCTTGAATAGTAACATCTAATGCAGTAGTAGGCTCGTCAGCAATTAATAGTTTGGTATTACACGCTAATGCGATGGCAATCATAATTCTTTGTCGCATACCACCAGACATTTGATGTGGATATTCATGAAATCGCTGCTCAGGAGAAGGGATTCCTACCATTCTTAGTAATTCAATTGTATGTTTTTTTGCCTCTTGTTTACTTACACCTTTTTGGTGAATCAAAATTGGCTCCATAATTTGCTTACCACAAGTATGTAAAGGATTAAGTGAGGTCATCGGCTCTTGAAATATCATTGATATCGAATTCCCTCTAATCTTCCGCATTTCATAAGGTGAGAGTTTTAACAAATCTAAACCATCAAAATCAATATTTCCAGTGATTTCAGTATTAGCATTTTGTAGAAGTCCCATTATAGTAAGGGAGGTAACGCTTTTACCGCTACCACTTTCACCAACGATTCCCAATGAACTTCCTTGGGCTAGTTCAAAGTTTAAATTATCTACTGCTTTGACAACACCTTGGCGTGACTTGAATTTAATCGTCAAATCCTCCACTCTTAGTAATGTCATCAGTTTCACCTCTTTCAAAAGTATTGTTAAAAATGATTGCTAAAGAATAGATATACTACAAAAATAAATAAATGGATAATTCAGAAAATTATACATACAAAGCACGTGGCCTACCTTGTGGAACATGCTCGCAATCTCCCTTTAATTTTCGGCCAAGTTTCTTGGATTGTCGAAAAATCAAATAAATCCTTTAAGTGCTTAAATTAATCTTTAATAAATGGATCCGTTCTGAAATTCTAACAACCATCAAGTAAATCAAATCTTAAATTATTAGGTAGATTTTCCTTTTATGAAATTTATTTGTTTAGCTAAAAATAGCTGGCGTGATTACGGAAAGCAATATAGTTTCCTGATTTAAAGGATTTTCCAATATATGAGGAAGACTTGAAGGGAAATGTATTGATTCCCCTTCACGTAAATAATATTCCGTTTCGTCAACAGTGAATAATACTGCCCCTTTTAGAACGTAATAAAACTCTTCACCCGGATGTTTATATGATTCATTTTCCTTTTGGTGAGGCTTTATTGTTACGAGAAATGGCTCTATTTTTCTATCTATAAAATTATTGCTTAACCTAACATAAGTAGAATCAGAACTTTCTATTTTAAAAGGTTTCTGATCTTGCTTTTTAACTGCATAATTTAGATTTTCCGTCTCTTCAAAGAAATGAATCATCTTCACTCCAAACGCGTCAGCAATTTTTTTTAATGATGTGATAGCTAGTGATGATGTTCCTCTCTCAATTTGGGATAAGAAGCTAACGGACAAATCTGTCTTTTCACTCAATTCCTTTAAAGTCATGCCATGTTCAAATCTTAATTGCTTTATTTTTTGAAAAATTTCTTCCATAACTTAATTCCTTTCTTTTAATAGAGGAATAATTACTGTATAACTGTAATTTATTTAAATTTTATCATAATTGTTTTAAATGTAAACTAAATTTTAAAAATATTCTTTATATTCACAATATAAAGTTATTTCTAGATACTTTTGTAATATAGTGTCACTCTTTTATTTCATTGACTAATGTCAAATTTAAAACGCATCCCCTTCTTAATTGCCTAATACTAGTAGTGCCGCTAGTTAAAGGGGCGCACGCAAAAAAACCGACCTCCTAAGAGTAACGGGTTCTGTTTTGAAGTACAAAAAGCAAAATTGTAGATTAAAAAGACAATTAATTAGCATACTAAAAGGTACTGCAATTCGCAGTACCTTTTTTGTACAACTTGGTTTGATATTTCGTGAATCGAAATTTAACTAAAGCACCCCGTTCGTACAACAAAAAGTATGAACAATTCTTTCGAGGACAAGTTATTATAGAAGTAAGAATTAGTAAGAATTACATAATGACACGCTTATTTAAAACGTTTAACAATTTCCTCTAGTGAGTATTCATCAATCCAATCGCCGTATTTTTTATATAAAGGATATATGGTTTCTTTATTAGTTGCGATTACCTCGCATCCTCTATCATCATAAATGAAAAAGATCACATTTTTAGTCATATTTATAAAAAACACATCTGGATAGTTTGAACCTGACCCCCATTTTTTATCTAACCTAGGCTTCAAGGAGAAATCCTTATTACACGCTGCTTTAATAAGTAATGGATATTTAAAATCTTGTTTGCGGCACTTTAAGGAAAATCGAGAAGTATAATAATCGTCAGCTTCTTCATCATCGAATACATATGGCAAAGTTTCTTGTCTTAAAAGGAATTTTAAATCTTTATTTTTTATATAGCGATCATAAACCTTTGTCCGCTTTTTCTTAATTTCATCAGACCTGTGCTGATAAACATTCGTAACAAGAAAAATTTCATCCAAACCAGAAAAAAGTTCGTTGAAAATAGACAATGCTTGACTGTATACGCAGTCAAACATTTCGAGGTTCAGACTGCCATCATCTTTTAATTGATAAATCCCAGCCCCTAATTCAAAGTGAATACCTATATCCCATTGATAATAAAGACTAGGTGCCAAAGTAAGTCCTGGAAAAGCATTATGTAAATATTGACTTAAATCTATCGTCATTCTCTCCATTCTATATGTTGTCTTTTAATAATATCACTTTTTAACTAGCCGTTAGTTGAATATGATTATAAGTAGTAGCTTTTCGATTATGTAGTCCTCTGCTATTACCTAAGATGAGGGAAGCCACAAAATTGTCCTTACAGATGGGAACAATAACATTGATTTATTTTGCGACAATTTTTATGATATTCGCAATTTGTTTACAGTTTTATAGTATGAAGAAGAAATATAGCGTATAAACTTTTTTAACAATTTCGGCTCTAACCGTCTATTTGATGATTTTATTCATCACTTTGATGGTTAGAGTCACAACTTTGGAGACTTTATTCATCAATTTAACACTTCTATCGACTATTTCGGCAGTTCTACCCACGACTTTGACGTTTCTATCCACGATTTCGAGGTTTCTATCCACGACTTTAGCGTTTCTATCCATGATTTCAAAGGTCCTATCCACGACTTCGATTACTTTCTAGACCGAGCATTTCATTTTGAAAGAAGTAGATAAAAAAACCGACTTCCCAGGAAATCGGTTCTGTACCAAGTACAACTGGCTACGGATGTTTTGACACCTCCCGAAAAATAACTTTGATCCGTATTAATCTCACTACCTATAGTGATTGGAGACTTCTGTAATGTCGCTTTGCTTCCATATAAAAAACAATTCAATAAACATTACTGACAATAATTTCGCCAGTTGTTGCGTCAATAAACCGGATAGGTAACCTAGTATGTCGATCACAAGCTTGATAGACAAGTTGATACGACTCTATTTCATCTTCTTTATCTTTGTCCCAAGCCAATTGAAAATCGATATTTTCTATAAATCGACGATACGCTTTTTCCAAAGAAATAGCTGGTACTGAAGGCATTTGGCTAAGTTCATCCAAATCAAAATTCGGTCCACTATAATAATCAATCTGACCTGTTGTACGATTAACAGCGACCATAACTATATCAAAAATAAATATACCTTGATTATGGGCATGGAATATAAATGATACTGATTCTCTTTCATCCTCTTCCTCATCTCCTCGAATTAATCGTTGAAGATAAGGATAGTAGTCAGGAATTATTTTTAATAAAAAGTCTATTGCTATTTGATAACATGCTTCTTGACTAAGCTGTAAATTTCCTAAGCGTTTATGCAACCATCCAAAGCTTTGTATTTTCCCAGTTTTTTTTGAAATAAAAGCTTTTACTGTATCTTCTGACTGTATTTTAAAGAAGCTGTTCATCGATAAATCTTTTTCTTTCATCTCCCAACTCCGCTTACGCCACACAATCCCTAGGTCTGGTCCTGTATCTACTTCTCGAATAAACTCCAGTTCATCTGTTATACCAATGATTTCTTCATTCGTAACTTCATGGACCATTAAGTTAGCTGGCAAAGGAGGAAGAGTAGCATAACTTTCAGGATCATTTTCATCATGAATAATCGTTAAAGTTGGTTCTAATACGTCTGCTTTAAACTTTAAAAATGAATGTACCTCATACACGAGACGAAGTCCATCTTTCTTCACATTGTAAACATCGCGAGATATTTTTGTTATCACTAGTTGTAACGCCAACGTATTCCGCACATATTCCATCAGAGCTTCCTTCGAAACTAGCTTTGAAGGGATTTCAGGGCACGTCTTCACCCCGTAGTAAGTAAATCCAACAATATTTCCTAATGGATCAACATCAATAAAACAACCCGCACGTGCTAATGGTACATCCATAACAAACTGTTCAAAATAAAAACGTTCTACACACGACAGTTTTATTACTCGAGAACATGTTAAGTCTTTTAATGCTTCCGAATAATGATTCAGTAAAAATTGTTCCGCACTGCTTCTTTTTTCTTCAATAGATAAAGAATCAACCTTAGAAACAGTATCATTAGTTTCAATTGATAAGTGTATGAGGTGACCGGTGCAATCTAACTCAACAGTTATACTTTCATCTTGTTGTTCATTCACCCATAAGAACATCACTCGTTCATCTTCAGAATACTCTTCTATGATTAGTTTATAGTGACTTGGTAATGGAACAATGGATAAAGCCCGTCTTTTCAGTTCTTCTTTTTGCAAACCAATGCCTCCCCGTACAATTTTTTTATGTATAGATAAAAACCGACCTCCTAAGAGATCGGTTTTTTATTTAAATGATTATTGAGCAGCTTTTGCGCGAAGAACCATTTGTAGGATACCACCGTGACGGTAGTAGTCTACTTCTACTTCTGAGTCGAAACGAGCTAAAGCTTGGAAAGTTTTAACTGAACCGTCTTCAGATTTAGCAGTTACTGTTAAGATTTCACGTGGTTTCACGTTGTCAGTAATGTTAACAGAGATTTCTTCTTTACCAGTTAAGCCTAAAGCATCAGCTGATTCACCTGGCATGAATTGAAGTGGAAGAACACCCATCATTACTAGGTTAGAACGGTGGATACGCTCGTAAGATTGTGCGATAACTGTTTTGATACCAAGTAAGTTAGTACCTTTAGCAGCCCAGTCACGAGAAGAACCCATACCGTAGTCGTTACCAGCAAGTACTACTAAGCCAGTACCTTGCTCTTGGTATTTCATACATGCGTCATAGATGTACTCTACTTCACCTGTTGGCCAGTAAGTAGTGAAACCACCTTCTGTACCAGGAGCAACTTGGTTACGGATACGGATGTTTGCAAATGTACCACGCATCATAACTTCGTGGTTACCACGACGAGAACCGTATGAGTTGAAGTCACGGATTGCAACACCGTTTTCGATTAAATATTTACCTGCAGGTGTTTCTTTACCGATTGCACCAGCTGGAGAAATATGGTCAGTTGTAATTGAGTCACCGAACTTCGCCATAACGCGTAAGCCTTCTAAGCCTTTAATAGCTTCTGGCTCTTTCGCAAGACCTTGGAAGAATGGTGGGTTTTGGATGTAAGTTGATTTGTCATCAAATGTGTATAGAGACTCAGTTGATGTTTCAATTGCATTCCATTTTTCGTTCGCTGTGAATACAGTTTCGTATTCTTTTTGGAATAATTCACGGTTAACTACAGTACCTAATACTGCGTTAACTTCTTCAGTTGTAGGCCAGATATCAGCGAAGAATACTTCGTTGCCATCTTTGTCTTTACCGAATGAATCTTTTTGTAGGTCGACATCCACAGTACCAGCAAGTGCATAAGCAACAACAAGTGGTGGTGAAGCTAAGTAGTTAGCTTTTACAAGTGGGTGTACACGGCCTTCGAAGTTACGGTTACCAGAAAGAACTGAAGTTACGAATAAGTCGTTCTCTTTGATAGCGTCCTCGATTTCAGGAAGTAATGGACCTGAGTTACCGATACATGTTGTACAACCGTAACCTACAGTGTTGAAACCGATTTCGTCAAGGTAAGTTTGTAAACCTGAATCTTCAAGGTAACCAGTTACTACTTTAGAACCTGGTGCTAAAGAAGTTTTTACCCATTTAGGTACAGTTAGACCTTTTTCTACAGCTTTTTTCGCAACTAAGCCCGCAGCGATTAATACGTAAGGGTTAGATGTATTTGTACAAGAAGTGATCGCAGCGATTGCTACAGCACCTGTTGGGATTTCTACATCACCTTCAGCGAATTTAGCTACAGAAGTTTTTGCGAATTCATCTTCAGTTAAACCGAAACCTTGTGTACCTTGTGGTGCCACTACTGCTTCTTTGTAACGAGAACGCATTTGAGATAGTGGAATTAAGTCTTGTGGACGTTTTGGACCAGAAAGGTTTGGTTCGATATCAGCTAAGTTTACTTCTAATACGTCAGTGTAAACTGGCTCTAAAGTTGGATCGAAGAACATGTGGTTAGCTTTTAAGTAAGATTCTACAACCGCGATGTGCTCTTCGTCACGACCAGTTAAACGCATGTAGTTTAATGATTCTTCGTCAATTGCGAAGAAACCACATGTAGCACCATATTCAGGAGCCATGTTAGAGATTGTCGCACGGTCAGCTAGTGGTAATTTAGTTACGCCAGGTCCGAAGAACTCAACGAATTTACCAACTACGCCACGTTGACGTAATACTTGAGTTACTTTTAATGCTAAGTCAGTAGCAGTAGTTCCGTTTGGAAGATCGCCAACTAATTTAACACCGATAACTTCTGGAATTGGGAAGTATGAAGGTTGACCAAGCATACCTGCTTCTGCTTCGATACCACCAACGCCCCATCCAAGAACGCCGATACCGTTGATCATTGTTGTATGTGAGTCAGTACCTACTACTGAGTCAGGGAATGTTTCGAAAGTACCGTCAGCATTTTCGTTTACGTGTACAACTGGAGCTAAATACTCTAAGTTTACTTGGTGAACGATACCAGTTGCTGGTGGTACAGCACGGAAGTTATTGTAAGCAGTTTGAGCCCATTTTAAGAAGTTATAACGCTCAGCGTTACGTTCGAATTCTAGGTCCATGTTTGCTGCTAATGCAGATGCATTACCGTATTTGTCAACTTGTACTGAGTGGTCAATTACAAGGTCAACTGGAATAGCAGGGTTGATTTTGCTTGGGTCGCCGCCCATTTCTTTCATTGCAGAACGTAGAGAAGCAAGGTCAACTACTACTGGTACACCAGTGAAGTCTTGTAATACTACGCGAGAAGGTTTGAATGGTACTTCAGCTTCTGGATCTGCACCATTACCCCATTTTGCTAATTCGTTTACGTGCTCTTCTTTGATAACATATGCATCATATTGACGTAAAACTGATTCTAATAATACTTTGATTGAGTAAGGAAGGTTTGAAACTTTTGCAACGCCAGCTTTTTCAATCGCAGCTAAGTCATAGTAATTATAAGATTTACCATTAACTTCGAATGATGCGCGGCTGTTGTGTAAATTACCTTGTGCCATTTGCGGATCCCCCTAAATATCTTTTTGAAAAGGCCTATATAAATTGTTAAAGCATCTTTTCTCCAATACCCATGATAGCTCATTTATATTCATAAGTAAATTACATTAATATTATCTTTTTCAATAAGTAATCCTTATGACATTGATTTCTATCCTAATGTATTTAATTTTTGATGTGCATAATATGAAGGTTTCGCTGAAACGAGATTTTTATACCTATGTATTAAAGTGTATTTAAATGTTTTTAACTGTGGTACAACTTGAGGTACAAACTGAGGTACGAGGAGTTTTTTATTGAAATTGTACCACAGCAATATAATGGTAAATTTAAAACTGAAATTTGGATTTCTCGGACAGGAAATTTAATAGTAGGAAATACAACTTACAACTCGTTATTAAATTAGAGAAGCATGTCAAAAAAAGTCACTCATTATTTTTCAAATGAGTGACTTTTTCATTACTCAGCTCTTCAGATTGCTTCCATCATTTTGTAACGCTTAAACTTCTCTTCAAAACCCTGAATAATCCTATCTATAATGAATAACTACTTCACAAAACGAAACTATACATCATATCTAAAATATTCAATTAATTATTGTTTATGATGTTAAATTTTTTTCTATTATAAGACTTGTATTGTAAACGATAATAAAGGAAACACATTTATTTCTCACAAGCCCATCCATCACCATCACGATCCATCTTCTTGTCGTAGGCGGGGTGTCCTTCTTGCACACCATTAGGATAAACTTTGTTTAGTTCTGTACAGTTTTTAAAATATTCCTTTTTAGGTATAGTTGGTTCTGTCTGTTCTGGCAGTGGAGCTGGCTCTGTTGTATTAGTTTCTTTCACTGGCTCGAAAAGCGTTTCTTAGAAGTATTAATTAGTTAATATCTAAATAAATGAAAACCAGGTACTTAAATGAGTACCTGGTTCAGTTTGTAGACAATTTTTAATTTCTTTGGATTTGTCTAATACAATCTCATAATATCAATCATTCTCATAATATCATCTGATATAACTAATAAAAATACTAAGACACTAGTGACGATTGCATATTTTTTTGCTTTTGTATCAGCATTATTGAAGGTAACAATAATTGTCTGCAAGCTAAAAAAAACAACTAATGACCATAAGAGTGGTTCAATGATTAAACAAAAAAAACCTTCTATTGCCACTAAAATAACCTTTTTTCATTAGTTAAGTAATTAAAATGAAGAATCAACCGAGTAAGAGTCATTTTTCACTCTTAAATATACATGATCTGTGCGGAGATTTGCATCTTTTTTAGGTCTTATCTTCGCTTTTATTCCACCGTATGCCGAATATTCTAATGTTTCCTTTGAACGATATACACCTGGTGTATCTATATAATCCCATTCATATATAGATTAAATAGTATGTACTAAACCTTAATAAGTTTTTGCCTTCAAAAGCAAGTACCTACGAATCAAATGGAAGGAAACTCTGCTCGATACTCACTTTTCAGGGCAAAATAAAAACACCCCGAAGGATGTTAATTACTCTTATTGCGTATGAGTTGGTTTTCAATACCAGCCCGATCAATTTGAATCCAATATTCTGCTATTTTTTCATTTTCAATTCTATAAACTGCGCTTGCTATTTCAATAACCGGAAGATTTGTCGGTTGATATCCATCGACCTCTCCAACATGCATACCAACTTGTTTCCAACGTACATAAACTTTATTATCTTGAACCATGAATTCTTGTATTTCTAATGAAAAATTGCCATACACTTCTACCATTTCTTTTACATGGTCAGCATAATCTTTGGGCGTTCTTAAAACCGTTAATTCCTCTTCAGAAATAACTTGGTGTGCCAATACTTGCTCTGCCATTAATTCAGTTGCATAATCTGGATTTTTCCCTGAACGTACTTCTTCAAAAAATTTCTTAACAATATGCTCTGGTGTCATTATAGCCCTCCGTTGTTATACATGATGGCGAGGATATCATATCTCCCCGTACTTAATAATAATCCAAGAGTCAACGAATTGGAATCTTATTCTACGATTTCCACTCTCAAAACCACACCAAACTCCGCCCTACTAATAACTAATCTTTGTAAGCTCAAGTATCGTAATCTTCCTAACGGTACACCATAGCCCATGAACTAGCCTCCGATTGTTTTATGGCTGTTTGATGCTGTTTTCAAAGCAAAAGAAAAACATCCCGTAGGATGCTAACATCTAACAATCTCTATTCGTTTAATTTTATCTCTTGCAACAAAAGAGACTCGATTTTCCCAGAAAGGGAACACTAAAAATTTATCAGCAGTATTACAATATAGATAGTTGAATGCAGCAACATGACTATCGCTGTTTAATTCAAATTCAATAAAAGGCAATGTTTCGCCCTCTGTTAAATATACTTGCGCTCTATATTTATACATAATCCCACCCCCATCCAATTTATATGGTTGAAAGATAAAAATTATGTAATTTATATCCCATATAAAAAGCCTTACCGTGCTAGGGATAAGATTCATCTACTACTTTAAAATTAAAAACTGACCACCACAAAGCGATAGTCAGTTTTGCCACCACTTATAAAATAGCATCAGCAAGAATCTTATGGAACAGGTGCTTAATATCACGACTAGTAAATTCGTGGTCATCACCTTTATGGTGATTATGGTGAATTTTAGCGTAATATTTCAGAGCATAATGAACAATTTGTTCCAAGTCCTCTGACTTTACACCCTTTACTTTTTCAGAAAGATTCGTTCTCAAAGTTTCTGCTGCACTACAAAAATAATAAGTTTTCATCATATTACCTCCGTTTTGAAATTATATAAGGTAATACAAAAAAGGAGATGATAATATGGAAGTGACATTATTATTATAAATATTAAAAACTGAATATTCAATCGTTATTTTCCCAATCAAGAAATCACTTATAAGTATTGATTCAACTCTTCTTTATCAAAACTGCTACGTTAGCATAATAGTACAATGTATGCGCAAAGAACCTATATTAATCTCTTAAAAATATGGGCCGGTCCTGTATGTCTTGCCTCGAACAATTTAATGGAGTGCAGGTCGGTCGTTGGTCTGTCTTTCCCTAATATTCAGTATTTTATAAATACCAACGCAGGGGAATATTTCCACGCCTTCCTACCTCACAGTTTACACGTTAATTTCACTTATACATAAAATGTAACGTTTGATACAAATGATACATTTGCGCCATTTGATACATGTTATAAAGCTAATTTCCAAGCAAAACATAAAACCAGAGTTAATCTACAAAATGTGAAATCAACTCTGGTGATGATAGTAGTTTAATATTATTTTATTAATTGTCTCATGATAATTTCTTCGCCGATACGTCCTATTAATCTCTCATTTGTATCTTCAAATCCTACTTTTAAATATAGTTTTTGTGCTGGTATATTATCTTTGTCTACAACTAAAACAATTTCATCGCAATTAGGAAATTCTTTTTTAACAAAATCAACTAGTAATGTCATTCCTAGTTTTGCGTAACCTTTTCCTTGTTCAGTATGATTAATTGATAGCGCAGTTAATAACATAGCATTCAAATTATTAGAGTATTTCTTTACTCTTTCGTTTGAATTTAGGAGAAAGAAACCAACTGGTGTATTATCACTTAAAATAACAATACGATACTGTCCTTCATTAATTACCTCAAATTTGCTTGGAAGTGCCGAAAATTGTTTTTGTTCTTCTGTAAGTACAAAAGAGTTCAATTCTTTTATATATTCACTTGAAAAATGTTTTAATACAACCCTTTTCAATTTTTCCATGGCATAATTCTCCATTCATTTTTTCTATACCTTACCACTTAATTAGGTTTTGTTCATTCATTTAATTGAAAATTCCGAAAAATAATACCGACGTAAATATTTTGCTTTTTCAACAGTCTATTGCACCGTTAGGAATACAAAGAGTATTTTAAAAAACACTTTTATTAAAAGGGGCTCTAATCCCCCTTCAACATTTGTTTAACTATACAGTCCCTTGTGCGAATGATTGTTGTGCTAGATAACTGCATGTGCTTACCGATAGCACGCATACTATCTCCATCAAGCAATCTATGAAGCACTTCGACCTCTCTG
Source organism: Lysinibacillus sp. NPDC097214 (assembly GCF_050277945.1). Lineage (NCBI taxonomy): Bacteria > Bacillati > Bacillota > Bacilli > Caryophanales > Bacillaceae > Lysinibacillus > Lysinibacillus sp. NPDC097214. Next base: position 476,986 of record NZ_JBNNSS010000004.1, read on the forward strand.
TCCCCTTCTACAAATAGAATCCGTTTTTGTACTTCCTCAATCTTTTGCTCATATTCCTTAATACGATAGTTTAGTGAATATACATGGCGTTGAACCTCTGAAAATACTGAATCACTTGTGCCACCACTAGCTTTCGGTAATGTTGCCTCTATACCATACATAGCTGTTTTAGCTCCAATATAGCTGTTGTTATCAACATTTGCTACTGGCTGCCGCGCTTCCTCAATGGATTCAATCATCCATCTGTAGTCCACAATCCACTGTAATAAATTCTCTTTAGTAACTACCGTTTGCCCTTGTTTCATAGGTTTGCCCTCCTACGGTGTGATATAATACTTTTGAAAAACCTCAAAGGGCATAAACCAATTCTTAGCTGTAGCGTCTAACCACGCTGCAGCTTTTTTTATTTTTAAATCTATTTCTCAGGCAATTAACTATACAAACATAGCTACCACGTCATATTAATAGTAATGTAAAGCTAATTTAGCCTTACACCTCCGATTTTTGTTACTAAGGGTCACTCCTATCCCAAGTGACCCTCTTTTTATTGTCTTATCTCATAAAAATATATTTTTTAATGACTATAGCTGAATAGTTTAACACCCCACTCCTTCTCTACAGCTAACATATTATATATTGTAAAAAGGAGGTGTGTTTTATGGGATACTATGGTAGAAATGTTGGTGGCATAAATGAAGGCTGCTATTACGGTGGCGGAAATCGTAATGGTTCTGCATTTGCCTTAATTGTTGTTCTATTTATTCTTCTAATTATTGTCGGCGCTACATTCATGATGAATACTGGATATTAACATTTCCAATCTAAGGGTCGCCCTCCCAGCCTGGTGACCCTTTTAAAGTTACTTTTCTCAAATTGTTCAGTTGTCTTTATTAGAAAAGTACAAAAATACTTCTTCAATATCAGTAATATTATCTTCAACATCACCCTCACAATTATTAATAAATGCAAGAGCCTCCGTTACTAGTTCTTCTTCATATTTACCAAACACTTGATTAGCAGTTAGGTTCTCATACGGAACACTGTATTCTTCAAAGATTTCCACCAATTCAGCGTGTAAAGTCTTCGCTTTTAAATTTGCTTTGTTATATTGACGTAGCTTTTGTTTTATTTCATAAGGCATTTTTTTCATACTTCTTCTCCTCTACTGCACATTTTCTTTCTTAAATCCCATTTAATTGAAATGTCACAGTGCTAAAAATTGGCACAAACGTTCGTGCATAGTTATAATTATCTTATCTTAAAAACAAAAGGAGTCTTGCCTTATGAGTCAAAGAGTTGCCTACTATGATGTTGCACCTGATGGTATGAAAATTATGATGGACATGGAAAAATACACTAAAAAATCTACAATTAATCGAGTAACTAGAGAACTTATCAAAATTAGAGTCTCTCAAATTAATGGGTGCGCTTTCTGCATAGACATGCATACATCCGATGCTCGTAAGATGGGTGAAACCGAACAGCGTATTTATTGCTTAAATGCTTGGAATGAATGTACTTTTTATACACTTGAAGAGAAAGTTGCTCTAGAATTATCTGAACATATAACTTTAATTCCTACTAAAAGAGTTCCAGATGACCTATATAAGCGAGTACGTGAATACTATGACGAGAAACAGTATGTTGACCTTGTTCTAATCATCAATCAAATCAACAGTTGGAATAGAATTTCAATTGCAATGGGGAATACAGCAACTGAAAAATAATAACTCTTTAACGAACATCTCACGGTGTTCGTTTTTCCTTCCTTTGTTTCGCAATTTCTTCCAATTATTCACTTAGTCCATCTACGCAAACGACTAATCTGCTCAAGCTCTTTTCCAATGCTCCGTAGTTGCCTATAAGTCTTGCATCTTCTGCATTTCTTGGTAGGATTATGTGCTTTGCGTTATTGACATCCTCGGCATTCGAGAAATGCTACATGGTCCTAATGAGTTAATCTCTCTAATACTCAAGCGACCTTGGCCCCTTCCAGTTTTTCAATCGCATAATCCAATGCCTCGTCCTGTGTATCAAACTCTTTGAGCTTTCGTAAGTCCTCAAGGTTCTGATAAAACCCCATCACATTTTTGTTGTACTGATATTTCTTGTAGAGCCCTACATGCAACACCATTTAATCTATGAAATATTTCTCACCCATTTTGCATCCCTCGCTTTAATTTGATTCTCGCTATACGTCAAAACACGCTTAGGCATCCCGTAAATTTTACCAACCTCGTCCCTTGACATCCCCTGCTCTAATCTACAATGTACTTTCGTGATGATAATTCCCATGTGATTACAACCAGCTACAGGACATTTCACCAACTCAGCATTCGGTGCGTACCATGTCGATTTTAATCGTTTCGTAAGCCTCGACTACCTTTTGTAGTTCGATAGATTTTGGTGCATACTTTAATACTTCTTTTAGTACTGTCTTTTTAGCCATTTCGTCATAGTTGGTTTTCCAAGGACTTGTCCAACCCTTCTGAACTGCTTGAGAGAACTTGTGAGCATGTTTTTCAATACGTTCTCTTGTCCAGTAAACAAAGTCGTATCCACCATTTTTCAAGTGGTATACAGCATAGTAGCCGATTGGTTCCACTTGCGGATTTTGAGATGGAACATGAACAAGATCCTTGTGTAATCCTTATGACATTGATTTCTATCCTAATGTATTTAATTTTTGATGTGCATGATATGAAGGTTTCGCTGAAACGGCATTTTTATACCTTTTTATCGAAGTGTATAAAATGTTTTTGACTGGGGTACTTTCTGGGGGACTCGTAGTTTTTTTAAATGGTGCCTCAACAATCGATTTATCTAAGTACGTTATATAGTAGAAATTTTATCAAAGAAAATAACTTACAACATCTAGGTTTGTAACCCTTTTCTCCATTTTTAAAAATAAAAAAGCTACTATGGTAGTGACCCCAAAAGTTAGATTTTCTGTCTAACTTTTGGAGTATAGTTCATTTTTAGTAGCTTTTGTTTATTATCTTATACATATTTCAGAGTTAAGAATGCAGTCAAATGAGCTCGAGTTATTTCTGTGTCGCACTGGTTTTGTTGGAGTCGTTCTTGAATTATAGCTAGTTCAACGTAATTGCAAATTCCGCGTTCGGCGCGCCAGCAAATACAACCGTTCCGTTCTTCGGCAGTTTTACTTTGTTATTGCCGCTCACAACAGTAAAATTGACGCATATACCATTCTCATCATACACCACGAACGAACTCTCCGATGGTAACGCCACGGTCATCGTTTTCTCTGCTGCCGCTTGTGGGATCGTAAACCATTTCGCATGCCCATTTGCTTGCAGCGTAAATTTAGATGATTGGCTTGCATCCAGCGGTTTTACGTTGGATTCACTTACGTATAAATATCCGGACATCTCCATATATTCATCGCCGCCTTCTGTATAGAAACGGGCTTCCGACGTATCACGGCCAAACATCCCAGGTATTTGGAGCTGATTCATCGCCGAGTCAGGGCCTGTAATTTTTTGGCTTCCCCAATAGCCCGCCATGCCTTCCTTGCTATTGATTTGTGCGGTAAGCATCATTAAATATTGCATAGAACTAAATTTCTCGCTCACAAGATAGAACTTGACACCTTCCCGCTTTGCCCATGCGGCAGCGGTTTCCTTCGATAGCGCATAGTATCCTAGTTTCTCGGCTGCATATTGAGTAATTGCTACTTGCCCTAAACCTGGAGCCGATACATATGTACTCTCCTTCAAATAAGTTCGTCCATTCTTCTCAGTAACGAAATTGAGCTTAGCGGTACCTTCCTCATTAATAAAGCTTCCATCCGCAGTATATACATATTTTTCTTTTGGATTTGATGGGAAGATCAGTTCACCATTCTTCGTAATTTCTATTTTGAATTGACTGATACTATTGCCGTAATAACCAGCTTTCTTTGCTACGTCTTGAGGCATCTTGGCCTTGACCGGCTTGCCAAAGGATTTGTTCGGCTTGATATCCTTAATTGTGCCCTTCTCTTTAAGCGCAGCGAGCAGTATTTCAGTCGCCATCAGTTGATTTGTAGTGCTGCTACCGCCAGATGACAATACAGCCACTGCCATCTTCTGTTCAGGAAGTACGACCAGTGAAGCATGTTGCAGTAACGTGTCGCCGCCTTTAGCCAAGCCCTTTATCCCATATTCACCAAATGGATATAGTTTCACACTATCCCACCCAAGACCATAGTTGGAAGTATTATCTTCATCCCCCGGCCACATTCCTTTTTTATATTCCTCTTGCTCCATCTCCTTGATTGCCTGATCAGAGAGGATTCCTTTTTCCTGCCCCATAAATATTTGTGAGAATCGCACCATATCTTCTGCTGTGGAAGAAATCCCTCCCGTACCAATCACATTCACCGTTTCAGTAGGAAGCTGCCCTTGGTACATTGGAGAATAAAGTCCAGCCCGCTTATCGTCTTCCCATTTGTCCTGCGGCGTTTTCGTATGATTTAGCTTTAAGGGTTTTGTAAACCGTTGATGTATAAATTCGGTAAAGCTCATACCGCTGACTCTTTCCACCATAATCTCGGCTAGCGTAAAACCATCGTTGCAGTATACCGAGAACGCCCCAGGATCCGCCTTCAATTGCTGGTTGGACAATTGCTGCAACAAGTTATCATGCGCATAGGTATCATTATCTTCAAATAAAAATGAACTACTAAGCGTACTACCTTGCAAGCCGGAAGAGTGGTTCAACAGCATACGTGGCGTAATGCTTCTGTAACGCTCGTCTTTCATTTTAAAATCAGGAACATAGTGGACGACAGGAGCATCCAAATCTACTTTTCCTTCGTCGACCAATTTCATTACAGCCGCCGTTGTATACATTTTACTGATTGAACCAATCCCGTATAGGGTATCTTTGGTCAGCGGCTGTTTCCCTTTCATATCGTTCTTGCCTGTCTGACCCGACAAAATAAGTTTGCCATTATCAATTAGCGCATACTGCACGCTAGTCGTCTCATAGGACTCCGTGAGTAGAGTAGCCTTCTCTGCAGCTATCTTTTTCAGTTCTTGACTAGCTAATTCTTGACTAGCCACAACCGTAGTCTGACTGCTAGAAAACGCCATTACCCCTGTTGGTAGGCTCATCGTTAACGCTAATGTAGCGGCTAACACCGCAGATAGTTTATTTTTCATAAAAAAACTGCCTCCTTGATTTCTAGACATACACTTTCTAAAACAATAATTAATGCCCCACAGGTATAATTTTTTTGCTCACTTTAACACCCTTATTACTCCCTTCACTAAGAAAAATTTCCCATATATAGAATATCAAAGTTTTATTTACTCGTAAATACAATGATAGACTGACCATATCGAGCTTGAGACTTTTGGTTGATTATGACTAAGTAAATAAAAAAGACCAGCTCGGCTAAATTAGCTTTGCTGGTCATCTTCTTAATTATTAAATACCTAATGTGTAACGAATGTATCATAAGCACCGTTTGTAACATGTATCATATTTGTAACTCGTGCAGTAATTATTCATACACTTTTTAAATTTTCCTCTTGAACCTCAAGTTGCTTGAGGTTGTATGATGAACCTATACTTTTTAATAGGAGGAATTTTGATGAATAAGGATAAAAAGTTTTCTATCGGAGAATTTTCAGAAAAAACAGGAATACCAATTCCTACTTTGCATTACTATGATGAAATTGGTTTATTACAACCAGAAAAGAATCCTACTTCAGGGCACCGCATTTACAATTATCAAGATATTATTACCTTGCAAAAAATTATAAGTCTAAAATTTTTAGGGTATAGCCTAGAAAAAGTTTCCAATTTATTACATAAATCATCTTTTAACGTTGATTTGAATGAAAGTTTATCCCTCCATTTAATTGCTTTAGAAAGTGAAAAGGAAAAAATTGAGCAATCGATGCAAGCAATTAAAAGAGTAATAAAGTTAGTCGAGGAGGAAGGAGAAGTAGATAGTACACTATTATTTAGCCTTATTTATGGTATGAATACAGAACATAAACAAAAAGAATGGATGGAACATCATGAATTAACAGATATCGTGGAGGAGCTATCAAAGAAATCAGAGGAAGATAAAATTGCATTGGATAAAACGTTCATCCAACTGTCTAAAGAAATGAAACAATTATATGGTAAACCAGTAGCTGACTCCAAAGTACAAGACATGATCAAGAATTATTTAGAATCAATTTTTTCATTTCTTGGTGATGATTTAATCCAACAGTTAGCTAATACTAAGGTGGAAGAACTAAACGTTCAAGAACTTGAAAATAGGATACCTTCTCCTTTCACAGAAGAGGAACAAAAATGGTTTAATCAAGCGATAGAATGTTATATGAAACAAACAGAAATGGAATAAAAATAACTCTAATCTATTTTAAATTACAGGTGAATTATATTTCATTATTCATAAATATGTACCTATCTTACGTAGGGGCACAATGCCCCTACGTAATGCCATCATTTGATTCACAATGTTATCCTTAATACGTTTAATAGTCTGTAATCATCGTGTCTAACACATAATCGTTCAAAAAACTATATTGGCCATCAGAGAGAGCGAATTATTCGAAAGAAATGGACTATTTTAAAAGATGTTAAGTTACGAAAAAGTGAATACATACCTATACGTGGCACATTAAGCAAAGGTAAAATTCAATACTCTTGTAGAATGTGTCAATACGAATGGTGCCCCACCTAATAAAACAATCGTTTGGATAGGTACATTATATAAAAGAAAAAAATTAGTCCTGGTTTAAATGTAACAAATGCTTCAAAGGAATTTTTTCAAATTCTATATTATACATATTTTTTAAAATATCCTCTAATACATCATCAATCTTACCAGTAAAAAATGAAAGAACTACTTGACAATGAGCTAATGCAACATGGTCAGTTATTTGTTTCGAAAACTGGTCTATTAACTCTATATGTTCTGTTTTCACTTGTTTATCGGAGTATACCTTAACAGTGATTAAATTTTCTTTTAAATCTTCTTCAAATACCCTTACATTAGAAGGCAAATTCAGATCCTTTATTTCAGAAGCACGATTTTCATCTACAATAAACAACCGATAAATATCTTTTCCAATTCGAAGATCCCATACTTCCATATCTTCAAATCTTAATTTTCGTTCAAAATAATCAATCATTTCCTCACTCCCTAATGATAATAAGGCTATCTCTATTTATTTAATTTTAATTAGCTATAACTAATACTTACCCTCGAGGTATTACCATCCTTTTATTTCTGATTTTCCTAATTAAAAGGTTATTATCACCACTTTTTGGCGTTATTTTTTATCCACCTTTTAAAACAGAGGTACTGATAATCTCACTCTGCTGTCATTTCCTCAACCGCACGAGGATTAATATAAAAAGTTGCATAGTCGTATCTGAATTTTGCCACTTGCCCTCGTATTTCTCTTTGACGTAATATTCAAATTTTAAATCACGTATTTTTTAACAAAACCATATGCAAAGCCTCAACCCCGCATTATTTTTTATCTGCCTTGAAAGCTATTTGGGAAATGGTTACTCAGGTTAGGAAATAAGAAATAATTTCCCGGGTAAGCGCAAGAAATGACAAGTTTAGTCTTACATTTCCAGCAACAAGCGACTGATTTTATCATTATTCTCCGCATTTCTGAAAATCCAAGCGGGCAATAAAAATCTGGTCTGTACATTATTCATCCAATTGCACCACCTAATCTAGTAGATACTCAATAAAAAACTACAACTATAAAAATTCCTCCAATGAGAACTGTATGCCATTCAGCTAAATCATCCTTCTCCCAATCGTATCTCTTGTCCTTCTTGAATTTCATTCTCATATACTTACACATGTTGTCTTGGTACTTCTTAATTGCTTTGTCTAGCTGATAGCGATTTTGTTGTGTTTTCTCTTTTTACATAGTTTTGCCCTCCTATGTTTTAGCCTAAATAGAATGGCATAAACCAACTCTGAGCTGAAGCGTCTGCTAACGCTGCGACTTTTTATGGTATAATCTAGTAAAAAGGAGTTGTTTCTAATGTACGAATATAAGTTTGTTAAAATTGAGTTTAAAAAAATAACAGGTAGACCTACCGAAGATTATCGAGAAGTAATTAATAATCACGCAAAAGAAGGATGGAGATTTATTCAAATTTTAACTCCTGATTTCACTTCTGCACCAGGGTTAGGTACTTACTTTGAACTAATTTTCGAAAGACCACAAAATACATAAATCTATTTCCTGAGGCTATAAACTATACAAACATAGCTACCACGTCATATTAATAGTAATGTAAAGCTAATTTAGCCTTACACCTCCTGGATTCTTTACAATGGTCACTCCTATCCCAAGTGACCATTTTTTATTGTCTTATCTCACAAAAATATATTTTTTAATGCCTATAGCTAAATGGTTTAACACCTCACTCCTTCTCAACAGCTTACATATTATATATTGTAGAAAGGAGGTATACTTTATGGGATACTACGGAAATGTTGGTGGTATAAATGAAGGCTGCTATTACGGTGGCGGACATCGTAATGGTTCAACATTTGCCTTAATTGTTGTTCTATTTATACTTTTAATTATTATCGGCGCTACTTTCATGAATAGAGGATATTAACATTTCAGATTATAGGGTCCCCACCAGCCCGGTGACCCTTTTATTGTTACTTTACTCATATAGTGGTTAAATTTCTACATTATGAGGTTTTCTTTTTTTGTATCAATTTCAAGTCAACTCATAATTAAAATCCAAATTTCACATTACAAAAATTGCCAAGTGGTTTATAATACATACTTGAAAAAAAAAACACGATTCGGTTGGAAGTCCGAATGCATCACATTTTGATGTCATTAACCTTCCCCTCCTGGGATGTCCATCATTCGAGGTTATTTTTAAGGAGGGACCTACTACGAAACTAACCATTTGTTATGATGGACAATTTTATATAGGGCTAATAGAAAACATTTCCGAAAACAAATACAAAGCATACCGGTATATTTTTGGAAAAGAACCTAAAGATCAGAAGTCTATGATTTTGTAAATACGAAATTGTTGGATTTAATCAAAAATAATGATAAACATGGTGTAATACCTATACAACAAAATAAAGTAAAAAAATTAACCCTAAAAGACTTCAAAGAAAAGTAGCGAAAGAACTTAAAAAACCTAGTATTTCCACTAAGGCTGAAGAAGCGCTCAAAGCAGAATTGGATCTAAGGAAAAAAGAAAAATCTGTTACCTGCAAACGACTAAAAGAAGAACGTAAAGAATATATTAGGAATATTAAAGTTCAAAGTCTAAAAATAAACATAAAGGTAGGTAATATCATTCTCTTTACTGACAACATTGGTTGTCAGTTTTTTTATTAGTCGATACCTGCGCATTTGGTTTATTACGAACATTGATGTTATTGTAATTAACTCATCAGTTCCCATTCCAATAGTATCTGATACGGTCGTGGAACTTGAGAAATGTAATTCATCCTACTCACAACATTCCAACGTCTCTCAGTATTATTCGCAACCAATAGTTCTAACTCTCGTGATGTCCTGGTTATTTTTTTAGTTGCATCAAGGCATTATAACTTTATTTTCCTAAATATTATGAATATAGAACTAACTATTATTAATTGATTATTCTCACTATTGATTAAATTCTGTATTCGATATATAGTTTACTATGTTAGTAAAATATTACATCGAGGTGTTACATGAAAGCTTTAGAACGTTTTAGTCAGTTTGTTAGCAATACATTTGCAATTTGGGTGCTTCTTTTTGCAGCACTTGCCTTTTTTATTCCTAGCGGATTTTCTTGGATTGGGGCGTATATCACGATATTACTAGGTATTGTAATGTTTGGTATGGGATTAACCATAACAGTTGCGGACTTTAAAGAAGTCTTAACTAGACCGAAAGATGTGGCAGTTGGTGTAGTTGGTCAATTTCTAATCATGCCAACTTTAGCCTTTTTATTGGTGAAACTATTCAATCTTCAACCGGAAATTGCAATTGGTGTTATATTGGTAGGTTGCTGCCCAGGGGGTACATCTTCAAATGTCATGACATTCCTATCCAAAGGAGATGTGGCATTATCGGTGACAGTTACATCTATCACAACTTTATTAGCTCCGATCATCACACCTGGACTTATTTATTTATTCGCAAGTGAGTACATTGATGTTGCACCTAGTGCACTTTTTATGTCGATCGTCAAAGTAATAATTATTCCGATTGCATTGGGCTTTATTGTACAAAAATTCTTTAACAAACAAGCCAAAGCAAGTGTGAAAGTGATGCCACTTGTTTCTGTAGTAGCCATCGTTGCTATTGTGGCTGCGGTTGTTGCGGGCAATCAACAAAAGATTGCTGAAACTGGTTTAATTATTTTCGCAGTTGTTGTTTTACATAATTGTTTAGGCTATTTAATCGGGTATTTATTTGGAAAGATTTTCGGTATGAACTTAGCGAAAAAGAAGGCTATTGCTATTGAAGTAGGCATGCAAAATTCGGGCCTAGGTGCATCTTTAGCCGTTGCACATTTCTCTCCATTAGCCGCGGTACCAAGTGCGATCTTCAGTGTATGGCATAATATATCTGGTCCTATATTAGCAACCATTTTTAGCCGTATGAAAGATAAAGATACGTAAATAAGATTCAACACACAACATTTAAATGTTCAAAAACTCTGGAAGCCTTGGCTTTCCAGAGTTTTTTAGTTTTACTCACTTAAAAACCAATTATCTATGCATGCTCAGACGTCTTGTAATTAATTATTTTGTTGAATACCTTTGGAGAGTATCCCTACCACACCAACTTACCGCCGAGTTTACATCATATTTTTTCGACCATAAAACATCGTACATATATTACATTTATTCCTTTTGTTACATGTACAATTTTTCCGATAATCCTTTAATTAAATATTAATAAGGTATAGGATAAGTATCTACAAGACAGTTTACTTGTGATTTTTCATTTTTGCTTTCTATCGTTAAGGTAACATTGCCATTAACATTTTTTTCATTCAATGTTCTTTCAAAAGATTCATATCCTCCGATTTCTTCTCCATCTATCTCTAGTATAATATCTTCAGGTTTAATTCCAGCAGCTGCAGCTACCGAGCCTTCCTTCACCTGTAAAACTCTTGTACCTCTCTCCCCATCGTTTGTTGTGTGGGCAATACCAATCCATGTTTTCCAAAACTTCGAACGATTATCCGTTCCAGTTTCATAAACACTCTTTAGATTTTCTAAAAATTGACTTGTACCAAATAACATATTTTCCTTTGTAGATTGATTCATTTCACCAATAAAGGAAGCCTGATATTCAATACTCACTTTTACGCTATCCCCAATTTCTTCTAAAGATGTAATGGTAGTAAAATCCCCATCAATGCTCTGAAGTACAAAGCGTTTCATAATATCTATTTCTGTAAATACACCCTCAGATGTTGCCCCCCAGCCATGATTCATATAACCTTTTCCACCTATACAAAACTCTATGTCAGCATTTTTTGTATACCAAAGGTTTAAATGCTCAGGCTTAGTCAATGCATCCCAAACTTTATCCAAAGATGCATTAACTACAATTTCTCGCTTAACAGAACCCTTATTTTTCTTCATCTCGAAACTCTCCTTTTTCAACATAATTTTTTAGATTTATGAGTTGATCATCAAGTAGTTCTCCGATGTATTGAAGCATTTCATGGTAGGCAATTTGGAGTGTGTCGAGATTTATTGAATAGATACGATATTTCCCATTCAAGCTCTCTGAAATAATTTTCTCCTCCAATAAAATATTCAAATGCTTCTTAATTGCTGGTTGAGAGATATCAAATGCTTCAACTATCTCCTTTTGGGTTTTGCTTCCTTGTTTAAGCATACTTAAAATATGGCGTCGCGTTGAATCACCTAATGCTCGATAAACATTTGGCATTATCATTTCCTCACTTCTCATATAACTGTTTGGTTATATATAAAATATAAATATGGGCATAAATAATGTCAAGACTTTTCTGAAAAATAAAAATCCGACTTTCTGTACGCTTGGAAAATCGGATTTTTTCATAATTAACTTGTTCAAACCATACTTTATGACGCCCCTATCTTATCTGAGTCATCTCATTTTTCTTATAAGGAAGCAAATCTTTAAAAATCAATACACCTATTACCAACAGACCTATACCAACTAATTTGTTCATTTGAAAAGGTACTTTCTCCACTCCAAATAATCCAAAAGTATCTATACATAATGCAATTACCAATTGAGTTATAAGACTGATTAGTACAGTATAAGCTGGACCTAATAGTCTAACAGCTCTCATAATACAAATGACTAGCCCAATACCAAACATGCCACTTACATAATATAAATTATTTGTAGTGTGATAATTAATAAAAAAACTTTTTTCTGTAATAACATGAAATACAAATGAACTCATAAGTCCTAAGCCAAGAACACACGAAGTTGTTAACCAATGTCCTATATTTTCGTTTACCTTTGCATTAAAAACAGATTGCAAACTAACTAATGTACCTGCTAAGACAGCAAAAATTAATCCTATCATAATTTTTTCCTTTCTAATTATTCATAGATGTTATTCTTAGCAATTTCTTGCATTCTATTGAAATCTTTAATTAAAATGGTTCCTTTTTTCTTTTCAATTAGATTTTCTTTATAAAACTTTTGCAAAACTCGAATTACATGTCTGTAGCTTACTCCAATAAAATCTGCAATACTTGATACAGATACAGAATCTATATCTGCTTTGTATACTTTTCCCGTACTATCCGTTGATATGGAAAGTAAATAACTAGCTACACGTACTTCTACAGGATAGAGCAAATTAAGCGCCGTAAAACCAGTCGATATTTTTAACGTGCTTGCTATGTTCTCGAGTAAAAAACTCATAAATATAGGTTCATGCAACATCGTTTTTCTAATGACTTCAAAAGAAATGGAAATTGTTTCAACATCGGAACATGCTTCAACGACATTATGTGCTTTACTATTTTGTATCAATTCAATATCTCCGACAATTGCTAAAGAATTTATAAAGCGTAAGATCAGTTTCTTGCCTTCGGGTGTGATCGTATAAACTTTCACTTTTCCTTTTACGACAAAATATAAACGATTAATCTCATCGTCTTTATCGCAAATTTTAGTACCTTTTTTGAAATGATTTACCTGAAAATTTTCTATATTCATTTTTGAAAAAACATCGAAGATATTATAAACTTTCAAATAATGAATAATTGAGTTTGATTTACTATCCATTTCCAACACCTTCTTTCACTTCTACATATTAAAAACAAGAATACCTAGAATCATAATTATTGTTCCCACAATATGATAACTTTTCATCGGTGTCTTTCCAACATTGAACAAACCATTGATTTCAATTAAAGTAGCAGTTACTAATTGAGCAATCATGAGTGTTCCAGCCGTTAATGTAATCCCCATAGCATAAATCGAAATTGTTTCCGCATAAATAATAACAGCTCCAAATAAGCCAGATGTTAAATACACTTTTTTTACACCTTTTAAATCTATTACAGCTCCTTCTTTCTTTATAAAAAATATAGAGGTTGCAATAATAAATCCAATTAAATGTGTCATAATACTTGTCGACCATATGCCGATATCCGAACTAAGTTTTGCATTAAAAGTACCTTGAAGTGTAATGAAAGCTCCTCCAATAATTGCAAATATAATTCCTTTCAAAAAATCACCCCTACATCCTTTATACATAACGTAATTAAAAACTAAAATGCTTCTAGGAAAAAGGACAATTGTCACATTGTTATAAAAACTGTTGCCTTAATGTTTCAATTCTTCCACGAATACCTTGCTGTTGTATAGTGTTGCTTTCGACTAGTAACGCTATTAAAATTAATATTTTCATTAACCCGTATATGCCTTTTAATAAGCATCTAATTAATAAATCTAATATGCATGACAAAAGAGGATATATGTTCATATATCCTCTTTTTAGTTTAGTCTTTAACCTATTTGAACCTCACAGCCCTTTTTAAAAGCAATTGCAAAATAGAAAAAAGTTACTCAGTATTTTTCAAATGAGTAACTTCACTTTGTAAAAAAATATGTATAGAAACGTAACCCTTCGTTTTCTTCTTCTATGTGTAATAATGACAATCCTCATTTAGAAGAACATACATTATTCTGAGCTGTAGCATATCGCTTCATATTCGCTTCCTGCTGTAATTTTCAACTTTTCTCAATATTTCATTCAAATAAAGAGAGGATTGCTATAATCCATATACCAATCACAATTATTAAAAACCACCAGCCCGTAAACTGAACGTACTTTTTTAAAAATGGTTTCTTCGTGATTTTTTCTGAAAAGGAACTCATCTTTAAAAAATCTTCAGGGAACTTTAATAACATGTAAGAAAAACTACCAAAAATTAACGTAACCAATATTGCCATAATAAACATTTCCAAAGTACCTACCCCTAAAATCTAAGTTTATAACGTCACTTAATAATTATATTCGTTAGAAACTAGATTGCCTATCAAAAAATTCCAGATTTTATCCTAATAAATCGCTTTCTAGAATCGACTTCCTCATTTTTTTCGGAAAACTAAACTCTTCCTTATTTTTCCTTCACGTTCTTGCCATTTATAAAGCGTATATATTATCGCCATTTTCACCAAAACCATTCTGTTCTTTTATATAGGACAAACCATCAAAAGAAACTCCAATAAATTCGTATGATTCGGACATAAGGAGCAAATGCTGTAGTTATGTTCGAAAACCCAAAATAACGAATTACAAAATCTGGTACTTATTTAAGTAGCATTATTGCTTCAGAATAACTACATCACCTTCTATAGGAGGAAAAAATGAATATAAAATTGCGGCTTAAAATAATGATTTTTCTTCAGTTTTTTATTTGGGGGTCTTGGCTTGTTACATTTGGTTCTTATATGATTAACACGTTGCATTTTACTGGCGCGCAAGTTGGAATCGTGTATAGTTCTAACGGTCTTGCAGCTATTATTATGCCAAGTCTTATAGGAATTATTGCGGATCGTTGGGTAAAAGCCAATGTTTTATACGGAATATTGCATTTCCTTGGTGCGATTACCCTATTTATATCTGCTCAAATTTCAGATCCTACCATGATGTTTTGGGTAATGCTTTTTAATTCAATCGTTTATATGCCAACACTTGCACTATCGAATACGATTTCTTATTTCAGTCTGGAGAACAAAGGGTTTGATATTGTAAAGGACTTCCCCCCTATTCGTGTCTATGGGACAATTGGTTTCATTCTTGCGATGTGGATTATTAGTCTTGCCAAAATTGAATTAAGTAATATTCAGTTATTTATTGCTAGCGGGTCTTCGTTGGTACTTGCGCTATACACAATTTCTCTTCCGGCGTGCCCAACTTCCAATGAAATAAAGGACAAGTCATGGGTAAGCCTTTTGGGACTTGATGCCTTTGTTCTTTTTAAAGATAAAAAAATGGCTTTGTTTTTAATTTTTTCAATGTTATTAGGCGTTGCGCTTCAAATTACTAATACATTCGGTGATCCATTTTTACACGACTTCGCATTGAACCCTGATTATAAAAATAGCTTTGCTGTTAAATATCCAGCTATTTTATTATCAGTGTCACAAATTTCAGAGGTATTCTTTATTCTCACCATTCCATTTTTTTTAAGTAAGTATGGCATTAAAAAAGTAATACTAATCAGTATGGTGGGATGGACATTACGATTTGTTTTCTTTGGGTATGGAAGCCCGATTGGCGGAGGATTTTTACTATTGCTGTTATCAATGATCGTTTACGGTTGCGCCTTTGATTTCTTTAATATTTCGGGAGCGATTTTTGTAGAAAAAGAAGTCGATCATCGAATTCGCGGCAGTGCTCAAGGATTATTTAGTACGATGGTCAATGGAATAGGCGCCTATTTAGGAGCTGTCATTAGTGGGAAAGTAGTTGATTATTTTACAGTTGACGGCGTGAGAAATTGGCAAAATATTTGGTTGTTCTTTGGCGCCTATACGCTCGTTTTGGCCATCATTTTTGCCATCGTTTTTAAATATAATCATGATAGCAATGCCCTAAAAAATAGATAATGCCCTATAAAAGAAAGAGCCTTACCTTTTGGTTAAGGCTCTTTTACTGGATTAAATGGATTGACGATTTCTCCACTCTTCAAGAGACATCATTTTTAAATCTTCATCAACATCCAGTCTCAATGGCGCAATCAATTCTAATGAATTACCATCCGGGTCAGAAAAGTAAATTGCAGCATGCGCATGAGGATTGTTTGGTAGTACTAGTGGTTGATGTTCGGGAGTAAAGCCAAATTCTGTTCGAACTTCAATACCAATTGACGATAACCACTCTTTTACATGCTCAAGATCTTCTTCGTCAATTTTAAACGCCAAATGTCGGATAGATGGATGGTATTTTAAATGTACACTATCACTTTCCCATAAGCCTAACCAGCTTTCACCTTTAGCTATCCAGAAGAAAGCTACCTGTCCTTTTTTATAGGCGAGCTCTAACCCTAACTTTTGATAAAATACAATCGAGTTTTCTAAATTACTTACTGGTAAATGTGCTTCATATAAACCTTTTATCATTTCAATATCTCCTATTTCATCTTGATTTAAGAAAAATTATATTAGTAAAATTACCCTTTTACATCAATCATTCGTCTGAAATTTTAATAATTTCCAAATTGTATGAAGATCCTCGTTTGTTTTACATTAGATTATATATCCAAAATTAAGGGGTTGTTCCCCCACAAAAAATGAATAGACACTCAGTATACTTTTCTATATCATAAAGTATAAACACAACTTATTGTAGATAAAAGACACGTACAAGAGAATATACTATACTTTCGAAAACATAGGAGGCTATTTAAATGGGGAGAGTCCAACAACTTGCACCAAATTTTTATTGTATTGATACACATGATTTAGATCGGGAACAGCGTACAAGCTCTTATTTGCTGATTGATGAAAAAATTGCCTTAATCGAGACTTCTGCTAGTCCGTCTATGCCATATATAGTAGAAGGTTTAGATGAATTACATATTTCTTTAGAGGATATTCAATATGTAATTGTTACGCATATCCATTTAGACCATGCTGGAGGCGCAGGGTTATTTTTGCAAAGCTGTCCAAATGCTACATTCGTTGTCCATCCACGAGGTGTATCTCATATGGTCGATCCTAGCCGTCTAATCGCAAGCGCAAAGAGTGTTTACGGAGCAGAATTTGATCGTCTATTTGATCCAATTGTCCCTATTGATGCTGAACGCATTTTAGAAATTGGCCATGAGGAAGTCCTACCTTTAGGTCAACATCAGCTAACGTTTTATCATACAGAAGGTCATGCAAAGCATCATGTATCTATACTTTATTCTGCTACGAATGGATTGTTTGTTGGAGATACTACTGGTGTATGTTATCCAGAAATGGAAAGCGAAGCAATTGATTTAATTATTCCCTCCACTTCACCGAATCAGTATGACCCACATGCGATGGAGCAATCTATCCAGCTTTATGAAAAATTAAAGGCTAGTGAATTGTATTTCGGTCATTTCGGTGCATATCGAAATCCAACTGAAGCTTACAGACAAGTGCGCTATTGGACGCCGCTATTTCTAGCTGAAGGAAAAAAAGCGTTATCGGTATCTAGTGATTTTAAAGAACAAGTACATTTTTTAGATAGTCGCTTGAAGGCACTTTTGCACAACTATTTACAGGAAAATGGCATTGCAGAAAATCATCCCGTTTATCAAACAATCCCGTTCGATACCATTGTATCGGCAATGGGGATTCTTGGTTATCTAGAAAAAAACGACAGCGACTAAATTACGGATGAGACAAGATTAGAACATTAAAATAAAGTGGACATGATCGAAGAACAAATTGAGTAACTAGTTTGAGTAAGTTATAGAAACAGAGGTACTTGAGTTGAATAGCAAGAAGAAAGTAACCATCTCATACGAGGTGGTCTTTTTGCTGTTTTAAACAAAGATTGATAATAATTAATAGGCTGATAAATAATCCTGTGACCTAAGATTTCTTATAGAAACTCTTTAATACTCCAAAACAAACTCATTGCTATGCTACCCTCTTAAGTTGAAAGTGGAAAAAATTACATATATAAAACAAAGCAAAAAATTGTTAAGATTTGAAAGGAAAAGTATTCTATGGAATGAAATTGGATTGTAGATGAATTATGTCTTTTTTGTTTTACAGCAACAATCTTCCAGAACGCAGTCTTTAACAAACATAAAAAGGAGCAACCCAATTGAAATTATTTTTAAATGTAACAACTTATCTAGTTACTGCTATTGCCGCAGTTCTCGCATTTTTTTCTTTAGCAGCCCTTTATCATGAATTAAGTGGTAGTTATTTTGAGCTACTTGATTTTATCTTCAAGTTACCTATTACCGTGATTATTTCGCTTATTATCTGTTATTTTTTAATTAAAAAAATAACTGTCAAACCGATACTGTTTGGGACAATAATCGGCTTTTGGTTGATCAAAGCTATACAAGTAGTTAACGTTTCATATTACTTATATTATTACAAATCAAACGAAGATTACATACAAAACATCTCTATTCGTAACACAATCGACCTCCATTTCATCCAGTTGTTTCCAATCGTACTTGTGTTTTTATCTCATTTCTTATTAAAGAAATATAACAACTGGTTGCATATCAGTGGTTTTACATGTGGAGCAACTATCGGTTTCTTTACATCCTACGCAGCAGTTCTTTTTATAAGACATGTTAATAATTCATTAACTTCGTATCATTATTTTGATAACAACGAATTAATGATAGTAATCGTAGGAACTGCTATTTTCACGATTTCAGGAAGTATTATCGGACTCAAGAAATCTAATCAGACACAAGAGAATTAAATTATCTCCCCTTAACTAGAACCCGGAGTGAATGTTTATTATGTAAAAGCGAAGCGTTTATAGCTGACGCTTCGCTTTCGCTACAAAAGACATTTACTAAAAGAAATTAAATTCAAGCACTACACTACATTTCAAAAGGAATTTTGGCTTCATTTGAAAAGTTTGCACTAGCCCATTCACCCTCACGCGTCCGATTAAGAGCTTCGTAAATATCACCATTAAAACAGATTGCTATCTCTGATGTAAGTTTATACGGACCAAATCATTCTCCTAAATCCTCTCCATACACACAAACACAAAGTTCCTTAAGAAATGCATTTTCTTTGTATAAATATAAAGATTTATAAAAGTTGCTACTATTGCAATAAGACCTAATATTAACCACATCATTATACCTCCATTATCGTTAATTTAAGATTAACATTTGAACGAACCTATTAACCTAGGAATTTTTTTAGGAGTTAAATAATTCCTTTTATTATAGACTGTTTCCATTTTAGTAAGTTCCCAAACCCTCGTTTGGAAAGCTTTCTTCGTAGAGTCGTCAAAGTCTGATTTGGGAACGTTATCCCAATGTAAATTGCATATTTAATACATAATATAAAGTTACTGCTCAACAATTAAAAATTTATTATCTTTTATAGTGTAGGTACCATATTTCCTTGAAATCACAACCGTTTTAACAGCATATTTTTCATAAGCAAATACTAATAAAAATCGGTCGTCTAGGATATCTATTCCACCATTATCCCCTTTAAATTTGATGTCCATTAAATCTTCAATCGCTTTATCTGATGTATAAGGTCCAAATACACTGACTTGAGTCCAATTGAAATCAGTTACCCCAGTTAAATCAATTTGTGTTTCGCCATTTTCCAAAAAGGAGTTAATTTCCTTAGCTAAAACCGTGTCTTGACTAGCTCGATTTCCAAATAAAGTAACAGCTAAACCTATAGCAGCAATAATTAGAATTACATAAACCACTTTTTTAATACTTACACCACCCAAATTTTTACATACCATATTTTAAAAGACGTCAAATAGAGGGATTAAAGTTCCCAAAGCCCCGTTTGGTAACAATTCTTTCCTTAACGTTGTAAATCCGCATAAATCTGACGAGACCCCCAAAAAAACAGATTATTTCAAATCTCCTTATTCCACTAAAGCACCCCGTTAGTTGAATAGCTTCTCTTTTACTTAGTTCCATCGGCAACAATATCAGCACTTTCATAAGGCTTATGTTTTTCCACATAAATATCTTCTGAAATCATCCAATTATTTTCCCACATTTCACGAGCTTCTTCTCCCTCTCTATCGAGACCTCTTGAAAGACGTTTTTCTCTTGGACAATCAACCCATATTTTGAAATCATATTTATCTGTTAATTCTTTTCGAATAGAATATACGCCTTCGATTATTACAATGCCACCAACAGGAACACTTTCCTCATCCTGTGTACCATCACTTGTGGTACGGTTCTCCGTAATGTATATAAATGAGGTTTTTAAATTATCAACCGCTTCTCCAGCAAATGGCGGTAAAGTTATTGTTGCTTCAAAGGTTTTTCCTAATTCTCACAAGATGATAGTTCATAACGTCGCGCAGCAGCTAGGTGGATAGCTACCTTATTTTCTAAACGTGTCATCAAAAAACCTTAATTTTTACGCAATTCAAATTAATTAACCACTTTATATTACTTCAACCATTTCGCTTTGATTTAGTTCAAAGTATTGCTAAAATAAAGTTTGTCTGGAAGGGGATTCAAAAAAAATATACAATTACCGACCTTGTAAAAGGAGCATCTCATGAATAAACGCAAACTTATTTTCCGTGTAATTGGTTATATTATATTCGTACTTTGCCTATTCTTTTTATTAAAAAGAAGCGGTTTAACGGTTGCAGACTTAACTCCGGAAACGATTCGAACTTTAGCCCACAATAATATTTTACTTATTTTACTTATTATGCTCGTCATAATGATGTTGCAAAACTTGTTTACATTCATTCCACTTGTCTTAGTAATTGCCACAAATATTACTCTATTCGGTTTTTGGTATGGTTATTTATATAGTTGCTTATGTAGCGTAATTGGTAGCACACTAATTTTCTTATCCATTCGATATTTTTTTCAGGATGCATTTTCTAATTCGGTAACAAAAAAATACCAAGAAAAAATAGAGAAAAAGGGCTTTCTCTTTGTTTTATCTGGGCGTATTCTTCCATTTATACCGACCAATTTAATTAATATTGCCTCTGGGGTAAGCTCACTTAAAATTTCGCACTTTGTGATCGCAACAACAATAGGCAACATGATTTACGGCTTAGTACTCGCTTCAACATCCTTTTTCGTTATTTTAGCAACAACCCTTAACCCTCTTTATTTACTATTAATTGTCCTTGTCATCTTATTAGTAGTATTACTCTATCGCGTCAATAAGAGGTCTATACATCGGACTCAAAAAAACTGATGAGAATTTTATTTCTCATCAGTTTTTTGTTTCCTCTTCACCTCAATATGTCCTAAAAGCATCTGTAAATATGTAGGTTTACATAGAGAAAGAATTCCTCTTTGTTAATCAATCTAGACAACAGGGGATTTTTATTATTAAGTCCTCATTTGCACTTACTTATGGTACGGTTCACCGAAACTAATATTAAATTCGTTATAAAAATAGATTTCCTTATTGAACTAACCTGCCTCGTTAGCTCAATAAGAAAAGCACCTTTGACTTCGGTGCTTGATCTTAAACTCTTGCACCCGTTAGTTGAAGAAGATTTATGGTTCGCTAATTCCCATTGCTAATAGTAATAGATAAGCTGCAGCCAAAACAAATACATTCCCTATTAAGCCGACAATTAAAAGAATAAGTTGTTTAGACATTTTCCAAGAGAGTATAGCAAATAAAATACCAATAATTGATAAAATACTAAAATTGATGATAATAAAATAAATATCAGCATTTGGTCCTCTTTCGGCATAAAAAACAATGATACTTATAATCACAGATAAAATAGATGTAACACCTAAAATGTTTCCTACTTTTCTCTTATCCAAAACGGTAATTATGACAGGTTAAATTGTCAAATCTCTTTGTCATTATTCTCTGCAGTTGATTTAAAGTACCTTCTGAGAAAGTAACGATTAAGTTTAAAAAGGCAGATTATGAACTAATATCTACTTTGGCATATGCACTCGATTTGACACCCACTAGAGCCACTTCTATTCTATTTAAGATCGCCTCACATAATATTAAAGCAATTAATGGGTATTTTCATAGTTATTTGGTTGATGAATTGACAGATAGGCATATGGAAGACTTAAGAAAAGTATTATCATATGTGAATCGATATAGTGACGAAAATAATTCGTGCGCAACTGTGTTATCAACAGTTGTTGGAGACATACATCCTACTACTAGAAAATTGTATGAACTTGTTGAAGACTTTTTAAGAGCTAAATAGAAAATAAGCCCACCACAATTATTTCAGTGAAAGGCTATCCAACCAAACTGTTCAAGATGTTCGTCTATTTGACTAAAAGAGGTAGTTTTTATTTTATCTCTTTTAGCTGTTCAAGAACTGATTTAAAGTCCTGTAATTCCCCAATATATTAGTGTTACAAATTTGCCAATTTCACTATGTTAAAGTTGACTATTAATAAAAATTATAGCAATCATTTATTTTATTCCTGTTACAAATATGAGGATTATAGAGATTGGCAAGAGGTATTTAATAAAAAAACTCCACCAGTTATTTATTTTGTATTTATTTGTTCCTATATTTGTTTCATCTTTATATTTTTCAAATTTCCATACTAATAAAGTGTAAAAAGCTAGAATTAAAGCTCCAAGGGGCATTAAAATGTTCCCCGACAGATAATCTGCAAACTCAAAAAAATTCTTTCCTCCAATTAAAATTTCCGACCAAGAACCGTGAGCTTTAATCATTGGTAAACCTGCTAGAAATATTAAAGTTAAGCTTAACAGTACAGCTGTTATTCTTTTAAAATTGAACAGCTCAGTACACGTCATTACAATTGGTTCCAAATATCCAATTGCTGATGTAATTGCAGCAAAGAATATTAATAAGTAGAATATTACTCCAAAAAATATTCCAGCAGGCAAGTTTGAAAATAAATTTGCCATGGTCACAAATAGCAAACTCGGTCCAGAATTAGGCTCAAGTCCCATAGCAAATATTGCTGGAAATATAACTAAACCTGCTAAAAACGCAATCAGAGTATCTAATCCAACTATAAGTGTCGCATCTTCAGGGATATTACTATTTCTATTTAAATAACTACCATATACAAAAGCTCCACCGCAAGCTATCCCTATAGAGAAAAAACCTTGACCCAAAGCAGCTAGTAATACTTGTCCATTAATCATAGAAAAATCAACTGTTAAATACCATTTTAATCCTTCTAAAGAATTGGGAAGCGTTAATGATCTTATAGCTAATATAATTAACATAATAAGTAACGCAGGCATCATGAATTTGCATGCTTTTTCTATGCCCTTCTCTAAACCTTTTGCAGAAATCACACCTACTATAATTACGCAAATAAAAGTTGCTCCAATTACTAAAACAGTATTAGAGGTGATGTCGTTAAAGGAAACACTATTATTGTTTATTAAAGAAAATGAACCGAAAAGTGTCTTAAATAAATAGATTAAGATCCATCCCATTATTTGAATATAGTAAGTTAATATAATAAATGCTGTTATAATTCCTAACCACCCAAACGAGACCCATACACTTCCTCTATTAGTTATAGATCTCATACCTTCTATGGGGTTTAACTGTGTTTTTCGGCCTAAGCTTATTTCCATTGTAAGCAAAGGAATACAAATAAAAAAACATATTAAAATATAGACAAAAATAAATGCTCCGCCACCATTAGAACCAGCTAAGTAAGGGAAGCGCCATATATTCCCCAAACCAACGGAAAAACCCGTTGCTGCCATAATATAACCAAATCTACTTCCCCAATTTTCTCTACTCAATTTATATTCTCCTCGCCGAGATCATGTAACTAGAAACATGCTAAAACTCTGGTAATAATTTTTATTTGCAATTCTACAATCATCCAAACGCACTAGCGCTGTATAAACAAGTTCAGAATAATCCGTCTGTACATTCTTGCATTTAAAAGAAAAAATAAAACACTAGAATATAGGTAACTTACATCCTTTTTTTCATCGCACCTTTTAAATGGGAAAACATAGCCAAACCAATGACATTACAGACACTTTTTCCTTCTATTTTACTTAACCAAATATTTGCTGCTTTCCATAAAGCCGCCTTTAGATATCGGCTGATCTGCAATTACGTACGTTCACTGTTTATCTGTAACTGAGCGAATACTTTCAAGCAATACACGATCATTGTGATGTACACACTGCTGTCTCTATCCAAAGAACTTCTTGATATACAAATGTTGTTTCGTCCATTTGTAGAACAATTCAATGACCCATCGTGAATTGTACATTTCAGCAATTTCTTATGTAGACAAGTTGAATTAGTTCGTTAACAGATTCAATTGATTCCCTTTAGAATCCAGTACGTTCAAAAGTCGAAAAGCATTTTCATAACGATTCTACGTCGTACAGATAAGGACCATTTCATCTGATTGAACTGATAAATGGTCTGCACTCAAAAGAGCTTACTCCCACATTAGATGCAGCCCATTGCTCAATTAAAGGCGTTTATTATGTCAATTTTAAATTAAATTAGTATTTAGTCTTTAATGGACTGGTGTATTATTTAAATGCGACGCTAGTAAACCAAACCAAAGTTCATTTCTCAACCATAAAATTCTCCAACGATAACAACATCTTTCAATCCACTTCTTATTTAAAAAAATATCTGTGAAAACTTATCGCTATCATTGGAAATTTAAGTATCTATATTCATAATTAATTCTATATAACAATACGAACATATAAAGCAGATTTTATTAATGAATAAATCCTAGTGATTTTATATTTGGTTATATTGAACAAGCTTACTATAAATTGTTCCATTATCCTCGGCTTCTCTAATCAATATATATTCTTTGTCTATTTCTTCATACGTATTAGAAAGTTGGTAAAGCCATCCAGGATGCATCATTGGTTCGATGGTTTTTTTTATTAGATCTCCTGGTTGATTTATCAAGTTTATTTTCTTTACAGTATTAAAATTTTTAAATTCTTGTATTTTATTATTTAGGATACTATCTTCCTGACTACGGAAAAATGTTATTTGCAAACAACCTGAATTTTCAGGGAGAGCATTATATTTTTTTAGAAATAATTGTTTATCTATATATGAATAAGCAGTTAATTCTGCTTGAGAATATCCTAAAACATTTTTAAAAATTTCTTCATCAAAAGATAACCCCATTGTTCTTGCGCCAGTTTCAATGATCGTTGGCCCCTCATTTGTCAATCTTACTTCTGAATGTGTGGCCCCATATTCTATTCCTAATGATGTTAGAACATTTTTTGTATATGCTATTAAATCCTCATAAATTGGATCTTTACGATCTAATAAAGTCCATTTATCGTAGATTATTGAGGAATTGTTAATTTCATATAACCCTTCAAACCATAAGTCCGTAATATAATGCTCACCGTCTATACTAACCGCATTAACCATGTATTGTTCTCCAGTAATATATTCCTGGGCAAGAACTTCCTTATTTAATAATCCTAGGCTATTTTCCTCTCCTATAATGTTATTAAAAGCCTGCTCCACTTCCCGCAGATTAGCACAAATTCTTACATTATCTGAAGCAGCACTATCTAGTGGTTTTATTACAATAGGCCATTTATTATGTTTTTCTACCCATGAAACTAACTCATTGAAAAAGCTAGTTTTTATCTGATTTGAGACTTTTAAGCCGGCATTTTTAACTGATTCAATCATGATATACTTATTTCTTCTTGAAGAGCTTAATTCAAATACATTGTTTAACAGATTAAAATGATTGGCTAAGATATCTGCTAATTCCACTCCTGTTTCAGAGCCGGTCAATATTATTTTAGGGTTATACTCGCTTAATGTATTTAAAATTTTTTCTAAATTGCCATCATAAATCACATTAGTACTAAAGTCCTCCACCCTAAAAGAGTTGGAAAGAATTTTAGGAGGGTACTCTGAACTTTGTACATGAATTACCTCATATTTATTTTCTTTGAAGTATTTTGCCAGTTGATTTCCTGTTGAATAAGCATCTATGATTACGCAGACTTCCATTGTGTATCTCCACCCTTTTACATATTATAGTAATCTTTATTTGTTAAAATTTAATCCTTATTAAAGTTTTAACATTTCAGGCAAATTCTTTGGACATAATATTATTTTTAATATGGTTTGCCAAATCGCAAGAAATCTCAAATGATTTCTTGGCTATAAATTCCAAATTATTTACTACAAAAAAATTCCCACTTGTAATATGGCCTATTGCTTTAATATTTGGATTTGTCTTATTCTCATTTGAAATTACAGAGCCTGTATTAAAATCCACTCTTATTCCTCCTGCAATATGAGTGGAAATTAAATTATCTTCTAGCATCGTTTCAATTAATTCATTATTAGTATTTTCACCTGACAATCCAGTTGCATTAATAATAATATCAAATGATTGATTATCTTGATTATTTGAAAAGCATGTTCTGAATCTATTTTTATATTGTTCTATTCTTTGTAAACCACCTATAATTTGCAAATCCTTTGTTTCAAGGGAATCTAAAATTTCTCTTGCATTTATAAGTGGAATTGCTGCTCTTCTCGGTATGTATAAAGGTAATAACCTTTTTACGAAATATTTCCTTTCCTCATCATTTAAGCATACCCAAATTTCATCTAATATTGGGTGTGTTTCTCTTAAAACATCGAACCATGTGTTATTTTCTTTGGCAAGTCTTATTTTTTTTGAGAAGGTTGTATAGTTTTCTTCTTCATTCTTTTCAAGAAAAACTTCTTTCCATGAAATACTTTTTTCTTCAAACTCTTTTAAAAAAAGTGTTAATAAACACTCTAAATTTACATTCTTACAACGCAAAATCTTTTCTTTTAAATAATGAAGGTTAATGTCAGAATCTAACCCTCTTACACTCGGAAGTTGTCCTGACCTAGATAACATGGTACATTTTTTTACGTTTTTTTGTTTTAAATATAAGAACACATCAATAGCAGTTAAACTGCTTCCAATAACACCAACTTTATCATCTGGTTTTAAATGATATAATTTTTCTTCTAAAGGGTAAGGTTCATTAATAAAATTTGGATCTTCCATTAAATCGTATGGGTCGTCATTATTTTTTCCTCCAATAGCAAGAATGACAAAGTTATAATAACTTTCTTTATTTCCACTAGATAGCACCTTATATAATTCGCTCGTTACTTTTTTTATTCCCCGTACCTTTTCTCTAATATGATTTACCTTAATATTTTTTTTCAATAACGAAGTACTTGTCTCCAAATAATTTACGTTTAGATACTTACCGTATAAACTTCTAGGCAAGTATTCAGAGAAGTCATAAAGATCTTTAGCATTTTTAGATACCCAATCCAAAAAATGATTCTTATTTTGGATATCAATTGACATGTCAATTGGCGGTCTATTTAACTTGATAATTTCAGAATCTTCGATGTATGCAAGTCCTCTTCCTACTTCTTTATTAGGTTCATAAATATCGATATTAATTCTATAATCAAGTGCTTTATCTAGTACTTTATTAAGGGAATAAAGTATAGAAACAGCACTAGCGCCTCCTCCTATAATTGCAACCTGTACTTCCATCATTTACCTCCTGAGATTTTTTATTGTTTATTTATAATCTTTCAGTGCATACTAAATCAGACTTCTATAGCTTATAAATTTGTCTATTGGGTTGATCTATTTTCAGTAAATATACTTACAATTCCCAATATAGATAGTATTGACACACCCATTAACGTTGGTGTAGACCAAACAATTCTTGGATCAAAAAATTGGAAAATGAAGGTGAAAGCGGGAATGAAGCAGATGGACATCATAACAAAAAAAGGCTCACAATGTTGTATTCCTTTTTGTAGTAAGAAGGTTGGTAAAGTTACACCGAAAATGGTCACCAAGATAATCCAATCTATGTTTTGCATTAAGTAAGTTGGCAAATTGTCATACGTCATCAAAAACGAAATAATTATTATAGCGTAAAAACGATGTGCCAAAATAGTAGAACTAGACCACCCTGAGTTACTTAATCTTTTTGAGTAAATTGTACATAAAACGGCACCTAATCCACAAAGGACGGAGGCTATAATACCATAAATGAAATCTTCAGGGTGTGTGATTCTGATACCAGATAAACCAAATAATGCTGTTGCTATTAACAATAAACTTGCCGCAAACGTCCCCAATGTAATTAACCACTGTGCTTTTGTAGCTTGAATTTTTCCTTTTGCCATTATAGTCGTTACAATTATTACAAAAAATGGACCAACCCCCATCTCAAGAGAACTAACAATAGCAGGTTCTATAAATTTCAATGCATAATAAAAGCCCATGAATGCCAAAACAGAACTCCCATTTAACATAAGAAAATCATAAATAGAAGATTTTACTTGAGCAAATGTTTTACGTTGTTTCAAAGCTATTAGATTGAATAATAGTGCAGTAAAAAAAAAACTCACTCCTGTAAATAAAAATGGATGTACACCTTGAACTCGATTTGCATAATAAACTTGGCTAACAGACGTTAGTAGTGCTGAAAGTAATAAGAAGCTAGTACCAATAGCCATAGATTTAGATATACCTGTTTTTGAAATCGCCCCTATTTTCATTTTTATCTCCAATCTCCAATCTCCATAATTTAAATGAATTACGGTTTTCTTTAGAAAGTAATTGTATCCACTTTACACATTTGGTTCTTTTTTGAAATATAACCACTTATACCCTACTAATTGTATACTACCATACTTTTCAGAAAATTCAAACACCTATAATTAATAAAGAAATTTCCTAATTAATTAAAGATGTCTTCGCCAAAAACGGGAAGTTCTAGGTGCAAAGCTACAATTAATAACTGTAGCTTTTGAATAAAGATTGATAAAAAACAGCTGATTTTCACCGCTTATTATAATAAAGTTCGATTGAAGTGCGTTGAAAATCACTGGTATATCTGTTGGTTTAGAATAAAATTTGATTAAAAATAGGCTGTGAACGCCGATTTCATAATAGAAAAAACCTATGCATTTTGAACAAAGATTGATCAAAATGCATAGGCTTTATTTAAATATAGTAAAGGCTTTTATAAAAAGAGATTGATTATACTTTATTTCTGGGCTATTTAAGAAGCAGAAACTATTTCTTCGTTAATTGAAAATATCTATACACACGCATCGATTAACTAAGTTCATCCAGTATTACCTTGATAAAGTTCCCAATAAAATTCGAGTATTTCTCTGAGACCAATTCTCCTCTTATTCAAGAAATCTTACAACGCATTGTACATTTTAATTGCTTGTGACCTTGTGCGACACATTACCTTTGATTCTTCGATATAATCCTTCAGTTCCGAAAGGAACCGTCTAGCCTTTACCTAAGTAATGCGACCATTCTCAATTTAAACTAGAAACATTTGGCACAACTAAACTGGTACGTTCGTATAATTCTCTTATACTGGTTTCTTCTAAACTTTCTCCGTATTCCATAGCACCACCAGGGAATCCCCATTTATTATTATCGGAACGTTGTTGGAGTAGGATTTCTCTCATCGCATTAATAACAACAACAGTTGACCCAGCCACCATCAGAGGTCGAGTCCCAATAAGTTCTCTCATTTCTTTTATATAATTCCCCAAATAATAACCCCATTTCTTTGCTTCGTACTTCAACTATTCTGGAACCTTTGGCTGAACATTAATTATATAGGTTTTCATAAAATTTTTGGTTCAAACAGAATCGAATATGCATTAATTACTCTTTCTTAAAGTAACCTGCTCCGTTAGTTCAATAAGAAAAAAGAGCTGCCTATGCAACTCAATGATCTTCAAGTAAAGCACCCCGTTAGCTTAATAAGGAACGAAACTTGCTAATTAGGTTTAATGTATTCTCCTGTTGAAGCATTAAAGCCCGCTGCTTCCATGTTTGTATGGTCACTGTTCCAACCTATTCACTAATAGCAGGTTAATATTGCTCTCCGTATCTTTTCTAAGCATAAAGTTATAACATTTATTCCAATATTTATTAGGATAAACACTACCCATTTTAAATGCTTTTTTAAGCAACTCTGGTGAATCATAATTAATATCTTTCATTTGTATAAATTCTTTTTGAGGTAAGGTCTGCCTTCTCACTTAAATCTCATTCACAGTTTCATGTTTTTTATAATCCCCTTATATTTTTTAAGTCCATAGTCCAAAAATGTTATTTTTCCAAGATATAAAAACCGTTGTTATACTGCCATTTAAAAGGGGGATATTACAGACGTTACAGAAATCAACAGCATGTAAACCTAATTCTGCTTTTTGAGACTTATCAAAGACTGATTAAACTTGACTGACTCTTCCCACTGGGGAAAATGACTTGAATTTTCGAACCAAATGAGTTTTTTAGGCGTTGTTATTGTGTGATAGTAATCCTCTACTAATGAAGAAGAAACATGCTGATCATGACGCCCCTCAAAAAACGTAATAGGGACATCGAAACTCTTGTATTCACTAAAATCAATTTCCATGAGCTCTTGCCACAAAAATTGTATAGATTGTAGACTCCCTTTTTCGCGATTGATTAAATCTTTAAACGTGTACTTTGATGAAAAAATGAAATCCTTTACCAATTGATTGTAATTGCTTTTTCCATATAAAGAATGTTTGTATCGAACCACTAATTTAGTAACAAATAATAAATCGTTTAACCAATTTTTTTGAGTCAATGAAAGGTCAATATTTTGTAATCGCTGAACAATCTTGTTTTGATTTCGTTTTTGACTTTCATTCAGAACAAAATCATATTGACACTTCAAACCTTTTTTCATGTTAACTACTTGACCACAACCAAAATAACTATGTACTAGCTGTGGATATTTTTTAATGAAAATTAAGCCTAGGACACTTCCCCACGAGTGCCCTAAAAGGTAAACTTTTTCTTGTTTAAACGTTTCTAACAAATAATGAATTAAACTGTATAGGTCTTCTATATAAGTTTCAATAGATATTTGTTCCTCTTCCGAAAATGTATAGTAAGATTTCCCAGCCCCTCTTTGTTCCCAGACTACAACATTAAACATTTTTCCAAGTTCTGAGTTATATTTATAGATCAGTGGTAAAGCGGCATCACCTGGACCACCATGCAAATACACTAAAAGAGGTAGATTATTATTTTCACCAAAAATGGAAATAAATTGTTTTGAAGAACCTATTTTTATATAGTTTGAGACTCGAGTTTTCATTTTCTTCTCCTACCTTACTATCTCCGTATCGCCCTCGGTCGCCTTTAATAAGTAACCATATTCAGCGTCCTCATTAACAATTGAATCTTAAAGTTTTTTTGTGTAATAGTATCGCTTACCCGTTAGCGGATAATCATTGAGTACAAATTCTTCTGTATAGCCTAACTTCACGTAAAAATCAGGTGCTTGAAAACTAAAAGTATTTAGGGAGGCATATTTGCATCCTCTTTTAATAGCAATCTTCTCAGCTTTACGCATCAACTCCGTACCAATATGCAGTCCACGAAGTTTTTCACTTACCCATAAATACTCTACTTCTAACCAATTTCCATGTGTATCACCAATCAACCCCGCAACTCTATTTCCTTCTTCATCTTCTACAAAAAGACCAATATCTTTTACTAACTTATCTTCAATGTTATCAAGATTGTATTTTAATAATTCTTGAATAATATGTTCTTTTTCTTCTTCAGTGACCTTTTCGGATTCAAAGTATTTCATTTATTCGACCCCTTTATACGATTTTAATAAGTTTCCTAATACCTTAATTCAGCACTTCTGCCCTTTACTATACTGGCAGAAAATCCCACTAACAATAAAATGCATAACATAGTAAAGTGTGATTCAAGACTGTTTAATTAACTGTTTAAAGAAAAAGCACCTTTTTAAAATTTTCCTGCCGTTTTACACCTGATACAGCTTTTAATGCCAATAACCCTAATAAGAAGAAGGCAAATGAACCTATTAACCCCACAGGACGGTTAATTTAGTCGATTAGGTAAACCCATGCACCCACATTTGAATTCCTCCAAATAGTATTGAAGGATACTTCCATCTAGACATAATCACCACTCCTATTTTATTTTTTTAAAACAAAATAAAAAAACTCACCCCCAAGATATTTATCTTGGGGGCGAGTCATATCGCGGTGCCACCCCAGTTCATTTCTGCATTGCTGCAGAAACCATATCGAGTACGGCTTTATAAATAAATCACATGCTATACTCTATCTCTTTAACGTGAGAATACGTTGCATCATCATTGTTCCTACAAACAAATCCTATGCACAGCTCAAAGACTTGTTTCAACACATTTCCTATCCCTCTTTTTCAGCTACCAGAGGTCTCTGTAGATAGTACGTATGTTTACTTTTCTTTCCATAGCTTTTTATATGTAATTTTGTAAATTTTATACTATTTCAAACTAAAATTCAATACAAAAAGTATATCACTAATCATTTCTATGACAAATATAGAATTATTTTCATTTATAGTATTGGTGTTACAGAAATTATTTACTTCATGCATACCACAACTATTCTTATTGAACTAACCTGCACCGTTAGTTGAATAGCAACAATCCTTTCGAAAACAGCCTAATTAAAAAACAGAACAACTTTGTTAGAATCTGGAGGGATTATTTTAATCATCATCGAATAAAGAAAATATAGCTAAGTAAATAAATAAGAGGTGAGCTAAATGAACGATGCGTTATATAGTAAACACTTTAAGCTTGAGAAAATTAGTAATAATAGCTTTGCAGCAATAGCCAAAGAAAGTGGCGGGGCTGTCGCCAATGCAGGTTTTGTGGATCTAGGTGATCAAGTTATCGTTTTTGATACTTTTAACACTCAACAAGCATCTGCAGACTTAAAGCACATAGCTGAAAAAATAACAAACCAAGCTGTTACATGGGTTGTTAACAGTCATTGGCATGGCGACCATATTCGAGGCAACCAAACATTTAAAGATACTACTATTATTTCAAGCCACATAACATACTCAAAAATAAGAGACAACCACCCCTCAAGATTCAGTAAGCAAAAAAATGATATTCAAGGTTTAAAAGACTATATCCAATCCTTAAAAAACCAGCTAAATCAAACTAACGATTCCTCAATACAACACCAAATAGATACTTTAAATGAATTAAAAGATTCTTTACCAACTTTGGAATTAGTAGTGCCTAACCAAACTTTTAACAATGAAATAACCTTTCAGGGAACGAAACGCAGTGCAAAGCTTTTCACGCTTGGTGGAGGCCATTCATTTTGTGATGCCATGCTTTATATTCCTGATGAGAAAGTAATATTTATGGGTGATTTATTATTTGTGAACTGTCATCCAACGTTTTTTGAAGAATCTGACCCTATGAAATGGAGCAATATTTTAAAAGTAGTTGAACGACTAGAAATTGAAGTAGCAGTACCCGGACACGGTCCAACGGGAACAAAAGAAGATATCTCAAAAATAATCTATTATATTTCTGAAATAACTTCCATTGCAGAAACGAGCAACAAAGATGAGGAAATAGAAATTCCTGAATTTTTTAAAGAGTGGAATTCACCAGAGATTTATCAGCAAAGCATAAATCGACTAAGAGAATTGTCAAATCCTTAATTGTCAAGCAGTTGTTAATATAAATTAAAGAGAGGGCGAAGTAATTTGTCCCTCTCTTTCAATCAGTTAAATGATCTAAGTGTATGAAAATCCTGTACCTTCACTATCAATCAGAATAACGAATAAAGGAATATTGATAAAACAAATTCAACCCATTACTCGAATTTTTGATTTTGCAGAATCTGTGCATTAGGACATCGTTTTTTTAACTCTAAAATAAATTTCATTTTTTCTTTTGGTAAAATTTTTATACTACCGTGAGCTGCTGTTTTATAAAATATTTCAACACCCTTATCAGATGATGAAATTAAATAACCGGTAAACTTATCTGTCGTTGGAGAAACACTTGTTATACTTTGATATGGAATTTTACTTTTGAATGGTCCACCTTTCACTAAAAGATATGTTTCACAGAAAACAAACTTAATAGAATTTGCGTACCACCATATAAAAACAACTGAAATTATAAAGACCGTTGACATAATAATAATAGTTGATAAAGAGGTTATGTACAGAAGAAGTGATATAGCCCCCATTGTCCAAACCAATAAGAAGATAAATATTATTAAAAAAATATTTGCTTTTGCATGATAAACCATAAGAGTTGTTACCCCACCGTTCTTATTAATTCTCGTTATAAAAATCAACAATTTTACGAACAGAAAAAATAAGGAAATCAAGTGAACCTTAATAAGTAATTTAACATTAATTTTTGATTTAGCAAACGAAATTAAAAATATTCAAAAGACTTAGATTATCATAAAGAAATAGTAAGTTTGTTAAAAAGCAACGACATTAAAGCCGATGCTTTTTGTTTTTATCGAGGTTTTGCTCCAATCTGCCTGCTCATACTTAGGAGAATCCCTGAAAAGATGGATAGAACGTTCTAAATCGTGGATAGAATCCCTAAAAGGATGGATAGGACGTCAAAAGTCGTGGATAGGACGTTCTTAATCGTGGATAAGCGCATCATCGCTCCTTTAACCGTTCTAAAGCCGATTGAAAAGCCTGGCTCTCCCCTATTTCGCGGAAATTTTTAAATGGGTTGCTCCCTTTTTTCATACGCTCCAGTACAGCTGGAATAGTAAAGAGGTCTGGAGTTAAATGCTCATTAACCTCCTCCCAGTATAATGGCGTTGCCACTAAGCCCTTCTCATTGCCACGAGTTGAATATGGCGCAATAATCGTCTTGCCTTCTGCATGCTGCACATAATCTAAATATAATTTTTGATGTCTATTCTTCTTTAAACGTTCGATTGTATACAATTCTGGTTTTTGCTCACATAAAAAACGACAGATAAATTCCGTAAATACGCGCACTTCTTCGTAAGTAAAGGCATTTTCAGGTAACGGTATATATAGCTGTAATCCTTTGCCTCCTGATGTTTTCACAAAAGATTGGAGCTTAAAATAATCGAACATTTCCTTTAAATCTAGTGCCCCAGTAACGGCAAGCGAAAATTGATCGACAGAAGGAGGATCTAAATCAAAGACAATTTCAGTAGGATGCTCTGTTTGTAAAGTTTGAAATGGAATATGTAGCTCAAGTGCAAGCTGATTGCCTAGCCACAATAGTGTTTCAAGATTGTTGCAGACAAGATAATGAATATCGTCCATCCATCCTGTTAAAGCAAATGCAGGTATTTTCTCGGGACTACTTTTTTGATAAAAGCTTTCCCCATGCACCCCATGAGGAAATCGAATTAACGTAAGTGGTCGATCTCGTAAAAAAGGTAGCAAATACGGAGAAATCATTTGCAAATAATGCAAATAACCATCCTTCGTAATACCGACTTCAGGCCAAACAGGCTTATCAGGATGCGTAATCTGAACAGTATCTGGAATAGGAAAGAGTTGACGCTGCATATGCTGCCAATGACAATCCTCTGGCAACATCTCCAGTCGAAATGCATGAAAACGCGGTTCTCGACATTTGCTGCCATCGAAATCAATACATGCGACATCAAGACAAATGGAAGGCTCTAACACCCATGTTTCATTTTTCCTTTGCCCATTTGCTTGAAAAAAAGCAATAAGTGTTTTACGTTCTTCCTCTGACATTCCATGTTTAAAACTAACAACTTCAACTAGCTTCTCCTGTTGATATATACTGCCATGAAAATAACCATTGCCATGATCATATTTCGTAACGATGACCGTTACATATCTCCAATTTTTTATTTTTAACCAATGTGTCGAGCGTGTATCTCCAATCCATTTACTCGTTTTCCTCTTCGCTATCATGCCCTCTCCGTTGTAAACCTTAATAGCTTGCCAAAGAGGTTCACTATGTTCCACACTGCTAATCGCTTGTAAAGGACATTGATCCTCATAATTGACAGTCACTGGGAGCTTTAAAATCGTAAAAAGCTTAGAAAGTTGCTGTTTGCGTGTTTTCAAATACTTACTTGCCAAGAACTCCCCTTTATAGGTTAATAAATCAAAAGCAATATAATGACAAGGAAAAGCTTTTGCATGCGTAGCAATAACATCTTTGTTTTGCATCCTCCCTCTTTGTTGAACAAGCGAAAATTCACTGTTAAAGTTATTCGTTAAACAAACTAATTCACCATCAAATGTAAGTGGTAAATACTTTTTAACTTTATTAAATATACTTTTACAAAAATCGAGGATCTCCGGAAACAAATGATTTAAGTTATTGCCATTTCTACTTATTAGCATTGGCTGTTCGTCCCACACTAACATACATCTAAATCCATCATATTTTGTTTCGTACATCCATTCTTCACCAATAGGCGTTTCAAGCACTTCCGTTAAAAGCATTGGTTTCATATGAATACCTACTTTTCTTTTTACCTTCAGTTTTTGACGATTTCACTTTAAGATACATAAAAATAAGCAAAATATATCATAGTAAGAAAAACGAGGTGATACAAATGCATACAGTTTGGAAAGGCAGTATTTCATTTGGTCTTGTCAATATACCAGTAAAACTTCATGCCGCTACTGAAAATAAGGACATTAAATTACGACAGCTCCATAAAGAATGTCATACCCCTATTAGCTATAAAAAAGTTTGTGAAGGCTGTAACCAAGAAGTAAAAGATGAGGATATTGTAAAGGCGTATGAATATGCCAAAAATAAGTTTGTCGTATTAGATCAAGAAGAATTAGAGAGCTTGCGGAAGGAGAATGAAGATAAGGCCGTTGAAATCATTGATTTTGTGAAATTAACTGAAATCGACCCTATTTATTTTGAACGCACTTATTTTTTATCCCCTGATACGACTGGCGGAAAGGCTTACTCCCTACTACGTCAAACATTAGAGCAATCCGGAAAAATAGGCGTTGCTAAAATCATTATCCGTTCAAAAGAGCAATTAGCGATCGTCCGTGTTTATCAAAACGCTTTAGTAATGGAAACAATTCATTACCCAGATGAAGTAAGAAGTGTTGGTGATGTTCCAAATGTGCCAAGCGAACAAAATATTGTTCCAAAAGAGCTTGAAACCGCACTGATGCTCGTTGATCAATTAACAACCGAATTTAATCCTGAAAAATATACGGACGATTACCGCAATTCATTAATGGAGCTTATAGAGGAGAAAAAAGCTACGAGTACAATTTCAGCTAACGATAAACGCCCAGTGCCTGATAATGTCACGGACTTAATGACAGCGCTCCAAGCCTCCTTAGAGAAAACGAAAAAGCCCGCAACGAGAAAACGAGCAACGAAAACGAAGAAAAATGCTTAAAATACACATATAAGAAGCGTATCCTTCGTTATAGAATATAGGGTAAATAATATAATAAAATAAAATAAAACATTATATTTAAAGGTTTTATGTTTGATTATATATAATCAAACTTTATAATCAAACTTTATAATCAAACTTTTATTTGTATATAAAAATACATTCATTAAATCTTCATTGAGATAATGGATGTATTTTTTATTGTGGTTTTTTAATAAAGAATGATAATTTATAATTAAGTTCAATCATTTAAGTTTGATAATAAACCTGTATGGAATGCAGTTTTCTTATTCCACAATCGGGCCATTTAATTGAATAACACTTTTAAAATAAAAATGGGGTTTTATGTTAATGTTGATGAGTTTGTGAATCAATGTACTTAAGCTAACGGAGCAGTTTAGTTTAATAAGATTTGTTACACGGAAGGTTATTTTGTAGCTGGTAATCTAAGGGGGGATTATGTGTATCCAAAAGCAAAAACTTTAGGAATAATAATGAGAAATAATAAAATTCTTTTAGAAGAACAAGAGGGAAAGCATTCAAAGGGAACTGGTATATATTATCGACCAATTGGTGGGACAATTGAACTTGGTGAGAAGTCTAGTGATACTATTACGAGAGAATACATTGAAGAAATAGCAGTGGATATAGAGATTAAACGCTATATGGGCTGTTTAGAAAACATCTTTAGAATAGACGGAAATTTAGGTCACGAAATAATTCAGATTTATTTGGTGGAATTTATTGACCAAAATCTGTACCAAAAAGAAAATTTTAAAGTTGTAGAAGGAAAAAAAACTACATTCACAAAATGGATTTCCTTAGAAGAAATTATTGATGGTAAGAAGATACTTTTTCCCAACGGTCTAACTGAATTATTACAGAAAAATATTTAACTTTCTTATTCAACTAACCGGGTGCTTTACTTGAAGATCATTGAGCTTCGCAACAAACGAAAAAAAAGCCAGTCCTATTCGCTATAGGACTGGCTTTTGTGTTGTCTTGCTAAATTTCATAACGTTTCGCACTTAAAGTATATCATGATTTAATTTCTCAATCCAAAGTATTGAGTATTCTTTTATCATACTTGTTACGTAAAAAAAGAACCTCTAAGCATACAAGACTTGAATAATATTTTTGTATATGAAAGATTAGTTCTTTTGAAAAGTTTTTTTAATGTATCATCATATTGTGTAGTGTAGAATGAAAAGAAACCTTATCTAAGGAGAACAAAATGAAAATAGAACGTATGTTAACCATTATTGTGATGTTACTTAATAGAAATCGTGTAACAGCCCATGAATTGGCTCAAAAATTTGAAGTGTCGGTTCGGACTATTTACCGAGATATTGAAACAATCAATCTAGCTGGAATTCCCATCATTTCCCACTCTGGAAACAATGGTGGATTCAGCATTTATGAAAATTATAAATTAAATCATCAAGTACTGACTCTTAATAATCTGTCCTCCCTTCTTTCTGTTCTCAAAGATATTAATTCCACGGTTGACGACATTGAGCTAGAATCATCCATAGAAAAGTTAGAAAATATCATTCCTAAAAACAAGGCAGATGAACTAAAGCTGCATATGGAACAAATCATTATTGATTTACATCCTTTTGGAGAATCTCTAGAACAAAAGTCATTAGTTAAAACGCTAAGAAAATCTATTACACAGACTGATATACTGATGATTGACTACAGAAATTATAATAATATTGTCAGCAAAAGACGAGTTGAACCTATGTCACTCATATTTAAAAATTATACTTGGTACTTATTTGCTTATTGTCTTTCAAAAGAAGATTTCAGAATATTTAAAGTTTCCCGTATAAGTGATTGTTATATCGAAAATCAATCATTTGAACGTCGAGAAAAATCGTATCATGAGATTAGGACATTATTAAATGAGCAAACAATAATGACAACAATTGTCTTAAAGATTTCCTCTATAATGCAGTCTCGTGTGGAGGATATTTTTAATAAAGAAGATATTTCGGTGTTAGAAACAGGTGAACTTCTTGTTAAAGCTACACTCCCCGAAAAAGAATGGTTGTTCTCTCTCATATTTAGTTTTGGAGAGCATGTAGAGGTCTTAGCTCCAAAAGAAATGCGTGAAGCAATTGCTTCAAAACTCAGATTGATGGCTGAAAAATATCGTTAATTGCGTTTCTCAAAGTTGACAGACTGTTGTCAAATTACCGTGATAATATTGTTGTTGTAAGACACATTTATTTTAATTAGGAGGAACGTTAAATGACAAACAATTATGAATTTCCAACACCAACACTTATCTCAGTTAACGGTGTGAAACTAGAAGTTTTTGAAGCTGGACAAAAAAATTTGGGGCGACCTATCGTTCTCTGCCACGGATGGCCAGAACATGCCTATTCTTGGAGACATCAAGTGACTCCTCTTGTAGAAGCAGGTTATCACGTTATTATTCCCAATCAACGGGGATATGGAGAATCTTCTTGTCCCAAAGAAGTTACAAAATATGATATTAAACATTTAACCGGTGATCTTGTTGCTCTATTGGATCACTATCAGTACAAAGATGCCATTTTTATGGGGCATGATTGGGGTGCAAGTGTTGTTTGGAGCATGGCTTTGCTGCACCCAGAACGTGTTCGTAAAATGATTAACTTATGCTTGCCCTATCAAGTTCGTGGAGAGAAACCTTGGATTGATTTTATGGAAGAAGTTTTTGGAGACGATTACTATTTTGTTCACTTTAACAAACAACCAAGTGTTGCAGATGCTATACTAGATGAAAATTCATCACAATTTCTTAATAACTTATATCGAAAGAATGCTCCATCACAAGTTCCTGGTAAAGGAATGGAAATGATTAATCTAGCTAAAGCAACCAAGCCATTAGGTGAACCTGTTATGAGTGATGAAGATCTTTCTGTTTATATCTCAGGGTTCAATAAGACAGGTTTCACTCCAAGCATCAATTGGTACAGAAATCTAAATCGTAATTGGCATTTATTAGGTGACGTCTCTCCTATTATTCATCAGCCAACATTGATGGTATATGGCGAGAAAGATATTATTCCGCCACTTCAAAATATAAAAGATTTTGTACCTAATATAGACGTTAAGAGTTTGGACACTGGTCATTGGATTCAAGAAGAAAGACCTGAAGAGCTTAATCAAATGATTTTAAAATGGCTGATAAAATGAGTGAAGCCTTATTTTTTATTAATCAAACAGAATTTATTGATTGGTTAGATATTCATCACCAAACAGCTAGTGAGATTTGGGTAGTTTTTTCAAAAAAAAAGACCAATAAAGCTAGTCTTACTTGGTCAGAATCAGTAGATTGTGCACTGTCGTTTGGTTGGATTGATGGGATACGAAAAACAGTTGATGAAGATAGCTATAAAATCCGCTTTACTCCACGTAAGTCTAATAGCCTCTGGAGTAAAGTTAACGTGCAAAAGGTGCATAAATTAATAGAACTTAATCAAATGAAGCCTGAAGGATTGACTATTTTTAATCAAAGAAATGATCAAACAGGTTATTCTTCCGCTAATAGGAACGTTACTTTAATAAAAGAATATGAGGATGAAATTAAAAAAAATCAAAATTCTTGGAAATTCTTTAATCAGCTTCCGCCTTCTTACAAAAGAGATTCTATTTGGTGGGTAATGAGTGCCAAAAAAGAAGAAACTAGGCTAAGAAGATTGAATCGATTAATCGATTCATGGAAAGAGGGAGACATGTTAAGACCGTAGTTTTATCAATCAACAGCATTAATTTATATATACCTGGATTGTTTAGAGAGAAGAATATGTAGCTTTTGAATAAAGTTCGATTAAAAGTAAGTTGCAAACGCTGATTTTATACAGAAAGAAACCAACTGTTTTGAAACAAAGTTTGATCAAAACAGTTGGTTCTTTATTTATCTAGTTTGGTTTTTATAATAAAGATTGATTATTTCTGGTTGCGAATCTTCAATTAAAGCACCCTTTAGTTGAACAAAAAAAGGTTTTACTTTCTTTTTAAACACTCGTCTCGAAATGGCGAATCGGTTTTTAGCCTTTCGCCATTTTGCTCATATCCATATACAAAGCGTTCCACCGATGACCGTCTGGATCCGTAAAACCGCAGCCATACATCCAGCCACCCTTTTCACCAGGTTTGCTGAATACAGTGCCGCCGGCACGTTCGACTTTCAAGGCGAGCTCATCAACTTCATCCCTGGAGTTCGCCCCCAGAGAGAATAACACTTCAGTACCTTTCCACGAATCCGCAACCTCATTACCAGTAAAACCGCGAAACGCGGATTCTGGGAAGAGCATTAAAACTACCTGATTATCGCCGACTATCAAGCTGAATGAGCCGTCTTGACTCGCATACCGCTCATTCAACCGAAATCCGAGCTGCGTATAAAACGTCTTTGACCGTTCTGCTTCTCGCACTGGCAGGTTCAACCATAATTCTCTCGACATACTAATTACCTCCTGATATAGAGATGCAATGATTACTCACCCCTATATAAATTCAATATTAATTATAATCTTTCCCTCTTGTTAGGAAATAAAATCCTTCTTCAACTATCCTGCACCGTTAGTTCAAGAAGAAAAAAGAGCTGCATAAGCAACTCAATGATCTGCCCCCGTTAGTTGAATAAGAACAGAGACACTTATTCCACAATCGCGCCCGATCGTATTATAAGGTCAGCCAGAAAATATTTCTGGTTGACCATTTTTTATATCGATATATGATAACGGTAGCCGGGGTAGAA
>NZ_JBNNSS010000005.1:0-430303 GCF_050277945.1 Lysinibacillus sp. NPDC097214
GATCGGGCGCGATTGTTGAATAAGCTTCACTTTTCTTGTTCAACTAACGGAGGCTTTACTTGAAGATCATTGAGTTGCATATGCAGCTCTTTTTTACTTATTGAACTAACGGTGCAGGTTCGTTAGACAAGGATTGGATATATTCGGTAAAATCAATACAAGAAATTGAAATGTAATTGATGATAAAGTGGAAAAAGAGTTTTTACTTTTTTGACCAATCAAAAATTTAGGGGTGATTAGTGATGACACTTAAATGGTTGTGGATATTGGTTATTGCGTTTTGCGTACTAGAATGGATTTCAATCCCATTCATAAATGTATTTACAGTAAAACTGTATCAATTAGTTGATGGTGTATTAATAATTACTTTTATTATTTATCCATTATTTTACTTGACTTCTCTTTTATTATTACAAAAGGGGAATAAAAAAATTGGTGCAGTAATTTTGCTTATCCCACTAATTGTGTACGCCCCTTTGTTAATAAGTCTTCAAACGTTGCTTAAATAATGTATTACTAATTGTAGTTGGTCCATATTTAACCTAACATTTAATACTTAGGTTGTTTTCGTATAGATTGTTGCTTATACGAATTTGATAAATGTCGAATATAATGCAGGTTCAAGGAAGCGTTTGATATTGTAGAGATATGTTTATGAAGTGGTTATGGAAATAAAGAATGCAGACCAAAAAACCTTATTTAAGACACTAGAACAAGGTCTCTATCTAAA
Organism: Lysinibacillus sp. NPDC097214; assembly: GCF_050277945.1. Taxonomy (NCBI): domain Bacteria; kingdom Bacillati; phylum Bacillota; class Bacilli; order Caryophanales; family Bacillaceae; genus Lysinibacillus; species Lysinibacillus sp. NPDC097214. The sequence continues at coordinate 731 of NZ_JBNNSS010000005.1, forward strand.
AGAAGTAATTAAAAAGTCGAATTGCAGATATAAAAGAAGTAACGGCTGAAATATCATACCAATACCGATCATCATCAACGTCTTATTATTCTCTCTTAATGGCATATTTATATTAGTTTTCAGTTCCGTTAAATACAGCCATTAGATCTTTCTTCGGTCAAGAAAGCAACAATCTTTAAGAAAAGAGCCAATAATCAAAACGACTCCTATTATAGAAGTCGTTTTTTTATAAATAAACTATTTTATCTATCTCCTGTTTTACATTCTATTTAAACCGGACTAAAAAGACTTCCAGGCATTGATATTTCAATTTTTCTTTCAGATTAGAATAATCATTATTAAAGTAACGGGGTGCTTTCCTTGAAGATCAAAGAGCTGTTTTAGACAGCTCTTTTTCCTTATTGTACTTGCGGAGCAGGTTAGTTGAATATAAATTTATTTTACAAATAGATATAAGGGACCGTACGTTCGTGTTATAATTTATCTGATTATACTGGCAAGGGGGATAATTGTGAAATTAGAGCGCATCCACATTGAAGAACGAATGAAACATTATAATGTACAAGGTCTAAGTATCACATTGCTTGAGGGTGGTGAAATTAGTGGAACAGAAAATTACGGCTTATTAGAAGTGGAAAGCGATAGAAAAGTGAATGAAAATTCTATTTTTAGTGCGTGTTCAATTAGCAAGTTCTTAACAGGAATACTTGCTATGAAGCTAGTAGAGGAAGGACTTCTTGATTTAGATGATGATGTGAATGAAAGTCTTGTATCGTGGAAAGTACCAGAAAATGATTTTACTAAAAATAAAAAAGTGACATTAAGGAACTTACTAAGTCATCAATCTGGAATTAAAGACCCTGAAGGTAGTTATTATGAACTGAACTCGAAAATAGGGATTCCTTCGATGGTTGAATTATTAGAGGGGCAAACTCCATATTGTAAAACTCCTATTGACGTCAAGTGTGAACCAGAAAGTGAATTCCATTATTCGGATGCGGGTTATTGTATCATTCAGCAACTGATAGAAGATGGTACTGAAAAACCGTTTCATAAAGTTATGAATGAGCAAATATTTGAACCATTAGGAATGGCAAATAGCCAATTCAATACACCAATGTTGGAAGTGGATAGACAAAATTTTTCTTGTGGTCACAACAAAAACGGTAAATTAGTAGATGGGAAATATCCTATATATCCCTATCCAGCGGCTTCTGGATTATGGACAACTTCTCTTAATTTAGCTGAATTAGTTCTTGAGTTAATGAATGCTGTAAAGGGAGAAAGCAAGGTTGGTATTTCGGAAAGTTTAGCAAAAGAAATGATAACCTCACAAAGAGGTAAAAGTTGGACTGGATTAGGTGTGTTTCTTGAAGGCTCAGAAAAAGAAATAGAAATTACATCACTTGGTTGGGGAGTGGGTTTTCAATGTATGATGGTAGCGTTTCCGTATTTAGAGAAAGGTGCGGTCATAATGACGAATGCAGAATTAGGTGTTCATCAAATGGAAGGTATTATAGGAGAAATATATAAATCTCTTTTATCTTAAAAAGTGTTGAGGGAGGAGAAATATGCAGATAGCCTTAGCAAATCCAGCTCATATATCTGAAGTTGTATCGTTCTTCAATGAAAATTTAGAACGCAATAACAGTGCTGTCTATTCTGAAGAGTTTTTATGTCCTCTTGGAGTTAAAGCAGCCATAAGAAGAAATCAAATGATAGTGGCAACAGTAGAAGGTCAAGTAGTGGGGGCATTTCGGTTTTACCGAAAAAAAACACAAAACAAAATTTCTTTGTATCAATTTGCGATAAGCGAGATTTATCGTGGTCAAGGGTTGTTAAAAAAGATGTTTAAAACGATAAATGATTTACCTATTGTTGCACTATGTCCGACTGATTCCGATTTTAATGAATATTATTATAAAACAGGTTGGAATTTACAAGAACAGAGTGACGAGTTCAATATCTGGGTTTTTAGTAACCCTAATTAAGTTTTGTGAACTTCTTCACTTAAAGTAACGGGTGCTTCGTATTATAAGGTCAACCAGTTTTTTTTACTGGTGGACCTTATTTTTATAGGAATTAATATATCAGTAGCCAGGGTAGGACGTACGGGTGCGTGGGACAATGATCCCGTCAGCTAAACTGTCCATCCCCTACTAGTAGAAATATGTTTGAGGCTGGTTGGGACTTAGATCTCGTATAACAAGCGAAGCTATAATACTACTTGGAGGAAATAGGGGTTACTGGTAAATACGTAAGAGGAGGAGAAAGAATAAACCCAGTTGTGGGTATAGATGTAGCTAAAGGAGAGAGTGAAGTTCAGGCTTTTTTAGATAAAGGACAGCCATATTTTTTTATTGTGGAAATAATAATGTAAAGCATATAATTTAATTGGGTGATTAAAAGTGACTATACAACATAAAAAGATAATCGATTTCTATAATAGGCGTATACTATTCAATAAATATCAACGTAAAAATACACCAAGCGTAATCTTTATTGCAGGGTTAGGCGATAGCCATGAAACATGGAAAAAGGTCCAAGACCGAATATCGGATGAAACGTCAACCTTGTCCTATGACAGAGCGGGTATTGACAGGAGTCAAGACGTAGCAGTCCCGCGAACTTGCTGTGATCTTGTCGAGGAGCTCTCCGAATTGTTGCAAGCGCTTGACGTAGAGAAGCCCTATATATTGGTAGGACATTCCTTTGGTGGGTTGGTCGCCAGATTGTATACCAGTCTTTATCCGCTGGATATCTGTGGTTTGGTTTTGGTTGACGCTGCACCGGAATATAAAGAGCTTGCCTATGAAAAGGCTCTACCAGAAAATTTACTTGCAGGAAATAGGGAATATTTCGAGAATCCTATGTTGAATAGTGAGAATATTGATAAAATACAGAGTTATAAGCAAATTGTTGATCATTCAAGACAAAGTGATATCCCTCTCTCAATTATTACAAGAGGTTTACCCGATAATGTTGAAGATGGATGGCCCTCTCAAGAAATATTAGAAATTGAACAAAGTCTACAAGCAGAATTCCAATGGCTGTCAACGTCAAGTAAGTTCCGGATTGCTAATCGTAGTGGACATTATATACATCATGATGAGCCTGATATTGTGATAGAAGAGATTTTATTAATGTTAAAGGGGATGGGAAAGTGAACGATATACGGTTGAAATTTATGGCGGATTTGAAAAGAATTGAGGAGGAATAATACCAACTTCGTTAAAGTGAGCAGATGAGGAAATTGTACCCCAATAAATAATCTAATAATTTCATATACCCTTATTCATTTAACGGGGGCGTTTGTTTAGTAAGAGACAGCGATTGCTGTCTCTTTTTTATGGTCTATGTAACAATGTTTACTACCCTAGCCTAATAGACTAATTATCCTCTATTCCTATAACCTTATATAACCAAAAGATCGTACTTTTTTATTTTTCCTGTATTTATGGTGAAAAATCGCATTGATTAAAGTCTCGGTATAGTCTATTGGGTAGGGAATTGCGACTAATAAATCCAAACTTATTTAAACCTTCCTATGATTGCTTTCTCTGAAAAACTGTAAGATATAATATCATGCAGAGAATAAGTATTGTCCCAATAAATTGAAAACCTCCAAAGGCAATTTTAAGCCAAAACACACTTGTTATAACAGCTGTTAGAGGCTCCAGACTACCAAGTAAACTAGTCTCTTTAGGCGATAAATAATGCAAACTGGCAATATAAAACCAAAATGCTAGCATTGTCCCGAAAATAACGATAAACAGAAAATATGCGATTGTTGACAATGCCCAGTTTGACATGTCAATTTGCCAAGGTTGATGGAAAAAGCTCATCACAATCCCACCAATAAGCATTGACCAGCCTACAACTAACAATGAGTGAAACTGCTGTAAGAGTGGAACGGCATATAACGTATAAAAAGCAGCCGAAAGACCAGATAATATCCCCCAAAATACGGCTGTTGCCGGAACAGAAAGTGTAGACAACGAGCCATTTGTTAGTAATAAAAAAGTACCAACAAGTGTCAAAGTTACAGCGATTCCATCCTGTCTTGTCAATTGACTGTGCTTCGTTATTAAATAATAGGCCATGATAAAAAGCGGTGATAAATATTGCAATAAAGTCGCAACCGCCGAGTTACCTATAGCAATCGACATCATATAAGTATACTGAACTGCTAGCATTCCTACTAAACTAAATAAAATTTGTCTAAAGGCATTTTGCTTTGTCCGCCACATCACAAAAATAGACTCTTTACGATGTGTAATTTTATAGGCAGTAATGAGCAATAGGCCAGCTAAAAGAAGACGACTGGAAACGAGCCAGCCAACCTCTATATGTTCCTGCTGAAAAAGCTTTTGAGCGACGGTACCACCAATACCCCAAAAACTTGCTCCTAGAATTACAAGTATAAAACCAAGCGTACGATTTTTCTGTTCTAATTGATTCATCTTAAAATATCTCCTAAACTATCAATATAAAACAATAATATAAAATATTAAGCAGAATAAATATCGATTTATACGGTGAAAAATATCAATATATTGAGGAGGTCTAAGTAGTGACGTTAACACATATTAAAATTGCGAAGGATTTACAAGAACTAACGTTACATGGGACGAAGGAATTTCCAGTGGCACTATATGAGACGGTTTTGCGATTAGATAGTTTGGATTTTTTACCGTTACATTGGCATAAGGAAATTCAATTTGTCTATGTGAAAAGTGGTCGTGTGGAATATCGTGTAGGAGCAGATGTTTTTGTACTTGAGGTAGGGGAGGGACTATTTGTCAATGCATCAAGTTTACATGAAGCTAAGCCTTTTCAAGTAGAGAGGGCTACAATCTTATGTATTAACGTGGACCCGTTGCTATTAGGCGGACATAAGGACAGTATTTTTGCCACAAAATATGTACTACCGTATATAACGAACAATAGACTGCCTTATGTAAAGCTTTCTGGCCAATTGGCGCAAAAAGTAGACATCGTAGCAAAATTACTACAAGAGCATGCCGTTTTTTATGAGCTAAAGGTATGGAGAGAGCTTTTAGTCATTTGGGAAACTATTTTGTCACAATCAATGCTAACAGAAGAAATACTGGATCCAGCAATTATTGTCCAGCATGAACGAGCGAAGGATATGCTTGATTATTTACATGCTCATTATCAGGAAAAGATATCTTTAGAAAATCTAGCTGCACACGTTTTTTTAAGCCGTGCAGAATGTAGTCGCTTTTTTAAAAAAATGGTCGGCATCACACCATTTACATATTTACTACACTATCGACTTCGCAAAAGTATGGAACTATTACGTGATAGTGAACAATCCATCACTACAATTGCTACAACTACAGGCTTTAGTACAGTAAGTTACTATATTGAAAAATTTAAGACATATACAGGATACTCCCCACATGTTTATCGTAAACAGTTTTTTGATAAAGGATAGCTTTGAAGTGGCAAAGAATCGAATACCTGCGCATGCAATGGATCACTTCATCTTTATCTAATGAAATAGGGGTGTCTGCTTATTTGTAATTGAATAATAGTGAATAGAATAAACTTGGAGGTGGCTCAATGAAAAAATCGATGTTCCAGATTTTATTCGGCATTCTATTTTTACTTTCTGCTTGTTCTATTGCAAAAACGCAAACACTAGAAGAATTTTATAGGGATGCAAAAATTGAAAAAGTAGATAAAGTGATCATTCAAGATGGTTCAACTGGTTATTCTAAAGCGATCACAAAGCAAGAACAAATTGGTGAATTGCTAAATTTGATTAAAGATATAAAATTTACTCCACAAGAAAATCAAGAAGAACGAACAGGCTGGCTCTATGGTATTGTTCTTTTTGATGGCGATAAAGAATTTAAATTTACGCTAACTGAGCTAGACAATACCTATTACGACTCAAATCCAGATATTTATCCAATTGTAGAGAACCATTACAAACAATTAGATATTATGGAAAAATAAGGACGGCTAAAGACTTCTTATTTTGGAGGTCTTTTATTTTGCCATTCTTAATGTCGTAATTTGATTTTTGAAACGCTGAAATAAGCATTTGCCGCTAGTTTGTTAAGAAATGTGAAAAATTATTGAAAATTAAAAGATTAGCTCCCGCACTTTATCGCTGAGGTGGTTGACAATAATAACCATATAAAATAAAGTAAAGTTAATAGTAAAGGTAACTTTACTATTAACTTTACTTAAAGGATTGAATGAGTTATGGCGAAGGATGAAGAACTTATTTATAAGCTTGTGGAGGAAATAAATGAAGCTATTTATTCGATGGATAGTCATTTCATAAAGTTACATCAAAATTTAATGAGTGATGAACTATCTCCGAAACAAATAATTTTATTAGATTTTATTAACAAAAATAGGAAAGTGACGATAGGACAAATTGCAAGTTATATGAATATAACTTCTAGTGCCGTCGGACAGTTAGTTAGTAAGCTTGAAGAACAGCACTATGTATCTCGGAGCATTAATCCGGAAAATAGACGTGAAATATTTGTGAGTCTTGATACTTCAGGCATTACGTATTTTGAAAGAGAAGACGAAATAAAACGATTTATTATCTCGAGATATTATTCGAAGCTTGAGTTAAGTGAGATCGTGCAATTAAAAGAGGTTGTTCAGAAGTTAAACCAAATTGTATTAAAGGAAGGCGTTATACAAGAAATAAATGATAAGGGAGAGATTTAGCATGATTGCATTAAAGAAAAAGCAAAATATATGGCTAGCATTTTTGTTAGTCGTACTTGCCAGCAATTACACGCTTTATAACACTGGGCTTGGCGCATCCATTTTACCACTTGAAACAAATGGCGTTGTTATGGGCTCATTAATTGATTTAGTCTTAATTATACCTGCTTTATTTTTGCTCTATAAACGAAAGTTTTCTATAAAACAAGCGGTACTTTTAGCAGCTGCTGGTTGTATTGCAGCCCGTTTTATTATTCCTATAGAACATCTACAGCCATTTGTTGCGGTGACATGGGCTGGGTTTGCCATTGAAGGTACACTTATTCTATTAGAAATTTTACTAGTCGCAACTCTTGTTCGCTACATGCCAAGAATTCTGGCGGATGTACGATCTACTACTTTACCAGATTTGTTTTCATTTCCAAAAGCAGTTGAAAATCATGCACCGAAGCATCTTATTATCCAAATGCTTTGCACAGACTTTTTAGTGTTTTACTACGCTTTAGCAAGCTGGAAGAGAAAAGAGCACTCTGGCTTAACCTTGCATAAAAATTCGAGCTATATTGCCTTTATCATCATGCTAATCCATGGAATCGCCATTGAAACAATAGGGATTCATTGGTGGCTACATGAGAAATCACTTGTTCTTTCTATTCTATTGCTTATTTTAAATGTATACTCTGTCTTATTTTTTGTAGCCGATATGCAGGCCATTCGTTTAAATCCTGTTCATGTAACATCTGATAAATTGTATTTGTCATTAGGATTGATGAAACGAGCAGAAATTCGATTCGATCAAATTGAAGAGCTTATTGAGGATAAGGAACAATTGGAAGGAAAATTAGCCAAAGATACAATTGATTTTATAGCTCGTGATTTTGAAGCGGCATATCCACAGTTTATTTTGAAAATGAAGGAGCCTGTGGAAGTGACTTTTATGCTGGGGCTAAAAAAACGTTATAACAATGTAGCCATTAAAGCTGACCAAGTACAGGAATTTAGAAAAATGCTTCTACAAGGAATGGAAGATAATAGATAATAAACAACAGGTGTTAGCAAACTAAGCTCGCACCTGTTTCATTTGGACAATCAAAAAATAGAGGATGATATTTGTTAAAACACATACCATATATATAAAAGTTGATTGGAGTGGAGACTGGGCGACTCCTTGGGGATCAGCGTCACAGATGAGACCCTGGAGCGAGCAAAGCGAGTGAAGCGGCTCATCGGACGCCCCCAGGAAAGCGCTCAGTCGGAACGGAAATCAACCTCACGTTATGAGCCTTAATTTACAAGACTAATAATAAAAATAATAAGGATACACAATAACGGCAAATCTACAAATCCCTTAATTAATCGCCTGCTAGCTGCATGAATTTGTTCATTGGATACTTGAAAGATTGCCCAAATTTTGTGCTCTAAAATGTGCTGGATTACCGATTGCATCAATGACCGTAAAGTAAAATAAAGAATTCCAAGCATGATCATTTTCGCCCATGCTGGCACAATAATGATGAGCCCAATACCACTCAATAAAAAACGAAGATAGCCTAAGCGATATTGTTTTTGGCGGAGCATCGTTTTGCATACTAGCTCCTCTATAAAATAGTCGGAACGTCGAAACATACGCTTTGAATTTTTCCATAGTAAGCGAGGCTTTTTTAATGTCGGTACTAGCTCACTTCGAAGCTCAGGAGCAATCTGGAATAAAAGACTTTGCCATTTATAAAATGCTGCTTGATCGAGCTCCACTTGTTGATCAAAAAATTTAGTGCTATAGACATAATGTTTATTATAATAGCTTGTGCAATAGAAAAGAAGAATTAGATAAATAAGTGAAGTAATACTAATAGGTATATACAAAAAGCAAACTGTACCGAGAATACACAAAAAAATGTTACTTACTAGTTGCTGCCATTTACGAAGTTTAAATTGTAAAAGTACCTTCATAAAATTAGTCGTAAATAGTAGCAGTAGTAAAGAAAGTAATTCCAATACCGTTACATGATGAACGATTATTAAGGTGGGCGCTAATAGAGTAAGGCCAGAACTAAGTAAAATTAGGTGCTTACTTAATGTCCAATAAAGACCAGATTGTTTTAAGCGTATCATTTGTTTTCGGTTTTGAATTAAAAAAAGACGATCGGCTCGCTGCAAATAAGTACGAATAGTTTTAATACGTGTAATAATAAATAGCGGTACAATAAACAAAACTAGCGGTATATGTATGACCCAAGATGTGCTTATATTTAAGATAAAGTCTTTATAAAGGAAAAAGCCAATGACTAGAGCTGGTACAACAACATATAAGGCGACTGTCCAATCGATAACGCTTGCCAGTAGCTTAACATTTTGGGAGCGCTCTAATTTTCTTCGGTGCTGCACTAAATTAGTCATGGCGATTTTCCTCAAGCAGTGTGTCGAAAATATCAAGAAGAGATGCTTTGTCTTGTTTCACCGCTAAGCGTAACGATGCGAGTGTGCCTTGCTGTAAAATTCGACCATGATCAATCAAGATAAAACGATCACATATTTTTTCTGCCGTATCAAGTGCATGTGTACTCATTAAAATGGCGGCACCTTGCGCTTTTAATTCTTCTAAAATCGTTAAAAGCTTACGCATTGCCTGTGGATCCAGCCCCATAAATGGTTCATCTAAAATATAGGTAGAGTGTTTGTCAAGAAATGCTAAAATAAGCATTACTTTTTGTTGCATACCTTTGGAAAACGTTGTTGGATAATCGTGTAGCTTATGGCCCAATTGAAAAATTTCCAGTAATTCTTTTGCACGATTTGTTAAAGAATTCTCTTTACCAGCTACCCGCAAATAGAAATCTATATGCTCCCACAATGTAAAATACTCATACAAAATTGGTCTTTCAGGTACGTAGCCGTAAGTTCCTATCGTCACCTGACCATCCAAAATTGGTAGGACACCCATCATTGCCTGCAAGGTTGTGCTTTTGCCAGCCCCATTGGACCCGATTAATCCAACGAGCTCACCGCTATTTACTTGAAATTGAATGTTTGAAATAATGGCTTCGTCTTCTACATAGCCACCTTTATGTATATTAATATCTATTGTCATTCACTTCCTCTCCTAATTTATTTACGAATAGAAGAGGAAAATGTTTCAATTTTTTACATATTGCTTTTTGGGGAAAATAACATATGAGATGCTAGTTGACCCTTACAATTGCTCACCTATTTAATCTAGGTGAGCAACTGCATTTAATAAGTCTTCACTCACTGCATCCCAAAATTGTTGCTGTACAGCATCACAATACATATATAGTTCCTTATTTTGGACATGCTCATATAGCTCGGAAATTGCTTCTTTATGAAAAAGAAGTCGATGATTTAATGCCTCCCGTTCGTCCTCAATACAAAACGATTTATACATATCTGCGAGACGTTCAAGTTTTGCTAACTTTTGTTTCGTTCCCTCGTATTGTGTTTGATGAAAGCGTCCTACTGCTGTAGTCATTGTGATCTTTGCTCGATGTTCGGTATTTAATGTTCGCAATTCTTCTTGACGAATAGCTATTCGATACCAAAATTCATAGCGAATAGGTAAGTCTTTTAGCTCGTATGTGAGCAAGGATTTTAAAATAAAACTAACATGCTCATAAGTATCTATAACTTTCTCTGATTCTTTAAAAATACCAAACATACAGCCACCCCCGTTTAGTTAAATACTACGAACAAAGAGTAAAATCCTTTAAAATTTTGATAATACTTTGAAAATTAATGGAGTGATAAAAATCTCTGGATATTAAAAAAAATCCAGCTAAAATGCAAGGTTAAAAAATTAATGAAGGGTTGGTATGAATTTAGGTAGATTTGATTGCCCTGACGCCCCCTAGGAAAGCGCCTAGTCGTATCAAAAATCAACCTACGTATTAATTAATTTGTGAAAATATAAATTTGCCAACACTAGTTTTTACCTCAAGTTAAAAATCTAGTGCTTTTTGTTGAAGAAAAAAACTATTGAGTTATCGCAAAATTCTCTATTTTCCGCAAAGAAATGGGTTGTTTTTGAAGAAATATGGAAATAGCATTTACAAAATAAAAATAAATGTGTTAACTTAAAAAATGTAAATGGTTAACTTAAAGAGGGGGAGGTTAACGATGCAACATTTTTGGGTTGTTGGGACAGATACAGATGTCGGTAAAACAGTTATCACTACATTGCTGATGCGTGAATTACAAAAGTATGGTCTACAAGTCACACCTTATAAGCCCGTTCAAACTGGAGAAGTATGTGAGAATGGGCACTGCTATTACTACGATACAGCAATGTATGAAAAGTATTCATTACAAAGCCTAAAGCAAGGAAATTTAAATGGCTATTCGTTTAAGGAAGCTGCATCACCACATTTTGCTGCACAACTGGAGGGACAGCAAATTAATGTGGCGTATTTATTACAGCAAATTCAGTTGTTACAGCAAGCATACGATGCCGTGATTTGTGAAGGAGCAGGGGGACTTTTTGTCCCAATAGATCCATATGGAGAACATACACTGCTTGATGTAATCGTTCAAAGTAAGCTTCCTGTAGTTCTTGTCACACGGACAACACTAGGAACAATTAACCATACATTACTAACACTTGAGGCATTACATGCTCGTAATGTTGAGGTTCTTGGCCTTGTATTTAATGGAGATACAGGTAGTCAGATGGAACAAGATAATGTGAAAATGATTTTACAACGTCATAATTTGCCATATGCGACGATCCCAAAGCTTAGTGATATTTCACAGATAGTTGACTACTCGATTTCACACACATCTTTGTTTGAAAGGTTGGTCAAATATGAAACAATCATTAACTGAATTGCAGACGAGAGATTTACAGCATGTATGGCATCCATGCTCACAAATGAAGGACTATGAGCAATTTCCACCTGTTGTTATTAAAAAAGGACAAGGTGTATGGCTTTATGATGAACATAATAATCGCTATTTAGACGCCGTATCCTCTTGGTGGGTAAATTTATTTGGACATGCAAATCCACGTATAAGTCAAGCGTTAAGCGATCAAGCGTTTACATTAGAACATACGATTTTTGCGAATTTTTCACATGAACCTGCCATTAAGGTGGCAGAAAAATTAGTCGCCTTAACGCCAGACGGTTTGAGTAAAGTATTTTTTGCAGACAACGGCTCGTCAGCAATAGAAGTGGCTCTCAAAATGAGTTTTCAATATCATATGCAGACGGGAAAAACAACGAAAAAACGCTTTTTAGCTTTAACGGATGCTTATCATGGTGAAACACTCGGTGCTTTATCTGTTGGTGGGGTAGGGCTATATAACGAAGTGTATCAGCCACTGTTATTGGATACCGTTCGTGCACAAGGGCCAGATTGCTTCCGATGTCCTTTCGGAGAGAATCCTGAAAGCTGTCAAGCTCAATGTATTCAATTTGTTGAAGAGGAGCTTAGTCAGCATCATGAAGAAATTACAGCTGTTATTATTGAGCCACTCATTCAAGCAGCAGCTGGCATGAAAATGTATCCTCCAATATATTTGAAGCGATTACGAGCACTTTGTACAAAATACGATGTTCATTTTATCGCAGATGAAATTGCAGTAGGGTTTGGACGTACAGGTACATTATTTGCTTGTGAGCAAGCGGGTATTGCGCCAGATTTTATGTGCCTATCAAAAGGTTTAACCGGTGGCTATTTGCCACTATCCGCAGTTTTAACGACTGATGATGTATACAACGCTTTTTATGATGATTACGGTACAATGAAAGCTTTTTTACACTCCCATAGCTATTCGGGAAATACACTTGCTTGTCGTGTAGCCCTAGAAGTTTTGACAATGTTTGAAGAGGAACGTGTTATCGATATGATTCAAAACAAAGGTGAACGTATGCGAAAGCTAGCAATGAAGGCATTTGAAGAATTGCCGTTTGCCGGTGAATATCGACAGGTAGGACTAGTTGGTGCGATTGAATTAGTCGCTAATCGTGAAACAAAGGAGCCGCTTCCAAGTGAGGAACGTATCGGCTACCAAATATATAAACGTGCCTTAACAAAGGGCTTACTGATTCGTCCTCTTGGCAATATCTTATATTTCATGCCTCCATACATTATATCTGATGATGAAATGGATTTTATGATTGATACAACTAAAGAGACAATCATGCAATTTTTTGAGGAGCGGGAGGGAGTAAGTTGTTCAAACGACAATCAACATTGTCACTTGTGATGATAGCGATGTTTGCCGCTTTAACCGCAATCGGGGCATTTATTAAAATACCGCTACCAGTAGTGCCCTTTACATTACAAATTGTTTTTGTTATTTTAGCAGGTAGCTTGCTCGGTAGTCGTAATGGATTACAAAGTCAGCTTGTCTATATAGGGGTTGGTTTAGTTGGTTTGCCTGTTTTTACACAAGGTGGGGGTATCACCTATGTATTGCAACCAACGTTTGGCTTCCTGATTGGCTTTGCACTGGCTGCCTTAGTAATTGGTTTCATGATTGAAAGAGTGGATACGCCAACGAAAAAACATTTTATCGGTGCAAATATTGTCGGGCTTATTATTATTTATGGGGTGGCGGTTCCGTATTTATATGTATCTTTGAATTTCTGGTTACACGTGAAAACGAGCTGGTCACATATTTTCGTAGTTGGCTTTTTAAACAGCATTGTGGCTGATTTTTGCTTAGCGATAGCTTCTGCATTTTTGGCCGAGCGTCTTTACAAAGTATTTCATTCAGCAAGAACTTTTAAAATTTATCAAATAGAGAGGGAGAATGTCTAGATGAATTGGATACAGTTAGCAGAGGAAGTTATTGCAGGAAAAATCCTAAGCAATGAGGAGGCTCTTGCCATTTTACATAGTGAAGATGATGAGCTATTGAAGGTGATGGACGGTGCCTTTGCTATTCGTAAGCACTACTATGGGAAAAAAGTAAAATTAAATATGATTATGAATGCTAAGAGCGGTTATTGCCCAGAGGATTGTGGCTATTGTTCTCAGTCCTCTAAATCAACAGCACCGATTGAAAAATATCCATTCATTACGAAAGAGGAAATTTTAGCGGGGGCCAAACGTGCATTTGACAATAAAATTGGCACTTATTGCATCGTGGCAAGTGGTCGAGGGCCAACTCGAAAGGATGTCAATGTAGTTAGTGAAGCTGTTACGGAAATTAAAGAGAAGTATGGCTTAAAAGTTTGTGCTTGTCTTGGCTTATTAAAAGAAGAACAGGCACAGCAATTAAAAGAAGCGGGGGTGGATCGTTACAACCATAACTTAAATACATCCGAACGACATCACTCCTATATTACTACGTCCCATACGTATGAAGATCGTGTGAATACGGTTGAAATCGCGAAAAAGCATGGAATTTCACCTTGCTCAGGGGCCATTATTGGTATGAAGGAAACAAAAGAGGATGTCGTGAATATTGCACGTGCTCTTCATCAATTAGATGCGGATTCCATTCCGGTCAACTTCTTAAATGCGATTGATGGCACGAAACTAGAAGGGACTAAAGAATTAAATCCACGTTATTGCTTAAAAGTTTTAGCGTTATTCCGTTATATGAATCCAACAAAGGAAATTCGCATTTCTGGTGGTCGAGAAGTCAATCTTGGGTCACTTCAGCCAATAGGCTTATATGCAGCAAACAGTATCTTTGTTGGGGATTACTTAACAACTGAAGGACAGGAAGCAAACAGTGATTATCGTATGCTTGAGGATTTAGGCTTTGAAATTGAGTTATCAGAGAAGCAAGAAGCAGCATTCTGCTAAATATTAAAACCTTATGAAATAAAATCTACTACTACTTAATTATCATCAAAATGGGAAAGTCGTATGTGCGTCGTGGAAAAGGCGTACATACGGCTTTTTGTATTGAATGTAAAGGGAATGCGGCGCAGCGGTATGAAGATTGTTTTTATGCCTTGAAAAATCCGGTTTTCACAAATTGTTCAATGAAAGCGTTTTGAAATTGAACAGTTTGTGAAGGGCTTCACATAATACTTTATTTTTAAAAAAATTGGCGTAAAATAAGAATCAAGTAAGAAATTGTTATAAAACAGTTTGAAAAAAGTATCACAGTTTTCGGTGGTTGTTATATTACAAAAACAAATTGGAAGGGAGATTTTATTATGTGGGTTATTACAGTATTTGATAAAAAGGACGTTCGAATTTTTGAGTATACAAACAAAGATGAGGCAACACAAGCTTTAGCTAAATTTAAGAAAAATGCAGTTTTAACATATACAAAATAATTTCAGATTTGAACGAAGCACCCCTTTTCGACGCTATAGCGCACGAAGAGGGGTGCTTTTTCGTTATGCTGATTATCGTGTTAATGAACGAGAATTGAAATCGCACTGTATACTAATAAAAGAGCCATCACGATATTAAACGATTGACGATACTGTAGTAAAATTTTTTGAAAAGCTGAGCCAAATAGGGCCCAACTGAATGTACTCATTATACCGACCATCCCTAAAAATAAAGAAAAAAGCAAGTAGCTGACATAGGAAGAATAATAGGGAAGAATATAGGTGGCTACTACTGTAATGCCAAACAAAATACCTTTAGGGTTCACGAATTGTAAGAAGACGCCTACTATAAATAAGTTTCGTTTGTTTTCCTCTTCTTTATCACTATTATTCTCTTTGCTCGTTAGTATTTTAAAAGCCAAATATAACATATAGCCTACACCAAGAATGGTCAAAGGAAATTCGATCATTGGCATAATATTTGTAAGGACCCTATTAAATAAACAACTTAAGCCAGTAATCGTTAAAAAGCCAACCCCAACACCTAAACAAAATTGAAGCGTTCTTGCTAATCCATGTTTGTTTGCAAATGCCATTGCCATGATATTGTTAGGACCTGGGGTAAAGCTAGTAATTATTACAAATACTAAAAAGGAAACTAAAGGCATTTGTGGACCCCCTTTGAATTTGTTTGTTATAATGTCTGAAATAGACAATATAACGTCCGTCTTTTTATTATACATAATGGTCGTTATATTGTACATTTCGAAGAGGTGATATGTAATGGAAGAAATTCATCTTATTTTTGCAAGAAATTTAAAAATGATTCGAGAGAAAGAAAAATTAAGTTTGGAGAAAGTTTCTCAATTGTGCGGAGTAAGTAAAACGATGATAGGACAAATTGAAAGAGGAGAGTCCAGTCCAACTCTTACAACTATTTGGAAAATCGCGAATGGGTTAAAAGTTTCCTTTACTACTCTGATTAATAATCCTCAGCCTGATACCGAGATTATTGTTAGAGAAGATGTTCAAATGTTATTTGAGGACGATGGAAGGTATAGAGTGTATCCATATTTTCCTTTTCAAGAGGATAGCCGCTTTGAAATATACACGGTGGAAATTGAAAGAGAAGGGACATTAAGCGCTGAGGCTCATAAAGATGGTACAGAGGAATTTATCACCGTTTTTGATGGGGAACTAGTGATTTGTGTCAATGAAGACAAATTTCACTTAAAGAGTGGTGACTCCATTAGATTTAAAGCAGATCGTCCACACATCTACATGAATCCTGGTGAAACGTTAACACGATTAAGTATGACTATCTATTATCCAAACTAAATTTATAACTGGAATGTGTCTCCATTGGGCGAAGATGAACTTTATTTAAGGCTGTTTTCGTAAAGATTGTTGCTCTTCAATGAACGGGGCAGTTTAGTTCAATAAGAGGTACGATAATTAGTAATAATAGAACTAAATTATGAGGAAAACACGAGGATTAATTAATGAGTAAAAACGTTACTTTTTCAGTCTACAAAACAAGTGAAAGAAGCCGTCACTTTACAAGAATTAGGTATAGTAAGAAATGGACGATAAAGCGATAAAAAAAGCAGTAGAGGAATTTTTCCGAGATTGGCTTTGGAATAACGTTTCTTTGTCTTACATCATAGACGAAGACTAAAGCAAAAGTACTGACCTACTCTGTAACCAAAAGGAGAATTTACTTATTCTACTAATGGGGCTTTACTTAAAGATTATTGAGTTGCAAAGGCAGCTCCTTTTTCTTATTGAACTAACTGTGCAGTTTAGTGGAATAGACAGTCAATTCAATTGAGAAAAAAAGCGTGTTTTGATCAAACTTTTTTCAAAATACGCTTTTCTATTTGCTCTTTTATCAAGGTTTATTAAGTTAATTTAATCAAACTTTATTCCAGGGCTACACCATTGACTATCCTACAGGGTTTGCGTTTTGATAATCGTATAAGGATGTCAAAGATTTAGAGATTACTTGCAATTATCTTAAAGTTTTTGCACCAGAATATTTCTTTAGTACAGGTATAGGAACGTTTCCCTTTCCGATGATATCAATCAGCCTTGTTCCAAACCATTGGCAAATCAGGGCATACATGATCACTTTCCAATCGATTACGATACCGGCAACAAGTAATATCAAACTATTAATCCAAAATAATATGCTTCCGGGAGGTCGCTTTATAAAAGATGATATAATAAGAGCTAAAATATCCATTCCTCCTGAAGAAGCCCCCATTTTAAATAAAATTCCCACACTAAAACCGAATAAAAAGGCTCCAATTACTAAATCGACCCATACATTTCCAATTGGATGATGAATGTGTGGAGAAAGTGAATGAATAGTGAAGGCAGCTGCGCCGACACAAAACATTGTCCACACTGCGTTGCTTGTTCCAAGCCACTTGAAGGCTGCAATTACCATCACCGCATTTAATAACCAAATGCTCGTTGCATATGGCACATCCCACATGTAATTTAATAACACACCTATACCGGCAGCACCACCAGATGGAATGTAATGAGGAAATAAGAAAATAGACATAGCTGCTCCTTGAATGGCAGAGGCAAATGCAAGAATGATTGCTTTAAATAAATGTTGCGACATAACTACTACATCTCCTTGTATGTATCACAGTATTTCTCTTTTGTTTTACATTATATTAGTTCAATCATTAAGTGAAATATAGATTAGTGATAGTTATAATTAGAAATATTTATGATTAGAAAATGTTCATTACAGATCAAGATGCTAAATTTTTAAGTCACTATCTCCAACGGATAGCAACCAAGAAAAAAATATTCAGGATGATTATAAAAGGATTGGATTGATAGGAGGGTATTGTGTGATTCTGGTGCAAAGATAAAGAAAAATTAACTATTTCGATTAAACTGTTTGAAATTCCGATAATCGTAAACTATCATAAGTATCCGTCATTTCAAATACGAACGATGTAAGTAAGAATTCTTATTATTATGTTTCGTGCTTTCATTGCTTCGACTGTCTACGACCAAGAACCACGTAAGATAGTTGTCGAGATTTTTGTAGCCACACCTTTAAAACGGTCAATCCGCAGCTTCTGTACATAGATAATATAGTTGTTTAATTTATAATAAAGTCGTTTAAAAAACGCCAGTCATGTTATTCAACTAAAGGGGGGCTTTACTTGAAGATCTAATGTGGTACCCAAGTCAAGGACAAACTAAAAAAGAGATTAAGCAGCTAAGAGATGGTTTCTGTATTGCACAGGAGCCATCCTTTTTAGATTCCATTGATAACGATAATTATTGTAATAGACCATGTAGTGATTGATTTTCGCTTTTAGTTCCTCAAGTATCTTCAAGGAGCTAAAGTCTACTTCGTCTTTAAAATGACCGAAAAACGATTCCTGTGGCGCATTGTCCCAACAGTTTCCTCGGCGTGACATCGATTGACCTAAGCCATGTTTTTTAAGAGCGTTTGATAGCGTGGACTTGTATAGTGAACCCCTTGATCTGAATGGATAAAGACCTCTTGATGAAGATGAACGCGCTTATTACGGATCAATTTTTCAATCGTTTCCGTAGCGATTTCGAGCATGATTCGGTCTGAGACATGGTACGCTAAAATTTCGTTCGTCGAGGCATTTTTTATCGTCGACAAATAAGCCATACACTTTCCGATATATGGCACATAGCTGATGTCTGTTAATAATACTTTCCCAGGGATACCTTGCTTAAATTCACGATTTAATTTATTTGGCACAGCACGATGTTCCTTCGTTGCTTTCGCCATTTGTTTATATGAATTCGGTTTACGATGAGGGCAGACAATCCAGTACTTGCGCATAATACGCTGGATTTTTTTACGGCTCATCACTCGCCTGTAAATAGCTATAATAGCCTGAGCGAGAAACCTTTAAGAGGTCACAAAAATTCGTCACCATCCGTTTAAATGGAAACTGAGTGAGCGTATCTGAGATGAGTTGAAAGACCTTATTTGTGCTTAGTTTTTGGCTGTCGTTTAGCAGCCTCCTTTCTGTCGCTTCGAGCTTTTTTAGTAAATCTACTTGCACCTCCAATAGTTGAATGCGTGCAACTTGTCTTTCAATGACTTCTGCCGCTGTTAATTCGCGTTTAATCGGTCTACCTGATCCAGATTTGCGGGTATCCGTTAAGCCAATTAAGCCGTTCTTTTCATATGCTTTACGCCAACGAAATGCTGATTGTTCAATACGTTTGATCCCGATTATCTCTTCATCAAAGCCATATTCCTTAAAAATTTGTCTCGGTGTTTTCCCTGCGAAGTATTCATCAATAAATTGACTCTTAAATGTATATGTATAGGTAATCGTCGTTCGCTAACCTGTTGTACGTTTGGATTTTTTTGAAGTTGTAGTACCTGTTTTGGTGAAAATAAAATTTTACTCATAGTAGCCTCTAGTTCGTTCTTTAATCTTGAAAGTCTAGTATATAAAAAATACCTGCAGTTAGCACACTCTTTTTTTCTTATTTAACCCCCATGAAAGAACGTAATAATCTTTCATTTTCTGTGGTGTAGTGTTGATTTTTGCACTTCATGGATGGCTAACGGGGGCTTTAGTTTAATAAGAATAGGACTTTCGTTTATGATTGAATTTCATGTATGCAAGTCCTATTCTTATGATTCCTAAATCATCACAAAGCCACCCTACATGCCTCACATGACAACACATTGAAGCAGTCAATAAATGGTCATGAACCCCCTCAATATAAAAAAGACCAATAGAGTACTAAATTAAGTAACTGAAAAACGGTCCCCAAGTTGCCTTCATTCGTATTGTTTGATTAGTTCCTGTAACTTGCTTTTTATTTGTTCCCGCACTACCTGGGGATGTTTTACGTTGGCCTCCATGCCTAAGCCCAGGAAAAAATGGACGATCCATGGTGTAAACGAAGTGTTCACTTTTGTACGAATCGTACCAAATCCATCCTCTCGCAGTTTAAGCCACTGGGATAACCATACTTCTGATTGACATCGTCTTACTCCCTCTGGTGTTAAATCTACCTCAAGGTCTAACATATTATCCTCATTTGTTGGCATTATCCACGACTTTATGTGCTCATTCGTCATGTTCAATTTCAAACTTTGGTCTGCGTCTAAAGAAAAATCCTTCACTCTATCTACACGAAACACTCGATAATCCTCTGCTAAGAAACAATAGGCCTGGCAGTACCATAACCCATTCATCGTATAAATTCCGAGAGGTTGAATTACTCTACTTTTGCTAGTAGAAGCTTCATACAGGATAGTGACGACATGTTGCTCCAGTGCAGCTTCAAGTAGTTCCTTTAAGAACGGAACATTTAACTCATGTGGAGGCACCCAAAATATAAGTCGTTGTTGCATACTTTCAATCTTTTTCTTTAGTTCACTCGACAAATAGTGGAAAAATTTATCTAATGCTGTATTCACTTCGTTTTTGAAGGGGAGTGCTTTGTAATTACGTAACGATTGGCAAGCAAAAAACAATGCGATTGCCTCATGTTCTGTAAAGCTGATTGGCGGTAACACTTTTTCACGCAAAACACGATAACCACCGCTGGGTCCAGTTTCGGAATAAAGCGGCACACCCAGTTCACTCAGCTCCATTAAATCGCGAATCATCGTTCGGCGTGAAACACCGCATTCTTCCGCCATCTCCTTAATGGTAAATTTCTTACGTTCATTGACCTTCATTATGAGCTGAATAAGTCTTTGCGCTTTGTGCATAAAATAGTCCTCCTCTATTAAAAAAATTATTAATAGTGCCAATAGTTGTCACTATTATCCCGTATATTAAAACTAGAAGTCAATATTTTTGAAGCTACGAGAATCTAGACTAGAAATACGTTGACTTCACCAATAAGAGGATGAAAGGTGACTGAAAAATGGAACCAGAAAATCAAAAATATGTAATGGAAATTGTTTTATTTGAGCTGAAGGAGGGGACTAGCAAGCATCGTTTTTGTCAGGCAGCTGCCGCACTTACCAAGGTCTTAAAATTTGAAATATCAGGATTTGAGGGGCGCACATTGCTACATACACTAGACGAAAGTCAATGGACGGACATCATATATTGGTGTGATATGGAAAAGGCATTGGCAGCGATGGAGCAACTCAAGTCTATACCAGAGTTTCAAAATTTTGTGTCGATGATTGATTCACGGGAGATTACGCTAAGACATCTGATCCCGACTAATTTGAACTTGTAGAGGTTTGTGAAGGTCAGTTAAGTGCCATCGCTCAATCAGGGTGGAACTGATACCTAACAGAAGGGAGATGGAACATGGCTGATACATTTGCGGGCAAATACACACCGGATTTCTTCAACAAATTTACGCATATTGTAAAACTTGAATATCCTGCTTTTGATTCAAATAAGTTTATGAGTTTAATCTACGACGATCATTGGGAAAAGGAACAATTCAAACAGCGTATCAGACATATAAGTGCTTCTTTACGAATGACCTTACCTACGTACTATAGTGATGCGTTATCTATTTTGACTCGAATTGCACCTAAATGTATTGGAGTGGAATACTTATTCTTTCCAGATTTTGTGGAAGTGAATGGACTAGATGATTGGCATGATTCCATTCATGCATTAGAGATATTTACACAATTCTCCAGTTCAGAGTTTGCTGTTCGGTCTTTCATATTAAAAGATCCTGAAAGGATGATGGATCAAATGTTGAAGTGGGCGAGCCATCCCAATCATCATATCAGACGGTTAGCCAGCGAGGGGTGTCGGCCAAGATTACCTTGGGCGCCTGTGTTGGAAGCATTCAAATTGAATCCATCACCCATTTTACCGATTTTAAACCAGCTTAAACAGGATACTTCTGTGTATGTACAGAAAAGTGTGGCTAACAATTTGAACGATATTTCCAAAGATCATCCGGATTTAGTGAAAGATCTCGCTCATGGCTGGTATGGAGCGAATTCCATTACAGATTGGATTATTAAACATGGATGTCGTGGTTTACTAAGAAAGGGAGATTCAGAAGTACTTTTCTTGCTTGGTTTTGAAATCTCTCCAGATGTGTCAGTTACTGAATTATCCCTAGAAGAGGATAGTTTGGAAATTGGGCAAACGCTTATTTTTTCATTTTCCGTTCAGACTAACTCCTCTGAATCGCAGAAGCTCCGTGTGGAATATGCGATTGATTTTGTCAAAGCGAATGGAACGACTTCTAGAAAATTATTTAAAGTGACGGAACGCAAATTCGAAAAAGAAGGCCGTCGATATATACGGAGCCACCATTTTAAAGATTTGACAACCCGTAAGCATTATCCAGGTAAACATAAGCTAGCAGTCATAATAAATGGAAAAGAGCTAGCTGCAACACAATTTTATGTCAGTAATACCGCAGAACTCTTATAAAAAAAGTAAGAATCATACAGAAAATGATAATAGGATATGGAGGTACAATAAATGAATAATGTAACAGTAATCGGCTTGGGATCAATGGGGGCAACATTAGCACGGGTATTGCTAAAAAAAGGCTATCAAGTGACCGTGTGGAATCGATCCATAGAAAAAGCAGAATCTCTACTAGAAGATGGGGCAATCCTAGCTACCAGTGTCGCTAGTGCCATAAGTGCAAGTGAGGTGTCCATTATTTGTTTGTCCGATTATAAAGCTTCCATTAGTATTTTGGATACAAAAGAGGTCAAACAGGCTCTTTCAGGTCGAGTACTTATCGAGTTGAGTACAGGTAGCCCTCAGCAAGCACGTGACAATGAATTATGGGCTCAAGAAAATAATGTAGAATATCTTGATGGAGCAATAGCAGCTTCACCACTTCAAATGGGTAATTCAGAGGCAACAATTTTCACTTCAGGTTCCTTAATAGCCTATAAACAGAGTGAACAAATTTTAAAATGCTTAGCTGGGAATGTTCCTTATCTTGGAGAGCAAGTTAGTGCTGCATCTTCTACAGACTTAGCCTTTCTTTCATACTTGTTTGGTTCATATTTAGGATTTTTCCATGCGGCACGAATCCTTGAATCAGATGGACTACGCATAGATGATTTCGGTTCCATGATTGCCCATGTTTCACAAGTTGTTGGGGAGGTTATTAAGTATGAGAGTGAAGTAATTCAAACAGAAACCTACGATAACCCACAGAGTTCTATAAATATGTGCATGACTACAGTTGAACTTTTCATGGTACAAGCTCAAGAAGCTAAAATTAACAATGAATTTCCGATGTTTGCCCAAGGCCTTTTCAAGAGGGCTTTGGATGCAGGCTACGGAAATGAAGAGCTTGCTGCTTTGATTAAAGTAATGAGATAGAGTATTTAGGTGGGTAAATCTAAATGTAGAATGATTTTTGTGAAACGAAGTAGCCTACTACTATAAAATATGTTAAAGATCACTCCTGATGGTTGGTATTATCCCCTTTAAGTAGACAATGTAAAAAAAACTATAATTATAGTCAATTACATATCCTATTTGGAGGGGATTTTTCTATGAGCAGAACAAATAAAGTATATTCAACTGGATTTAAAGTAAAAGTAGTACATGCCTGAATGGAGAAGGAAGCTATCGAACACTTGCGAATGGTGGTTTAGGTATGATGCCCCTAGTGCTGATGAAAGTATTTTTGATGGTATTGCAAATGAAGTCTTGAATTGTATCCCAGAAGTAGAGAATTATTGGGAAAAGAATAAAATCAAGGGTTTGAAATAGTGGATGTTCATCAAATTTAAACTCGTTCTTCTTCAACCTTTTACTATGATGAGAAATAAGAAAAGATGGTGTAAAAATTTCACACCATCTCTTTTTAATAACTTTGTTTGTTTTAAAACGACTTTTATAAAATGCTACCTAAGCGTTTAATACCTTCTCGGATGACTTCTGGTGTTGCATTTGTATAATTTAGGCGCATTGTATTTACACCCGTTTTAGATGTGTAGAATGGATCGCCAGGTACGAAGGCAACTTTTTGCTCCATCGCTTTTTCGAAGACATCTACTGACGAAGTTCCATTGTTCATTGTAGCCCAAATGAACATGCCACCCTCTGGTCGTGTGTAGTCCACATGTGCTGGGAAAAACTCCTCTATTGCATTTAGCATAGCATCTGCTTGATTTTTATATAACGCTATAATTTTCTGAACGTGCTCCATATAGTCATTGTTTGCTAGATAATCATAAATGACATATTGAGAGAAAATATTTGTGTGTAGGTCAGTTGCTTGCTTCGCAGTTTCGATATGCTGCAATAATTCTTTGTTTTTTGTGATGATAAAGCCAAGACGCATTCCTGGAGTGACTGTTTTAGAGAAAGAACCTAGCAAAATACTATTTTCTAATTTACCAGCACCGATGTATGGTAGTGGTTCACCTTGGAAGCGTAATTCTCCATACGGATCATCCTCAATTAACGCTACATTTTCATATTTTGACATAATTTCGCAAATTTGCTGACGTTTTTCTTTAGAATACGTAAGACCTGTTGGGTTTTGGAAATTTGGCACTGTATACACGAATTTTACATTTGGTTGTTGTAGTGCATTCTCTAATTCTTCTAAGTTTAATCCATCATTTTCGAGTGTTACACCATAGAAGGTTGGCTCACTTAATGTGAAGGCTTGAATAGCACCTAAGTAACCAGGCTCCTCGATGACGATACCATCGCCTTTGTTAATAAGCACTTTCCCAATTAGTTCAAGAGCCTGCTGTGATCCAGTAGTAATAAATACATCGTCAGCATGGACATCTAGTCCGTGTACTCGTCGATATTTTTCAGCAATGTACTCACGTAAAGGCGCATAACCTTGTGTTCCTGAGTATTGGAATAGACGACTACCGTTTTCCGAAATAGCCTTGTTCGCAGATGCCTTTAACGCTTCAACTGGGAAGGAGATTGGGTTTGGAAGCCCCCCTGCAAACGAGATGACATCCTCTGATTCAGTTACTTTCAAAATATTTCGGATGAATGAGGATGGGGTATTGAGTATCTTTTCTGAAAATTCCATAATTTATCGTCCCTTTTTTCTGATTTTTTAAAAATTATATCATTGTCATCATATGCATACAATATTATCATTGTATGCAAGACAATTAAATATTGTATGCAAAAATTGAGAGAGAAGGAGCTTAGCTTAGAATATGCCAGTTAATTCGTTCGAAGAATATCCGATGAGTTGGAAGCCGAATATTAGCAAAAGTTCGGCTCCATTATATATAGCAATAGCTGAACAGCTGGAACAAGATATAAAGGATGGAAAATTATCGCCAGGCACGAAGCTACCTCCTCAGCGTGAGCTAGCTGATTTTTTAGATGTTAATTTAAGCACGATAACAAGAGCTTTTAAACTTTGTGGGCAGAAGGGGCTTATTTACGCTTCTATCGGAAGTGGAACATTCGTTTCATCAGATGCAGCGACCAATAAAATTTTATTACCGACAAGTAATTCTTCTCAGATGATCGAAATGGGCTCTGTGCTACCAGAAAATCATGCGAATGAGGATATTACACGTTATATGAAAAAGATGATGAATGACCCTAATTTTAGCAAATTATTTCAGTACGGACGACCAGAAGGAAATGCGTGGCAAACGGAAGCCGCAATGAAACTTTTGGAAAAGGTCAACTTTCAGACGGATCAACCTGTATTGCTTGGGGCGGGGGGACAAAATGCCATTGTTGGCACGTTAGCGGCATTGTTTCAGCCAGGAGATCGAATTGGTACTGATCCCATTACTTATGCAGGTATAAAAACAGCAGCAAATATGCTTGGTATCCAACTAGTAGCAATCCAACAAAGAAACGGGGAAATGACAAGAGATGGGCTATTATACGCTTGTAAAAATGAACATATAAAAGGTCTTTATGTTATTCCTGATTTTCATAATCCAACTACCCATACAATGTCGATGGAAACAAGAAAAATGATAGCGGAAGTTGCGAGGCAGAAAGACTTAATTGTTATTGAGGATGCGATCTATAGTTTTCTTAAAGAGAAACCACTTGCACCAATAGCCTCTTATGCACCAGAAAAGGTCATTTATATTGCCAGTGTATCAAAAACCATCTCACCGGGCTTACGACTATCCTATATCGTTACACCGCCAGCACTGCGAAAAAAAATAATGGAAACATTGTATAACATAAATATTTCAGTGTCTTTAATGATGGTGGAGCTTACAGCAAGGATGATTCATGATGGCGTTGCGCAAACCATTTTAGAGAAGCACCGGTTGTATGCCAAGCAACAAAATGCCCTTGTCGATCAATATTTAGGGGAATATAACATTTTTGGAGAAGAAGAATGTATTTTTAGATGGCTTATACTTCCCGAAAAATTCACCAGCGTTCAGTTTGAATTGCTAGCAGCAAAAGCTGGTGTGCAAGTGTATGCAGCTGAACGTTTTGCCGTAGGAAATGCGAAGCTGGTTAATGCAGTTCGTTTGGCCATCACTGCACCTGAAAATCAGCTTGAACAAGCACTTATTATTTTGAGGGATTTACTAGAAAGTGATGGGGATTATACATTTGTTGATTAATGTAATGAAGGTTTATAATAAAGCTATGTAAAGAAAAGTGGCGATACGATAGCGCATAAAGGGCATAGATATGAATAGTTTTATGCGTCATTGAACGGATGCATAATCTCAGTCTAAAGGGTAAGCCAAAGTAAATGAGGTGACAAAATATGAATAAAGGAAGAATCATTTTACATATTGACCTTAATTGCTTTTATGCCTCTGTTGAACAAATTTACGATGCCTCATTAAAAGGGAAACCAGTAGCAATCGCAGGTAATCCTAAAGAGCGTAGAGGTATTATTATTACTTGTAGCTACGAAGCAAGAGCAAGTGGTGTTTATACGACTATGAATGTCGGAGAGGCGCGTCGAAAGTGCCCAGAGCTAATTGTACTACCTCCTAATTTCGAACGATATAGAGCTGCGTCCAAGTCTTTTTTTAATTTGTTAAAGGAATATAGCGACATTCTCCAACCAGTTTCAATCGATGAAGGATATTTGCAACTTCCTATAGTTGAAGGTCAGCATGTAGTGCAGCACGTACAAAATATGCAAGATCGAATCTGGAACGAATTGCAACTCCCTTGTTCAATCGGCATTGCACCGAATAAGTTTTTAGCAAAAATGGCAAGTGATATGAAAAAGCCAATGGGGATTACAATACTCCGTAAGCGTGATGTTCCCGCAGTATTGTGGCCGTTGAATGTCATTGAGATGCATGGGATAGGTAAAAGTACAGCGGAGAAATTAGGTAAGTTAGGTATCAAAACAATTGGAGAACTTGCTGTAGCTGATGAATATTTATTAAAGCAAAACTTTGGCATTAATGGTCTGCGTATGAAGCAAAAGGCAAATGGCGAAGATGACAGACCAGTTGATCCAGAAGCGATATACGATACAAAAAGTGTAGGGAATTCAACAACACTTTCTCATGATACGACAGATAGAGATGAACTATATAAAGTAATAGCAACACTTTCTGAAAAGGTAGCGGAAAGATTAAAGGCTAAGAAACTTGCAGGGGTAACTGTAAGTATCATGATTCGTTCAGCTGATTGGGAAACATGTACACGAAGTAAGTCCATTAATAACGCGATTCATTCAAAAGAGGATATCGTTGAGCATGCGTGGTATCTATTTAACAAGCATTGGGATGAAGAACCTGTACGTTTACTAGGAGTTACCATATCGAATGTCAGTGATATTAAAGAAACGACACAGCAGCTAACGTTATTTAATTTTGAAGAGCATATAAAAGATGAACCAATTATTAAACTTGTTGATCAAATCGAGCAAAAGTTTGGAAAAGGAACGATTTTACGGGGGTCAGATATTGCCAAACCAGTAGGGAAATATCAAGCGAATACGAGTTTTAGTAAGGACTTTTGGGACGAACATAAGTAGAAAGAAACGAATTTTTGTTCAATAAGAAATAAACAAACTTTAAAATAAAGCAGAAAACCGTCATTTCGATCAATCTTTTTCGAAATAACGGTTTTCTATTTGTATTTAGGCTGAAAGCTGCTTATTTAGGTGGAAATATTATATGTTCGTAAAATGTTCATTTTCCTTTTGTTCATAGTTTTCACGGCGATTTTTGATTTTTTGTAATACACTATCTAGAACATTCCGTTCAGACAGCGTTTGATAAAGGACATTCTGTACCTGTGCGGCTTCCTTGTTTTCTTCTTGGTTACTTAGGAATTCACTGAATGTTCCCATATATTCATGGTAGTCTATATTGGAAAGTGTTTTAGCAGCTACCTGTTTGTGCTCTGTTAACGCAGAAGTAAACTGTTTACGCGCCTCATCAGGTTGGGCAGGTATTATTTTGATTTTACCTCTTGTATCTGAGTCTCCTGTGAAGTCAAGGAATTGGTAATCGAACGCCAATGGTTTAGCAAGAGCGATATGCGCGTGAAGAGCAACAGCATGGTCAGGAAGTTTTTCAGTTATCTCACGAAGGATATCGTTTCCTTTGTCAAGATAACGACTGCCATCGAATGCAAGAACACGGCCGACTTCTTCAGAGAAAAAGTCTTGAGCAAGGAATTCCTGATCGTATCCGGTAGGTGGTAAAACTCGTAGCCTTAAGCTGTTAGATACGATGTTATGGCCGTTTATTTGCATAGCTACTTGAATGTTATAAAATCCTGGGTCATCAATTAACCAGCCATTTTTCCCTACGGACGCGAAAATAGTTTCGTATAATGATTCACCAGGCATTATTACCTTATTCTCTTTGTTCCATAAATATTGAACATGAGGTAGTAATCGACGTCCTTGTTTTCCATCTTTTTTAACCAATACAGTCATTCCATATAAATCGGACAATATATGTTTATTGATTGACTGAGGTTGATTCGAAGTATTTGTTAATTTGATTTCAATAACTGCAGGCTCTAACCATTGGAATATAGATGTTTTACGGTTAACCCTCAATTCAAGATTAAAAGAAGGGTGAATAGAAATGATCGGATGCTCAAAACCATGATCTACAGCCCAGTCAGCATTACCCATTTGTACGAAGCGCTCAGGAGCGTGTCGCAAAAACAAAAGCTCTTGATCACTAAAACGATACTCAAAGTTTTTAAAGAACTCCTGTTGATTGCCATCAAATTTGAAAGGATAATTCATAAAGCTTAGAGCCTTTGGTTCTGGAGTAAGAGGGCGCTCCAACGGTTCCCAAGGATGACCTAGGTGTTTTTGCCAAGAGTGCAGGAGATTGAAAGCATGTCCCATCTCATGGCAAGCACACCAAAAACGATATCGCTGTACCCAAGCTTCTGGGGAGGGGTCACCTTTAGGTGGATCTGAAATAAATGAATTATTAAAAATGGCCGTCCCTTGACGATGATTCGGACCTATGCTATCAAACATAATACCGCCCAGGCCGTGGCCTTCTTCAGCTTCCGAATTTGCAAAGAATGTCCACATCGACCATTGGGGCTTATTATCAAAGTGTGACCAATATACTTGCATGGCATCATGCATCTCTTGAGTGTTCCACTTTTTATCAGTCCCTGTATAGTCTTTGGAAACAATATTATTACCTTCTGATATTTTTACATCAAACCCAGTGCGTTTAAAAACTTCTGAAATTGACAAAGTTTCATCCGGCAAAGATGTTGGTTTGTCTGGATGTGCGTGTGTTTGATAGGTCGTGACTGGCGTTGTACCTTCTTCAGCGTCGTATTCAAATTCCACAGGGTGGAAGTAAGTAGATTGAAACTGGAAAGTGCTAGTTCTATCTATCTCCCCTCCGATCAGAAACGCGACTTCGGCAGTATGCTGTTCAGGAAATGAACCGCGTGTTACTTGTATTTTTACATTTGTATACGGAAATGATTGTAGTTCGTCTAGGTATTTATTTCGAATATTGCCTGTCCAAGTATTTGGTCCATTAGCTGTTAACTTGGCAATCCAATGAATAGTAGAAGACTGGTTTGAAATAACAGTTCCGCTTGCTACCATTTGTGGGTAGTGTCCATCTACATCAAGGCGAAGTTCCTCACCGATTTGCTCTTCACCCCATGCATATAAACCACTAATTGGTGAGAGGGGAAATTCTCCTAAACTGGAAGGGGTAATGGCTTTTACTAATTCTTTTGGTTCGTTCATTTTGTTTTGATCCATCTTTATTACCTCCATGTTTATTATTTTTTGTTTTTCTTCCTCAATCCCAAGAGTCACAATGCTACGTTAAAAAATGCAAAATGTATTTCAAGTATTATATATGCAGCAGAAACTATAAATATGACACTATAAATAGTAAAATAAATACAGTTAATAAAAATGCTGGAATAATCTAATTATTTCCCGAGAAATACAAGAACAAAGAAAGAAGGTGTGGTAATGCATTATAAGGAGTACGGTGATCTACATAAGCCACTCATACTGTTGATTCATGGGGGAGGTGTTGGAGGATGGATGTGGGATAAACAAGTCCTATGTTTTTCCGATTATCATTGCGTTGTACCAGAATTAATAGATAACGAGGCTAATAATACCACTGATTTTTCAATTGAAGATAGTGCAAAAAAGCTTCTAACTATAATAGAAGAAAAAGCAAAAAATAAACGTGTCATAGTAGTGGGATTTTCATTAGGGGCACAAATAGCTATTCAAATGGTGAGTATAAAGCCATATTTAATAGATTTTGCCATCATCAACAGTGCTTTAGTGACACCATCCCCAGTTGCAGAAAAATGGATTAGACCATTGATAAAATTAACTTTTCCCTTAATAAAAAATAAATCCTTCGCCAAGCTTCAAGCTAAAACGTTATATGTAGATCAAGAATATTTTGAGCAATATTATGAAGATAGTTCAAAAATGAAATTAGATACCCTTATTAAAATATTGCAAGAAAATATGTCTTTTGCTATTCCGCATGATTTTTCGAAAGCTCAATGTAATATGTTAGTAACTGTCGGTGAAAAAGAGAAGGGCAACATGAAAAAATCTGCGCACCATCTTGTGAATAGCAATCCTAATTGTCAAGGCGTTGTACTATCTAATATCGGTCACGGTGTCTCATTAGCGAACCCTGAGTTTTTTAACCGTTTTGTTGAAGAGTGGATTAAGGATGGGAAGTTACCAGAAGGGGAGGTTATCAATAAGTGCATAGTGTAAAAAGGAATCTATTGCCTATTCTCAAAAAAGATAGGGGAGATATTTTTAAATGCATGCAGTTTTAAAACCGATAATTGAAATTATAGGTGTTGAAAATAATTTACTAAGTTATTTAGGAACAGGTCTATTTTACCAGATAAAAAGAAAAATGCTTGAGTTTGGAATAAATTAGGGAGTTGCAAAAAGTTTATTGGAGTTAGTTACTAAAGAAGAAATTAGAAGATATAATTTGTAACAGTCCTTCGTATAACACCATATTCATAGAGAATTGAATACTGCAAGGAATGAATAAGCAGTAAAATATAGTGATGAAGTAAGTTAAAAAATCTGACGCAAGGAGAGAATCGCGGATGGGAAAGAAGAAAAAAACCTTACCGAAAAATTTCGATGAACTAATTGAAGCAGGCGATATACCAGCATTAAAAGAGGTATTTATGCAATGCGAATTAGATGCCCGTGGCGGTTACAGTAAATCAACAGCTTTGAGCTTTTTCAATATACCGAATGAATTGGTCCGCTGGCTCGTGGAACAGGGTGCTGATATAAATGCTAGTGACAGTTATGGAAGAACGGCTCTACATAATCATGCAATAAGTTGGTGCGGTAATACTGAATTGCTGCTTGAGTTGGGTGCAGATATAGAAGCTATTGATTATCAAAACGAGACACCTTTATTTGCCGCCGCAGCTTCATTCAAGCCAAATGCGGTACACATGTTGATTGCCAAAGGGGCAAATATCAGCGCAGAAAATAAGATGAAACAGACACCCTTAGAAAAAGCTTTGGCAATGTGTAGAAACATCGATATCGTCAATATGTCGAAAGTTGTCGATATTTTGCTTAACGCAGGAGCAACTGAAACGCAGGAAATGAAAGACTCTATTAAGCGAATTGGAAATGACTTTGAGTTTCACAGAGAAGGATTTAATAAAGAATATTTGAATCAAACAGATGAGGCACTTTTACGTCTATATGAGCTATTAGATGTTCCTCCAGTAAGGAAACGAAAGACTCACGATGGCACCTCTCCAATAGCAGTATCAACAAAGGGATGGCAGGCGCAACATAATGAACTCTGGAATTTATTAATTCCTTCACAAGGACATGCGAAAACCATACAGGGTGAGGTTATCCGTATTACTGGTAAAGTATCATACGAAATTTTAGATAATGGCAGTATCAACTGGGATAATCAATATCGTAAAATGCTTAACAGTTTAGACCATTACTTTAGCTTGGGTACGCCATTACATCCCGCTGCACTTCAGGAGGCCGAAACATTAGCGAAAGAACTTCGCAACGGCAATGGTAGTAATGAACCTGTGAGACTATGCGAACTGGCAGTGCATTGGGTACTCAGCAATCCTAATCCTATTACTTTGGAACAGCCCGACTATAAGCGATAACTTATGTACGACTTAATCAGCGTATACAATAAGTTTTTTAATGCACTATACATTCCTTTTTTCTAGGCACACACCAGCTAAGAAGAGGGATGAAATAAAGGAGGTTAATCAAACATGGCGGAACGCATACCATGCAAGACGGAAGACTGCAGCGCAATAATTCTGCCGAGTACAGCAGCCAAAACAGGCGGCATCTGCATGCCTTGCCTTCAGGAGCAAGAACGAAAAAAGCAACAAGCTTATATTGAGCAGCACCGCAAAACAGTGAATCTCTATGATGGATTAACAGATCTTGTAGACATTCTCAAGGTGATGCATGCACCGAGAAAGTATGACCCTCTTATCCAATACGTTCCTTATCCGTTAAGCATGGAGCAGATGTACATATCTTTATCAGACCAAGAAGCGGACTGTATGCTGAAATATGCAATGGAATTATTTGCTGTTAACAATGAAAGTGAAGCAGAAGATATTCTATTATCTCTGGTGTGCTACCGGGAGGATAATATATCAGATGCTTTGCGTGAGCTTATACAGCGCGGCTTGTTTTATAATCCGCTTCTTTTTAAAGATGCTTCACAAGACATTCGAGATCAGCTTCTAGAGAGGGTGAAATGGGATGAGGACAACCGAAATCATCTCCTCCTTATACTCGGCTGGATTGGTGATACTGTGGTCATAGAGCAATTTCGGGAATGGCAAATGCAGCCGCCAAAATGGGCGGAGCAGTTGTTTGTAACTCCTGAAACTTACGCTCTTGATGGAGGATGGGAGCTTACCCAAGACGGAAAGCGACATGACCTAATTAACCATTTATGTTATGCGATCAGGCAAGCAGACCAACAGAATGATGATTTAAAAGAAGTACATCATGCCCGTTTTCTTGGGATAAGCTTTTCAACATGCCCATGGTGTAATAGGAAGTTAACGAAGTTGATGGACGTAGCTACCTCTCATCCGTCCTTGCAATATCTTGACTTGCAGATGGAGAACCTGCAGGTGATAACTTGTGACTTATGTGGGGGCTTTAGCACGATATACATGGAGCTGGACAATCATGGCGTGCCTGTCTGGAGCCGCTATAATCAGGAACCTGATTATCTTCCGGATATTGATGACGTAAACAGCAGTACTGAAACCCCACCTAATTTAGTCCTTTCACATAAACCGCAATCGCCGTATTATGCTGCAGTTTGGACCATGTCACAATTAGATTCGCAGATTGGTGGCCATCCAAGCTGGGTCCAAGATTCGGAGTATCCATTTTGTCCTTGTTGTGAACGAAGAATGCGGTATATAGGGCAAATCGATTATGCTGATTTCGATGAATATGCTGAAGGCATTTTTTATATGTTTATATGTCCAAAAGACAGGATTACAGCAACAGTATATCAGCAAAGCTGAATAACGTTCACACTTCAAGGAATTTTGCTTTGAGATAAAAGGAGGAAAAGAGGCGTTTAACGTGAAATACAAATTTACCGAAGTGCTGAATGATCTTATAAACTATTTTATTCTCGGAGATATTTTACTATTGGAAAGATGGAAACAGTCCAACAATCATTCAGATAATTTAGCAATGGAATTTACAACAAACGAGAGCGGCGATAATGTTGTGCTTGATGGTATCATACTTCCAATGGTAGGGATTGAAAACTATCCCTATACCATCATATTTAATCTTTCTGATGATACTCCAGAATTGTTAAAAACAGATAGCCGTTTACAATTCAGACGTGACGGCTATTCGCTTAAAGTTGAAAACAACATACTTATGCTGTTTACTTGGCGAATATTAGAACAATTTACTAACGAAAGAGTTCACGCTTTACTTAATGATTATCGACAATGCAATAGGCCAATGATTGAAGTTGAAAACGGCTGGTACAGCATAGAGATATTAGGTGGAGAAACTTTGCAAGATTCATATTATGAACCCACATTTGAGTTTGTTTTGCGAAAGACAGAAAGGAAGGAGCCAGTGGAGTTTGATATCAATTCAAATTTTACGATTGAAAGTTCCACCTACTAAAAAGGATGGTGTAAAGATTGCTAATTAATAACAACCGAAATAAACTTGAGCGAATTATTCACGAATACCAGTTTGAACATGCGATGGATTATTTGAAAGAGTCTGTACGTCAAGGTATTCGCTTGTCCAAGAAAGAGATCGAAACATACAATGAAATATGCTCATCCCGTATAGGGGGTGATCCAGATCTCCCCGCTAACGTAGAATGGCCGTTAAATTCTGATGGAACTTCCATGACGTTCCTGGCCCAGCTGCGTTTAAGTGAATTGGCACCACATGATGTAGCAGCACTGCTACCTGTAAAAGGTATATTGTACTTTTTCGTAGGAGTGGATGAACCTGCGTATGGAATCGAGCATAAGGTGATATATCTATCAGAAGGCAAGCTTGAGGAAGTTAAACGTTATCCTTCGCCTGCAGTGACAGCCATTGAGGGTGATTTTACCGGATACCGAGTGAGCGCTAAATCAACGATGGAACTTCCCAATTATGGTTATGTAGATTACGATATAGTGGAAGACGATGAGCATGATTATGATCAGTATGAAGAGCTATGCTTCGAGTTGAATGAAGATAACTCAAGTAATCTGGCTGCAATGTTCGGTTATCCATCTACCCAGCATGGGGATTGTGAATACGAAGCAGCTCTTCATCTATTGACAGGCAAAAAGTATGACTATTCAATGGATTCAGCGTTAAAGAAGATTACGGATCACTTCAAAGGTGATTCTGTTAGAGCGAAGCAGGAAGTACAGGATATTCTAGTATTACTTGCGCTAGACTCCGATCAGGATGTGGGATTCTGCTGGTGGGACGCTGGGGAATTGCAGTTCTATATTCGAAAGGAAGATCTGCTCGCAGGTAATTTTACAAACACCTATTGCTCCCTATATTCAAGTTAAGCCAATTATTATACTATAGTTATATGCAAAAGCCATTGATTTAGGACCATAGTTTGCAAGATTAAGAAATGTACATCACTTGTGAGCATATTGTATAAAACAATACAAAATAGACTTTGCTAATTTTAGTGCTTGAGCACAAGAGCTTTGAGAAGGGCTTCAGCCTTAGATAAAAAAGACTTTAGTCGTGGACATTCATGACAAAATGAGACTAGGACAAATCTGGTCAAAACCTTAAAAAGTGCGAGAAATCAATTTAGAAACGTTGATTTCTCGCTTTTTTGATGTTGAATTTTTCAATTTTGCCTTAAAAATATGCTTATGTCCTAAGCGACGTAAATTATCAGTGCGGTCAGATAGTGTCGCATGAAGGTATATATCGATATTTTTCGAAAGTTGGGTGATAAATTGATAAAGTTGATCGATAAATAATGGAAAGTTCTCGATAAATCTCGAAACTGTCTCGATAAATCTCTCATCCCCGCAAAGATAATTTTGTCCTAGCCTCTAATTTAAAGCATTCTTATCTTAACTGATGTTAAAGTGAGAATGCTTATGTTGACTTATTATGCATTATCTACTGAATATTTTAACTTGAACGCCATTACTTAAATTACATTAATCATTGAAAATGCTTGTCATTTTCTCTGCAACCTCTTCGGTAATCGCAAGAAATCGTTTGGAAATTGATGTCATGTAACGATCCTTAAGTGTAATTATATTAAGTTTTGTTTGTAACACTGGATTTGCTAGTGTTCTAAGTACCGGTAAATCAGGAGAATTAAGTAGCTTGAAACAGCTAGGTACAAAACAAATTCCTGCGCCTTTCATTACCATCATAAGTGTTGGTAATGTTTCTGTCCCCCAGTAAACGACATTAGGCGTAAATCCACTTTTTTGGCATGCCTCGATCACATCATCAGCAACACCTGATCCATAAGATGTTGTATTTAAAAGAAATCGTTCGTTTTTCAAGTCTGCAATATCAATAGAAACTTTTTCACATAGATGATGGTTGGGTGGAAGAGCTAAAAGTAAAGGTTCTGTTAGTAGTGTTGAAGTATGGATGTCCTCCGCTCTCACTGAAGTTCGGACAATTCCAATATCTATTTTATGACTTCTTAGTTCTTCTAAAATATATGAAGTATTACCCTCGCGAACATGTGTAACTATGTTAGGAGTTTCCTTTTGAATTTTTTTTAAGACATTTGGCAAAATAAATAGATTTGCTGAAGTAGTACAACCCAATTTCACAGTACCTCTAATTCCTTCATGAAACTCGACTAATTTCTTCTCCGTATTCTCAGATAAATCAAGTAATTCTTTTCCTTTTTCATATAAAAATACTCCACTTGGTGTTAATTCAAGAGATCTTCCTAAACGATTAAACAAAGTGACATTTAATTCTTGTTCAAATTTTCTAATTAAAATACTTAAGGGGGGTTGAGTCATTTGCAGTACAGTAGCAGCTTTTGTAATGCTACCTTCCTCAACTACTGTAATAAAACAATGTAAACGATGAAGGTTCATTTTGATAACTCCTCCTTTTAGTATTCATAAAATATATGGAAGTCATATAAATATTATAATTTACATTATAAAAATGTAAAGATATACTAATTTCATAATTAAGAATAGTTCAAAAATTTGATCTAAACTGTATTTCAGTTTGAAGTTAGTTGATACCAGAGTGTGTCCATCCAATCGCAAATTATTAATTTATAAATGGAGGTTTTATCAATGACAACTAAAATTACTCAACAATCAAAAACTGTAGAGTTAGCTAAACTGGACAAAAAGCACTTGCTACATCCAGCTACAAATCCGAAGGCTCTAATTGACAATGGACCGCCTATTATCTTTGTTAAAGGTAAAGGCGTTACAGTTACAAGTACGGATGATGTGGAATACATCGACGGGATGTCAATGCTTTGGAACGTGAACTTAGGACATGGGAATCAAGAACTTGCAGATGCTGGTAATAGTCAATTATCTACCCTTGCGTATGCATCATCATTTAAAGGATTCTCAAATGAACCATCCATTCTACTTGCTGAAAAATTAGCTGAGTTAGCACCAGGAGATTTAAATAGTGTATTCTACACTTCTGGTGGATCAGAATCAAATGATACAGCAATTAAATTAGCTCGTTTCTACTGGGAGCTTAAAGGGAAATCAGAAAAAAGAAAGATTATTGCGCTAACGAATGCTTATCACGGTGTAACAATAGGAGCGCAAACAGCTACTGGTCTTGCAGCATACCACAAGTTCGCATCATCAAATATAGACGGAGTTGTTCGTGCAACAGCCCACTTATTAAACAGCGAGTTAGGTGATAAAAGTGACCCGAACTATGCAGATTCTATCCGTGGAACAATTGAAAGAGAAGGTGCGGAGACGATTGCTGGAATTATTATTGAACCTGTGCAAGGTGCGGGCGGAGTTAATATTCCACCAGAAGGTTACTTAGAAGCAGTTCGTAAAATCTGTGACGAGCACAATATCCTTTTCATGGCAGATGAAGTTATTTGTGGATTTGGTCGTACGGGGAAAATGTTTGGTGTAAACAACTGGAATGTTGTCCCTGATATGATGTCAATTGCAAAAGGAATTACGAGCGGTTATTCGCAACTTGGCGGCGTCATGATAAATGATGAAATTAGAGAAACAATTGCAAACTTTGATGCTGTTATTCCACATGGTTTCACATATAGTGGCCATCCAACTGCTTGTGCGATTGGTCTGAAAAATATTGAAATACTAGAGCGTGATAATATTATTGACCACGTAAACGACATGGAGAAAGAACTTAAAAAAGGTTTAGACTACTTAGCTGAAAAACATAGTATTGTAACAAATTGCAGAGCAATTGGTCTGTTGGCTGCATTTGAACTTTACGAAGATCCAACAAGTGGAAAATTATTTGAGCCAACTGTTTTCCCAGCAAATGCGGTAGTTGACGCATGTTTCGAACGCCAATTAATATTAAGAGCGCTTGGAGCCAATAACCAAATTGTAGCAATTGCGCCACCGCTTATTATTAACAAAGAAGAAATTGAAAAAATGATTCAAATTATAGACGATTCGATTACTGCTTTTAAAAATACACGCAACTAAACTATTCCTATAAAGTAAGTTGAGTAGTGGTGGTTATAGTTAAAAAAGGGGAGGTTCTCTAGTGCTTTATATAAATGGTGAATGGCGAGATACAGGAAATAAATTAGATGTAACAAATCCTGCGACAGGAGAAATAATTAGAACTGTTGCTACAGGTGGTAAAACTGAAACTAAAGAAGCAATCGAAAGTGCGAAGAGAGCATTTGAATTCTGGGGTAAGACAACTGGAAATGAGCGCAGCAACTACCTGTTTCAAGTGGTTCAATTGATGAAAGAAAAAACAAAAGAATTAGCAGAAACAATTACACTTGAAAATGGTAAGCCTTTACCAGATGCTACTCGTGAAGTAGCAGGTGCGATCGGCTATCTAGAATGGTATGCAGAGGAAGCTAAGAGAATTTATGGGGAAACAATTCCTGCATCTGCAGCTGATAAACACTTAATGGTAATTCGCGAACCTGTTGGGGTATGTGCAGCTATTACACCATGGAATTTCCCTTTATCGATGATTACAAGAAAAATTGCACCTGCACTTGCTGCAGGTTGTACGATTGTTTTAAAACCGGCTGACTTAACTCCTCTTTCGGCGATAAAAGTATTCGAATGCTTTCATGAAGTTGGACTACCTGCTGGAGTTGCAAACCTGGTAATTGGCCCAGCTGAAGAAATTGGAAACGAGATGACGAGTAACCCAGACGTTCGTAAAATCACATTTACTGGCTCGACGCGTGTGGGGAAAAAACTTATCCGTGATTCGTCTGATACAGTGAAGAAAATATCAATGGAGCTTGGTGGACACGCACCGTATATTGTGTTTGAGGATGCTGATATTGACGCAGCAGTTAATGGTATCTTAGTGTCTAAGTTTATTAACTCAGGTCAAACTTGCATCAGCACCAACCGGATTTACGTAGCAGAAACTGTAGCTGATGAATTCTCAGGAAAGTTAGCTGAAAAGGTATCTAAATTAGTTGTAGGAAATGGATTAGAAGATGGCGTAAATGTCGGTCCAGTAATTAATAAAGTGGCTCTTGAAAAAGTGAAAAGTCAAGTAGAAGACGCTGTGAAACATGATGGTAAAGTAATTGCGGGTGGTAATGTATTTACATTAAATAATGGTAGCGGTTACTTCTTTGAGCCCACAGTTATTCAATATGCAAGCGATAATATGAAGATTACAACAGAAGAAACATTTGGACCAGTTGCACCAATTTATACATTTAAGACGGAAGAAGAGGTAGTTGAAAGAGCAAACCATCCTGAATATGGTCTTGCAGCTTATTGTTATACGCGAGACATTGGTCGAGGCTTACGAATGATGCGTGCTTTAGAGTTCGGAATTGTTGGTATTAATGATCCAGCTCCAGTGGTTGTACAAGCTCCGTTTGGTGGTATGAAGGAAAGTGGAATGGGGAAAGAAGGCGGTTGGTACGGACTTGAGGAGTACTTGGAGAAGAAGTTTGTATCGATTTATTTAAAATAATAAAAAATGTTACTAATCTAGGTAACTAAATATATTGTAGTAGACTTATCTACATTCTCTATGTCTCCCATACATAGTTTCTAAAGAATGTATGGGAGACAGTCTACACAATTAATAAAGCAATAAATTTTAATTTAATTCCAATAAAATAAGAGGGTGAATTTATTATGTCTCAAGTAAATTTAAAAAATAATGGACAAGAAATAGTTGTCCGCAATATTTTAAAAGAGGATCTTGCTGAAGTTGCCGCACTTTCTATGAAGTGTTTTGGACCTGATATGGCATTAAAATATGAGCATTTTGAAAGTCAGATTGAGTTGTTTCCAGAAGGTCAAATTTGTCTAGAATACAACGGTAAAATTGTAGGAACCGCTTTAAGTCTAATTGTAAATTTTGAAGATTACGGAGATAGTCACTCATATTTTCAAATCTGTGATTTAGGATTTATTCGAAATCATAACCCTAATGGTAGAAACCTTTATGGTATTGAAATTGGAGTACACGAAGATTTTAGAGGGTTACAATTGGGACGTCATTTGTACGATGGCCGAAAAAGAATATGTGAGAAACTTAACTTAGAAAATATCTTAGTAGGTGGTCGTATACCTTTTTACTATAAATATGCTGAGCAGATGAGTGCAGATGAGTATGTACTAGAGGTAATGAAAGGGAAAATATATGATCCTGTATTAACATTCCAATTGAAAAACGGATACGTATTAAATAAAGTAATGCCAGGCTATTTACCTGGGGATGTTGAATCATTAGAATATGCAACACTTTTGGAATGGAAAAATCCAGTTTACAAGCTTAAATTAGTATGAGTCTTTTGTCCGTTATGTTCGCCTATTTTAATAGGCGAACAGTGGATGCCTATTGTTTATTGCGATTATTTAACTTCTTTAGATATGTAAGCGCTTTCAATTAATTGTTATAAGAGTTCCATTAGAAGTAAATCTTAGGTAAAGAGAGGAGTTATCAATGGTTATCGCTGATAAAGTTATTTCGAGTGAAGCAGTATTTACAGGTTTGGAAAATGAAGCAAAGCCAGCAGCTATTGCGATTAAGGGTAACAAAATTATTGCGGTAGGTTCGATGGAGGAAATAAAACCATTTATAGGTTTAGACACGAAGGAATATCATTATGGCAACCAACTCATTATGCCAGGATTTCATGATGCGCACCTTCATCTCATGTTTGGTAGTCTTTTCTCGCATGCAAGTATCAATTTATCGGATGCTCATTCGGAAGAAGAAGTAGCTAGTTTAGTAAAGCAGTTTTCGGAAAACGTGCATGCTGATGAGTGGATTATAGGCTATGGATGGGATCATACAAATTGGGCAGAGAAATGCTTGCCTACACGATTTTCTTTAGACAAAGTAGTTCCCAATCGCCCGATTATTCTTTTCCACGCAGAAGGTCATTATGCGTGGGTTAATAGTTTAGCACTTGAAAATGCTAGAGTTACAAATGAAACTGAAGACCCTCCTAATGGTACGATTCAAAAAGATGAAAATAATGAAATCACAGGAATTCTTCTTGAAACAGCAATGAATTTAGTTGTGGATATTGCTCTCGCATTTCCGGATAAACGGAAAGAAGAATTGTTTGAAGAGTTCTTAAAAAAATCAGCTCAATTAGGCATTACATCAGTAAATGATTTGTTTGCAAGTAGTTTTGATAAGTTAAATAGTTTCGATATGTATAAGGCATATGATGAAGCTGGAAAACTTACGACTCGAATTCATCTTTACCCTGAGTTAAATGATGATATAGATAGAGCGATAAGCTTGCGTGAAAAGTACAACTCCGAAAAATTACAGCTTGCAGGACTTAAGCAGTTTATTGATGGCGTTGTAACTGGACATACCGCATACATGTTAGATCCTTACTTAGACAAACCTATAACACGAGGGAGTACTGCTTTTCCTGTAGAAACGATCAAAAACTGGGTGACAAAAGCGGACAAAGAAGGATTTCAAATTCGTTTCCATACAATTGGTGATGGCGCAGTTAGGCTTGCTCTAGATATATTTGAAGCAGCAAGGATGGATAATGGTGTGCGAGATTCACGACATGCGCTAGAGCATATTGAAGTGATTCATCCGACAGATATTAAGAGATTTAAAGAATTGGGGGTTGTTCCATCTGTACAGCCTTCTCATCTAGCATTGATGCCAAAAGAAAGTCATATTTTGCGTGTCGGTAAAGAGAAAGACCCTTATACGTATTTATGTAAAACGTTATACGACGCAGTCCAGTATATTGCTCTTGGTACAGACTATCCAATAGCAACATTAGATCCTTTTAAAGAAATTTTCCATGCGATTACGAGACTAGACTTTACTGGTGATTATGAGTGGAATAGTCAAGAGCAGATAACACTCGCAGAAGCGTTGAAAGCGTATACAAAAGGTTCAGCATACAGCACATTCAGAGAAAGAGATTTGGGTACATTAGAAGTTGGAAAATTAGCAGATATTATTGTACTAGATAAAAACCTCTTTGAAGTAGAAAATAAAGAAATTCTTCAAACGAAAGTTTTGTTAACAATTATGGATGGTGAAGTTGTTTATAGTGAATCAGTCTACTATCCTACTATTTTAGTTAATTGATCATTTTACCGGGAAGATTTTTTTATTACAATTCGAGGAGTGAAAAAATGAAACATTCAGTTAATTTGTCTAGATCGCTTTCTTTAACGTCTGTTGTTGTTACTGGGTTGGCCTTTATGGCTTTAACTACAGTGTTTAGCACATACGGCATAGCCTCTAAAATATCTCATGGTATGGTCGCTGGATCGTATGTACTTGCATTAATTGTGATGATGTTTACGGCTCATAGTTATGGTCAAATGGCAAAAGCGTACCCCATTGCGGGATCTGCCTATACCTATGCGCAAAAAGCGATTAATTCTCATGTCGGTTTCTTAGTAGGATGGGCAATTTTAATGGATTATCTCTTGATCCCAATGGTTAACTTTTTACTATTTGGTATTTTCTTCTCAGCTGCAATACCTGAAGTTCCACAGTATGTTTGGATACTTACATTAGTAGTTCTTGTGACGTTTGTAAATGTTAAAGGTGTAAAGTTAAGCGCAAATATCAACATGATTGTAATAGGCTTATCGGTATTATTTCTAATTGTCTTTTGCATCTTATCAGTTAAATCAATAGTAACTGGAACCGGGACTGGCATTTTATTTAACCTTGATCCCTTTATTAATACCGAGGAGTCATTTAAGTATATAGTTGCTGGTGCTGCACTATTATGTTTCTCTTTCCTTGGTTTTGATGCAGTTTCTACTTTTTCAGAAGAAGTAAAAAATCCGGAGAAAAACATACCGCGTGCAATATCTTTAGTAACAATAATTGGTGGATTATGTTTTGTAGTCGTATCTTATTTTGCACATAATGTTTGGCCAGATTATACGAGTTTTAAAGATGCTGATTCTGCTTCCTATGAAATTGCTTACCTAGTAGGCGGGAATGCCTTACAAGCAGCATTCCTAGCAAAAACTGCAGTGGTTGTATTTGGTTCCGCGTCCGCATCTCAAGCAAGTGCTGCACGTGTATTATACGCAATGGGAAGAGATGGACAATTACCTAATTTTTTTGGAAAACTAAATAAAAGAACGAGAACCCCGGTTAACAACATTTTATTAATTGGTCTTTTATCATTATCTGCAATGTTTTTAAGTCTAACCTTTGTCGCGTCTTTCATTAACTTTGGCGCCCTACTTGCATTTACTGCTGTGAATCTATCCGTTGTTTTTTTATATTACGGTAAGCGAAAAGAACGCTCCTTAAAGGGGATTATCTTCTATTTGATTTTTCCATTAATCGGAGCAGTACTTACAACTTGTTTGCT
This sequence comes from Lysinibacillus sp. NPDC097214, assembly GCF_050277945.1. Lineage (NCBI taxonomy): Bacteria > Bacillati > Bacillota > Bacilli > Caryophanales > Bacillaceae > Lysinibacillus > Lysinibacillus sp. NPDC097214. Next base: position 44,681 of record NZ_JBNNSS010000005.1, read on the forward strand.
TTTGAATCTAGATGTTTATTCAATTACTCTTGGTAGTATTTGGTTAGGGATTGGTGTTATTTATTTATTATTTATGACAAAAGGTCTTAAGCATAAACCACCAGTGCTCAAAACAGATGAGATTGATTCGTCGCAGTTTAATGAAGCAGCTAAAAATATGTAAGGGGATGGATGAATGACAGATAACACTACGCTCAAAAGGTCATTAGGTGTTTGGTCAATTGTTGCACTGGGATTAGGATATATGACGCCTACAGTGGTCTTTGATACGTTTGGAATTGTATCAAAATTAACAAATGGTGTAGTACCAATGGCGTATTTTGTCGCCTTGTTAGTAATGGTATTGACAGCGATTAGTTATGGAAAGATGGTACAGGTATTCCCGGCTGCTGGTTCAGCCTATACTTACACCCGGGAAACAATGGGGTCTCACCTAGGATTCCTCGTAGGATGGGCATCGTTATTAGATTATTTATTATTACCTTTAGTTAATGCATTAATTATTCGAATATATATGGAATCTCTGTTTCCGAATGTACCTGTTTGGATTTGGGTTTTTGCTTATGTCATTGTAGTTACTGCAATTAATGCTTATAGTATGGAATCAACATCCAGCTTAAACTTTATACTCGTTGTTTTCACGATTTGTTTAATAAGTATCTTCATAATACTTGCTTCTGTACAACTTTATCACGGTATGGGAAATGGTACTTTATTCACGATTCATCCACTATCACATGAAAATGTGAAATTAATAGCCGTTTTAACTGGGGCAACAGTAGTAGCTTTCTCGTTTATCGGTTTCGACGCAATAACAATGTATACGGAAGAAGCAAAGGATACATCAACAGTTCCTAGAGCAATCCTTCTAACTGTTTTAATCGGTGGGGGTATTTTCTTTATTGCTTCTTATTTTACACAAGCATTATTCCCGGATGTTTCTGTGTTCGAAAATGTAGATGATACATTGCCGGAGATTGGTTTATATGTAGGAGGGAAGTTATTCCAACTGCTTTTCATTGCAGGAGCTTTCGCTGCTACTGTAGCTTCAGGACTTGCATCTCATGCAAGTGCTTCTCGTTTGCTGTTTGTTATGGGCAGAAATGGTGTACTTCCTAAAAAAACTTTCGGATACTTACACCCTAAATTTAGAACGCCTGTTTTTACGATTGTTTTGACGGGAATCGTATCATTATTTGCAATAGGACCAAATTTAGAATTAATCGCTTCAGTCATTAACTTTGGGGCATTAATTGCATTCACATTCGTTAACCTATCTGTTATCGTTCATTTCTATATTCGTCAGAAAAGGAGATCAGGCAGTGAAACCTTTAAGTACTTAATTATGCCTTCTTTCGGAGCATTAGCTACTGGAGTTCTTTGGTATCATTTACACGCTGATGCATTTATAGGTGGAATCGTTTGGCTTATAATCGGAATCATTTACATGCTGTTTATAACAAGATTCTTTAAAAAAGAACTTGGAAGTATGGACTCTATTGATGACTTGGAGTCATTAGATAAAGAGATTTTTAATGAAGATAAGATTAAAGTCTTGAATTAACTATTTAGAGGATGAGAATCTCTTAGATAATCTTCCTCTTTTAATGACACAAGAAGTAAATAAAGGAGTGATTGCTTTGAAAGAAAAAATTCGACTGTATATAGATGAAAATAAGGAAGAATTATTTAAAACAATTCAAGATGTCGTACGTATAAAAAGCGTTGTTGGTAATGAACAAGAGATGCAATTATACATGAAAAAAAAATATGAAGAACTTAACTTGATTTTGCATGAGATTGAACCAAAATATGAGAAGGTTTCAGCTCATGAAGCGTTTATTGATTCAGGTATTCCGTTTGAAGACCGAAAAAATATTATCGGAATACATAAAGGTGTCTCCAATGGTAAGTCATTAACGATTCATGGGCATGTAGATGTTGTTTCTCCAGAACCATATTCAAACTGGACGATGGACCCATGGAGTGGAGATATTATTGGAAACAAGTTATACGGTCGAGGCTCTGCCGACATGAAAGCAGGACTAATTTCAAATTGGTTCGCATTGAAAACATTAATTGATTTAGGTTATCCAATTGCTGGAGATGTTCAGCTGCATTCAGTAATAGAAGAAGAAGCTGGTGGTGGAGGCGGAGCTTTAGCATGTTTGGAGGAAGGCTTCGTAACAGATGGGTACATTTCGACAGAGCCACATAATTTGAATATGACAATAAGTCATGGGGGGATTATGTATTTCCGAGTGTACGTAAAGGGAAGAACAGCGCATGCTGGTTTAGCGCATGAAGGCATAAATGCTATTTCAAAAATGATGAAAATCCTTAGTGCGCTGGATGAATTAAGTGAATGGCGTGCTAAAAATGTTAAGTTTGATTTATTTGAAAAGGGGTCTGGACAGTCCGTTCACTTAAACTTAGGTGTACTAAAAGCTGGGGACTGGGTATCGACAGTTCCAGGGGAAGCGATCCTCGAAGGAAGAATTGGTTTTATCCCAGGGGAAACTCGCGAAGAAATTAAGCAACTAGTACAAGACACGATTATGAAATCTGTCTTAGGTGATGAGTGGATGGATAAAAATCCACCTGTTATAGAGTGGTTTGGATGGTCAACGGAGCCATGGTACCAAGATCCTGAGAATCCTTTTGTAAAATTATTCATCGAAAATGCAGAAGATGTTATGGGTCATAAAGTAATAATGGTTGGAAGAGCTGGAGGAAATGATGCACGATTTACTCAGTATTACGGAAAACAAGGATTGTGCTTTGGACCAATTGGAGAAAATATGCATGGACCAGATGAATGTGTTCATTTAGATAGCGTAGTAGAAGTAACTAATGTTTTGGCAAATTATATGATTAAGTGGAGCGAGAGTTAATCATCGTTAACTTTTGGGAATATCTATTTCAAACTAATATAGTATCTCTCATAATGCTTCTAGCTTGGATAGCTGAATGATTAGGAAAGTTATGGAAAAATGGGGTAGGCGTAATGCAATTGGTATTAGATTTAAAACAAAATCTAGCATTAAAAATGACACAAGAAATGCAACAATCTTTGCAACTTCTCGGACAAGGCGATCGAAAACCATTTAATAAATATTGAGAAGATGGCACTTATGAATAATCAGCCCTAGCACTGCTAGTACAACAAAACGAATAAGTGAGGATTATTTGTACACTAAAAAACTTTTAATCGGGAAATTATTAGTGTGGAAAATTATTTGATAAAACAAATGTTCAAAATTAATTGAAAATTAAATTAATTTGTTTCCAAGATGTAAGTAAATTACATTTTAGTAGTTGGCAAGCTTATTGTTTATCTTCATTCAGCAGAAGACTCCCACCTCTATAGGTGGTGAGATGAATGCGATTTTGATTACTTTGTCAGTGGGTGTCCAAACACCTACTGAAATAGAGGAACTCAGTCTAAGAACGCCACGTCCTGTGGCAACAACTGAGTGACCAACATCACGTTGGCCCAAAGCCTCCGGCGGATGTCACGGATTTTGAAAGGAATGAATTGTGCGAGCACAATTCAAAATCCGGACGCAATTACGCCAAGGCGAAATTGATTAATTGTGAGTGTATTGTTTAAAAACATTTAAAAGAGAGGATGTATTTTTATGAAAAGAAATTATTCTGTTGAAGAACTTAAAGTGTTAGACCAAAAGCATTTTCTACACCCTACTTCACCAGTAAAGACGGAAAATGGGCCGGCATTTATTTTTACAGAAGGAAAAGGTGTTTATCTGTATGATATTACAGGTAAAAAAGTTATTGATGGTATGTCTTCACTTTGGAATGTAAATATCGGACATGGTAGAACAGAACTTGGTGAAGTAGCGAAGGAACAAATGGATAAATTAGCCTTCAGTTCTTGTTTTGCAACGTTTAGTAATGAACCTGCTATTCTATTAGCAAAAAAGTTAGCAGAATTAGCACCTGGTGATTTAAATACTACATTTTTTACGTCCGGTGGTTCCGAATCCAATGATAGCGCCTATAAATTGGCTCGTCATTATTGGATATTAAAAGGGGAAACTTCTCGAAAAAAGATTATCTCAAGATCGAGATCTTATCACGGGGTGGCAATCGGTGCTACAAGTGCGACGGGTTTAAAAGGGTTTCGTGATTTTACAAATTCTAATGCACCGGATTTTCTATTCGTAGATCATTTCTCCATACAGGCTTTACGTGATTTGATTGAAACTGAAGGTCCAGAAACAATAGCTGCTTTCATCACCGAGCCAGTACAAGGTGCAGGGGGAGTGCATGTTGCACCAGATAATTATTTCAAAGAAATTCGTGAAATTTGCAATGAGTACGGTATTTTGATGATAACTGATGAAGTTATCACAGGATTTGGTAGGACGGGTAAGTTCTTTGCAATGGAACATTTTAATGTAGTACCGGATATGATGTGCTTTGCAAAAGGTGTTACTAGTGGATATGCACAATTAGGTGGTGTAATGATCTCAGAGAAAATACACCAAGAATTTTCTGAGTTATCAGAAGGAACTATATTGCATGGATACACTTATAGTGGTCATCCAATGGCCTGTGCAGTTGGGTTGAAAAACATTGAAATTATAGAGAAAGATAATTTAGTAGCAAATGCAGAAATTCGTGGTCAAGAGCTATTAGCAGGGTTAAAAGTATTACAAGCGAAGTATCCATTTATTGTAGATGCAAGAGGTTTAGGTTTAATGGCAGGTATAGAAATCTCTTATGAAGGAAGACTCCTCGCTCCGCAAATAGTGACAGAGGCAGCAAAGTTGGGATTAATATGTCGCTCTGTTGTACTAGATGCTCAAGATATTGTTGTATTTTCACCACCATTATCAATAAGCCAAAAGGAGTTAAGGGATTTATTAGATATTCTAGAAAAAGCGATTCAAGAAGTAGAGAATCAGGTATTGGTAAATAAGTTGTAATACGAAAGGAGAGGTAATTATCATGAGGAAAAATTTATTTATCAATGGGGATTGGGTGGAAGCAGCAGAGTATACAGAATTATGCTCTCCGTATAGTAGCGAGGTCATCGCAGAAATACCGAAGGCAAATGTCGAGGAAGTAGAAGCAGCTTTAGTAGCTGCCGATGCTGCACGTAAAACGATGGCGAATATGCCTTTGTATAAGCGTGCGATTATTCTTGAAAAATTAGCTTCTTTATTAGAAGCACGTGCTGAAGAAGCAGCAGAGCTAATAGCACTAGAAGCAGCCAAGCCTATTTCAACCGCCAAAGCTGAAGTTCAGCGTACAATTCAAACGTATAAATTTGCTGCTGAAGAAGCAAAGCGAATACACGGAGAAACAATTCCTGTGGATGCTGCCCCTGGTGGAGACGGGCGCATTGCCTATACGGTTCGTGAACCATTAGGCATCGTGGCAGCTATTACACCTTTTAATTTCCCAATGAATTTAGTAGCTCATAAAGTAGGGCCAGCAATAGCATCAGGTAACACGGTTGTATTAAAACCTGCAAGTCAAACACCATTAACTTCCTATTTTATTGGTGAATTATTAGTAGAGGCAGGATTACCGAAGGGTGCGTTAAATATCGTTACTGGTGCAGGTTCTTTAATTGGTAACAAATTAGTCACGGATAATCGCGTGAAAAAGATTTCTTTTACAGGTAGCCCCGCTGTAGGTATTGGCATACGCAATCAAGCAGGTCTTAAGAAAGTAACGCTTGAATTGGGTTCTAATGCGGCTGTTATTATCGATGAAAATGTTAATATTGATAAATTAATTCCACGTGTCGTTTCCGGTGCATTTGCATTCCAAGGGCAGGTATGTATTTCAGTTCAACGAATCTATGTTCACGAAAAAATGTATGATTTGTTTGTAGATAAATTTGTAGCAGCTACAAAAGAGTTGAAACTTGGTGATCCTCTAGATCCTACAACGGATGTTTCAGCCTTAATTAGTCCACAAGATGTAAAACGAACATTAAGTTGGATTGAAGAAGCAAAGGGGCAAGGGGCAATTATTGCAACTGGTGGAAAATCTGAAGGGAATATCTTACAACCTACCGTACTATTAAATGTAAAACCGGAACAGAAGGTTTCCTGTCAGGAGGTATTCGCACCAATCGTATCTATTATGAAGTTTACATCTATTCAAGAGGCATTTGATCAAGTAAATGACTCCAAATATGGTTTGCAAGCTGGTATTTATACAGATAATATCCATGTTGCTTTACAGGCAACGCAAAAACTCCATGTAGGTGGTGTCATTATAAATGATATTCCTACATTCCGTTTAGATCATCTACCATATGGTGGCGTAAAGGAAAGTGGTATGGGAAGAGAAGGGCTGAAGTATGCAATTGAGGAAATGACAGAAATGAAACTTGTAGTTATAAACCAAAACAAATAAAAAAATAGGTAGGAGGAAATATAATGATAATTGGTGTACCTAAAGAAATAAAAAATAATGAAAATCGAGTAGGGATTACTCCAGCAGGTGTTGTGGCTTACAAAAAAGGTGGTCATGAAGTAATAATTGAATCGAGTGCAGGGCTAGGTAGTGGATTTACAGACCAAGATTATTTAGATGTAGGCGCTCAAATTACTAAATCGACTAAGGAAGCTTGGGATGTTGATATGGTGATTAAAGTGAAGGAGCCGATTCAGGAGGAGTACAAATATTTTAAAGAGAATCTAATTCTCTACACATACCTACATTTAGCTCCAGAGCCAGAATTAACGAAAGCTTTGCTTGAAAGTAAAGTTATTGGAATTGCTTATGAAACAATTCAATTAGATTCAGGTGCCTTACCGTTGTTAACGCCAATGAGTGAAGTTGCAGGCCGAATGTCTGTACAAATTGGTGCGCAGTTTTTAGAAAATTCCAAAGGAGGCAAAGGAGTTCTCTTAGGTGGTATTCCTGGTGTTGCACCTGGAAATGTAGTGATTGTAGGTGCTGGAGTTGTCGGGACGAATGCTGCGAAAATGGCAGTAGGATTAGGTGCAAACGTAACAATTTTAGACGTTAATATTACACGCTTAAGTCAAATAGATGATATGTTCCAAGGACGTGTTCGTACACTTGCATCAAATACCTACAATATCGCTGAAGCAGTGAAAACAGCAGATTTGTTAATTGGTGCTGTGCTAATTCCAGGTTCACGTGCACCACAATTAGTTTCAAAAGAAATGATTCAAACGATGCAAAAGGGGTCTGTTGTAGTGGATGTAGCGGTAGATCAAGGGGGTTCTATTGAAACAATTGATCGAATTACTACTCATAGTAATCCTACTTATGAAGTATACGGTGTTGTGCATTACGCAGTTGCGAATATGCCAGGTGCTTGCGCGCGTACCTCAACAATGGGCTTGTCAAATGTAACTGTTCCATACGGTTTGCAAATAGCTAATAAAGGCTACCGCCAAGCTGCTTTAGATAATCCTGTTTTAGCGAAGGGGATAAACGTAGTAAATGGAAAAATAGTATATGAAGCGGTAGCTGATGCACATGGATTACCATATACGGATCTACAAGTAGAATTAGCAGCAGATTCACCTTCGGCGTTAGCAGTTAAATAGAATAAGAGAAATAATGTTATTTGAAATAAAAAGAAGGTGAAAATTGGTAGGGAACGTAATCTACCAAGCTTTCACCTTCTTTTCAACGTTTCCTTTATAGGATTTATATTTTTTCATACGTACAACACACTTTAAACCCAGTTCTTTCATGATACGTTGCACTTTTTTATGATTCACTTTTTGCCTACGATTCGCTAGCTCGTCACGAATACGGCGATAGCCATAACGCCCTTCATGTTCTTCATAAATCGCATTTATTTCCTCTTTTAAATCTGCATCTAGATCTGGTCGAATCATACGTTTTACTAAATCATAGTACGTACTTCGTGGAATGCCAGCGAATTTTACGAGTGCTTTCACCGGATATTTATGCCTTAACTCATAGACTACTTGCGCTTTGTCCTGTTTGGTGATTTTTCCTTGTTTTGAACTAAGGCATTCAACTTTTTACCATTTTCCATTTCTAGTTGTTTCATACGTGCTTCAAGTGCTTCGGTAGAGCCTTCAACTAGTGCTTGTTTCGATTGTTTATTGAATTCTTTTTTCATGGATGGGCACCCCTTTTTTTTTGATTGAAGGGCATCTAATCCTTGAGTTTCATAATGCTTTCTCCAAACACTAATTGTTGAAGGGGCAGGTATCTTAAAAATTGCTGCCGTTTCGATTAAGGACGTACCATTTTCAATCATAAAATATGTTTTATAGCGAAGTGGATAACCTTTAGGGATAAACACAGTCATACCAATGTCTAACGTAGTTTATTAAGCATTTATTAAGCACTCAACCAGTGATAAACGTACAACTATTCATATGTTAAAAATAAGACTCTCTTTTAGTTATTTATGACAAGTAACTATAAGGGAATCTTTTGTTTGGGTCAAAATTAGCGAGTTAATTGATGATTTTAATATGAATCAGCAAATTCAAGGTCGTAAAGATAAGTATAATGAATATCATTTGGCGATGAATTATTTCATTAAGTTATTAACGTTTTTACTGATATATGCAAGGTTAGCAGTACACTAATAAAGTAATAAGGTTTACTTCAGTAAAATAAGGTATAGTATATTTGTTGAATAGATTCTCTTTAAAGACAAGAAAAGTAGGTGAACAAAGTGGGGAAATATCAATTGGATACCAAAGGTAAGGCAGCTGTGACAAAGTATCATGAAAAACACAAGCCTGCCAAATTTGATAAAAAGCAGCAACTTGAAAAAATACGTGCGGAGTATTTGAAAAAGAGGCAAGAGCAAACAGATAAATAATTTGAATGAAAACATAGGAAGACTAAAATCTCCCTATGTTTTTCTTATTCGAAGTTCTTTTTTTAATTGATGATAGGGTTTATTATTCTCCTAAATTTCAGATTCGGTGACAAAAAACTCGTCATCAGATATCCATTCCTCACTATTTGATTTTGACATTGAAACGACATAGCCATTATTCAAAATAATAACGTTGTAAACAGGGGGTTCATCAGCTACAATTGAGGACAAGAATTACATGATTTGAACGGATTTTTCTGTTTTGATAAAAAGCGTACAACCCTTATATTTCAATGGTTGGTGAGCGTGCTGTATGATATTACTTCTAAGCCACCAGCGACGATTTAGTGGGAATAATAATTATTGAGAGAACCTATAGTGAATCGTAGGTTCTCTTTTATTTTGTAATCAATTGATATATATAACGCCTGTTTGTCGGCATAATGTTACGTGAATCGTAAATAGGCAAACTACACGCGTAGAAGCTGAAGTATTGGAGTTTCTGGACGCGGGTTCGACTCCCGCCGTCTCCATACAGTGATTTTCTAGAGTTATCTAGAGTGGTCAAAACCCTTGTAAATCAAGGGTTTTTTCTTTTTTAGTTGTACTGAGTTTTCTGGGGTTTTTATAGGAAACTGGCTAAAAATCTGGCTACTTTTGGGTCAAATTTATGAGTTTAAGTACGCCACAAATTTATTAATTGTTTCGTTTTTTGCACTCTTTGATAAGTGCGTATAAATATTAAGTGTTGTTTGCACATCTGTGTGTCCTAATCGTTACTGTACTTCTTTGACACTTGCATCCGCTTCGAAAAGCAAAGAGCAGTGGACATGTCGAAAGGAGTGGACATGTGTGTAAGGTAAGTTGTATTTATCGATAATTTTCAGAAGCCATCTTCTAGGGATTGTTTGCTGCAATAAACCATTTTGTTCGTTTGTAAACATTAATTGGCTTTTGTCATTCACATTTGGAAATTTGTCTTGCTGAATCTTTTTCCATTCGGATAAAATGCGGCATGGTTCTCTTCTTCAATACAAAAGGCGTTAAATGCACAGCGAACTTGATATTCGGTACGTTCGTTCTAATATACATTTCCTTTCCCTTCACAACTGCAAAGGTGGGTGATGATTTCCCCTTTCAAAACCTTCAACAAGTTTTTGAAATGCTGGTATTGGAGAGTGTTTTTATCCTTAAAATTGGTGATTCTTCATAAAATTTCTATTTAAATAGAAAGAATATCTGATAAAAATAAGTGCAAGTATACCGAATAATCCTCCAATCCAGCTTAAATTCACTATATTTGTATACTGAATAATGATTCCTCCTAATGCAGAACCTAGCATCATTCCAACATTCATTAAGGCGGTATTAAAACTGAGTACTGTTTCAGAGGATTGTGGTTTTAGTGAAATCAGATAAAACTGCTTTGCTGGTGTCGTTGTCCAAGTTGCTACTCCCCAACAAGCTAGTGTGACAAATACACCGACTGCCCTATACTGTGTAAATGTTAGTACAAATAAAGAGATGATATGAACACATAAACTTAATGAAATCGTTCGATTAGGTCCCCATCTGTCTACCGCATATCCTCCAAAGCGTGAGCCAATAAAAGCAAAAGTGCCTAAAACAAATAAAGCGATACTTGTCATTTCTATAGAAAAACCAGCAGTATGACTTAATAATGGAGCAATGTAGGCGAACACCATCGTATATCCTAAAATCCAAAAGATCGTTGTCATTAAACCAGTAAGGACTCGTTTATCTTTCATAATTTGTAGCTGTTGTGTAAATGGCAGCGGTTGGTTTCCTTTTATTGATGGTAATAATTTGTAAAGTCCTATTATTAAAAAAACTGTGCTAAGCGCAATAATTAAGAAAATATAGTGCCAATCAAAATGTCCAGCTAAAAATGTTCCGATAGGTACTCCAAGTACTAATGAAACAGTGAAACCTGTAATGACTGTTGCCATAGCACTACCTCTTTTTTCTGGAACTGCAATTTGCGCAGCATAATTGGTGGCAACAACAATGTATAACCCTCCACTCATCGCCATAATGACTCTAGATAACATAAGAAAGACAAAATTATAGCTAAAAAATGCAACTAGATTCCCTAGAATAAATATAGAGATAGCATATAAAAGTACTTTTTTACGATCCAATTTAGACGTTAGCATGACCAAGATCAAAGCTCCAATAGCATAAGATAAAGAATAAATCGTAATCAACTGACCAGCCATTGAAATTGAAATATCTAATTCAAAAGAAATCAGTTCTAAAATTCCAGAAACAACAAACTCTGCTGTTCCTGTTACAAAAGCCCCTAAAGCTAAAAGTATGATGATTAGTTGATTCATATTATTTTTCAATTTGTACATCTCCTTATATTTGAACTACTGTTTTTATTTTATGTTCCATGTTAACATAAGTAAAATTGATGTTTTTAATAAAGGAGATGAGTAATTACTCATGACTATTGTGCGCTACGAAATCATTGCAAAAGTGGTTGAGCTAGGAAGCTTTACAGAAACTGCTGAAACATTAAATATGACCCAATCTGCCGTGAGTCATGCAGTTGCGAGTTTAGAATCTGAATGGGGAGTTTCTTTATTAATTCGTGATCGAAAAAAAGGAATAACACTTACAGATATAGGACAAAAAATTCTCCCGCATATTAGAGAAATATTGAAAAGAGTGGAAGTCATTAATCAAGAAATTGCGCTTATGACAAGCTTGGAAACAGGTATTATTCGTATCGGCACTTTTGCAAGTGCTTCTTCCTGCTTATTGCCTAAATTACTTGCAAAATTCCGGAAAAAGCATCCTAAAATAGAATTTAAATTTTACGAAGGAACCTATGAAGAGATTACGGAATGGTTAGGTTCAGGCATTATTGACATTGGATTTGTAGTAAAAGGAAAATCAAACCCAAACTTCGATTTGGTTCCTTTGATTAAAGACAAGATGGTAGTCGCTTATCACCCTGATCACCAATTTCATTCTAAAAAAATAGTAGAAATGAATGATTTAATGTATGAATCCTTTATTATGCCAACAGGGATGTACCAATCACATGTTGAGGAATTATTTGCAGAAGCGCAAATTAAACCATCTATTCTTTTTGAAGTACACGACTGTACAACCATCGCTAATATGGTACAGGAAGGACTTGGCGTTACGATAGGTCCAGAATTATTTTTAAAGACACAGCAAAACATAAAAATCAGCAAACTAAATATTGAAAACAGCCGTGAAGTAGCACTTGCCTGTCAATCAATTGCAAATGCCTCTCCTGCGGTTAAGGAATTTCTTTATGTGGCAAAAAATAGAAATTATTAATAAAACACTAAACTACTCCCCATAGTAAGCCAATCCTATTCATGGTTTGCAACACTTTGAACGCCCAAACCATGGCAGGACTGGCCCTTTAGTTTAATAAGATATCCTACAATTCTTAAAGAATAGAAAACGAGAATACTGAGTACTAAAAAGATTTGAATGATAATTCCCACCAAATTAAACCGGAAGTAGCTAATCTACTACCACTTTGGTTTTTTTCTACAATTTCTTTTGTCGCTTTTCTAGCAACTACAACTCCTAAACCACCAAAAAAAAACCGATAAATGGTATTAGGATCTAAATAATACCAAGGTTTAAAGAAATTACCGAATTACTGTTTGTTTGAGCATTTTCAACCATTTAGATTTCCCCCTTTACAACCCTTTAGTTTAAGGGAAAATCTTCACAATTTTTTTGCTCCATAATTATTTTCATTAAAGTGTTACTCAAGAAAATGGCCCTTTAATGGAATAACTTTTTTATCACTTAATAGGCTCCTTATCCACAAGAAAAAACGAAGTCCATTTTTTATAAAGATAGGAAATTCCGATTCTTCTCTTTTATAAATGATTCCATTTTTTTTGCGATATACTTTATTTCAAAGTTGCACCTTCTTATTCAACTAAACGAGCTTTAGTAAATGAAAAATAGGTTATATATATTAGATATGACTAATATATATAACCCTTTAATTTTTCTATCTTTTTTTAAATTAGGTCTTGATAATTCTCAAACGGTGCATTAAGGATGTGATTAATTTGAGAACACAAAAAATAAATCTCTATGTGGATGATTTAAGAGATTGTCCTATTGGTTTTGTCGTGGCAAGAACGTTTCAAGAAGCAATTCGCTTACTTGAAAATCACGAAGTAGACACACTTTCTCTTGACCACGATTTAGGAGAAGATCTACAAGGTAATCTATTGCCAACAGGTTATGACTTAGTAAAATATATTTGTGAAAAAGGGTTACGGGCAAACAAAATATATATTCATACGGACAACCCTGTTGGTAGAGAGAATATGTATCAAACACTGCATGGAGCAAAGCGAAGAGGTTTCATTGATTCAGATATTGAAATTTATCACTATCCTATTACTGAAAATAAATATACGAAATGAAGTAATACTAAACAATTCATCAAAAATATTGCGTGCTCAATAGCAATCAAAAAAGGTATTCCACTACTTATTGCGAATACCTAAAAAAAAATAAACCGCCCTCGCCCCCAAAGCTGAGTAGTGGTTTACTTTTTGCTCGCTAATCGCCTTTGAAACGATTCTGCTTGTTGCTAAGATTGTTTGGTGTACCATCACTAAACAGTCTTATTTATATTCTCTTTAAGTCAAATTATAGCGTGATTTTTGAATATTCTCAATCCACTTTGTTTTGAATTAAATTATTAATTATTTTGTTCTCAATAATGTGTGATTTAGCCCTAGTAAAATGTATGTTAAGAAACAATGATTTGCACAGGAAGGGTGAATTAGAATTCTAGTCACTGTAGTAATTTGATGGCTAACATAGCGAAATATTTATCTAACCATGAATGATGGATACGATGATTGGGAAGGGAATTATTTAGATGTTGGATGGGCATTTATAGAAAGTGTTAATTACTTCACAATACGTCAAAATTATTGAGTGCTCAATAGCAATCAAATAAGGTATTCTACTAGTTATTGCGAATACCTGTTAAAAAAGAGAAAGAAAAAGTGCCAAAATACGGATGTACTTTGGCACGGGTTGAGACTCAACTAACGACATTTATGCTGTATGAGTAAATCGCTCATCTAATAGATTGTATAATTCAGGAATGCAATGAATATACGTATCTATCGTTGTTGCTATTTTTGTGTGACCTAAGAAACTTTGAATGAATTTTATATCTTTCGTTTGATAATAGATACGAGAAGCACAACTGTGGCGTAAGCCGTGAACTGAAACAAGCTTTAAACCATGTTGGGTTTGGAATTATTTTAACCAGGCGTTTAACTTGCAGTTATTATAAAAAGTATTTTTATTGTTTGGGAAGATAAACTGCTTTTCGCCTTGATGCTCAAGATTAGAGAAATCTACACAAGTTCATTACTTATTATTAGAAGAAGGAAGAGGAATTAATGAATATCTTGACAAAATAATAGAAAGTAAAATTGATAATTTGTTTCGAGTTCAATAATCTTTAAATTAAAAATCTAGTTTCCTACCAAAACCCCACCAATAAGAAATTTTGATAGGGAATTTTGTCATCTACTTTTTAGCTTGATTAAGCTAAATATGATTAAATAAGAACCATATTGTAGACGAGCAGAAGATGTCTGAATTTATAGATATCTTTTTTCTTATCCCGTTCTATGAGTACTTAGTATATATCTATAAAATATTTTTTTTATTGCAAAGCAAGACTTTTTAAGAACGTATGTAATATAAAATCTTGAATCATTATATACTTAGTATATAATAATATAAAAGATATTAGGGGGATTTGATAAAGTGATTCAGGTTGAAAATCTTAAAAAGGAATTTTTACAAGGACAAGAGAGAATTAAAGTATTAAAAAATGTTAGTTTACAAATTCAAAAAGGTGAATTTGTAGCTATTATGGGTCCAAGTGGCTCTGGAAAAAGTACATTACTCCAATTGTTAGGTGGTCTTGATATACCTACAGAAGGGGATATTATAATTAATCAACATTATTTAAATAAGATGACAGAAAAGAAAAGAACAATATTTCGTAGACAGAATATTGGATTTGTTTTCCAAAATTATCAATTACTTAGTAATTTAAATGTGGAGGAAAATATAGCTTTTCCACTTCATGCAGACGGAAATTTAACAAAGGAAAAAAAGCAAGTAGTTTTAGAATTACTTGATTCTGTTGGCTTAAAGGGACTTGGGCAGAAGAAGGTTAATTTGCTTAGTGGTGGGCAACAGCAACGTGTAGCTATAGCTAGAGCACTAGTTAGCAACCCCGCCGTATTATTGGCAGATGAGCCAACAGGTAATTTAGATAGAAATACAGCCGAGGACATTCTTGGGTTAATGACTAGATTTAATCGAGATTACAATCAAACAATAATCATGGTTACACATGATATTTTCGCAGCTGGATTTGCAGATCGAATTATTCTTTTTAAAGATGGAACTGTCGATCAGGTGATTTCTAGAAAGGATGAAGATTATGCTAAATATGTGGCGAATTTCATGGCGTAATATAATAGAAAGCAAAAAAAGATTTTTCTTTTCATTACTTGGGATCATTATTGGCATTTCCTTTATAACTTCCATGTTAATTGCTGATAAAACAACAAATGATGTTTTTAATTATTATGAACAAATGTATGTAGCAAATGCTGATTATTGGTTTTTAAGTGATGAACATACCTTTTCAGAAGAGGCTGTTTCCTCTCATTTAGACAATCCAATCATTACTGACTCGTTGCTTGCACTTGATAAACATGTATTCTTTGATCTTGATGATAAATCGGAAAATCAACGTTCTGTACGAATTACGGGTGTGAATGATCAGAATAGTTCTTTACTAAAACTACCAGTTATAAAAGGAGAGTTAGATAATGAAGGGCTAATTATAACCGAGCCTGTTGCAAATTTATTAAATAAAAGTGTTGGAGATACTATTCGGTTTAGCAATTTAGGAGAGGCTAAGGTTTCGGCAATAGTCGGGTATACACAGTTGCTTGCGAGTCCTAGTGATTGGGAAAGTGCTGAATCAACTAGTTTTAGAATTATGGCTCCCCTTGATTTGTTAAGAGAATGGACAGGTATGGATAATGAGCTTTCATATGTACGATTCCAAACAAATGAAGATGGTGAAAAACTTTTTCAAGATTTACAGAATGAATTTACTAATTCAAATATATATATCCAACCAGTTGTCGCAGATGATCTACAAAGTAACGATATTGGGGGTCTCTACACATTTTTTTACTTAATTGCTGTTTTATCTATGCTTATTAGTGGATTCATTGTCTTTAATATGATTTATACAAGTGTTATGGAAAGAAAAAAGGAATTTGCAATAATGAAAAGTTTTGGTTATTTGCAAAGCTCTATTTCTAAACTTGTATTCATTGAAGTAATCATTTTATCATTAATTGGTACGGCTATTGGGGTTCCAATTGGGATTTGGCTTGGCGATATGTTTATGCAAACTTTGCTTAGTGTATTTGAATTTGATACGGTGTACACTTTGAATTGGAAAATGCCTACAATAACAGCCATTGTAATAGGAATTGTATTTCCTATTATCTTCTCCTTATTTCCTATTTACAATGCTGGGAAAACTTCGGTGCTCTTGACATTAAAAGAGGCGACTCAAACATTATCGTCGAAAAGACAATATCTATTTAGAGGTATTGTAGGAGTTGGCTTACTTTCCTTTATATTTATTGATCATTTTATTTCCTATTTAGCTATTTTAGCAAGTATTATTTTGCTGTTTCCATTCTTGTTAATAGGAATAAGTAAGATCTTTAAACCAATTTTCAAAATGTTTTTTGGCTATTCAGGAACTTTAGCTACGCATAGCCTTACACAGCAATTAAATAGAAATGCCAATACTTCTGCTATACTTGCCATTGGAATAGCAGTCATCTTATTGTTAAGCTCTGTTATAGAAACTGCTCCTGAAGGGTATGAACGTGATATTAGAAATACATTTGGGGGTGATCTAAGGGTTACATCGGAAGCCCCTTGGTCTAGTGAAGATATAGAAACTCTATTTTCTTATGATTCTGTAGCAAATGTTACTCCACTAACAGAAGCTACACCTATTACATGGGAAACAATGAATGATGAGAGTAGACAATTTTCTATTTTTGCCGTAAGTAAAAAGGGACCTATATTATTTGAAGATATTGAAAAAGAATCGTTATATGAGGAATTACAAAAGAAACCATCTATCCTGCTCGGTAAGCGAGCTTTTGATGAATGGGGTGGTAAAGTAGGGGAATACATTCACATAAATACACCTTCTGGTAATCAAAAATTTGAAGTCATTGATGTTGTAGATACTTCACATTATTCAGGATATGTTGGTTTTATGGATGAAGATCATTTAAATAATGAATTTGGTTGGGCTAATAGTTTTGATATGCTACTAGCATTAAATGATAAATATAGCGGAGAGGAATTACAAGATCAGTTATGGACAGATTTCAATGAACACCTTTCAAAAGTTATAACTATTGAAGATGAAATTAAATCAACTACTTCTGCGTTATCTGGTATGAACGAAATAATATTAATTATGCTATTCCTAATTATTGGCTTAGCTAGTATTGGCACAGCTAATACTCTTTTAATGAATACATTTGAACGAACATCTGAGATTGGAACAATGCGAGCACTTGGATTTACTAGACAACAAGTAAGAAAGATGGTAGTTGGTGAGGGGTTACTCATAGGTTTAGTAGGAGTCATCGGGGGTGTAGTATTAGGTGTGATTTTACTTTACGTTACTAGTCAATCCAAGCTTTTAGGAGATTTCATACCTTTCCATATGCCTCTTGCTAATATTGGAGTTGCATTGATTGCTGGTCTATTACTAAGTTTTCTTGCCTCTTGGATATCCAGTATGACTGCTAGTAAAATAAATATTTTATCTTCAATTAAAGAAGGTTGATCAATTATGTCAGTAAAGTATGGACTATTAACATTGTTATACCAACAGGATAATCATGGATACGAATTAAAAGTAGAATTGGAGTCTCTTCTAAGTATCAAAGGAAAAATTAATCCTGGTCAAATTTATACTACTCTTGACCGTCTCATTCGTGATCAACTCGTGTCATCTGCAGAGATAGATGACCAAGAAAGAAAGCTATATAAGCTAGAAAAGTCTGGAGAAAATGAATTTAAAAAATGGTTATTAGAACCTGTACCTTATCATTCTACTAAGGACGACTTTCATTTTAAATGGAGCTGTGCTCGAAAAATCCATTTTGAGCAAGAAAAAATTATGCTAGAACAACAAAAAGCAATGATAATGAAAGATGTTATAGAATTGACTAAATTAAAAACGGAATTTCTTATTCAAAATGAAGAACATAAATATTTATTAATCAATGGCACACTTTTACATTTAGAGGCAGATTTAAACTGGATAAGTCAGATTGAAAATAGAATTCGTTCATAAATCTATATAAAGTTTTCCTTTTCATATTGCTGTAATTATCTTATACTGTTTTTTCTCAACAAAGGAGGTGTTTGATTGGGAGTTATTCTTGAATATAGTTGGGAATTGTTTATACTTATTGAGTTATTATCTATAGGGGTACTACTCCTATTTGGTATATTTCGTTATTTCTTTAATAAACCTACACTTAGCATTATGTTCATTTTTCTATTTTTATTTATGTTAATACTTGAAGGGTTACTCGGATTGTATGTGTATCAGCAAACAGGAGAGATTTCAACATTTCAAATTGTTATTACTATATTTATTATTTATGCATTTACATTTGGTATATTTGATTTTATAAAGCTAGATCGTTGGATGCGTAGAAAAATTGGGACGTTTCGTGGTGTTGAATTATTATCTGATAAAGACTATAAAATTATTAAAAGAAATAATAACCCTAAATATATTGCAAAGAAGTATCGTAAGTCATCTTATATACATTTGGTTATTTTTGTTACAGTGCAAGCGTTTTTTTGGATTATGGGAACGGAAAACCTTACAGAGATAAAAATGTATTTAACTGATTTGTCATGGATAGAAAAAGGTATAGCAAAGGAATCACCCTATGCTAATGAGGTTACTTTTGGAATTGGAGCAATTTGGAGCATTGTTTTTATCATTGATTTTATCTACTCATGGTCTTATACATTGTTTCCTAAAAAATAAAAAACTTTTATTTGAGAAAGTAAACCATTTGGCTTTAAGTTGCGATAGCTAGATACAAGCAAGCGGATATCGAATAATGAAATGCCAGGCTTTCTATTTGATAGAAAGCCAGCGCTAAGACTACCCAGCAGTGTTCAAGATAAGATTAAAGAATTTAAGCTTTATATTGAACATTGAGAACTAAAAGCATTTCCAACCAAGTTCAAATCATAAAACAACTTTGAAAAACAGGTTTTTAACGTTACCTGTAATTCATATATATAGAGTAAAAGCTAATAGGAGTAGAAATCATTGGACAAACAAAATAGCAGATATAGATGGGTTGTATTTGTTTCTGTATTATTTATTTATTTGTTAATGGCGAGTCAACGAACCGCCCCAGGACTGATTACAGACCAATTGATGCGAGATTTTAATGTAACAGCATCAACGATTGGGTTATTGACGAGTATACAATTTTTTGTATATACGAGTTTGCAAATTCCGATGGGGATTTTAGCTGATCGATTCGGGCCTAATTTTTTCCTAATTATTGGTGCTACTCTTACAGGTTTAGGTACAATTATTTATAGTCTTGGTACACATGAATTTGTCCTGTTTTTTGCCAGAATACTAACTGGGGTAGGGGATTCGACCATATGGGTTAACATGGTGCTAATTTTGGCCCAATGGTTTCATACGAAGGAATTTGTTCGATTAATTGGCCTGGCGGGCATGACAGGAAGTCTTGGTTTCTTATTGGCGACAGTACCTTTCTCCACGTGGATACTTTTATTTGGTTGGAGGATAACATTTTTCTCAGTAGGACTACTACTATGTTTATGTGGAATTCTCCTTTATTTTGTACTTGTAAAAAAAACAAAACAAATTTTGGGGGATGAGCAAGTAGTTGATACAGCAGAAGTGCAACGTGAAAAAACATCAGTTTTACTACGAAGAATATTTTCAAATCCGCAAGCGTGGGCTCTATTCTTTTGCCATTTTGGGGTAGTCGGCGGTTATGTAGGGTTTATCAGTTCGTGGGCAGTGCCATATGGGATGAATATGTATGAAATGACTCGTTCAGATGCCAGCCAGCTGATTATGATCGGTCTTATCGGAGCACTTATTGGAGCGCCTCTAGCTAGTTGGATTTCAAGTCGGTTTGAAACAATTAAAAGACCGTATATTGTCGTTCATATCATTGTTTTATTAGGGTGGTTTTCTTTCCTTTTATGTAATGGGCATCCTTCCTTTTTCTTTCTAATTATTATTTTCTTTATCATTGGCTTTGGATATGGGGCGAGTGCATTAACCTTTGCAGCTGTACGTCAATCTTTTAAACTAGAAGAATCAGGAATTGTTTCAGGGATTGCGAATACAGGCGGCTTTCTAAGTGCTGTATTGCTACCCATCATTTTTGGATATATATTGGATCATTTTCAATCAACTTCAGGAAATCTATTTGATGGATATTACTATGGTTTCATCACGCCAGTTATCTTCTCCATCGTTGGTTTAATTGGAGTGATTTTATTTAAGGAAAAACGTCAGAGCGTAAATAAGAATAACAAGCAGGGGTGAAGAGCATGGAAGCAAAGCAACCATTCTCTGCTCTTGTTTTTTTTTATTCCTTTATCAACCTGATTTACAGGGTATAGACTCATCACCAAAGTTGTGGATGACATTTGTTAAAAGTATATCTTGTATATAAGTTGATTGGAGTGGACGCTGGACGCCCCCAGGAAAGCGCCCAGTCGGAACGGAGATCAACCACACGTTTTGGTGAAGAGCCAGGGTATATAAAAACAGTAAGATATTAGGTATAATTATAAATTAAGAAAAGAAAAATTATGATTAGATTAAATCTAGTATAGAAGGGGGAGAAAACTTAAATTGACAAATAATAACAAAACGGTTATCCGTTCAATGGATATTTTAAATTTATTTATCGATCATACTGAACTGTCATTTCAAGAAGTAATTGAGTTATCAGGAATTCCCAAAACCTCTGCTTTCCGAATGTTGAAATCTTTTGAAGAAATGGAATTTTTAGAAAAGGGAACTGATTCAAAATATAGGTTAGGTATTCTTTTCCTTAAATTTGGACATCTAGTATCAACGCGGCTAGATGTGCGGAAAATTGCAGAACCAATTATGAATGAGGTACATAATGATGTAAAAGAAGCGATTAATTTAATCGTTCGTGATGGTGACGATGCTGTTTATATCGAGAAAATAGATACGAAGCAAAAAGTTCGACTCTACACAGCAATTGGTAGAAAAAGTCCTCTTTATGCAGGAGCATGCCCTCGTGCTGTATTATCCTTTTTACCGGATGCAGACATAAAGGAATATCTCGAATCGGTAGAACTTAAATCATTTGCAATGGGAACGATTACAGAAAAGGAAAGGCTTTTTGAATCGATTGTGCAGGCTAGAGAACTTGGTTATACAATCAGCCATTCAGAATTAGAAAATTATACATCTGCTGTTGCAGCACCGATTTACGATCATAAAGGAGAAGTCGTTGCAGCAATGAGTATTGCGGGACTAGAAACCAATTATCGAGGAGAAAACGTTGAAATCTTCGTCGATAAACTTAAGAAGGCTACCGCAGAGATTTCTAAAAAATTGGGGTATGAACGGCTTTAAAAAATGGGTAGTCTCAAAAGTCATTTGAGATTACCCATTTTGCGTTGGAGTTGATAATTTATGGATCATCACCAAAAGTTGTGGATGACATTTTTTAAAATATATGCACTGTATTTTAGTTGATCTTCGTTACGACTGGGCGACTCCTTGGAGATCAGCAATATAGGAACGAAGGCTAAAACCATCACATCCTGTGATAATGCCTTCGTGACCAACATCGTGTTGGCCCGAGATCCTGGAGCGAGCAAGTAGGGGAACGAAGGCTAAGAGCATGACGTCCTGTGATAACGCCTTCGTGACCAACATCCTGTTGCCCCAAGCGGCTCATCGGACGCCCCCAGGAAGCTCTGCTCTGTGCGAAAGCGTAGTGCTAACGTAGCGGCAGCAATTGTTTTATCTGTGCGAAAGCGTAGCGACAGCAACAACAAAGCGCCCAGTCGGAACGGAAATCAACCACACGGTTTGGTGAAGAGCCTAATTTTTAGGAAATATTTTTATCTAAATATGCTATAACCTTTTTAAACGGAGCCCAAATGCTAATTCATTTCGTTTTCTTTCTTGATCTATTAATGCCAATTGAGCTTCTTCAAGAGTGACCTCTTTAAAATAGACTTGACCATTTGCTTGCATTTGTGCTAATGATGGTAAATCAGCAGATATCACTTGAGCTATTTTAGGATATCCACCAGTTGTTTGACGATCTGCCATTAAAATAATAGGTTGCCCATTGGAGGGCACTTGAATCGTTCCAAATGTAACCCCTTCGGATAATAATTCAAATGGCTCTTTTAATTGAATAGCCTCTCCATCTAATCGATAGCCCATTCGATCTGAGTGTGTTGTGATGGTGTAAGGTGTTGAAAGGAATTTTTTTAAACTCTCCTCATCGAAATGCTCATATTCAGAGCCTCTTATGAAGCGGATTGTTTGTGTTTTTTTTAATGTAACAAAGGATGTGTAATCAGCTGACCAAGAAAGGTACGTTGGTTCTTTTTTTAATTGTTTAAAAAGTTCTTCTCCTAACTCTGATCGTCTATCTAATTCAAAGACATCATTCTTCAGCAATTTTCTTCCTTGAAATCCTCCAATTCCAGCACGTATGTAGGTACTTTTACTGCTCATCACTTTGGGCACTTTGATTCCACCACTAAACGATACGTAGGCTCTGCAACCATTAATCGCAGTTTTAAATTTTAAAACAGATCCTTTTTGAATTAAAAGTGGTCTCCACATTGGTGCTTCTTTGCCGTCTATTGTAGGTTGTAAATTACCACCAGTAATTGCGATCAGTTCATCCGTTTCAAATAAAAGGGATGTTCCATAAAGTGTCACCTCAAGAGCGCCTTCTCCTTCCGAATTTCCAACAAGTAAATTCGCAATTCGTAAGGACATCGAATCCATTGCTCCTCCGACGATAACACCAAACTTTTGTAGCCCATATCTTCCTAGGTCTTGAATGGTTGCCAGCATACCTGGCTGTAATACTTTTATGCCCATGTTTTCATCTCCCCGTCGCTCTTATATTCTTCCAACGAAATTGGTACAAACTGAATTCGATCACCCGGTTGCAATAAGGTTGGAGGAGATTGTTCAGGTAGAAACAAACGAGAAGGTGTTCGTCCGATGATTTGCCATCCACCTGGAGTTTCTAATGGGTAAATCCCTGTTTGATTTCCCGCAATTCCAACCGATCCCGGAGTAATCGATAACCGTGGAGTTTCTTTACGAGGTGTTGCAATTTGTCTGTCCATTCCTCCCATAAACGGAAAACCTGGAGCAAAGCCTATCATGTAAACAAGATATTCCACAGAAGAGTGAATTTTAATCACTTCATTAGGTGTTAAACCATGATAAGAGGCTACAAATTCTAAATCTGGTCCCATTTCACCACCATATACTACAGGAATTTTTACGACACGTTCCTTCGTTGTTTCAACTATGTGAGATTGATTCAATAAAGAAAGAATTGTTGCTTTCACCTTTTCGTAAGGCATTTCGCCTTCTTTTCCTATATTTGAAAAGTATACTTCAATCGGATTGTAATAAACCGTCACATTATTATAGGCAGGTACAACTTCGATGAATCCTTCAAATGGATTTCTCTCTAATAAGATCAATATATTTTTAACTTTGTTGTGAATTGCCTCACTGATTCCTTCACCTACATGAATGACTAGTGCAGAATCACTCAAAGGTTTTATCTGTACATTCTCTTTTAAATTCATCATAAAAACCATCTCCTGAAGTTTCGTAATTCGGTATGTAAGTTTTAAATAACGGATTATTAATATTATATTTAAACAATAAACGAAAACAAGTTTAATTTAAATGAAAATTTCAAAAAAAAAATTCTTTCTCAAAATTTTAAATTTATACTTTTCAGTAATTATAAAATATGATAAGATTTTTTTAAATTTCAAAACTTAAGTTCCGAATATCGGTACAAAATGTTTGTAAACGTATTCAGTGTAACTATTTTAGTGGGAAGAAAATGGGGGAAGAAGATGTTTCGAGTTGATGTAAACTGTGATTTAGGGGAAAGTTTTGGTCGTTATCGACTTGGGGAGCAAGAAGAAATCTTAAAATATGTAACCTCTGCTAATATTGCTTGTGGATTCCATGCTGGAGATCCAACAGTTATGCGAGAGACAGTTAAGCTAGCCATTGCTAATGGTGTGAAAATCGGGGCACATCCAGGATTACCGGATTTAAATGGCTTTGGACGACGTGAGATGAACATCACATCACAGGAAGCCTATGATATGGTTATTTATCAAGTTGGAGCATTGCAAGGTTTTCTAACGATTTACAATGAAACGATGCAGCATGTTAAGCCACATGGAGCACTTTATAATATGGCTGCTAAAAATCCAGCGATTGCAGAGGCAATCGCACAAGCTATTTATGATATTTCACCTTCACTTGTATTATTCGGTCTCTCAGGTAGTGAATTAACAAAAGCCGGAGAAAAAGTAGGGCTTCAAACAGCCCATGAAGTGTTTGCAGATCGTACCTATCAGGAGGATGGTTCTTTAACATCTCGTAAACAACCTGATGCATTGATTACGGATAAGGAACAAGCTGTGAATCAGGTCGTGAGAATGGTGAAAGAGGGGATTGTGCTGTCACAACAGCAAATCGATGTACCATTACAGGCAAATACTATTTGTATTCATGGGGATGGGGAACATGCTGTAGAATTTGCACAATATATTCATTCAAGATTAGCAGAACATCAAGTGTCAGTACGTGCAATCAAGGAGGGGTAATCCAATGGTAACAAAAAAAGCGGAAGTTAGTGAAGCAGGAATCGAGCAAGAGAAAAAAGGTCAATTTGTTAAGAAAACAGCAAGTAAAAGTGTGTTAATAGGAGCAGCCTTTTTAATGGCTACCTCATCTATCGGACCAGGTTTTTTAACACAAACGACAGTATTTACACAGCAATTAGCGGCTAGCTTTGGATTTGTCATTTTAATTTCATTAATTCTAGATATTGTCGCACAGGTAAACGTTTGGCGAATCATTGCTGTTTCTGGCTTGCGAGGGCAAGAAATTGCCAATAAGGTATTACCTGGATTAGGTGTTCTCCTTGCAATTATGATTGTTATAGGTGGTTTAGCATTCAATATTGGGAACGTTGCTGGAGCTGGATTAGGGTTAAATGCAATGCTTGGCGTAGATCCAATTATGGGCGCCATTGTAAGTGCACTTTTTGCTATTTTTATATTTATCTATAAAGAAGCAGGAAAGGCAATGGACAAGGTTGCGCAAATTGCTGGCGGTGTCATGATTGTACTCATGCTATTCGTTGCTTTTAAAACTTCACCACCTGTAGGAGAAGCGATTGTGAACACCGTTTGGCCTAAAGAAATTAGCTGGTTTGCGATTGTAACTTTGGTTGGTGGATCAGTTGGAGGTTACATTACTTTTGCTGGTGGTCACCGCCTTTTGGACGCTGGCATCAAAGGACAAGAATCCTTGCCAGAAGTAACAAAAAGCTCTGTGACAGGGATTTTGATTACTGGCGTAATGCGTATTGCTTTATTTTTAGCGGTTCTTGGTGTTGTTTCAAAAGGTTTAGTCATTGATCCTGCCAATCCACCTGCATCTGTTTTCCAACTAGCTGCGGGTAATATTGGTTATCGCATGTTTGGTATGATTATGTGGGCTGCGGCGATTACTTCTGTTGTAGGTGCAGCTTATACATCCGTTTCATTTATTCGTTCATTCCACCCTAACATTGAGAAATATCATAATTGGGTGATTATAGCATTTATCGTCATTTCAACAACAACTTTTGCCTTGGTTGGAAAGCCAGTTAATGTGTTAATTTTGGTAGGTGCATTAAATGCACTGGTTTTACCATTATCACTTGGCATTATATTAGTTGCAGCACACAAAAAAGAAATCGTTGGTACATATAAGCATCCACGTTGGTTAACTGTAACTGGAGCAATTGTAGTTGTTCTTATGGGATATCTCAGCATTATTACATTAATTGAACAACTTCCAAAAATTTTTAGTTAATCTAACAACCAACCATCCATGAGCATCTTTCATGGATGGTTAATTTATCTTTATTCAGCAGAAGACTCCCACCTCTATAGGTGGTGAGATGAATGCGATTTTTGTACCTTTTCAGTGGGTGTCCAAACACCTACTGAAATAGAGGAACCCAGGCTAAGAACTTCACATCCTGTGAAAACGCCTGAGTGACCAACATCGTGTTGGCCTAAAGCCTCCGGCGGATGTCACGGATTTTCAAAGGAATGAATTGTGCTGGCACAATTCAAAATCCGGACGCAATTACGCCAAGGCATAATTGATAAGGAGTGAATTGATGATGACAACATATAGTGCTTTAGAGCCGAATGAAATCCGTAAACTTATCCGCAACCAAGAAATCTCTGGACCAACTTCTGGCATGTCGATTGGGTTTACCCAAGCAAATTTAGTGATTTTAAAGAAGGAGCATGCCTTTGACTTTCTACTATTTTGTCAGCGAAATCCAAAGCCATGCCCATTATTAGACGTGACAGAACCTGGATCATTTATACCTTCAAAAATTGCAAAAAATGCAGATATTCGCAAGGATATTCCGAAATATCGTATTTATCGGGATGGTATTTTAACTGAAGAAGTATTAGATATTACAGATTATTGGGAAGAGGATATGGTAGGTTTTTTAATAGGGTGTAGCTTTACATTTGAAACACCTCTTCTTGAAGCGGGTATTCCAATAAGACATATTCAAGAAAATTGTAATGTGCCAATGTATAAAACAAATATCGCGTGTGAAAAAGCAGGTGTGTTTGAAGGACCAACTGTTGTCAGTATGCGCCCTATGACTCCAGAGGATGCAATTCGTGCAATCCAAATTACTTCGCGCTTTCCAAATGTACACGGTGCACCAATTCATATTGGTAGTCCAGAACAAATAGGTATTATGGATATTTCAAAACCAGATTTCGGTGATGCCGTGTCCATTAAGCCTGGGGAAATACCAGTATTTTGGGCTTGTGGCGTAACCCCTCAGGCAGTAGCTATGGAAAGTAAACCTTCTATTATAATTACCCATGCACCGGGTCATATGCTAATCACTGATATAAAGGAAACAAGCTTGAGCATACTTTAAGGTGCTCGAAGACATCTATTTATTTTCTTCATAAGTAAGCGTCAAGAGGTTGGGACAAAACCAATTTCTGAAATCTAAAAAAGCTGGTAAAATTTACGACGAGTAAAATTTCACTAGCTTTGATTTTTTTTCATAAAAAAAGGACTTACTTGGGACACCACAAAAACAAACGAAAAAGCGCCATGGTGTCGTTCAATTCATGGATCTAGAGGGTAAAGAAATACGTGTAGGTGGTCGTTTAAGTTATGTAATTTTAATATAATAAATTTATGCATTAATTTAATCCTTCTCGTAATTTAAATTTTCGAATAAGGTTCACTGGAAATTTTAGTATACCTATTTGTAAAGTTTTAGTTAATAAAAAAATACGGATGTAAACAAAATATTAGTAGGAAAACAATAATCTTACTTAAATTAAAATGATATTCTGATGAAGCGTGTTTCAAATTAACCATTCGAATGAATTTCATAGAACGAAAGATTTGTCAATATAGACTAAGTCAGATTTTGTTGTATATAATGGTGTAAAGTTGAAATTTGTAGGTGAAATAATTGGACGATATAGTAATTACAGGATATGGAATTAAAGCACCTGGTGTTGTAGATGAATCTAGTTTTTTTAATGTATTAAATAAAGGTATTTGTACTCAGAGCATTTTAAAAAATGATAATCAGCCTCATTCTAGCATTGTTGCGGGTATGATTGAAGATGACTTTCTAGATATAAGTGGAGTAAATTACCGTCGATACCCGCGTTCTGTTAGAATGGCTATTGCGGCTGCGATGGATGCATCTGAAATGTCGAACTTAGATTATTTCAAGCCGCACCGAGTTGCTGTAGTTATGGGAACATCTGCTGGAGCAATTCTTGAAATCGAAAAATACGCTGTAGATGGTTTTGATTTAAAGAAATTTCCGATTCATGGGGTTTCAATTGTTGATACGCACACACTCTCGGGTTCTGTTGCTGAAGCGATTGGTACGTGTGGGACTGCATTCACCGTTACAACTGGATGTACAGCCAGTATAGATGCAGTAATGATTGGGAAACAACTACTTGAAACAGGTAGTGTAGATGCTTGTATAGTAGGAGGAACAGATGCTCCTTTAGGCCAATGGACAATCAATGGTTTTAAAAAAATAAGAGTACTCTCAACGGAGACCTCTATCGAAAAAGCAGGTGTCCCATTTTCAACGGAGCATCGAGGTTTTGTTTTATCTGAGGGTGCTGGTGTACTCGTTCTAGAGCGTAAACAATCAGCACAAGCACGAGAACAGAAGATATATGGGAAGATTGAACGTGTCGTTTCAAGAAATGAAGGGCAAAAATTATTAAGCTCTGATATAACTGGTAGACATATGCTTGAAGTTTTTCAAGAAACCCTTGGAGATACTATACCAAGCTATGTAAACAGTCAGGCGCTTGGTATAGAATTAAATGATCAAATCGAACGATTTATCTTGAAGGAAACATTTGGTTCTGGAGTGCCTATTACTTCAATTAAAGGAATGTTAGGACATTCATTTGGGGCAATGGGAGCAATGCAAATCATTTCATCCCTGCTATCAATGGAGTATGGTTTTATCCCTCCTACGATTAAAACATCAGGGGAAGGATTTGAAGACGTCCCTATTGTTTATGAAACGAGGCATCAAGCTGTAGAGTCTGTATGTATTACTACTCATGGGGGTAGCGGAAATAATGCTTGTCTATTACTGACACGTACATAGGAGGCTCATTTTATGTTTTTTTTATTTTTAATTCTCTTGGCATGTATTCCTATTTTTGTTGGAATTACGATATTAGTATTATTCGAAAAAAGTAAATTATCAAAAATTATTTTTCTATTTCTTCTTATGGCCTCATTTTGGCAAATAGATGTTTCATTTTTGTATGCACAGCAACTATTTAAAGAAGAGACAATTATGCTATTTTTCAGGATTTTTCGATTTGGCTCTATCATGGTAACACCAACAATTCTCTATATAGGGTATACAATTGTTCAAGAAATACTCCCAGATGATTTTAAAAAAAAGTGGTGCTTTCTTGTTAATCGTACCACTGTTCTCCTATCATATGGAATGGCCCTACTTGTATACATAATCGGATGGAGTGATAGAGGGATTAACGGATTAGAACTTGTACAAATTGGTTCTAATATATTTTACTATCCTGTTAACGGAGAGCTATCGTGGATTTTTAATTCCTATGTTCTCTTTTTCGTAGTTAATATGATTATTTGTTTTTTAATTAGTTTAGATGTACAAACCAAGAGTGAACGTTCATTTCTAGTTTATTTTAATATTTTCACGTTAATTGGATATTCAATAGGCTTTTTTAATATGTTTCCATCGTCAGGATTGTTCTCAAGTTCGATTGCAATTTTGGTTTTTGCTATTTCTGCATTAATTCTTTCGAGCCGGATGCATCTTGATATAGTAAATAATATGAATAAAAAGCTATTTGAACAAAAGAGGTTTCTATTCCAAGTCATTAATTTAAACCCAAACTATATTTATGCTCAAGATGAAAATGGTCGTTATACACTTATGAATCAATCATATGCTCAGTTAATGGGCATGAACATTCAAGATAAGTTAGAGAAAGCTAATGATGACGTATATAAAGATTCATTAGTAGAGAAACAAACTGTTGATCATCTTACGGATATAAACAAATTATCGCAAAAGGTATTCATTAGAGAAGAATCCATTACAGGCGCATCAGGAGAAGAGATATGGGTACAGACTGTCAAAGTACCAATTCAAATAAATGATAGCTCAGCCATACTTGCTGTTTCAACAGATATTACGGAGCGAAAGCAATATGAAGATGAAATCAAATTTCAAGCAAACCATGATGCCTTAACAGGATTGCCGAATAGAAGAATGTTCAATGAGGATTTAACGAACCTTCTGGAAAAGGCAAAAATGGAGTCAAGTCAGAATGCAATTATGTTTCTTGACTTAGATCGCTTTAAGTACATAAATGATACGCTCGGACATGATGTCGGGGATCTCTTATTAATAGAAGTATCAAGACGTATTAAAATGTTACTAAAGCAAAAACATAAATGCGCAAATATTTATCGTCTTGGTGGTGACGAATTCACTATTTTACTTCCACATTATAATGCAGAAAATAGTGAGGCTTTTGCAAAAGAATTATTGGAACAATTTAAAAGTGGTTTTTTGGTCGATGGTTGTGATCATTTTATTACACCAAGCATTGGAATTAGTGTATTTCCAAATGATGGGTATGATGTTAACGCATTAATAAAACATGCCGATACTGCAATGTATTATGTAAAAGAAAGAGGGAAAAATAACTATCAATTATTCACATCAGAAATGCAGCAACATTTCTATAGGAAGATGATGATTGAAAAAAATTTACGATCCGCACTAGATAATAAGGAATTTGAACTTTATTATCAGCCCATTGTGGATTTGAAAACAAATAAACTCATAGGGATGGAATCTCTGATTAGGTGGAATAACGAAATATTGGGGAAAGTTACACCGGATGAATTTATACCAATCGCGGAAGAGACAGGAATGATTATTCCAATAGGTCAGTGGGTATTGGATACTGCAATTGAACAAAATGTCCTTTGGCAAAAAGAAGTGTGCAAGCCATTAGTAATTAGTATTAATGTATCTGTGAGGCAGTTATTCGAGCCAACGTTTGTAGAAAGCTTGAAAAACACGATAGAGAACACTTCCATTGATGCGACCAACATTGTATTAGAGATTACTGAGAGTATTGCGATGTATGCAGAGTCGATGATAGAAAAGTTATATGAATTAAAGAAACTTGGTATAAGATTATCAATGGACGATTTTGGAACTGGCTATTCATCACTTAGTTACCTGAATAAATATCCTCTTGATTCTTTAAAAATTGATAAATCTTTTGTCATTGGGATGAATCAAGAAGTTGAGAACAAAGCGCTTGTAAAAACGATTATAGCGATAGCAAAACAACTTGACTTGAAAGTTATAGCTGAAGGAGTAGAGGGAGATGAAGAATATCATTTCTTGACTGAGATTGGCTGTGATTACGCTCAAGGATATTTTATAAGTCATCCACTCTCCGTAACTGCTTTCAAAGAAAAATACATTACAGCTAGTGACTGATTCTCTTGCTATGAACTAAAATCAAGTATTTTTTTACAATGATTACTTTGAAGGCATTAGGGCTTTCAAGAGAATTGGCTCTTAAATTAGACCAGGAGTTTAATTAATCAATTATGTTTCAGAATAACTATAGTTATTCTACACAAATTCTACACATTAATAAACCCTTTAGTATCAACGTTTTAGAGGGGGAATTCATTCCCACCTGAGACGTATCAAGGTTCAGAAAGAACAAGTTTGAACCAACTGAAAAGCGCTTCAAATCCTTTATTCTCAAGGGTTTGAAGCGCTTTTGCTTTTAAAAAAGAATAAGTTATAAAAGGATAGAAAATGATTATAACAGTGTTCTTTTGTTCTTTTAAGACGTAAGTGATTTGTATCTCTTGGAATTTACTAAACCATACGCCTAAGAGTATTAATCCAAAAGTATCGATATGATGATTCCGATTTAATAATTTTTTTCGGTCAAATTTAAGACTTTACGCTCAGTAGCGGCCCTTATGACGTACCATTGTAAGGACATTCTCAAGAACATTATTTACCCATACGAACTAGATCTCTTTCTTGCCATGTTTAAACATATTAGGTGTAGCTTCAATGAGGATAGAAAAAAAGGTGGGTCAGTAAGCCACACCTTTAATAACATATCTGTTTCTTTTTCTTACATTGGAGCAATCTTCTTTCTAATTGAAGCTGGCTCATAAGTTATCATCTTCATTCTTTGATAATAATTTTTGTTGCGTATAAAGTAATTCTTTTGCCATAACAAGTAAATATTGTTGTGTTTCGGGATTGAGGTTATTAAAAATTTCAATTAGTTCATTTTCATAGAGAGAAGATTTGAACATTTCACCTTCCCCTGTTCGCAACCACTCTTCATTAACGTTAAAAGTCACACAAATTACTTTAATATGTTTATCGCTAAATGTACGTTTACCTACTTCAATCATAGCAAGAGTTGATTGACCTAATCCTAAGTGCTGAGCAAATTCTTTTTGGTTCATCTTTAAGGCACTTCTGATTACTTTTATTCGGTTATACAAAATACATTCACCTCATTTATATGTAATTATAATTTATCACAAAGAAACTGTATATTCAATTATCACAAATGAAAAAAACGGTAGACAATAATTTCGATTATGATAATATGTGGTTATAAACATCACAAATGAGACATAATGAGGGGATATTTATGAAAAATGAAACTATTACTAATGAACTAATTGGAATTATAAAACAGTTATCAACAGAAAATCAGCAATATTTCCTTACATTGGTGAGAATGGCCGCTGTAGCTGAAAATGCTATTAAAAAGCATGCACATCTCGATCAAACTACCCAGAAGAGTGCTAGATAATGTATAAGTGTAATTCCACTACGAGTTATATATCAATTTATTAGATTGCCAATAAAGGCTATTTCCACTATTTTCTCCAGAAAAAATATACAATTCAGATGGAACCGTTTTGGACGGTACAGAGTCTCAAAGTATTAGATGATGATATATATAATATTGACTACTGCATACTTTTAAAACCCTCTATAAATTAAGGAATATTTGAAATTATGGGTATCAGTTTAATAATAGTTTTATATAAGTCCCGTGCATTTAAAATGCTATGGTGACTATAAAAAATACATATGAAAAGAGACGTTTCGTGCAAATTAAAACGATACGTGCAAAAATTTTATTTGGATTTACTGCTGTTCTATTAGTAATTATCGTGCAAGGCATATACTACATATTTTAATATCAAAATGAGTAAAGAACTCGAAGAAATTGTGAACAAAGAATTGGAGCTTTCAATTCTAGATCAACATTTAGCAAACTCAATGTCTGCACGAATTGCTGCTTCACGTGGTTATATGTTAACAGGGGATCAAAAATATAAAGACAGATTCAATGACTATACCCAGCCTTCACTTGAAAATGAAGAAATGGCTCATAAAATTCAGCAGTCTGAGAAATTAACGGAGTTATCTGCAAAAGCAGAAACATGGAGGGAGTATATCTTAAAAATGTATTCTCTGTTTATGAAGATGGAAATAAAGATTTAGCCATTGCAAATATAATGAGTGTAGCTGATGAAGCGAGAAATATTCAGTTAGGATTTGAAGAACTTACAAGCAACTGAGAAGAAACAGTGCGTCAAACTGGACTTAACATAATTACAGATAACCACACCTTAAACACAGTCAATTTCATTTCAATCATTACAGTAAGCTTAGTTGAGATTGGTATTGCTTTATATAGTGCCACTTCAAGTTCTCGACCGGTTCGACGAATTACCGAGCGTGTACAACGCATTGCAGAGAGTGATTTAAGTGATGATGCGTTAACCGTTCAATCGAAAGATGAAATTGGTCAATTAATAGGCGCAACAAATATATTAAGTGAAAAATTGCAAAGTATGTTGCGCCAGATTCAAGTTTTATTGCATTTAAGAGGTTGTTCTGTAGCAAAACAAGATAATACTGTACAACAAAGTGAAGAAAACTCCTATTACCATACGTTATTATTGATGGTTATATGTAGTACTCTTACACACTTTATGATAATGAATATACAAAAGATGAAGTATATGGCATGGTTAAGAAGGTAGCACCTTCAGATACGATTATAAAAGAAGATTTAACCTCAAATTATTATGATGACGGAACACTAATATACACAGTAAAGGAAAATAATGAAATTTTGATCATAACAAGAAACTGTAGATGAAATTTTAAAAAGGATCGAATAGTTTAATTAAAATGAAGGATTTAGCTCATTTCTATTATGCTAACGGGTGCTTAGCAAGTTTGAAGGAAATAATGAGGTGAGTATATTGGATTGGAAACCTGATAGAAAAGCGAAAAAAGCTATCTATAAACAACTCGCAGAATATATTGAAAAGGGAATTGCAGATGGTACATTTCCACCAGATAAACCATTGCCATCAGAGAGATATTTAGCTAGTGCTCTAAATTTAAACAGAAGTACTGTCGTTCATGCATATGACGAATTAGAATCGATAGGACTAATTGAAAGAAATAGAGGAAGTGGTACTACCATTAGTAAAGATATATGGGGTATAACAAAAAAACGGATTCCTAGCTGGAATAGGTATATTGAGGCGGGTTCTTTTTTACCTAGTCAACCTGTAACGCAAAAAATAAGAAAAGAAGCTGTTGAACATAAATTAATAAATTTAGCTTCTGGTGAATTGTCAGAAGAACTTTTTCCAAAAAGCTTTTTAAGCGAGATAACTTCAACACGTTCTTTTATTGGAAGCCTAGGATACGATCATCCACAGGGGAATGAAATCCTTAGAAATACCATCACAAAACATGTGAAAAATAGTCGGGGAATCGAAACTAATCCTTCTTCAATACTTATAACATCAGGAGCGCAGCAAGCATTACATTTAATTGTGCAATGTTTGTTAAAGCCTGGAGATGCAATAGCAATAGAAGATCCTTCCTACAATTATAATCTTCCAATTTTCAAATCGATAGGTATAAAAATACATTATCTACCTGTTGATAAGGATGGAATTAACCCGGAAGATTTGGAGTCATTATATAAAAAACACCGAATTAAAATGATTTTTTTAAATCCATATTTTCAAAATCCAACGGGCTACTTATTGAACAAAAAGAAAAAAGAAGCGATTTTAGACATATCCTCAAAGCTTGGAATTCCAGTAGTAGAAGATGATCCCTATAGTTTAACAGCTTTTTCAGGAGATAAAATCTCTACCCTTAAATCAATGGATAGGAATGGCAACGTATTATACATTAGTTCTTTGTCCAAAATTGTTGCCTCAGGATTAAGAATAGGGTGGATTATTGGTCCAACATCGGTGATTGAAAGATTATCCGATGCGAAACAACAAATCGACTTCGGTCATTCTAGCTATACACAATGGGTAGCGAATGATTTTTTAGAATCAGAAAATTTTCATATTCATATAAAAAGTTTGATTAAGGAATTAGAAAGAAGAAGGGATAAAATTATAAAATGCCTTGATACTTATTTAAATGATCAGGTGGAATATTCTATTCCTCAAGGTGGTATTCATATATGGTGTAAAATACTTAAAAATTATAATGAAACCCAATTGCTTGAAGAATCCATTAGAAGAGGCGTCATTTATGTTCCTGGTTCTACACTGGGATCCAAAGATGGTTTTGTTCGTTTTACTTTCGCAAAGGAAGATGAAGACTCAATCGATGAAGGAATCAAAAGGTTTGCAGAAGCCCTTAATAGTATATAGACAATTGGGTGGTTGAAAATATTTATTTCTAAGATAAATGGATGGTCAAAAAAGCATCGAAGTGGATGGTTATAAACAATGTAAATCCCCTTATCATGGAGAGGTAGATGATAAAACATCGATATAGCTTAATTACTAATTATTTTTTATGAAACAATGTGCAAAGTCGGAAATAATCTAGTAATTGCTAATAAAATGATTAAATTATTGAAAGAGTTGATATGATATGACAACGGGTTTGATTATTACGCTAGTGATTGGATCTATTATTAAATTGTTAATGAGCCCTCCCAGTATAGCTGTGGCATGGGGAGTAAGTAAATTTGAGCTTCATAAAAAACTTGATTCAAAAGATGTTACTGTAACATTTAACGGGAAGAATTTAGATGAGGAAGAAAAAAATAGATTTACAGACTATTTTAATAAAGCCTCCTTTTTAAAAAAACACTATATATTTCCAGGTAATGAAAAATTATTTTTACAGCCAGAGACTAATGTTACTCCATTTATCATCAACGTAAAAAGAGGCAAAAAAGATGTTAATTTCTTTGTTTTTAGTTACGACAATCACGTTGATGTAGTTAAGAAATACAAGGAGAAGGTTGTTTCATATAGTATTAGCTCTGAATATCTACAGAATTTCACCATTTTAACTACAAATGCAAACCATTGAAAAAAGGTTTTCGAAAAATTAGGGATTCGGTCATTGACGTAGAATCCCTTTTTTATTACCTTGAAAATTAAGTGAATATAGTACTAGAATTATCTTCCGATTCAATTGAATGGGGGGCGGTGCGCTTTTCAAGAATCCGTCACTTCAGACGCTGTTCCGATTGTCATTAAGATAAAGAAAAATTCTATCGAACTGCCACCAGATTTTGAGGAAGCAGCGTTAACCGAAATCCTACAAGTGGTACAAAACCATGTTCACTAATATTCGGATGGATCAAGTCTTTATCGCTCGAGGTGCGACAAATTTGCGAAAATCCTTAGATGATGTGGAACACTCCATAAATGGTGGTTGCCTTAAAACCAGAACTTAACTTTTGTGTGTCCGGTAAATTGACTTTGATCCAGCTAAATCGGAAAAACCAACTTTTATTTAAGAAAGGTATCGTTAGAATTTAAAAACTTTATTTTTGTAACAGAAATTAAATGATAACCATTAAAGGTTAATTTATAAACATCAGGTTTTTCTGTAGATTTCCAGAAGTCATATCCATATGAATTATCAAAATAATTTATTATATTTGTCATAATATTACCATGTGTCCCGATAGCTACATTTGTAAAATCTTGATTTTCAATGATTTTAAATATTATCGGTAAAGATCTATACTGTGCTTCTCTAACACTTTCTCCTCCATCCAATCGAAAATCTAAATTTTCATAAGAATCCTTCATTGCTTGTTCAATTCTATCTTCTGATAATTTATAATTCCCTTTAAGTGTTCTTTCTCTTAAATTTTCTTCAATAATAATTTTAGAAGGTTGATCAATTAATCCTTCTAATGTTTGTAAAGATTGTGTATATGGGCTTGATAATACTGCATCAAAATGTACTTTTTTCAATGATGCTACAAGTCTTTTTGCTGATTTTATGCCTTCCTCAGAAAGTGGCCGTTCTCGTTCTTGTGCAAAAATAAATGGAGAATGAGCATGTCGAATAAAATAAATATATGTTTCCAAATTTCCCCTCTCCTTTTTAAATACGTTTTTCTTTATGATAAACTAAATTTTGGAAAATATAAATTGTTTGTAATATTTGTTTTGTTTTTATCTGGTTTCCTTCAACTTTAATATAGAAATGGAATTATATATCCTGCAAGAGTAAGGTGGCTGA
Organism: Lysinibacillus sp. NPDC097214; assembly: GCF_050277945.1. Taxonomy (NCBI): domain Bacteria; kingdom Bacillati; phylum Bacillota; class Bacilli; order Caryophanales; family Bacillaceae; genus Lysinibacillus; species Lysinibacillus sp. NPDC097214. The sequence goes on from NZ_JBNNSS010000005.1 coordinate 82,235, forward strand.
ATATTTTAAATGAAAAGCCAAGTTAAAGTGTACTTTTGCTCGAATAGGAGGAGTATTCTTTTCTTCAGACACAGGGGGGAAGAGGCTGGAAATACTTCAAGCAACATTGAACGAACTAGAGAAGTGAACAGTAGAATATCAAAAAAGCGCGAGAAATCAACGTTTCTAAAATTGATTTCTTGCGCTTTTAAGGTTTTGGCCAGTCTTGTCCCAGCCTAGTCTTCGACACTACCTTCAACCGAAAATTCTATCGTTCTACAACGTTCATTTTTCAGTCCAAGGAGGTTTATATTTTATTTAATTTCAAGTGTATATGGTTGAGAACTAGCTTTGCCGTAATATTCACTTACTTCAATAAAGTAAGTTCCTTTATCCAGTGTGACTGTACCTACTTCAGCATCTCCAGCTCCGTAAAAATCTAAAGTTTCTACTGTTTTTCCTTTTGCATCAATAATACGGATGACGCCATCTAGTGCTTTTTCTGTTTTAAGAGAGAAGAACACATCGCGTTTGCTGTCGTTTTTAAATTCAAAATAGTCTTTATCACCAAATGCAACACCTGCATTTAGATATTGATTAGCTACCCATTTACCGTCTTTTTTCGTAAGTACAGTTCGTTTTGTCGGTATTCCGTTAACTAACTTGGAATCTGCATCTTCATCAGCATTTTTATGATCAAACAAAGTTAAAGTATACGGTTGGATTGATACTTGCCCAACATTGCTTCCGTTAAGAATAATAAAATACCCGTGACCCTGTTTGGCTTTAAAAGAAGTATTTACATCTGTTGTCCCACCAAGACCCATTAGTATTTGAAGGAGGTCTTCACCTTGTCCAAATTGTATTTCTGTTGCCATTTCTTTTGGGTCAATTTTTCTATTGCCATTAGTATCTTCAATAATGGAGCCTGAAAACTTCAAGTCATTTTGAAGTTCTTTCGGTAATTGATCTAGCTGTTCTTTTGTATATGGAATAGAAGAAATAAGAAGGCTCATGACTTCATCTTTGCCATATTGTTTATAATAGTAGAAATCTGTATCATCTTGATAAATGAGATGATCTTTGTAAGTTGTGCCAGGTTGAATCTTAATAGCAGTTTTTGTTGTATTATTATTTATATTATCCTCTTGTGGAATAGCTGCCATTTTACTTGTTTTAAGTGTATACGGTTCAGAAGAACGGTCACCAAGATTCATTACTTTTACAACATAGGTTTTATCCTTTTTCAATGCAATTGTCTTCGCTTCGTTTTCATCAATTGATGATCCAAGAAGTAGACTAAGTAACCCCATATCGTTAGTTAATGAAGAAACTGGGATTAATTCATTTGTTTCCTCATCGTATTCGAATATATTACCAGCTGGTAATTGGTTTATACCTTTTTGAATCTTGAAACCATAAACGGCATTTTCTTTAGCTGTAAATGTGAAGTAATCTTCATCATCTTCAGTTTGGAAGTATGCTTTTTGATCTTGACCAATATCAAAACGAATCGCTTGCTCCATAATTTGGCCAACGTTTTCCGGTTGCCCCATAGCATCTGGATTCATGAATATATTCATAAAATCATTCATTTGAATACGTTTTTTTGTTTTATATTCATTAAAAGGTAAAAGATTCTCTTGTACGTTGTTTTCTAGCATTCCTTCTAATGTAAGGCCGTCTTCATCTTCAGGAAGGGTAACGACTTCACCTTTTAATGTGTAAGGAATGATGGATTCACTAACAGTTGCTTCAGTATCAATACCGCCGCTAAAGAACATTTCAAGTGAGGCATTGGTACTGTTTTCATTAGAGACGCTGATGACATACTTTTCATTAGGCATAGCATCGACAACTAAGTTTACTCCTTCGCCTTTATCGGTACCATAAGATGCTCGAATTGGATATGCCTCATCTAATCCTTCAGCATCGATTATCTCTGTTGGTAGGTCTTCTTTTAAATAAAGCTCCATGGATGCAGTAACACCTGGAATACCAGATAAATCAAATTTCAATGTCGTTGGTTCATTCACTGAAAATGTAAAATAATCTTTGTCACCTAGATGATCTTCAGAAAGTAGGGTATAGTTTTTCCCTTCTGTACTGAATGGGAATTTTTCAATATTCTCCATATGCTCCATATCTAATGAATCAATTGGTAATTCTTTAGTTGTTTGAGCAGTGAAGGTATATTTAGACTGGCCATTTAAGCTATAGCTACCATTATAATCTTTAACTCCAATGAGAAGGGTTCCCTTCTGATCTGCTTTATAAAGGTATCCTTCTTCCTTGCCTACACGAACATCATTGACTTTAATTGGTTCTATTTTTTTATTAGAACCTTCAGGGTAGAAGTACAAATCAAATGCATAATCATATTTGTCAGCACCTTTTAATGTCAGTTGAGCATATTCATTTTCATCTAGATCAACCTTGTACCATTTCTTTTCGTCCGGTTGGTTGAATGAACCTTTTTCAGTATTTACTATATCCTTTTTAAGGACTTTTGCGTTTTTTATGCGATCTTCTTTTGTTTCTGAATACTGTTTAGGTAGATTGTTTATATCAAACTGTAATGCTTTTACAGGATCTACAAGGCCATTTCCAAATGTAAGATCATAGCCCGTCTCACCTAAATCCTTTGCGGTCATTTCGAGAATAGCTTCTATTTCATAAGGCTTTAAATTTGGATATTTTGATTTTAGTAGGGAAGCCACACCTGCAACAACTGGGGATGCCATCGATGTTCCACTAATTTTTGCAAAGGATGATCCTTTTTTCTCATCACGAACGGTGCTATAAATATCTTCACCTGGAGCTACTAGATCAACCGACGGACCGTAGTTTGAATAGTCCGATAGTTTGTTGCGATCATTCGTAGAACCTACACTAATAACACCTTCATAAGAAGCAGGGAAGGCATAATTATCTGTCGATTCATTTCCAGCAGCTGCTACAATGGTAATACCTTTATCAATGGCTTTCTGAACTGCATCCTCTATTAGTGGAGATGTCCCGAAGCCACCAAGGCTCATATTGATAACATCGGCACCTTGCTCAACAGCATAAAGAATTCCTTGTGCAATGGCGAAATCACTGGCCCCTTCTTTTCCGTTGAATACATCGATCGGAAGAAGCTTGGCTTTTGGATTAATCCCGTGTCCCCCAATACCATTATCTTTTGCCGCGCCAATAATTCCTGCTACATGTGTTCCATGTTCATCTGGAGAAGATGTATTGGCAGGTGCTGCAGCATTATATGGTGGGAGCACTTGAGATTTTAGATCCGGATGTTTAAAATCCACACCACCATCGATAACGGCTACTTTTACCTCATGATTGCCCGCTAATTGTAGTGCTTTATCAATTTGAAGTAGGTTCAAATGATACATATCCTTTTTCTTTGGATCTACTGCTGTGCCAAAGGAATGATACACATAGCTCGGGGATACATTTTTAACCCCTTTTTGTGTAGCATAATATGAAACTGCTTTTTCTAAATCTGTTCCTTTGTTGAGTTGGATAACATCGTAACCTAATGAAGGAATAGAGCGGATCACTTTTGCACCAATTTTGTTATGTACATTCTTATCAAGACCTGAATGTTTGACGATAATTGTATCCTTACTAATCCATTCTTTTTGATTTTTGAATATTTGGTCCTTATTGCTAGCTACTTTCACTAGATCTTGGTTCTTTGCTGTTTTTTGTGGAGCCTCAGCGAAGGCAGAAGTAGCAGGAACCATTAGTGCTGCAGATGCTACTAAAGCGATAGATTTCTTCTTCCAGTTCTTCAACTGTTTTCCCTCCTTGGGTCATTAATTATTTGTGACATCTATACTATTACGAATGACTGATAGAAAAGTTTCGTAAATGAGGATATATTTTTCAAATATTCCATTCTATATTTTACCATATGTTTTATCCATCGTAGAAATTACGGTTGCCATTCCTACCCGATTTGTAAGATTGGAGTAGGAGAGGCGAGTGTATTAGCCGCGATAAATTCCAACTATGGACAAATTGTCTTATAACTGCTCAATCAGTCTGTATAAATCTTCCTTAGAACGAGGTATTTTACTATTATTCTCAAATAGTTTTTTATTTTGTAATGCAATGGCCACTTCGAAGACCCATGGGCGTTCAAGATGGGCTCTTTCGAGCAAATCCTCTTGAAAGAACAGTTCAACGGGATCCCCATTATAAATAATTCTCCCAGCTTCCATGACGATTATTTGATCTGCCCATTCATAGGCTAATGGGATATCGTGCGTCGCTAGTAAAATGCTTCGTTCACCGTTTTCTAACGTAGCTAAATAGTGTAAAACTTGTGCACTATAATAATTATCTAGTCCAGCTGTTGGTTCATCTAATAATAAAACGGATGGTTCCATTGCAAGTACTCCTGCCATTGCGACACGTTTTTTCTGTCCAACACTTAAAAAATGTATCGGCTTATCGAGCAATGCTTCAACTTCGGTTTGAGCGATAGCCCACGCAATTTTTTCTTCGATTTTTTCAGTTGTCCAGCCAAGATTTAGAGGTCCAAATGAAATATCTTGCTTAACAGTGCCAGAAAAAAGCTGGTTGTCTGCATCCTGAAAAACAATACCAACCTGTTGACGTAAGTCTTTTAATGCCTTTCTACTATAGTTAAGTGCTGTGCCTTGAAAGGTTATACTTCCAGCTGTAGGCTTCAAAATTCCATTTAAATGCTGGAATAACGTTGATTTTCCAGCTCCATTATGACCAAGTAAAGCAACTTTTTTTCCCTTTGGAATCTGAAGGGTAATGTCTGTTAAAGCATGCGTTCCGTCTGCATACGCATAAGATAAATGTGTTAATTCAAAGTATAAGTCTGTCATTAGAAAAAACCTCCATAAATGATGAGGAGTATAAAAATCGCAGCAATACCTAACCAATTTTTCGTGTTATAGCTGGCCTTTTCCTGCCAATAAACGGTTTCGCCACCACGTGCTTCCATCGCGTTGGTTAGCTCACGACTTCGTTGGAACATCTCGACAAATAAAGCAGCAATCAGCATTGAGACCGAGCGAAGCCACTGCATAGGGGAGCTGTATCCTAGACGTGCCTGCTGCGCAAGATGAATTTTTTGCATACTGTCTAAAAAGATAAAAATAAAACGATACGTTAGTTCTAGTAGCTCTACGAATAAAATGGGCAGTCGCCATTGTCGCAAGACGTAACAAATAGATTGGACTGATGTTGTGAGAATTAAAAAGTACAAACAGCTAATGCTACCAAGGACGATGAAAAAAAGCTGTTGCGCTGTCGCTAAGCTCGCACTGCCAACAAATATTGTCCAATGATGAAGGGAAAATGACCAAATAGTTGAAGGTAGCGTACTTGTTGCTGGCGCTATAGAAATTAAAATGGATACTAGACTCGATAGTAAAAAAAATCCAGGTAGCAATAGCAATTTTGCGTAATATTTAGCAGGGATTTTTGCACCTAAAATGATAAAAGCACTCATCACAATAAATGTAATGAGTGAAATTCGTTCATCTCTTATGATAAGCGACAATAGAAGAAGCCCAAGGGATAACGTCATTTTTTCTAGCGGATGAACAGACGCTAGTTTATTCATATAAGCATACTTATCAATGAGTAACATCGCTTAACCCTCTTTATGTTTACCGCGCATTAAGCCGATGAAATAGCCGATAAATCCGGCTCCAATAGCAGCTTGTAGTGCAAATAATAAACTTTCAATTTCACCACTTGGTGGCTCCCATAAACTTTCAAACCATGGCTCGTAGCTAGCATCTATTTCACCAATTGCTGCCTCCGCTTCACCATCAGCACCTTCAAAATCTGCGCCTTTTTGAATGAAGAGGGGAATGATTGCTAACAACACAACAACTGCTAAGAGCAATAAATTTTTTTTCATGTTAGTGAGCCTCCTTTGCTGAGAAAACACGTAAAGCCTTTAATTCACTCACATTATATTTTTTCAAGAAGTTCATAACAATCACTGTTAAAATGCCTTCACTAACAGCAAGAGGAATTTGTGTTAATGCAAAAATGCCAGCAAACTTTGTGAATGAAGCCATAAAGCCTCCGACCTCAGAAGGGAAGGCAAGAGCTAATTGTACAGAAGTGACAATATACGTACCTAAGTCACCAAGCATTGCTGCTAAAAAGACTGCTACTGAAAACGACAGTCCCATTTTTTGTGAGCCCTTAAATACATAGTAAGCGATAATAGGGCCCATAATGGCCATGGAAAAGGTGTTTGCTCCTAATGTTGTAAGCCCACCATGTGCCAAAAGTAAAGATTGGAATAATAATACGATTGTCCCGATAACACTCATCGCTAATGGTCCAAAAAGAACTGTCCCAAGTCCAACCCCTGTCGGATGCGAACAACTACCCGTTACAGAAGGGATTTTTAAGGCTGATAGCACAAAGGCAAAGGCACCCGATAGTCCTAATATCATTTTTGTTTCAGGATTTTCATCAATGGTTTTACGAATAGAACGTAATCCTAAAATAATAAAAGGAATCGATACGACCCACCAAAAAATCGCCCATTCGATTGGCAAAAAGCCCTCCATAATATGCATCGCAAATGCACGATCTGGCACGAATAAAAATGCCAATAAGAAATAACTAAGCTTCCAACCTGAGAATTTCAAAAATCTCTCCTCCTCACATTAAAATTTTTCGAATTAGTATGCGAACAAAACCAATTTCGCCTTGGCGTAATTGCGTCCGGATTTTGAATTGTGCATGCACAATTCATTCCTTTCAAAATCCGTGACATCCGCCGGAGGCTTTTTTTCATTCAGTAGGTGTTTTAGCCCAATTGGAACCATATCTGTACTCATCTACCACCTTGAGATGGAGTCTATTCTGAATGAAAAAAAACACTTTTCCGAAATTGGAAAAGTGCATAGCTTAAAAATGCAAATAAAATTCTAATCTGCTCAGCCGCACACCCATCCTCGTAGGTTGAAACGATCACATATTTTTCGGCAGGTCTCCTGGCTTTAGTTCAACGTTTTATAGGCCTTCCCATCCTTTGGACAGTGACATTATCTATAAAACTCCCTAGTACAGTGGCGGGACCGCGCCGGACTTAAACCGGCTTCCCTTTTAAGCGAAATGATGAACAATTCGCACCGAAAAAAGATAAAGTTGTGAGATTTCACGACAAAGTGTAACATGAATTTCCATATATATGCTATACTTTTTTGTGAAAAGATTTTAAATTGAGTGTCTATGTCGAAAATTTAGATAAATAGAATAATAATGTCATATTTTCTATAAAAATTTAATGAAAATGTCACAATTTAAGAAAGAAATATTGAAATTTTAAAAAAATAAGCTATGATAGAAACAGTTTTTAAATTTTAATCACAATCAATTATGCCTCGGCATAATTGCGTCCGGAATCGGCTTTGTGCTTGCACAAAGAACTATTTTCCGATTTCTTGACATCCGCCGGAGGCTTTAACTTCTTTCAGGGGATGTTTGGACACTTGATGAAGAATAACTTAAACTCGCATTCATCTCACCACCATATAGGTGGGAGATTTGCTGAAAGAAGTTAAAACAATAAATTCATATAAAACATCCATAAGTGCTTGAATATTTTCAAGATAATAGGGAAATCGGTGAGAGTCCGATACAGCCCCCGCTACTGTAATAGCTGATGAAATCGCGGATGCCACTAGTGAAAACTAGGAAGGCGCGAAAGTAAAAGGAAGCTTAAGTCAGGAAACCTGCTTATGTGATGATGCATGCAAACTTTTCGGAGGGAGAAGTTGAAGCGAAAGCGAGTACATATCTTTATTCGTTTTTTTTGGCTTCTACAAACCTTTACTCTTCGTCTAGAGTGAAGGTTTTTCTTTTTCCTAAAAGCAAATGAGGGGAGAAAATTTATGACAACTTGGAATTTAGAGGGGATGAAAACACATCTTTTTATATGCAATGGTAGTAGCTGTATGAAAAAAGATGCTGAGGACATTACTCAGGCAATTCGTGATGAAATACAGTTACTGGAACTTGATAAGGAAATACATACGACAAGAACTCGCTGTAACGGCAGGTGTAAGGATGCTTGTGTTGTCATTGCTTATCCTCAGGGGAATTGGTACCGTGTTCCGACAACTGAGCATGGGAGAGCACTTGTACAAGATTTAAATCATGAATCGTTACTAAATGAACATGTCTTTACTTTACGTGAAGGTTCGTTACAGCGTACAGCACAAACAACAGCCATTAAAGGTATTGAAAAGGTGAAAGAGGGGTAACAAAATGGCGCAAAAAGGGAAGATTTTCGTAGTTGGCTTTGGCCCTGGAGACTTTAAACATATTACGACTCGTGCTGTAGAGGCACTCCAACAAAGTCATATGATCATTGGTTATAAAACCTATGTTGAGCTTATTCAGGATTTAGTTAGTGCAAAGTCGATTATTAGCACTGGTATGACAGAGGAAGTTTCACGTGCACAAGAAGCGGTACGTCAAGCAGAGGCTGGAAGTATCGTATCGGTTATTTCCAGCGGTGATGCCGGTGTTTATGGAATGGCCGGATTAGTGTATGAGGTATTAATAGAGCTTGGCTGGACAGAAGCCACTGGTATCGAGGTAGAAATTGTTCCAGGTATTTCTGCTATTAATTCGTGTGCAAGTTTACTAGGTGCTCCAATTATGCATGACGCCTGTACCATTAGTTTAAGTGACCACTTAACTCCTTGGAATTTAATTGCAAAGCGAGTAGAAGCAGCGGCGATGGCGGATTTTGTGATTGCACTTTATAACCCAAAAAGTGGACGTCGTACGAGACAAATCGTAGAGGCACAACGAATTTTATTAGAATATCGTTCGCCAGATACACCGGTTGGTCTTGTGAAAAGCGCGTATCGTGATCGTCAGGAAATTACGATGACGACTTTAGCAGAAATGCTCGAACATGATATCGGCATGTTAACAACCGTTATTATCGGGAATTCGACAACATTTTTCTACGACAATAAAATGATCACACCACGTGGTTATCAGCGCAAATATACACTTGGTGAAGAAAAACAGCCGTTACGACCACATCAACGACTGAAGGAAGAAAATGAACCATGGGCCATGAATCAGGAAACAGGGGTAGCGCGGAATGATTTTGCAACAGATCCCAACGCGAATCGTATAAAACCCAGTTTAGCCATAACACCAGAACCAAAGCTTAAAAAATCATCACTTGAATTGGCAACAGCAGCTCTGGCAATGGTGAAGGGAACGAGCGCTGTGAAGAGTTCACCTAAGCTTGTTCAACAAAAAATCGAATCCATTTTTGAATTAGCTGTTAGTCCAGGGGTAGCCAATAAGTTTTTTACTCCTCAACAAATGATGACATTAGCTGAGGTAGTTGGTGAAGAAGGAACGATGGAGTATACACCTGACCATCAAATTCATTTGAAAATTCCAACGTCTGAGCCTGAAGTAATTACAGCAAAGCTTCGTGAAGTGGGCTTTTTACTAACACCAATTGGTGACGTACTGTCGTTAAAGGCTTGTGATTTCTGCTACGGAGAAAAAACCGATTCGATTCCATATGCGGAAGAGATTCAAGAAAAGCTTGGTGGCATGTCGTTACCGAAAACATTAAATATTGGCTTTAATGGCTGTGGAATGGCGTGTTATCGAGCGGTATTTGATGATATTGGCATTGTTTATCGTAAAAGTAAATTTGATGTTTTTATTGGTGCCAAGCCGGTTGGTCGAACAGCACATGCGGCTCAGCCTGTTGTGGAGGGATTAGAACCAGAACAGCTAATACCGCTTATTACCGACATTATCGAAGAATATAAAGCAAATGCACATCCAAATGAACGTTTGTTTAAATACTTCAAGCGTGTGAAAAAGATCTTACATTTTACGTATCAGGATATGTCTTCAAAAATAAAAGTAGAGCCAGCTCCATGCGGCGACTAGTGAGGGGTAATGAGATGAAAGCAATTTTATTTGTCGGCCACGGGAGCCGTTTAGAAGCAGGAAATGAAGAGGTGCGTACGTTTATCGAGCAAATGAAACCTCGCGTTGATGAGAGTTTTTTAGTAGAAACATGTTTTTTAGAGTTTGCCTCGCCGAACATTGAAGAAGGTATTACGAACTGTGTGAAAAAGGGTGCTACAGAGGTGCATGTTATTCCGATTATCCTTCTTCATGCTGGGCATTCAAAAATGCATATTCCAGCAGAAATTGAACATGCGCGTGAGCATTATCCAAATATTACGTTCACATATGGTCAAACAATCGGTATTCATGAAGAAATATTCGCTATTTTAGAAGATCGTTTAGCAGAAATCGGCTTTAATGCTGAAGAAGAACATGCGGATACTGCCGTTTTATTAATTGCACGAGGCGGCAGTGACCCGTATGCAAATGGTGATTTCTATAAAATTACACGCCTTTTATGGGAAAAACTCCCTGTGCAATATGTGGAAAGCGCCTTTATGGGTGTCACAGATCCTCGTGTTGAAGAAGGAATTGAGCGCTGTGTGAAGCTTGGTGCTAAGAAAATCATTATGCTACCTTACTTTTTATTTACAGGTATCCTAATGGAACGAATGAATGGTATGTGTATGCAATTTACCGAAAAATATCCTGATTGTGATATTCAAATTGCCAACTATTTTGGCTATCATGAGCGTTTACAAAATGTGCTTTTAGAGCGTATTGAGCAAGCTGTGAATGGCACATCAACAGGTATGCAAGATTTAGAAAATTATCGTGCATATGCGGCAGTGCATGGACATGCGCATCATCATCACCACCATGACCACGATCATGGAAATGACCACCATCATCACGACCACGACCATCACCATGAAGAGGAGCCAGTGAAATGATTTTCATGTTAGCTGGGACGAGCGATGCAAGGAATTTAGCACTTGAATTACAGTCAGCAGGTTACGCTGTGACAGCAACGGTCGTTACTGATTCAGCAGCGTCAAGCCTTGCAGAAGTGGGGCTACCACATTTAGTCGGTCGATTAACGGCTGAGGAAATGGCGACGATTATTACGGAGCAAGGATACCGTTTAGTTGTAGATGCCTCTCATCCATTTGCTGAAGAAGCTTCAAAAAATGCGATGGCAGCAGCAGAGCAAGCAAATGTACCGTATATTCGCTATGAACGTGCCCACGAGCATTATGCACATTCACTTATTACAGTTGTGAAAGATTACGAGGAGGCTGCCCACTTAGCAGCTGAAAAACGTGGTGTTATCATGCTAACGACGGGCAGTAAAACGCTAGCGACCTTTACAAAGGTGTTACATGGCTTAGAAAATACACGAGTGATCGCGCGCATGCTTCCTCGACTCGATAATATGGAAAAATGTGAAGCACTTGGTGTGGCACAAAGAGATATTGTTGCCATACAGGGACCGTTTTCAAAGGAATTAAACGAAGCATTGTTTCGTCAATATGATGTGACATTGATGATTACGAAAGAAAGCGGCAAGGTTGGCTCAGTGGATGAAAAGCTTGAGGCTGCCCTTGCATGTGACATCGAAACAATTTTAATTGCAAGACCAAATATCAAATACGGACAGCAATATACTACATTTGAAGATGTACTACAAGCTGTACAAAACACACTTTAGGAGGCAATTCAGATGGATTTTAAAACAGATTTCAAACCATTAACAGTAGACCCGGATAAAATTTACGATTACAGTTTCGCAATTATTGCAGAAGAAATGGGCGAGCATAATTTCTCGGAAGATGAGTGGAAAGTTGTTCGTCGCATCATTCATGCTTCTGCTGACTTTGAATTAGGACGTAGCGTTATTATTACACCAGGAGCAATTGAGGCCGGTATTAAATCAATCCTTGCTGGTCGCCACGTCATTGCAGATGTGCAAATGATCGAAAGTGGTTCAGGGAAAAAACGTTTCCAAAAGCATGGCGGCGATTTACACTGCTATATTGCAGATGAAGACGTATCGATTGAAGCGAAAAAACAAAACACAACACGTGCAATTATCTCTACGCAAAAGGCTGCTAAATTACATGAAGGTGGCATTTATGCAATTGGTAATGCACCGACAGCATTGCTAGAATTAATTCGTTTAATTAAAGAAGGCTTAGCGAAACCAGATTTAATTATCGGTATGCCAGTTGGCTTCGTATCAGCTGCTGAATCAAAGGAAGAGCTATTAAAACTAGAAGGTATTCCGTATATTACAAATGTTGGTCGTAAAGGCGGTAGTACAGTGACGGTTGCCGCATTGAATGCTGTCTCACTTTTAGCGGATGAACAGGCGAAAAAATAATGGAGCGGAAGCCTAAAAAGGATCCTAAAGACATGCGTCACGGTTATACAACGGGATCCTGTGCAACTGCAGTAACAAAGGCTGCATTACTCGCTTTAATTACAAATGAAGAGCAAGAAACAAGTACCATTCATTTACCGATTGGGCGAGATGCAACCTTTACGATAGAAAAATGTACATTTCAGAACGATGCTGTAAGCTGTGAAACGATTAAAGATGCTGGTGATGACCCAGATGCAACCCATAAAGCACTCATTGTTGGCACAGTAAGCTGGGCGGATATGCCAGGCATTCATCTGGACGGTGGAATTGGTGTCGGGCGCGTAACAAAGCCCGGCTTACCAGTACCTGTCGGAGAAGCAGCCATCAATCCCGTGCCACGGAAGATGATTCATAGTACTGTACAAGCCGTACTCGATGAATTTCAAATTAAACGGGGTGTTAACGTTGTTATTTCCGTCCCTAAGGGTGAGGAAATGGCTAAAAAAACGTTAAATGGGCGCCTTGGTATTATTGGAGGCATCTCCATTTTAGGCACAAGGGGAACCGTCGTGCCTTTTTCGAGTTCCGCCTATATGGCCAGTATTGTGCAAGCGATTAGTGTTGCGAAAGAGGCTGGTTGTGAGCATTTAGTTGTGACGACAGGTGGACGTAGTGAAAAGTATGCGATGGCACAGTACCCTAATTTGCCAGAGGAAGCGTTTATAGAGATGGGCGATTTTGTAGGCTTTACATTAAAGCATTGTAAACGACTAGGTATGAGGCAAGTATCGCTTGTTGGGATGATGGGGAAATTCTCGAAGGTTGCACAAGGTGTCATGATGGTGCACTCCAAAAGTGCGCCTATTGATTTTAACTTTTTAGCTCAATTAGCAGTGGATATAGGTGCAGATGAAGAAACTGTTACGAACGTACGAGAGGCTAACACTGCTTCACAAGTCGGAGAAATTATGGCGGAGAGTGGCTATGATGCTTTCTTCCACCGTTTATGTGAGGCTTGCTGCTATTCATCATTACACCATATTAAGGGCGGTTTAACGCTTTCTACATCGATCTATTCGATGCAGGGACAATTATTAGGAAGGGCTGATGACATTGCATCGATCGATGAAATTGATTGGGATCGGGGATAACGGACAAGAAAGCTTACTACCGCAATATGTACAGTGGATTGAAGACTGTGAGGTGCTGGTAGGTGGAGAGCGAGTTCTAGCATTTTTCCCGAACTTTACAGGAGAAAAAATGTTGATTAAAGGTGGCCTTTCAACGCTTGTTGAAAGATTGTCTGCAGAAACGAGAAATACAGTTATTTTAGCGTCAGGTGATCCACTATTTTACGGAATCGGTGGGTATTTAGCGAAAAAACTAGACATTGACGTTTATCCGTATATGAGTTCTGTTCAGCTTGCTTTTTCAAAAATGGGAGAAAGCTGGCAGGATGCTTATGTCACAAGCATTCATGGGCGCTCCATGAAAGGCTTAGCACAGCGTATTGATGGTAAAAAGAAAGTGGCACTTCTAACTGATGCAGAGAATAATCCAAATGAGTTGGCACGTTATTTAAAACATTTTGGTATGACAGAATACCGTGCATTTGTGGCAGAAAATTTACAGGGCGCAAATGAAAAATTCGGCTGGTATTCACTTGATGAATTAGAACAGGTTGATTTTTCTCCTTTAAATGTAGTCATTCTACAGCAAACTTCAGTACTGAAACGCTATGCACTCGGTATCGATGATGAAGAATTCTCACAGCGTAAGCCTGATAAAGGTCTGATAACCAAAAAAGAAATTCGTATCTTAAGTTTACAAGCGATGCAGCTACAAAAGGATAGCATCATTTGGGACGTTGGTACATGTACAGGTTCGATGGCTATTGAGGCCGGTAAGCTTGCGCCAGAAGGTCAAATATTTGCAGTAGAGAAAAACGCACCTGATTTGGACAATTGCTTGCAAAATCAGCAAAAGTTCCGTGTAGATATTACAGCTATTCATAGTAAAGCGCCTGCGGGACTTGAAAACTTCCCTGATCCGGATGCGATTTTTATCGGCGGCACAGGAGGAGAAATGGTGGAGCTTTTACAATTATGCTGTTCACGCTTAAAGCCAAATGGCCGTATTGTATTGAATGCTGCAACCATTGAAAATTTATATAAGGCTGTCGAAGCGTTTAAGTCTTGCGGGTTTGCTGTTGATATATTGCAGGCACAGCTTGCGCGCAGTAAACCAATATTAGATATGACACGTTTTGTCCCATTAAATCCGATTTACATTATTTCTGCACATCGAAAGGAAGAAAATCATGAGTAATCTTGGTATTTTATATGGCTTGGGCGTAGGTCCTGGCGATCCAGAGTTAATTACAGTTAAGGCATTCCGTGTCATTCAGGAATCACCTGTTATTGCGTATCCGAAAAAACTAAAAGGCAGTAAAAGCTACGCACATCGTATCGTAGATGTCTACATTAACCCAGCAGAAAAGGACATGCTTGGCCTAGTATTTCCAATGACAAAGGATGAGGCTGTTTTAGAACGCGAATGGACGAAATCAGTTGAACTTGTGTATGAAAAATTACAAGAAGGTAAAGACGTCGCATTCGTAACAGAAGGAGATCCATTATTATATAGTACGTTCATCCATATGATGAAGCTTATGCAGGACATGCACCCTGACGTTGAAATTCAAACAGTTCCTGGTATTTCTTCGTTCAACGGTTCAGCATCACGACTTGGAATTGCGCTGGCAGATGGTGATGATCGTGTTGCCATTGTACCTGCTCATGATGACTATGAGGCTATGCGTGAAGCGATTGAAAGTCACGATGCAGTAGTGTTTATAAAAGTAGCGAAGGTTATTGATTTAATGCTTGAGGTGCTACGTGATTTAGATTTACTAGATAAGGCATCTGTCGTAACAAAGGTAACATCTGACGAGGAAATTATTTGGGATGTTCGTGAGCTAGACGGTGTCGATTTAGAATATTTAACGTTAATGGTGGTGCGTAAATAATGAAGAAAATATATATTGTCGGCGCTGGTCCTGGTGATCCAGATTTAATTACAGTCAAAGGTTTACATATGCTACAAACAGCAGACGTTGTTATGTATACAGATTCTTTAGTGAGTGAGGACCTGATTGCAAAGGCAAAACCAGATGCAGAGGTTATTCGTACAGCAGGTATGCATTTAGAGGAAATGGTAGCGGTCATGGTAGATCGTGTTAACGCGGGTAAAGTAGTGGCCCGTATGCATACAGGAGACCCCGCTATGTATGGCGCGATCATGGAGCAGGTGGCCCTATTAAAAAAAGAGGGCATTGGCTATGAGGTCATTCCTGGTGTTAGCTCTGTCTTCGCTTCTGCAGCGGCAATCGGGGCAGAATTAACAATTCCTGACTTAACACAAACACTTATTTTAACGCGTGCCGAAGGACGTACACCTGTACCAGAATTCGAAAAGCTACGCGATTTAGCGAGTCATCACTGTACGATTGCATTATTCCTGAGCGCAACGCTAACAAAGAAAATAGTAAAAGAATTACAGAGTGCTGGCTGGGCTGATGATACACCAGTAGCTGTTATTCAACGAGCTTCTTGGCCAGATCAGAAAATCGTACGGACAACATTAATTGAACTGGATGAAGCAATGCGTGTGAATGGTATTCGTAAGCATGCGATGATTTTAGCCGGCTGGGCATTAGATCCGACTATTCATGATAAAGATCAATACCGTTCGAAATTATATGATGCTACTTTCACACATGGCTTTAGAAAAGGTGTGAAGACAAGTGATTGAGTTACAAGAGGGCGTCTTACCAGAGGTTGATCAACGAAATCCCTATGCAGTTGTCGCCATTACAAAGCACGGTGTTCAAATCGGACGTCGCTTGCAGCATACTTTTGCTGCGAGCGACTTATATTACATGAGCAAATTTGAGCAGGGTGATGAAGCGGAAAAGCATATTCAAATGTTTACAGGTACTGTACGTTTACTGCTTCCTACTCTTTTTAAGCAATATAAAGGCTTAATTTTAATCATTTCACTCGGTGCAGTTGTTCGCATGATAGCACCGATTTTAAAGGATAAAAAGACAGATCCAGGCGTAGTTGTTATTGACGATCGTGGTGAAAATGTGATTAGCGTTTTATCGGGACATTTAGGTGGCGCCAATGAGCTGACACATGAAGTAGCTGCAGCACTTGGAGCAAATCCAATTATTACGACGGCTTCAGATGTGCAAAAGACGATTCCGGTTGATTTATTTGGGGCACGTTTTGGCTGGGTATGGGATAGTGCCGATAAACTGACACCTGTAAGTGCCTCTGTTGTGAACGAGGAGCATGTCGCCATCGTTCAGGAAACAGGGGAACGAGACTGGTGGATGCGTGATACACCGATGCCAGAGGAAATTAAAATTTACCCGACAACATATGCAGCGATTGAAGCGAAACCACATGCGACACTGCTAATTTCTGATCGCATCATTGATCAAGAGGAGGAAGTGCTTCTTGAAAATGGTGTTATATATCGACCAAAATCGGTCGTGCTTGGCATGGGCTGTAATCGTGGGACATCTGTGGAAGAAATTGAGCAAGTTATTGATGAAACCCTTGCAGAACTGAAGCTTTCGAAAAAAAGTGTCAAAGCGCTATGCACGATTGATTTAAAGAAGGACGAGCAATGCTTCCTAGAAATAACGAAGAAATATGATTGGGAGTTTGTTACATATTCACCGGTGGAATTAAATGAAATTGAGTTCCCATCACCTTCGGAAACCGTTTTTAAATATACCGGAGCATATGGGGTGAGTGAGCCTGCTGCAATGCGTTATGCGCAGGTGGAGTCGCTTGTGCTAGAAAAGAAAAAATCGGGCAATGCTACTATCTCTGTTGCTAGATTAACATTTTAAGGAGGAAGCCTATGCAAACGAATCGCTTTGTACTTGCTGGTACTGGCAGTGGAGTTGGTAAAACAACCTTTACCATTGGACTAATGAAAGCATTACAAGAAAAGGGCAAAATTGTGCAGGGCTTTAAATGTGGTCCCGATTATATTGACCCCACTTATCATTCTGCTGTTACAGGAAGGGTATCGCGCAATATCGATAGCTGGATGTTTTCACATGAAGCAGTGCGTGATATTGTTGCGCGCGCAAGCAAAGATGCTGATGTTTCCATTGTTGAAGGAGTGATGGGCTTTTATGATGGCAAAAGTCCGCTATCGGATGCTGGATCTGCAGCAGATATTAGCGTTGTAACAGAGAGTCCTGTTATTTTAATTGTCAATTGTGCAAGTATGGCACGAAGTGTAGCAGCCGTTGTGAAGGGCTTCCAATTGTTGTCCGATCAACCGAATATCGTTGGCGTTATTGCCAACCAAGTTGGAAGTGTCGGCCATTATGAAATTGCGAAGGCTGCTATTGAGCAGGAGTGTGGTATTCCTGTGATCGGCTATTTGCAGCGTGAGCAAGGGATTGATATTCCTAGTCGTCATTTAGGATTAGTGCCAGCGATTGAACGAGGAGAACTCGATTCATTTTTTGATAAACTAGGCTCTTTAATGGCAGAGACGATTGATTTAGAGCAATTGCTTGCATTAACAAAGGCTCCTATTCTACAAGAATCAGGGCAACTATTTGTGGAACAACCATCGCAAAATATTTGCATTGCCGTAGCTAAAGATGCAGCGTTTAACTTCTATTATGAGGAGAATTTGGAATTGCTACGGGCAAAAGGAGCAAAGCTGCAATTTTTCTCACCACTTGCGAATGAGCCTGTTCCGCCTGATGCAGACGGATTGTATATCGGTGGGGGCTTCCCCGAAGAATTTGCAGATATTTTAGCAGAAAATTCGGATGTCAAAAAGTCTATTCGTGAAGCAGTAGCCAAAGGTCTACCTACATTAGCTGAGTGTGGAGGCTTCATGTATTTGACGGAGGCTATTACGAATAGTAATGGTGACCGTTACGACATGGTTGGTGTTATTCCAGGAGAAGTAGCGATGCAAACAAAGCTAGCGGCTCTCGGCTACCGAGAAATTTTCGGCACACAACATAATTTTTTAATTGGTACGGATGAGGAAGCTAAGGGACATGAATTCCACTATTCAAAATATAGCGGCTCACACAATACGCCTGCCTATGAAACGAAGGGACGCTTTGGTAACAAACATGAGGGCTACCAAGCAGGGAATTTAGTAGCTGGCTACACCCATTTTCATTTTGTATCGAACCCAAAGCTTGTTGACAATTGGTTAACAGCTTGTAAGAAGGTGAAAAATCATGACTAATTATTTTCCTATTCACATCAATATTGAATATAAAACCGTAGTAATTGTTGGTGGGGGGCACGTAGCAACGCAGAAGGTAGCGTCACTGCTACCGGCTAAAGCCAATATTGTCGTTGTAAGCCCAACTCTTGATGACTCATTAATACCACTTGCGGAATCAGGGCAAATTACGTGGCATGAAAAAGAATTTGAACCGCGTGACTTAGATGATGCATCACTCATTATTGCGGCAACAAATGATACATCAGTAAATGAGGCTGTACAAGAAGCAGCTCAGCATTGGCAGCTCATCAATCGCGCTGATGCGCAGGCTGAAAGCGACTTTATAACGCCTGCAACAGTGCGCCGTGGTCCTTTAGTGTTGACTGTTTCAACGTCAGGTGCCAGTCCAGCACTAGCTCGGAAAATCAAAGCTGATCTCGAAGAGCAATTTGATGAGGTTTACGATGACTATGTATGCTTCTTGCAACAGGCACGTTTAATGATTGCTGCGAAGTTTGAAAAAGGTCCAGAAAGACGTACCGCTTTACAAGCATTACTGGAACCAAGCTTATTAGAATGGACACGCAATGGAGAGATTGATAGACGTGAAGCATTTTTACAACAAATACTGATGGGAGTAGCGCGATGAAAGACGGAATAGTGTATTTAGTTGGAGCCGGACCAGGAGATCCAAAGCTCATTACAGTGTATGGGCTCGAATGTATTCAAAAGGCTGATGTCATTGCTTATGACCGTCTTGTGAACCCAAAATTGCTAGAGTTTGCGAAAAAAGATGCTGAGCTTGTGTACTGTGGTAAATTACCTGGTAAGCATCACTTAATTCAAGATGAGATTCATACATTGCTAGTCGAGAAAGCGGAGGAAGGCAAGATTGTCACACGTTTAAAGGGTGGCGATCCATTCGTTTTTGGTCGCGGTGCAGAGGAAGCGGAAATCTTAAAAAAACATGGAATTGCTTATGAAATCGTACCTGGTATTACAGCAGGAATTGCAGCTCCGGCGTATGCTGGTATTCCGGTAACGCACCGTGATTTTGCAACAAGCTTTGCGCTTGTAACAGGACATGGTCGTGAGGAAAAAGGACAGGACTTTTTAAATTGGCCTGCACTTGCAACAGGTATCGATACAGTTGCCTTTTATATGAGTGTGGGTAATATAGCTTATATTTCTAGAAAGCTCATCGAAAATGGTCGTAAGGCAACAACTCCAGTCGCCGTTATTGAGTGGGGAACAACAGATCAACAGCGTACCATTACAGGCCAACTTGATGAAATAGCTACCATTATTGAACGAGAAGGCTACCATAACCCTTCCATGATTGTCGTTGGAGAGGTCGTCAATGTACGCGAGAAAATTCAATGGTTTGAGGAGCAAGGGCTTGCTATCTCATAAAGGAATAAAACATATTTGAGCATAAGGAGGAAATACATCATGACAGTAATCGAGGCTTTAAAAAATCGAAGAGCGATTCGCAATTACACGACACAGCCTGTTGAAAAAGAGAAAATCGAGCAAATTTTACAAGCTGCCACTTATGCTCCAAATGACCGTATGCGTGAGCCTTGGCATTTTTATGTTATTCAAGATGAGGCAATGAATCGCTATGAGGAAATGGCAAATGCTTATTTACAGGAGCGATTCCCAACAAAGCCAAATTTAGTAGAAAGCTCGCTAAAGGTTGTAACAACAACACCTGTGGCTATTGTTGTTACAGCAGATATTGTAGAAGACGATGCTGATGCAACAGCAGATAATGTCTTTGCCGTATGCAGCGCCATCATGTCTATGTGGCTTGCCGCAGAGGAGCTAGGACTTGGCTTTGTATGGCGTACACGCGGCGTAGGGCTAGTTCATGACCCGCGTATGCATGCATTTATTGGCGCAAGTGAATCACAAAAAGTAGTAGGAACTATCTTTATTGGCTATCCAGAAGAGCAGGAGCTTAAAGACAAGAAACGTAGCCCAATTGAAGAAAAAACAACATGGCTTTAAGGGGGGCTTAAAGAATGGCTAGAAAAGGCTTATTTTTAGTATATACAGGTGAAGGGAAGGGCAAAACAACAGCTTCCCTTGGTGTCACATTGCGCGCAGTTGGTCGTGGCCTAAATGTACGATATATGCAATTTATAAAATCACCCGAGCGCACATACGGAGAGCAAATTGCTCTTCGAAAGCTTGGCGTAGAAATGGAGCAAATGGGAATCGGCTTTACTTGGACAAAAACACCCGAGGAGCATCGAGCCGCTTTAGCAAAGGCATGGGAAAAAACAAAGGCTGCCCTGCAAGACGACAGCATTGATTTACTCGTATTAGACGAGCTCAACAATGCGCTTGCAATAACAAAATTCCCAATCGATGATGTACTCCCAATAGCCGAAGTCATTGAAGCCATTCAGCAGCGCCCAACTACCATGCATTTAGTAGTAACCGGACGTAGCGCCAACCCAGCACTTGTGGAAATGGCCGATTTAGTATCAACAATTGATGCAACAAAGCACTATTATGACGAAGGAATACCAGCAGTTAAAGGTCTAGAATTCTAATTGATACCCGCACTTTGTGGTGAAATACCCGCGCTTTGGGGTGGAATACCCGCGGAGCGAAGCAGAATACCCGCGCTTTGAAGGGAAATACCCGCGGAAGGAAGTAGAATACTCGCGAAGCAAGCGCCCCCTCGCGATGGAGGAATACCCGCGCTTTGAAGGGAAATACCCGCGGAAGGAAGCAGAATACCCGCGCTAAGTGGGGAAATACCTGCGGAGCGAGGTAGAATACTCGCGAAGCAAGCGCCCCCTCGCGATGGAGGAATACCCGCGCATTGGAGTGAAATACCCGCGGAAGGAAGCAGAATACCCGCGCTTTGTGGTGAAATACCCGCGGAACGAGGTAGAATACCCGCGCTTTGGAGTGAAATACCCGCGGAGCGAAGCAGAATACCCGCGCAGTAAATCTGTCCCACGCTTCAACTATAAATAAAAGGAGGGAAAGACTATGCTAGCAAAATCTATCATGATTCAAGGAACAGCTTCTGATGTAGGGAAAAGTATGATTTGTACTGCGCTGTGCCGTATTTTCTCTGATGATGGGCTAAAGGTAGTACCGTTTAAATCGCAAAATATGGCCCTTAATTCGTTTGTTACTCAAGATGGCGGGGAAATTGGCCGAGCACAGGGTGTACAAGCAGAGGCGGCACGTGTTGTCGCAACTACGGATATGAATCCGATATTGCTAAAACCAAAGCAGGATATGGTTTCGGAAGTGATTGTTCATGGTAAGCATTTTTTAAATATGGACGCCAAAAGTTATCGCAATCAATTCGTCCAAGAAGCGATGCCAATCGTTGAAAAGTCAGTGCGAACTTTACAAAATACATATGATGTCATTGTTCTAGAAGGTGCGGGTAGCCCAGCAGAAATCAACTTGAAAGACCGTGATATAGCCAATATGCGCATGGCTCATCTAGCAGATGCTGCGGTTGTGCTAGTTGCTGATATCGATCGAGGTGGAGTATTTGCATCGATTGTTGGAACGCTCGCATTGCTTGATGATGCAGAACGTGCACGTGTAAAAGGGCTGATCATTAATAAATTCAGAGGAATGCGCGAGTTACTTGATGATGGCATTGAATGGGTAGAGCGTGAAACGGGGATTCCTGTCCTTGGAGTTGTACCGTATGTAGAGGTCAATATAGAGGCTGAAGACTCGCTTGCATTATCTTCATTACGCTTTAAAAAGCCAAAGCCTGGAGAGTTTGCAGTGGATGTGGCTATGATTCGTTTGCCGCGCATTTCAAACTTTACAGATGTTGATCCTTTTTTCGATGAGCCAGAGGTTGGTGTCCGTTTAGTCGGCAATGTCAATGAGCTTGGGACGCCCGATTTACTTATATTACCTGGAACAAAAAGTACAATGGATGATTTAGCTTGGTTAAAGGCACAGGGCTTCGATCAAGCGATAGCTAATTTACGTGCACGAGGGACAAAAATTATCGGCATTTGTGGTGGCTTCCAAATGCTTGGCGAAACGTTACTAGACCCAGATGCTGTAGAAGGAAATGGCGATTCAGCGCAAGGTCTAGCCTTATTGCCAATGGAAACAGTATTTGTTGGCGATAAAAAGACAGTTCAAATGACCGGAACAAGAGGGCAGGATACGTTTACTGGTTATGAAATTCATCTAGGACGTACAAAAATTTTGCGTGATGAAGTATCACCATTTTTACAGCTTGCAGATGGGCGCGTAGATGGGGCAGTAAGTGCAGATGAACTAGTGGTCGGAACATATTTCCACGGCTTATTCCATAACCGCACCTTTACACGACAGCTCATCAACGATATTCGCGTGAAAAAGGGCCTCGCAGCTCTACCAAGTGATGTAAAAAGTGACGCAGAACGTAGAGAGGACGCATACAATATGCTTGCAAAGCATGTGCGTGCAAATCTCGATATGAAAAAAATATACGAAATCATGAATATAGAGGTACCTGTATGACAAGAAAAGGACCGTTAGCCATTGATTATGGGGCGTTATGGCAGGAAGGTATGAAAGATTGGCATGGCCAAATGCCTGAAAGAATGGTCAATGATCAATTAGAGGAGCAGTTTTGGGCACAGTCCGTCGCCCGTAAAAAGGCTGGACAAACAGATCCTTATGCTGCAAAAATTTTTCAAGAAATTAAAAAAAGTATTCAACCTGAGCACTCGGTTTTGGAAATTGGTCCAGGCTGGGGCAATTATACATTTCCACTAGCAGATCATGTGCGAAAGCTAACTTGTGTAGATAGCTCAGAAAGTATCCTAAGGTATTTAGAAAATTGCATGGAGGATAGGCAACATGTTTCTTATCTTCATGCAAAATGGGAAGGCCTTTCTGCAGATGAGGTAGAAGCACACGATATCGTCATCGGTGTCAATTGCTTTTATCGTATGTATGACATCAAATCCGCACTTTACCATATGAATCGTCTAGCTAAAAAGCGTGCAATAATTGGCATGACGACAGGGCCGATACAACCTCATTATGAAATTTTGTACGAAAAGTATGGCTACGATATTAAATTTCCACGAAGAGATTATATAGAATTTTTAAATTTGCTCTATGAAATGGATATTTATGCTGAATGCAAAATCATCCCATTAGAACGAGTGTACGAATATGAAAGCTATGAGCAGCTTGTTACGACACAAAGTAAAAAAATATTAAATGATACTATTAATAGAGCACATGTTGAAGAGTCGCTATTGCCATTTATTGAGGAAAAGAATGGGCGTTATTATTATCGTCATGATTTCCACGCTGCACTCGTATCATGGGAGCCGAAATAATTACAAAACCTTTGGACAAAACTAATGACCAAAGGTTTTTTTTATTGTGAACGATAGGGTACAATAAAGCGATAGAAATAGAAGTGAGGTGGCATATGTGCAACTACATTTTTTAGGAACAGGCGCAGGAATGCCTTCAAAGGAACGAAATACAAGTGCCCTAATGGTAAAGCTTTTAGATGAAGTGGGGGAAATGTGGCTTTTTGATTGTGGGGAGGCGACCCAACATCAAATTTTGCACACATCGTTAAAGCCACGTAAAGTAACGAAAATATTCATTACACATTTACATGGTGACCATATTTTTGGTTTACCTGGTTTTTTAAGCTCTCGTTCATTTCAAGGCGGGGATGAACCATTAACGATATTTGGTCCGCAAGGTTTACAGCAATGGATTGAGCAAACCTTAGCCTTGTCAAAGACGCACTTAACATATCCATTACAATTTGTTGAAGTCTATGAAGGTATTATTTATGAGGATGAACAATTCACAGTAAGTGCAAGTGAATTGCGACATGTAGTTCCATGCTTTGGCTACCGTGTTGAACAAAAAGATTTACCTGGTGAACTGCTAATAGAAAAAGCACAGGCTCTAGGTGTTCCAAAAGGTCCTATGTTAGGACAATTAAAAGCTGGGAAAGATATTGAGCTTGCAGACGGCACTAAAGTTTATGCAAAAGATGTTGTTGCTCCGCCGAAAAAAGGCTTTACGCTCACGATATTAGGCGATACAAAATACTGTCCAGAGGCTGTTTCCTTAGCTAGTGGAGCGGATATCGTTATACATGAAGCGACCTTTGATGGCACTACGACAGATTTAGCAGCAAGCTACGGACACTCTACAAATGTCGAAGCGGCTAAGGTGGCACAACAAGCAGGAGCAAACTATTTACTTCTAAACCATTTAAGTGCCCGCTTTTTACCACACGATTTACCGAAATTTTTAGCAGATGCACAGGAGATTTTCCCACAAACCTTCCTTACATCTGATCAATCAGTATTTACATGGAATAACAATATGTTAATTTAACATATTTCAGCGGGTGTCCGAACATCCGCTGAAATATAGGAACTCAGTCTAAGAACGCCACGTCCTGTGGCAATTTATCTGTGCGAAAGCGAAGCGGCAGCAACACGGTTTTATCTGTGCGAAAGCGAAGCGACAGCAACACGGTTTTATCTGTGCGAAAGCGAAGCGACAGCAACAACACACGACTGAGTGACCAACATCATGCTGCTGACGCTGCGTTAGCACTACGCTTTCGCGCAAAAGACATCTGTTGGCCCAAAGCCTCCGGCGGATGTCACGGAATCGGGAAGGAGTTCTTAGGGGATGTTAGCCTAAAACCATCGCATCCATGCGATAACGGCTAACTGACCTGCATCGGTAAAAACGCCACGTCCTGTGGCATTACCGAAATGACCGACGTCGTGTCGGCCCTCGTGCAGGCCTAGGCACAAAGCCGATTCCGGACGCACTTATGCCGAGGCATAAGTGATTCAAAAACGTAAAGTAGCTTTTAAATGACACTTCATTTAAAAGCTACTTTTATCTTTATTCAGAAAAGTGTTTTCTGTGCGAAAGCAACAACAAATAATAAAAAGCTTGTTACAGTCATAACCGTAACAAGCTTTTTTGTCTCTTCATTAAAAGTAGAGCTGAAATTGTTAAAATGCATGCCAATTATATAACTAACTACCAGAAGCTTATTTGAAAGAGCCCTTTTTATCGATATAATTCAACAATTTGATTTGCTATATATTCGGAGCTAAATTGAACCCCATTTCTGAGCCACCACATGAGGATCCCAAGTATTGAAGAGGCGAGAATATCCATTGATAGAGTACTATCAGCGCCTTCACTTTTACGTTGTATGACAATCAAGTCCTTTAATGTCATATGCATTTTTTTAATGAAACCAGGGTGCTCAAATAGAACAGCTAAAATTTTTCTATGCTTATAAAAGTAATCTAAAAACGTAATTAATTGTTCTTGATTATTTAAATTATCAATTTGTAAAGTAGGAGACATTTCCGACAACAAGTCGTCGAACATATCGTAAACTACTTGCTTTAATAAATCATTAATATCGATAAAATGTAAATAAAAAGTTGCTCGATTTAGCTCTGCACGTTGGGCTATTTTTTGTACTGTAAGTTTCGAAATATCTGGATTTTCGATTAATATATCTACGACAGCTTCTTTAAATACCCGTTTAGAGCGAATAGCTCGTGGGTCTTGCTTTTTGTGTGTGGTCAATTTAATTCTCCTTTATCTATTAAATACAAATTTAATTAATAGTATTTTTAATTTTGTTGTTTAATTGACACTTCTTGAAAAATTGTAAATAGGAATCAAAAAATAAACGTGTTATTATCTATTTTATTGACATAGTGTTAATAAAACAAGTAGAAAGAGGAAGAATGTAATGTCGGAATCAATAAATAAAAAAGTACTATTAACAGTTTTAATTTTCGGGTGTTTTTTATCTACTCTAAATCAAACGCTGTTAAACGTTGCATTAAGTAATTTAATGGATGTGTTTTCCGTTTCTGCTACAACCGTTCAGTGGTTAGCTACTGGTTTTATGTTAGTAAACGGGGTGCTAGTCCCTATTACAGCATACTTAATGAAACGTTTTTCAACACGCCAATTATTTATAAGTTCAATGCTGTTTTTATTAGTAGGCTCTATTTTTTGTGCAGTAGCTCCGAACTTCACCACTTTACTAATAGGTCGTATGATTCAAGCGGTTGGAGCAGGAATTATTATGCCGTTGCTAATGAGTATCGTAATGTTTATTTTTCCCCCTGAAAAAAGAGGCAGTATGATGGGGTTAATTGGGCTTGCTATGATTTTCGCCCCAGCCATTGCACCAACTTTAGCAGGTTTCGTTATAGATTATTATTCATGGCGTTGGTTATTTATCGGGATAATCCCATTTGTCGTGATCGTTATATTCATGGCAATGAAATATTTAATTAATGTTTCGGAAACAGCAAACACGAAGTTAGATGTAGTGAGTGTTATTTTATCAACAATTGGCTTTGGTCTTATTTTATATGGTTTTAGTAATGCAGGAAGCCATGGCTGGGATGATACAGTTGTTATCGTTACTATACTAGTGGGGATAATGACTACGGCAATATTCTGTCTTCGACAAATGAAATCTTCTGATCCTCTTCTTAACTTATCTGTTTTTAAAAATAAAGTATTTACGCTAACGTCCATCATCAACATTATTGTCACAATGATGATGTATGCGGATATGATTTTATTACCGATATATTTACAAAATGGAAGAGGCTTTACGGCATTAGACGCTGGTTTATTATTATTACCGGGTGCTCTTGTAAATGCCTTTATGTCTCCAGTGACAGGAAAAATGTATGACCGCTTTGGTGCAAAGCCTTTATTTATTATCGGTTTGATTTTCGTCATTCCTTCCATGTGGGTTGTAACTGATTTAACAGAAACAACAACCTATAGCTTTTTAATGATACGTACCATTTTTCTACGTATAGGGTTGAGTTTTATCACAATGCCATTGAACACAGCTGGTTTGAATGCCTTACCTAAGACGCTTGTCACACATGGTACAGCAGTGAATAATACATTACGCCAAATGGCAGGTGCAATTGGATCTGCTGTCGTCATTACAATTTTTACAGCACAAACGACAAACCATGCGAAAACACTGCTAGTAGAAACACCAAATGCTACGGCTCAAGGTATACGTACACTAGCTTCCATTTTAGGCTCAAGTGATGCCTATTATTTCATGACAATCTTAGCGATACTCGCATTTGTTTTGACTCTATTTGTTCCATCTAAAAAAAGATTAAACAATAGTTTGTGAACGCATAGATTTCAATAAATTGAGTTTAGTTGAATAATGGTTAAACAACTTTAAGAGCCTTACTACAATTATGTAGCAAGGCTCTTATTTTTATAATTAACTTACATTGTCTCGATTTATCAAGTGAGAAAAGGCCAAGTACAATGTAGGAAAAGATATAATACGAAGATTTAGAATATTAGAGAAAAACAATGCAGTTAATAGTAGATTTTCGTATAATTGACTAAAGGGGAGTGGTTTAATATGAATCAACAAAAAATGCCACCAGCACTATTGCGTTTAATTGTTATTTTTCCAAATGTGCTGAGCTATTTATTACTATTTGGCCTTATCTTTTTTGTTATCTCTAATTATGACACGTTAAAAGCTACGGACAACTTAACGGTTTGGCTTATTTTTATTTTTGTGCTTGCGCCGGCCGCTGCCTACACGACATTTAGCATTATTAAGAAAATTCGTGCTGGACAAATGTAAGCTAAATCAAAAAGTGTATCCGTTAGATAAGCTAATGGATACACTTTATTTGTGATTAATCATCCACTTAACTTTTGTATGCTTTTTTTGATTTTATATTTAGACAATATTCAACTTATAATGTCTGTATTTGTTGAACGATTTTTAAAGGTACGAAACCTTTTTTTTGCGAAATTTATATAGTAGAGGTGAATGCTATGTCTGATATAGTCGTTATAACTCATACATTAATTGGGTATAACTAACATTTAATGGAGAATAGTTTCGTGGAGCTACGTCTATCTTGCTTGGCTTAAAAAATTTGTATGCTCAAAATAATAGAAAGTGGCGAATTCTATACAATAAATCTTTTCATTTAGGGATACCATTAGCAAATGCCGTTAAGGATATATCAATATAAAATTCCAATGTCTCAATGATATACATGTGAATTCTGGGATTTTAATTTTCTTAAAAAAGAATAAATACTAAAGCTTTTTAGATTAAATTTATATTATTAAGAAAATGGTCTGAGAGGACGATGTTATGTTAAATGGTGAAAAGTTAGTACAATCTATCATTAATATATTTGGAGACTTGTTACAAGTTGAAGTAGCTTATTTTACTTCAGAAGGTGAAATTTTTATAGCCACTGATGAATATAGAAAACGAAAAGGAGTGCAAGTACATTTACCATTTTTTCAAAAGTACTACTCTGAGCCAATTCAATACGTGCAGAGACCTGGAAAAATGAAAACATGTTCTGGGTGTAGGTTTCAAAACAATTGTCCTTCCAAAGTAGAAATACTTATGAACTTAGTCAAAGACGATCGGCATTTTGGCTATTTAACGTTTGTCAGTTTTACAGATGAGGGTGAAAAAAAATTATCTACTGAACAAAAAAAATATCAATACTGGTTAGCTCGTTTAGGTGAAATTGTTATCAATGTTCTAAATAGTGAAGGATCTTATTTATTATTTGAAACAAAAAAGGGATTTGACACAAAATATGCATTGGGCGATGCGCCTCATTTTCAATTTATTAAAAGCAAACTAAATAGTATTGCAAATAGTTCATCTTCAATTGTCATCACTGGAGAAACGGGGACTGGAAAAAGTTTGTTAGCTAAGTATATTCATTCAAACAGTATTTCACATAAAGGTAAGTTTGTAGAGTTAAACTGTGCTAGTATTCCAGAAGCTTTATTTGAAAGTGAATTATTCGGCTATGAGGAAGGAGCATTTACTGGCGCTAGGAGAAAAGGGAAACAGGGATATTTTGAGGTTGCAGATAAAGGTACCTTATTTCTTGATGAAATTACAGAATTACCATTGCATCTTCAAGCTAAACTACTAACTGTTTTACAGAATGGTCTTATTTATCGAGTGGGAGCAATTGAGCCTAGAAAGGTAAATGTAAGAATTATTGCTGCAACAAATAGACCTTTAGAAGAAATGGTGAAAAAGGGAGAGTTTCGGGCGGATTTATACTATCGATTAAATGTTATTCCTTTAACTTTGCCACCTTTAAAAGAAAGAAAAGGTGAAATGGATTACTTAATTTCTACATTACTGGAAAAGGTACAGCATAAAACAGGTAAGTTTATAAAGGATTTTTCAGATGAATTTTTAGAAGAATTGAAAGCTTATCATTGGCCTGGTAACATCCGGGAATTAGAAAATGTTTTAGAGTACAGTATGGTAATGGAAGATTCCTTGCAATTAACTAAAGAAAGTCTACCAAGTTATATTATCGAACATAATAGAATGCAAAATTCTCACGTAACGCCTCAGTTGTTGAGAAATATGGAAATGGAAATAATAAACCAAAAACTATCTGAGTACGGAAATGATGCTGCGGGCAAGGAACGTGTTGCAGAAGAGCTAGGTATCAGTACAAGGACTCTTTATAGAAAATTAAAAAGTAATTAAAAAAAGTCACGCTAACTGGGAAAAGGGATACGGAAGTATCCCTTTTATTGTTTACTCTTATTCTTCTACCGCAGATTTATCTTTCATAGATAGCTGATACCGTTGTAGCAATTTGTATTTATCAATTATTAAGTTTCAACTCACTTTACAATTAAACGCTTTTCCTGCTTTTGAACAGAGATTTTACTAAATTTTATAACCCCATTATTCTCCATCGTTATCTCTCGTAACAAAACTTCGAAATACATATTTTTCCGCATGTCGTTACAATAGCAACTTTAAATAACAAAAAAATAAAAATTCTCGTTTTTGTCAAAGATGGAATTTGAATTGACATATGTGACAAAAAATGAAGGATTTATTATTTATGAATCTCGCAAAGTCCACTTTTTTAAACTTGGCATGATATTTGCTTTATATATAGTGAGAAAGAAAAAGGGGGTATATTTATTTGCTAGATTACTTTCAATTAGGTGGGAAGATTGCTGTTGTAACAGGAGGTGCTTCGGGAATAGGTCTTGCAACCGCTAGATTACTGAGTGAGGTGGGGACTAAAACCATCATTCTCGATATCGATCAGCAAAAGGGAAAGGACACAGAAGAAACACTTCGAGCAGCTGGCTTAGATATTGAGTTTGTAAAGTGTGATGTGACGAACTCACAAGATTGCCAAAGTGTGGCGAAGTTAATAGAAGAAAAGCATGGAAAAGTCGATGTGCTCTTTAACAATGCAGGCATTATTCGTAGAAAAACAGTGGTGGACTTAGATGAATCTGATTGGGATGCCGTAATTAATGTCTCTTTAAAAGGGGTTTATCTACTTTCTAAATATTTAATTCCACTTATGCAAAACAATGGTGGTGGCAGTATTATCAATACCGGTTCTGGTTGGGGATTAAAAGGTGGAGACAAAGCAGCATCTTACTGTGCTGCGAAAGCAGGGGTTGTAAATTTAACAAAAGCTATGGCTATTGATCATGGATCAGCGAATATTCGTGTAAATTGTATTTGCCCTGGAGATACAGATACGCCGTTACTTCGTAGTGAGGCAAAACAACTAGATATAGAGGAAACAAGTTTTTTACGTAGTTCGGCAGTTGATAGACCATTGGCAAGGTTGGGAACACCTGAAGATATTGCCAAGGGGGTATTATTCCTTGCAAGTGATTTATCTGCTTGGGTTACGGGAACTACATTAACCGTTGATGGTGGCGGTTTAGCATAAAAAATATAGAGGAGGTATTTTATATGAGTAAAAAAGTTCATCCATACATTCCAAATATGGTGCCTGAAGTAAAACAAAAGATGTTAGATGAAATTGGTGTGCATTCAATTAAAGAACTCTATTCTTGTATTCCAGAGAAATTACAGTATAAAGGTACAATGAATATCCCGAAAGCTTTGAATGAATTAGAGTTACGACGACATATTGAAGGGCTATTAAATAAAAATGTAAGTACTAATGAATATCTTAACTTTTTAGGAGCGGGTTGTTGGCAACATTTTATACCAGCAGTATGTGATGAGGTGAATCAAAGAGCAGAATTTTTAACCGCTTATGCAGGGGAACCTTACGAAGATCATGGTCGTTTCCAAGCTTTATTTGAATACCAAAGTCTAATGGCAGAACTTGTGGACATGGAAGTAGTTAATGTCCCAACATTTGATTGGGCACAGGCTGCAGCTACATCGATTCGTATGGCTAGTCGTATTACTAAACGTTCCAGTGTCTTACTTGCTAATACAGTGTCCCCTGAGAGAAAAAAGATAATTACAAACTATGGTACACCTCAATTAACATTTGAAGAAGTGAATTTTAATCTTAACACAGGGTTAATGGATTTAGCCGATTTAGAAGAAAAATTATCGAATGATGTTGCAGCGATTTATTTTGAAAATCCATCATACCTAGGATTTATTGAATCACAAGGCCAAGAAATTTCAAATCTTGCAAAAAAATACGGTGCCATAATGGTAGTAGGAGTAGATCCAATTTCTCTCGGAATACTTGCACCCCCAAGTCAATATGGTGCTGATATTGTATGTGGAGACCTTCAACCACTAGGTATGCATATGAATTTTAGCGGAGGGCAATCTGGATTCATTGCGACACATAATGATCCAACATTCATCAATGAATACCCATCTCGATTATTTGGTATTATTCCGACTGTAAAAGAAGGCGAGTATGGTTTTGGTGACATTGCGTATGACCGTACATCTTTCGCAGATAGAGAAAACGGTAAAGAATCAGTTGGTACGCAAACAGCTCTATGGGGCATTACAGCAGGTGTTTATTTATCGCTAATGGGACCAAACGGTATGTACGATTTAGGTCAAGCAATTATGCAAAATAGTCAGTATGCAGTGATGCAACTTAATAAAATTAAGAACATTAGAGGTTCAAGAATCACATCTCCATTTTTCAAAGAATTTATGATCGACTTTAATGGTACAGGGTTAACTGTAGAAGAAATCAATACACATTTATTAGAACACAAGATTTTCGGAGGGAAGGATCTATCGAAAGAGTTTCCTCAATATGGTCAGTCGGCGCTTTATTGCGTAACTGAAGTGCATACGAAAGAAGATATCGACAAACTAGTAAGTGTTTTATCAAAAGTTGTGACGAAATAGTGAGATAGAAAGGAGTATCAAACATGATAAAAATTCAAAGACAGTCTGTAAATATAGATTTTCATCAAGCCAAGTGGAATGAGCCTATTATTTTCGAACTACATCAGCCAGGTGAAGTTGGAGTTGAAGTACCAAAAGCTTCCGAGGAAATTGT
Source organism: Lysinibacillus sp. NPDC097214 (assembly GCF_050277945.1). Lineage (NCBI taxonomy): Bacteria > Bacillati > Bacillota > Bacilli > Caryophanales > Bacillaceae > Lysinibacillus > Lysinibacillus sp. NPDC097214. Next base: position 115,169 of record NZ_JBNNSS010000005.1, read on the forward strand.
AGATGTAGTGGGAGATGGTGTTTCAGTACTACCGCAAAATATAAAGCGAGCAAGTAAGCCGAACTTACCAGAAATCGGCCAAGCACGTGTATTACGACATTATGTTCGTCTGTCACAAGAAACATTAGGTTCGGATTTTAATGTGGAAATTGGGCAAGGCACTTGTACGATGAAGTACATTCCAAAAATTAACGAGTTTCTAATTCGTAATACCAAAATAACGGAATTACATCCACTACAAGATGTTAACACCGTACAAGGTATGTTAGAAATCATTCATAATATGGATTTAGCGATGCGTGAGATTTCAGGTATGGATGCATTCTCTTTCCAACCGAGTGGTGGTACACAAGCATTGTTTGCGATGGCATCGATTGTACGTAAGTATTTTGAAGTTAGAGGTGAGGGAGATCAACGTAATGAAATCATTACAACCATTTTCTCCCATCCATCTCAAGCAGCAACGGCTGTTGTAAAGGGCTATAAAATTATTACCCTACACCCAGATGAAAATGGATTCCCTGATATTGAAAAGTTAAAAGAAGTTGTATCCGAAAGAACTGCTGGCTTTGTCGTAGCTAACCCAGAAGATACAGGGATTTACAATTCGAAAATTGAAGAATTCACAAAAATTGTACATGATGCCGGTGGTATCTGTTACTACGATCAAGCGAATGCAAACGGGTTATTAGGAATTACACGTGCAAAAGAAGCAGGTTTCGATATGTGTTTCTTTAATTTACACAAGACATTCGCAGCGCCACACATGTGTGGGGGACCAGCAACGGGTGCATTAGGAGTAACAGAGGAATTAAAACCGTATTTACCAGGACCCATTGTCGAAAAACATGGTGATCAATACGTATTAAATGATCAATTAGAGCACTCCATTGGAAAAGTACGTGCTTTCCACGGAGTAGCACAAACTATCTTACGTTCTTATGCATGGGTTAGAGCATTAGGACAAGAGGGACTTAAAGCAGTGGCAGAAATCGCTGTACTAAATAATAACTATTTATATAGTAAAGTATCGAAAATTCGTGGCGCAAGTGTACCTTATGTACAAGGACAACGTTTGGAGCAGGTTCGTTATAGTTGGGAGCAGCTGGAGAAAGAAACAGGTGTAACAACAGAGGATGTACAACGTCGTATGACAGACTTTGGTTTGCATTATTGGACAAGTCATCATCCGTATATTGTGCCACAACCATTTACACTAGAACCAACAGAATCCTATTCTAAAGCAGACTTAGACGAATATATCCATGCGCTAGAGCAGATTTCGAAGGAAGCGTATGAAAATCCAGAAGTTGTTAAAAACGCACCGCAAAATAGCACAATTCATCAATTAATCGAAGCAGATTATTTAGATGATCCTGCTAAATGGTGTACTTCATGGAGGGTATATCAAGAAAAGGTGAAAAATGCTGCAGAAATAACAAGTTAAAATTGTTTGGGGGTGTTTGAATGGGATCGAGGCATAGTAGTTTAGAAAAGAAGAGGGTTGTTATTACAGGTGGGGCTAGTGGTATAGGATTAGCTACAGCACAACGTTTTGTAGAAGAGGGATCAGTAGTAGCTATTTTAGATATTAATGAAGAAAGTATTGAAAAATCGATAAAAGAAAACCCTGGAATTACGAAAGGGTATGTAGTGGATGTTAGTAACCCTGAAAGTGTAAATGATGTCTTTAAACATATTATAGAGGATTTAGGGGGAGTGGACGTTTTTATAGCGAACGCAGGTATTAGCGTTCGCTCTAAATTTCTTGATATTACGCCAGAACAATGGAATAAGGTTTTAAATATTAATCTAAATGGTGTGTTCTATACTTCCCAAGCGGCCGCAAAAATCATGGTTGAACAGGGCAAAGGCGTTATACTCATGACAGCATCTACAAACGGAGTTACGGGACATCCATTCTATGCAGATTATAACGCTTCAAAAGCAGGTGTTAATCTTTTAGCAAGAACGATGGCATTAGAACTGGCACCAACAATTCGAGTTAACACAATATGTCCTGGGTATGTATTAACGCCGATGCAAAAGGCTGAGTATACACCTGAGATGTTAGCGGTTGTAAATGAAGGGATTCCTTTAAAACGGCATGCAGATCCAAAAGAAGTAGGGGCGTTATATGCTTTCCTTGCTTCAGATGAATCAGCTTATATGACTGGGCAAACAATTGCCATTGATGGCGGAGAATTAGCTTAATCACAAGGGGGATGGGTTTTTATGAAAAGAAGTCTATTCTATTTTTTATTGGTGGTAGTCGTTTCATTGATGGTTGCGTGTTCAGAAAAAGATTCAAATGTAAAAACTGATACATCTGCAAGTAGCGGAGGAAAAGCAGAAGAAGGAAATAGCGCAACAGCAGATATGAAATTAGTGAATGAAGGTAAGTTAACATTTGCAATGAGTGGTTTACTAAAACCTTTAAACTATAAGGAAAATGAAAAATTAGTTGGTTTCGATGTAGAAATTGGAAAAGAAATTGCAAAGCGAATTGGGCTTGATCCCAACCCTGTTACAAATCCATGGGAAACGATCCTCCAAGGGTTACGAGGAGAGAAATATGATGCAATTATTGGAAGTATGACAGCTACCGAGGAGAGAAAAAAACAGGTTGACTTCTCAGTTCCATATTATATTTCTGGAGCCACAGTATTTATTTCAAGTAAAAACAAAGATATCAAATCTTTAGATGATTTAAAGGGAAAAACTATTGGTGTTATGCAAGCTAGTACTTACGTTGAAGATGCAAAAAAATATACAGATAAAATTAAAGAATTTCCTAGTGAGATCTATGCATTACAAGACCTTCCTCCAGGACGTTTAGATGCAGTCATTACAGATAAAATCGTAGGTATTACGGCGATGAAAGAATCTGGTTTAGAAATTCAAACACTAGGAGAAGAACTTAAAAGAGAAGAAATTGCAGTAGCTATTAATAAGAATAATCAAGTGTTATTAGAAGCAATTAACAAAGCAATTGCAGATATGGTTGCAGACGGAACTTATAAAGACATAAGTACAAAATGGTTTGGTAAAGATTTGTTAGAATAAGCAAATGGTGGAAATAGAAAGCACCTAGTATGATAGAAACATACTAGAATTGGCTATTAAACTTGTTCTTGGGTAAGAGATTATGTAAAATAGTTTGAAAATTCACTTATTTTAATTGGTGTCTAGTTTCATCGTCAAAGCCCTCCTTAAGATTATTTCGGTTTCTATCTTTGTGCGAGCATACTTTCGCCATGTACTGTCAGCACTTATCGGAACTAAGCAGGGCACTTGCGCTTTTCATAATTAAACAGATTTTATCTTACGTTTAGACAAAATAAATGTTCGCCTTCTACACCCACACACTTAAAGAGGTTAGGTGATTTATATGGAGTTTTTAGTCAATATAGCATCTATATTCGAAAAACATGGGGTCGAATTTTTAAAAGCAACTGTTTTGACGGTTGAGTTAACAGTTGTCTCCCTATTAATTGCTTGTGTTATTGGGCTGATTTTTGCCTTCTTCAAGGTTTCTAATATAAAGGTATTAGAGATGGTTGCTAACGCTTACATTTTTATTATTCGTGGTATGCCACTTATCGTACAACTTATGTTCCTATACTACGGTATTTCTAGTATTTTTGTTCTATCTGATTTTGCAGCTGGAGCTATTGCACTTGGGATCCATTCCGGAGCCTATATTGCAGAAATCTTTCGAGGAGCCATTCAATCTATTGATAAGGGACAAATGGAGGCAGGGCGATCTTTAGGAATGACATATTTTAAAACAATGAGACGAATTATCTTACCACAAAGTTTTAAGAGAGCAATTCCTTCATTAGCCAATCAATTCATTATTGGATTAAAAGATTCTTCTTTAGTAGCCTATATTGCAGTTTCAGAATTATTTAACCATGCCTTATCGGCTCAAGCATATAATTACATGCCTTTAGAAACATACTTTGTAGTAGGCGTATATTATTTAATTTTAGTTCTAATCTTCACACTATTGTTTAATAAGCTTGAAAGCAGATTGGATGTTGGGAAGGGGAAAAAGCATGATAAAGTTGAAGTCGCTTTCTAAATCATTTGGTAAATTGAAAGTTTTAAAAGATATAAACCTCGAGATAAATAAATCAGAAGTAGTTGTTTTAATTGGGGCCAGTGGTTCGGGAAAAAGCACTTTGTTACGTTGTATGAATTTTTTAGAGATATTAGATGAGGGCACTATAAGCATCAACGATGAGATTATTGATATAGAAAAAACTAATTTAAATAGTGTCAGAGAAAATATGGGCATGGTATTTCAACACTTCAATTTATTTCCGCATTTAAGTGTTTTACAAAACATAACTGAAGCACCAATTCAGGTGAAAAAACAAAGTAAAGAAGAAGCGAATAAAAATGCAATGGAGTTATTAACTAGGGTTGGACTTGCTGATAAAGCTAATTATTATCCTGAACAATTATCTGGAGGACAAAAGCAACGGGTTGCTATCGCAAGAGCACTTGCTATGAACCCAAGCGTTATGCTGTTTGACGAGCCAACATCGGCGCTAGATCCTGAATTAGTTGGCGAAGTATTAGAAACAATGAAAAGTTTAGCAAGAGATGGTATGACAATGGTAATTGTAACGCATGAAATGGGCTTTGCAAAGGAGGTTGCGGATAGAGTCATTATGTTAGCTGATGGAAAAATAATTGAAGAAGGACCTCCTGCCGTGTTCTTTAAAACCCCAAAGGAAGAGAGAACAGTTAGGTTTTTACAACAGGTTTTATAATTATTATCTTAAGTTAGGGGTTGGTATTCATGTTAAAAACGTATGATGAAGTATTAAAAGTTACTAATGATCTTGTCAATATTGAAAGTATTGTCAATACCGAAGGAGAAATCGATATATCAAAATCACTGGCGAAAACGATTTCTAACCTTCCATACTTTCAAAAAAATCCAGACTATGTGTTTACTTCACAAACGGTAGATGATGAGGTTGAGAGATATAATGTATTTGCTTTTGTAAGAGGTACAAAAGGAAGTAGTGATAAAACAGTTGTATTAATGGGACATACCGATACGGTAGGAATAGATGATTATAATAGCTTGAAAGAGAAAGCATGTTTTCCTAATGATCTTCAAGAAGCATTAAAACATGAAAAGGTTCCTCCGTTAGTTAAAAAGCATTTGGAATCGAATGAATGGTTATTTGGCAGAGGAACACTAGATATGAAAAGCGGTGTTGCAAGCAATTATTATCTATTAAAGTATTATTCAGAACACCCTGAAGAATTGAAAGGCAATATTGTGTTCTTTGCTGAGTGTGACGAGGAGGATAGTTCGCACGGGGTATTATCGGGTTTAAATGATTTGAAAAAAATTAAGGGGAAATATGGATTTGAATATGAAGCATTAATTAATTCTGATTTTGTTGCTCCTAGGTATGAAGAGGATGAAAATAGATATATTTATAAAGGCAGTGTTGGGAAACTTCTTCCATCTTTTTATATTACCGGAGCTGAAAGTCATGTTGGGTCTAGCTTTGAAGGACTTGATCCTAACTATATTGCAGCAGAGTTAACTAGACAAATTGCCTATAATCCGGAGCTATGCGATAAATCATTAGGTGAAACACCTATGCCACCAGTAACGTTGAAGCAAACGGACTTTAAAGAAACTTATACAGTTCAAACAGCACTTGCTTCATATGTATATTATAACTTCTTTGTGCAGTCATGGTCTCCTAAAGATGTTCTTGAAAAACTAAAGATTCAAGCTGAAATTGCATTTAATAATGTAGTAAAAAATCTAAATAGTCATTATAAAAGGTATTGTGAAATTAGCGAACAGGAATATACAAAATTACCATGGGAAACTAGGGTGTTATTCTATGAAGAACTGGAACAATCGATTGTTTCTCAATCTGGTGATAGTTACAAAGAGCATATGAAGAGATTTAAAGAAGACTTATTAAAAAATAAAGAATTAGATGTACGCATGTTTTCAGCGAGAGTAGTAGAAGAAACCTGGAAATGGGCAAAGGACAAGAGCCCTGCTATCATTATTTTTTATTCTTCACTCTATTCACCACGCGTCGAGGTGACTGGAAAAAATCAAAAAGAAAAAAATCTATTAGTAGCTTTAGATTATGCTATTGCAAAAGTCCAACCACATTATAATAAGCCAATCGTACAGAGAAATTATTTCCCTTATATTTGTGACATGAGCTGTGTAGCTATAAATGACGATGAAGAAAGCATAAAATCAGTTATTAACAATAACCCAAGTTGGGGAACAAAACATTTTGTAGACTATAATGCAATTAGAGACCTAAATATTCCAGCAATTAATATTGGACCATATGGTTATGACGCACATAACAGATACGAAAGAACTGAATTAAAATATACAATGGAAATAATGCCTAATTTAACGAAACTAGTAATAGATAAGTTACTTGAACATTAGCTATTATCTGCCATGATAATCACTGTTCCTGCATTAAGAAGAGGCTTTACTCTATTTCGTAGTAAAGCATTCGTTCTTTAAAATTTATAAACGGTTGATTTAGTAGGTGTCTTTCATGCACTCTGAATCGCTTTCATTGTTTGAGTAGTTGTGTTGAAGCTATCATTGATGTAAATTCTACTCCTTTTCATCTAACTAATCGGACGTTGAAATGACTCTTTGTTAATTCGAGCTAGGTGATCTAGCTTTGTTTTGCGTCTCACGAATTCCGCAAAACCCAAATTACCGCTTTGTATCAAAAGGGTATCGATATCTTAACCATAGCAAAACAGTCGGGATAAATCACAACAAAAGAGTTTGGAACACTATATTAACCTGCCAACTAATGATATGGGTGAGTTTTTATAATTATAAGGCCAAACAATGCTCATCTGTTTGATTAGGTGGGCATTGTTTGGCGACTACACTTACATCCTATTGGGTTAAAATATTTGGATAACTACCTTTACTGGTTCCTATGGTTCGAATTGGCAAGCACCAAGAAGCATTTGGTGAACGTGCCAAACAAATGCTTCTTGGTGCTTGCCAAAAATAGAATTATTTTACAATTAATATTTACAGTACATAAGTTGTACACCTATGCTTCTGTCCTTTTGAATTTTTTATATTGAGAATAAATATCAAACAGTGAAATCAATAAGACAATCCAGAAAACTCCATTATCAAAGGCTATACCAGAAGATGATTGTCCTCCTAAAATCGTAAGTATCCCCATTATTAATAGGATATAGATGGTCAAAAAAATTTGCCATTGTAGTATCTCTTTATTGTTTATGTCTCTGTCCTTTTTGAAAATCAGACTAAATATAAAAAGTCCTAAAATTAGGGCGATAAGAACACCTTTTGGAATAGAGTCTGCAAGTGGAATATTAGGGAAATAGTCTAAAACGAATAAGAGTGTAAAAGCCAAAATAAAAATGAAGTCCACTGGTTTTATAAAATTAATAAGATTACTCCCTCCCTTTTTTTCTAAATTATACCATGATCCTAAAGGATTTTTTTTTATAAATAGCAACAAAGTTTACGAAAACAGCCTTTCTTTTTATAATGTCTGCCAACGATATAGTACGAAAAACCATTAAATAGTTTTAAAAATTTTTCGAAAAGTAAAGTTAATTCCACGATTCCTCTTTTTGTGTTTATAAGATTAAAGAAGGCTACATTGGCATAATGAAATATCTATCTACAACAAATCATACATGATGGGAAAACTGTATAAGATGAATAAATGAATACAAGACGAATAAAATAATTCCATCTAGAGAAACTAAAAAAATACATAATAAATTTGAAAAGCGGGGTGTTTTTTGTGGATCCAACTAATTGCGATTTGTCACCAATGAAACAAACATTAAAGGAAGAGCTTCTGCAAGTCATTCAATCTTTACAACAAAATGTAGAAGCGATGGATACTGATGCAAACTGTCTTCTTGGGAACTTTGAAAAAATTAAAGAAAAATTTGTAGCGATTGAAATGAAAGCTGCAACATTTTATTTAAATTGCTATCTTTCTCCGTTTACTGAAAAATATCCTGAGCTTTCGCATAGCGTACAAAATATGTCTAAAAGGAGACATGGTGGACTAATTGTTATTGAACGGGAGGATTCTCTGGCATCTCTTATCCGGCCGGGTATTCATATTGGCGCAGAAGTAACGCATTCCCTAATGGAATCTATTTTTTTTCCTGGAAATCCACTTCATGATGGCGCAGTTTTAATAAGCCAAAATATAATTGATTCAGCAGCAAATGTACTGCCACTATCAGACAGACATACGGGGGAAAAGAAATTAGGCACTAGACATCGAGCGGCATTAGGATTAAGTGAAGTAAGTGATGCGCTTGTTATGGTAGTGTCTGAAGAAACAGGGAGAATTTCTTTTGCCTTTAAAGGAAACTTATATCCAATTACGACGCATGGCATTCTATAGTGTGCGTCTTCACACTATAGATTATCTTGAATTCGAGATATTTTCCTTGCTTGTTTATCACTTGCGTGGTAAAGTGATGAATGAGAGGGGGAGGAAGCAATGCGAAAACACACGCTCGGATCACTGACATGGATTCGGATGATGCGCTTTACAAATCAAAGCAACCAGCTATCCAATGAGTTTTTAAAGCGCTTTGACTTAACGACTGCACAATTTGATGTCCTGATACAAATAAAGACATATGCACCGTTAACACAATCGCAGTTAGCAGAGAAAGTGACAGTGACGCAAGGTGGGATGTCTCGGATGCTTGCTCGTCTTGAAAAAGAGGGACTTATTGAACGCAAGCAAAATTGGAAGACCAAAACAATTTCGCTCACAGCTAAAGGCGAGCAGATGATTGATGCGGCAACACCAGGTCAGCTACAATTTCAATCTTCATTTTTTGAAGAAGTATTCACAACAGAAGAAATGAAAACTTTAAATACACTTATGTCAAAATTAGAGAAGCATAGTCGTGAAAAAAAATTACCGCCAGCGTGATTTTTTTTACAACATCACTTGCTTAGTCAAGTGAAATGAGGAGGGAATATTCATGAACAAATTAAGTGGTCATCATCATATATCAATGCTAACAAAAAACGGTAAACGTAATAATGATTTTTATACTAAAACTCTAGGTTTACGTCGTGTGAAAAAGACAGTCAACCAAGACTCGCCTTCAATGTATCATTTATTTTATGGAGATTTAACAGGAGCTGCAGGTACAGAATTGACATTTTTTGAAATGCCTGTAGCAGGAAGAACAGTTCGAGGAACAAACGCTATTACACGTATTGGACTATTAGTACCAAGCTATGACAGTCTGCAATATTGGAAAGATCGTTTTCAAGAATTAAATGTTGAACATAGTGAAATAACAACTTATGCAGGTAAAGATGCATTGTTTTTTGAGGACCATGAAGGGTTACGAATGGTGCTTTTAAATAATCATGGTCATGAAACACCAGCTCATTGGCAACCATGGGACGGCTCTGATATCCCTGGGGAACATCGCATTTTAGGGATGGGTACAGTTGAAATGACAGTTCGTTATTTGCAACGCACAGTAAGCTTATTAAAAGAGCTATTTAATTACACAGCTGTTACGGAAAGTGAAATAGAAGCAGTATTGCAATCCATCCCTGGTGAAGTGATTGGAGAAATCGTCGTTAAAGAATTAGAAGGGCCTAGCGAGAAACCTGGCCGTGGTAGTATCCATCATCTTGCACTACGTGTTGGAACAGTGGAAGAATTGCAAGAGTGGGATGCCAAAATTAAGGAGCGGGGCTTTGATAGTACTGGCATTGTGGACCGTTATTATTTCCAAAGTCTTTATTTTAGAGACCGTAATGGAATTTTATTTGAAATGGCGACAGATGGTCCAGGGTTTACTGTTGATTCGGCAGTAGAGGATCTTGGTAAAGAACTTGATCTTCCACCATTTCTAGAAGAAAGACGTGCAGAAATCGAAGCTATTTTAGAACCACTAGATTAAGGAGAGGTTTAATCATGGAAAAATACCGCATTGATCAATCGAAAGGCATCGAATTTGGCCTCTATTCGTTAGGGGATCATATTCCGAATCCATTAACAGGTGGCCGAATTTCGGCTCAGCAACGAATCCAAGAACTAGTTGAAGCAAGTCAGCTTGCAGAACAAGCAGGTATTGATGTATTTGGTGTGGGCGAGAGTCACCAATCGTACTTTACTACACAAGCACACACGGTTGTTTTAGGAGCAATCGCACAAGCTACATCAAAAATTAAATTAACAAGCTCCGCGACGGTACTAAGTGTCTCTGATCCGGTACGTGTATATGAAGATTTTGCAACAATTGATTTAATTTCTGATGGACGTGCAGAAATAGTTGCTGGTCGTGGCTCTCGAGTAGGTGCATATCAATTACTAGGCATTGATTTAAAGCATTATGAAGAAATTTTTGAAGAAAAATTAGAGCTACTGAAAAAAATAAATGACAACGAGCTTGTTACTTGGGAAGGACAATTCCGTGCGCCACTCCACAATGCGCAAATTATGCCACAACCTAAAAATGGCTCGTTGCCAATTTGGCGAGCTGTCGGTGGCCCCCCTGCTAGTGCTATTAAAGCAGGCTATATGGGCATTCCAATGATGTTAACGACATTAGGTGGTCCCGCTGTGAACTTTAAGCCATCAGTTGATGCCTACAGAGAAGCAGCTGAGCGAAGTGGCTTCAATCCGAAAGAGTTACCGATTGCTACAGCAAGCCTATTTTATGTTGCTGATACGACGAACGAGGCACTAGAAGGGATGTACCCACATTTAAATGGTGGATTCCAAGCAATTCGTGGCGCCGGTTATCCAAAGCAACAATTTGCGGAAGCGACAGATACACGAGACGCCTTAATGGTCGGAAGTAAGGAACAAATTATTGAAAAATTACTATATCAATACGAGCTCTATGGCATGCAACGATTTATGGCACAAATTGATTTTGGCGGTGTGCCATTCGATAAATTAATGAAAAACATTGAAATTATAGGGAACGATATTTTACCTGCGATCAAAAAATATACTGCGAAAAATTAGAGTGATATGCCATAAGATACTTGCTTAATGAAGTGGTTGAATGGAGTGAAGCGGGGTGACTCCTTGGGGATTAGCGTCACAGATGTGACCCAGGAGCGTAAGCGGGAGGGGAACGAAGGCTAAAACCATCACGTCCTGTGATAACGCCTTCGTGACCAACATCCTGTTGCCCGACGCCCCCAGGAAGCTCTGCTCTGCGCGAAAGCGAAGCGTCAGCGGCAAATGTTTTATCTGTGCGAAAGCGAAGCGTCAGCAATTGTTTTATCTGTGCGAAAGCGTAGCGACAGCAACAACAAAGCACCCAGCGGAACGGAAATCACCCCCTCGTTTTGCTGGAAAGGCGTACTTTAAAAATAGAAAACTTAATTTCATTGATTTAATAGTTTTTAATCAACATGACGTTGCATGAGAGGAAATCTCATGCAGCGTTTTTTCGTGACCATTTTTATTTTTGGTTGGACCACTTGAACCATCGAGCATGGCCATCAGGGCGTTCCATTATACGTATAGATTCTATTTCTCCTTGATCAATAAAATCTTGATGCAGTTGCACATCAAATAAATTGTTATAACAGTGGTAGAGAGGTCGTTCTATGCTGATCTCTTTTAATTGCTCCATTAATTCAAGGCGTAACTCCATAGGTATTTGATTTGCCACATGTGTATGGTAAATAACTAACATCGCATCTTCATTAATATCACTACTAATATCTTTTATAAGTTTAATGGCATCTCCTTTTATCAGTTGTAAATCGAGCTCTTTTAAAATAGGGAGCGCTTGATTTAACAAAAGTCTGCGTTCTTGATGCTCTGGCCAAATTAATGCTTGGAGCCATCGGAGCTCTTCTTCATTATGAATATCAATAGGATTTAAATCGATGCCTACTCGCTTACAAACAACTGGAGCATTTGAAATAGAAGCTGGAAACGGTTGTCCTCGATTTTCTGAGGACAAAACGAAAGCATTATTAGAATTGTTTATGTGAAGCTGTTGATTATAGCAGTAATTGTATTGATCCATTCCAAGCTGAAGTCCTGCACTTGCACCGATTTCTAGTAAAGCTAATGGCTTTTTGTGGCGTTCATAAATTTCTGTCATCATCGGATAAAGGTAAGAACAACGGCGAATTTCATTAGTCTGAACAAGTTTTTCTTGAAATAAATTCTTCAATTCTTCTGAATGGGACAAAACGAATGTTTTAAAAACAGGAAAAACCTCATTTATTGCTTTGGGTGATGACGTTAAAGATGGATAAAAATGAACTAAATCGTCTTTAGATGATGACAGCAAATACTGAACACCAGCTAATAATAAATTAGGTACAGGTTGTCCTTGAGGTATAAATATCGCAACTTTTAATAGTTCTTCATCATCAGCAATCTTATTGGCTAAATGTTCATACAGTGGACTTGAGTTTTCACATTCATTTTTTGCAAAAGTACGGAATTGATTACTTAATTTAGCTAACATACGATTCTCCCCTTTGTGTAAAAGTCGATCTACTTTTAAGTTTATAATTATTGGATAATTTAGTAAATTAAATATAGTAAATGAAGTGAGCAATTTTTATTTTTCCAACATTCTGATGAATAATAATAAAGTTGTTTGAAATTCGGCTTTGGAGATATTTTCAAATACGTTCAACATACAAACTAAGCTAAGGTAATTATAAATGAAAGTGTCCTATTACTATTTCAAAAAACACCTAAAGCTATATTTTTAGTAATCTTCTTGACTATAACGCTACGTCATAGTGCATAATTTTAACTATATTAAAAAAGGAGTGAAAGAAATGAATATAAAGCCCTTACGATCAGATAAAATATATCGAAAAATTTTACAAGCTCCAAAAGAGGAAAAGGTTGAGTTATACAGACAAGAAATGTTGGCCCCGTTTATGGGGAAATGGGAAATTCAACATATTCCTTTTAAAGCTGAGGAGCCAAATGGTTTTGATGTTATTACAATGAATAATATAATGAACATTTCTCCTAATCAGATTACAAATGAGATTACACCAGAATTAGAAATGATTTCGTCTGATTCTTTTTGGTCTGAGTGTAAAGAAGCTGTTAGGAAAAGCCTTTATTTATTTAGAGAGCATGATATCAACCCACGTGTATCTGATTACTTATTCACGATTTTATTAGGGGATCCAAAAAGCCCTTCATTAATGTTAAATGAAGGATATAGTGGTGATGGAGGTATTCCTGGCTTTTTATTGTGTACACTTGTGCCAAATGAATACACAATACCTCGAATGAAAGCTGCTTTAGCACACGAATGTAATCATAATGTTCGATATCAATTTATTCAGTGGGACCATACTGTTACTTTGGGTGAATTAATCGTTAGTGAAGGGATAGCGGAAAACTTTGCTACTTCTATTTATGGGGAAGATCTACTCGGTCCTTGGGTATCGAAAACAACTATGGAAATGCTTAATAGACATATTAAACCTGTGCTCAAGGAACAATTACATTTAACAGGATTTGATAAAATTGCACCGTATCTTTACGGTGACGAATTAGCAAAACTTCAAAACTATATGCCAGTCAATATGTCTTATGCTGCTGGTTATGCCTGTGGATATTATTTAATTAAATATTATTTGGAAAAAACAGGTAAAAATATCTTTGAAGCCACAATAACTCCGGCTAATCTAATATTAGATGAAATAAAAGGATTTTGGGATGAAGAAACAATTATTAACAGTTAAAGATATTGTCCAAATCACAGGCATAACAAGAAGAACCTTACAATATTATGATAAAATAAATTTATTAAAGCCAATCTACTTAACAGATAATGGTTATAGACTCTATGATAGGAACAGTTTAGCAAAGCTTCAAACGATTCTATTTTTTAAGGAAATGGAATTTTCTCTAAAGGAAATTGCGGATGTTTTGAAACTTACGAGAGAAGAACAGCAACAATTATTAAAGAAGCATAACCAAACTTTATTGTTAAAAAAACAACGTTTAGAAACAATTATTACTGCGGTGGATGAATATGTATCTGGAAAGGATATCTACAATTTGAATATTTTTAATAATTCATCCATTTTACCATTACAAGAACAATATGCTCATGAAGCAAAATTCATCTATGGAGAAACAGAAGAATACAAAGAATTTGAGGGGAAACTGAAAAAACTCTCTCCTAGTGAAAAAGCGAGCTTATTTCATGAATTCGAACAAAAAATGGAAAGAGTATTTAGAAAAATTGCTTCTTATATAAATCAATCACCTACTTCTGATGAAGTACAGCAATTAATTGTAGTGTGGAAAAGTTATCTAGAACAATCTATTGTATGTGACTCTGAAATGTTGACATGTATTGCAAATACGTATAAATCTGATAATCGATTCAAAAATTATATTAATCAATTTAGTAATGAAGACTTAGCTGAATTTTTATATGACGCTATTATACATTATATCAATCAACAGAAGCATTAATTTCATACTTTTTAATACAACATATAAATAAAAGGTGGTGTAATTGAAATTTTACACCATCTTTTTAAATAACTTTATTTGCTTTTAAACAACTTTATTATATGGGGTGGTTGGTGGTTGGAAGATCTGCACGATAATTAATTTAATGAATTAGATAACTAATAAGAGAGGGTTAAATGAGTATATACAAAACACAATTTGGAAGAGAAATGTCACTAAACCTTTATGATGCTCAATTGAAGAAATTGGAATATTCATGTAAGGATGTTTACGTTCATAGTCGTTTTGGAAGAACACATATCATTGAAACTGGCAATCTATCGGGTGAACCATTGTTAGTATTTCATGGAGGGAATAGTACGACTGCCTATAATTTATTAATATACAGATTTCTGCTTAAGGATTTTCATATCTATGCGGTTGATATTATCGGCCACCCTGGAAAAAGTGATGAGGTTAATCTCTCTCCTCGCAATTATGATTATGGAAAGTGGGCAAGTGATGTTATAACAGCGCTTGGATTTGATAAAATAGCTTGTTTTGGGGCTTCATTTGGAGGCGGAGTTCTGGCAAAACTGATGTGTACCGCACCAGAGAAAGTAAAAAAATCCGTATTAATTGTGCCATCAGGGATTAACAATGCCTTTCCAATCAGTACTGTAAAAATGATGATACCACTACTCAAATATAAATTAACGAAGAAAGAAAAATATATAAAAAAAACAGCCTTATTTATGGCTATTAAAGAAGAAATTCTTGATAAAGATACTTTAGATATGGTGAAAGATAGTTTTGATCATGTAAAAACAAAAGTAGGGATGCCATCCAATGTGAGTGAACATTTAATGCAACAGTGTAAAGCACCGACGCTTATTATGGCAGCAGAAAAAGATTGTTTATTTCCAGCGAAAAAAGTATTACCAAGAGCCCAAAGAATCATACCAAATAACACGGCTCATATGTTAAAAGGGTGCGGACACATGCATATGATGCCAGATCTAGAAAAGAAAATGATCGTTGATTTTTTAAATGTTTAGTAACTCTAAAGTCTGATCATTTTTTCCGGAACCTTCTAATGGTAGTATCGGTCATTCTTTTTCAAGACAGGCTGGCCAAGAGAAACCTTTAACGAATGGTTAAATAGGTGTGAAAAAAAGATACCATCAAAATATAGAGAGGGCATTAAAGCAAATGCTGATAATCTCTTTACTGAATTAGAAAAGTACGGTATTAATGCTATTGCTCAAAATGTAGTAATTTAAAAGTCAATCGGTCTATAAATTTTAATTTTGGTGGTGGGTTAAGATGGATTTTATTAATAATAAACAGAAAATAGCTCCGTTTTTTTGGGTGGATCATGATAGGGGCTCTGCGTCGTTATGCTTAGATGTTGGGGAATATAAGCAAGAGATTTTTGATACACGTTCTGATGAGGGATTTGAAGGAGGAGGTTATGATTGGGAATCCTTGGCGATTGTCTTTCTTGAAGAAGAGATGCCCGAACTAAAGGGTATCGTCAAGTTTGATTCCGAAGCTAGCATGTTTTGTGCATATTCCTTCGATAAAAAAGCATTAAAGAAGTTTGCTATTTTATTTAAAAATACGTGTGAAGATGAATCTACTATTACGGATTTATTTTCTCGTGCAGAATTGGATTAAACGGTTTATTTTCAGATTGTTTAAAATTTTTTTGGGGCGAAACATGCGTTAGTGAAGACAATTAATGAAGAAATTAAACAAAATCCTCTTTATGGAATGAAAACAGCTTGTTAACATAAATCAACAAGCTGTTTTTTAAAATTATAGTGAATAGCCGCTATCCCGTTATTTTTACCAGCCACGTACGTATTGTACTGGAGGTTGCACTTCTTCTCCTAATTCCTTAGCAGCATGAAGTGACCAATAGGGCTCGCGCAGAAGAACGCGTGCTAGGAAGATTAAGTCAGCACGATTGTTTTGTAAAATTTCCTCTGCTTGAATGGCAGTCGTAATAAGGCCGACTGCACCTGTTGGGATATCAGCACCATGCTTAACCGCTTCAGCATGAGGTACTTGGTAGCCTGGAAAAACATTTATACGAGCTTGCACAACACCACCTGTAGAAACATCCACTAAATCGACACTCTGTGATTTCATCCAGCGACTGAAGACGATAAAGTCATCCATTGTAGTACCATCTTCTGCATAGTCTTCAGCGGAAACGCGCACAAGTAAAGGACCTTCCCAAACACTACGAATAGCATCGATGACTTGACGTAATAATCGATAACGATTTTCTTGAGAGCCACCATACTGGTCATTGCGTTTATTCGTTGCTGGTGATAAAAATTCACTAATTAAATAGCCATGTGCTCCATGGATTTCTAGAACATCGAAGCCTGCTTTAGTTGCTCGAATAGCTGCTTGCTTAAATGCGTCTATTACATATTCAATGTCTTCTATTGTCATCTCAGTCGGCGTTTTATAAGCATCGCTAAATGCAATGGCTGATGGTGCAAATATTTCTCCATCTACAGTTGCTTTACGTCCAGCGTGTGCAAGCTGGATGCCGGTTTTTGCTCCGTAAGCCTTCATTCCTTGAACTAATTGACTTAAACCTTCGATATGAGCATCATCCCAAATTCCGAGATCGTTACTAGATATACGACCTTCTGGTACAACACCAGTAGCTTCGACAATGATTAAACCAACTTGACCAGCAGCCCGGGTTGCATAATGTACTTGGTGGAATGGTGTGACAAGCCCATCATCCTGTGCCGAGTACATACACATTGGTGCCATCACAACACGATTTTTTAAAGAGATAGTTTGTAATTGATAAGGTTCGAATAATTTAGCCAACATAAAGCCCCCTAATCCCTAGTGATATACTTTTATTTTGCACCCATTATTTACTATTTGCAAGTGAACGAGATCGAGCTTCTGCTTCTTTAATACATGCTTCTATCGCTTCATTAAATTGATATTGTTCAAGAGCCTTTATTCCAGCTTCTGTTGTACCGCCAGGACTTGTTACTTTACGGCGTAATACATCAGGTTCATCGACGGATTGCTTTAGCATTTCTGCAGTACCAGCAAGTGTTTGCGTCATTAATAGTCGTACTATATCCTTTGAGAGACCCACCTTTGTACCCACCCGTTCAAATGCCTCCATTAAATAATAAATGTAAGCTGGGCCACTCCCTGAAAGTGCAGTGACAGCATGTAATTGATCTTCATCCACCTCAATTACTGAACCAACCGCCTCTAATAGCTGTAAGAAAATGGAGCGCTGTTCTGCAGTCACTTTGTCATTAAATGCAATTCCACTAGCAGACATCCCAATAGTAGCAGAAGTGTTAGGCATAACGCGTGCGACTGGGCGAGCACCTAAATGTTCTATAATAGTAGTAATAGCGATACCGGCTAAAATAGAAAGAACGGCAGATTGTTCTGTAATTTTAGATTTTAGCTCACGCATCGCTGCAATGGCATCTTTTGGCTTCATCGCTAAAATGATTAAATCAGCGTGCTGATAAATATCATGGTCAATATTGCAATTGACACCATATGTGTCGTGTAAAAAATGTAAACGGTCTTTGTCTGAGCGATTGGTGACGTAAATTTCTTGCGCAGTAAATACTTTTTCTTTAATCCAGCCTTGTATCAAGGCCTCTGCCATAGAGCCGGCACCTATAAATAGTATTTTTTTCATAATAAAACCTCCAGTTCTCAAAATCAATTTCGCCTTGGCGTAATTGTAGCTGCCGCTTTGCTTTCGCTACAGAAAACATCTGTTGCTGTCGCTACGCTTTCGGTACAAAAGACATTTATAGCTGCCGCTACGCTTTCGCTACCAAAACATTTGCTGAATGAAAATAAAAAAAAGCGCTCTCGTCCTTATATAGAAGGACGAAAACGCTGTTGTTTCCGCGGTACCACCTTTGTTTGCCAATTGGCACAACTCATAGCCCTTTTATCGCAAGGGGAACGGTTATGTTTTCATAACTGCTCAGAAGTAGGTTCGGTAATGGGAGTGGGTGATGTTACTTTCAGCAAATGTAACATTCTCTAAGACACCTTCACCAATTACGTACTTGGCTTCATCAACGCATAAAAATAATTAGATTATTCAAAATTATATTGGTAATACGTCAACCTGTCAACAGAAGGGTGACGAAAAGAAGAAAAACTTGTAAAATAGAATGAATCAGTATTCACTAGTTGCATAAAAGGGGGAAACAGCTTTTGTCTACATATAAAATAGAAATACCAACACCCTATGATGTAGGAGATGTAAATGCATTTGTTGTCAAAGGCGATGCATTGACAATTTTTGATGTTGGTCCAAAAACAATGGAAGCCTATGATGCGCTAAAATGGGGTATTCGTGCAGCGGGCTATGACATGAGAGATATTGAACAGGTTGTGTTAACCCATCATCATCCAGATCATGCAGGTTGGGTGGATGCCTTTCCAAACGCAGAAATTTTAGGGCATGCCTATAACGATAAATGGCTTAGTCATGACGAGGATTTTTTACGTTACCATGTGCAGTTTTACAGTGAACGCTTATTTGAGCACGGTGTTCCTCAAGAATATATCCAGCCGAGTGTACATGTCCGCCGTGAAATAGAGCTTGTAGGTGAACGACCATTAACACAAATTCTTAACGATGGGGATGAAGTACCAGGACATCCTGGATTAAAGGCTATTGAAACGTTAGGACACGCACAAAGCCACTTAATCTTCTGGGATGAAAAAACGCATCATGTAATAGGTGGAGATTTATTGCTTGAAAAAATAACGCCAAACCCGTTAATTGAGCCACCACTAGACCGTACATTAGGACGTACGAAATCAATACTACAATATAATGAATCGCTAGAAATATTACGACAATTACCAGTTAAAACAATGTATACAGGACATGGTGCAGAGTTGCAGAATATTCCTGATTTAATTGATAAACGATTAGAACGCCAGCATCAACAAGCTTTGAAGGTTTGCGAATTATTTGGTGATGAATCATTAACTGCTGTACAAGTAACGAAGCGTTTTTACCCAGCAGTTTTTCAACGTCAGCTTGGTCTGACACTGTCTAAAACGCTCGGCTATTTAGATTACTTAGAGGCCAACAATTTGATTACATCTACAAAAACTGAAGAAGGTATTTATTTATTTCAAAGGAAGTAGGTGTAAACATGAGCGTGAATAAAAAGACTATCTTCGTGACCGGTGCAACAAGTGGTGTTGGTCTAAAAATTACAGAATTATTAGTAGCGCAAGGGCATTCGGTCTATGCGACAGGACGCAATACAGTGGCATTGAAAGCTTTAGAGCGTGTAGGCGCAAACGTGATCCAAGCAGATTTAACTAATATTACTACAATAGATAAAGTATGTGCTCAGCTACCGCCTCTTGATGTAGCTATTCTATCTGCCGGTGTAGGTAAATTTGGCATGGCACCTGACTTATCAGATGATGCTATTAGACAAATGGTTGAGTTAAATGTCACTGTACCGATGTATTTAGCAAAACGATTAGCGACCCCTATGATACAACGTCAGCAAGGTCAGCTCATCTTCATCGGTTCACAAGCAGGAAAGGTAGCGACACCTAAGGTTAGTGTTTATGCTGCTACTAAGCATGCGATTGTAGGCTTTACGAATGGGCTTCGCATGGAACTGGCTCCGTATAATGTGAAAGTCACAGCGATACATCCAGGTCCAATCGATACACCATTTTTAGACAAGGCAAGTGATGAAAGTGGCTATCGAGAGTCTTTAGGAAGGTTTTTATTAACCGCTGATGAAGTGGCACAAGCTACGATAAAAACAATCGAGCGCCCTGTCCGAGAAGTTAATTTACCATGGATCATGGGCTTAACAAGCAAGCTATATGCAATGGCACCTGCAACCGTTGAATTTTTAGGTAAATCATTTTTTAATAAAAAGTAAAGAAAAACTCAATAAAATAATATTAATCAAACTGTAAACATACTTAAGTAAGAATTGAGTGTGTCTACAGTTTTTTTATGGCTCTACACCAAAACGTGTGATTGATTTCTTTGATAGAAAGAGCTTGTTTTTCGATAAAAGCCCAAAAAGTTTCGATAAAATGAGATTTTGTTTCGATAAAAGCCCAAAAAGTTTCGATAAAATGAGATTTTGTTTCGATAAAAGCTCAAATAGTTTCGATAAAGAGCGATTTTGTTTCGATAAATCTTTAAAGTATTCCTATAAAACGAACGAAAGGAGCTTTAGCGATTCTGTTTTGGGGCTCGACACTAAAACAGTTCACAAAGATTACCTTGCTGAGACAACTTTTTTTTTATGCCGGGCAAGTCCGTCAACTAGGTGATGAAAGTTCGCTGTGGGCGTTAGGATATGCGAACCCCTCGTTTTGCAGAAGAGCCATGTACTATCCCGAAATTTATACTATATACATTCACGTTGCGAGTAAAAAATCGTTTTTCCGAGTAAAAATATTCATCGTTTGTACAAGCACTTAAAGTATTGGAATGACACACTTTTTACAATAAACATAAAAGTCTATCAATTTATAAAAATACACTTGTTTTTATTTTTATAACATGATACTATTCGTGTATAAACTTTTAGTTGAATGTATAAACATACATATCTTATAGATTAATTGGAGGCGCATTTTTTATGGCAAATAAAAAAGTAGTATTAGCATATTCAGGAGGTCTTGATACTTCTGTAGCAATTCCGTGGTTAAAAGAACAAGGTTGGGATGTTATTGCAGTGTGCCTTGACGTTGGTGAAGGTAAGGACCTTGAATTCGTAAAAAATAAAGCTCTTCAAGTAGGAGCAATTGAATCATATATGGTAGATGCGAAGGATGAGTTTGCTGAAGAATATGCATTAATCTCACTACAAGCTCATACTTGGTACGAACAAAAATATCCGTTAGTATCGGCACTTTCTCGTCCATTAATTTCAAAAAAATTAGTGGAAATTGCGAACCAAGTAGGTGCGGACGCAGTAGCGCATGGTTGCACAGGTAAAGGGAATGACCAAGTTCGTTTCGAAGTTTCTATCAAAGCGTTAAATCCGGACCTAGAAGTATTAGCACCTGTACGTGAGTGGGGCTGGAGCCGTGATGAGGAAATCGAATATGCAATGGAACATAATGTGCCGATTCCTGCAACGTTAGATTCACCGTTCTCTATCGACCAAAACTTATGGGGTCGTGCAAATGAAGCGGGCGTAATGGAAGATCCATGGGTATCTCCACCAGAAGAAGCATATGGTTTAACAGTTGCTGTGGAAAATGCTCCAGATGAAGCGGAGTACGTAGAACTTGAATTCATTGCTGGTAAGCCAGTAGCTTTAAACGGTAAAGAAATGAAGCTTGCTGATTTAATCCAAGAGCTAAATGCAGTAGCTGGTGCACACGGTGTTGGTCGTATCGATCACGTAGAAAACCGTTTAGTTGGTATTAAATCACGTGAAGTATATGAAATTCCAGGGGCAAAAGTGCTATTAACGGCTCACAAAGAGCTTGAAGATTTAACACTTGTAAAAGAGTTAGCACACTTCAAACCAGTCATTGAGAAAAAATTATCTGAATTAATTTATGATGGTTTATGGTTCTCTCCATTACGTGTAGCACTGGAATCATTCCTTGCTGAATCACAAAAATTTGTGAACGGAACTGTACGCGTGAAGCTTTATAAAGGTCATGCGATTGTGGAAGGGCGTAAATCTCCAAATTCACTTTATAGTGAAAAACTAGCAACATACTCTAAAGAAGACCAATTCAACCATGCTTCAGCAGTAGGCTTCATCGAATTATGGGGTCTGCCAACAGTGGTTAACTCTTCTGTAAATAAATAAAAACTAATTTTGACAAGCAAGGTGTAGGATAGCTTTGTGCTATGCTGCACCTTTTTAACTTCTTTCAGCGGGTGTCCAACCACCCGCTGAAAGAAGTTAAAGCCTCCGGCGGATGTCACTGAATTCGGAAAGGAGTTCACATAGGATGTTAGCCTAAAATCATCGCATCCATGCGATAACGGCTAACTGACCTGCATCCTGCAGGCCTAAGCACAAAGCCGATTCTGGACGCAATTATGCCGAGGCAAAATTGATAAAAAAGAAATGAAGGAAAAGGTGAGCTGTTATGACAAAACTTTGGGGCGGACGTTTCCAAAAATCAGCAGAAGCATGGGTGGACGAGTTCGGCGCATCGATTGGCTTTGACCAACAGCTTGTTCTAGAAGACCTTGAAGGTAGCGTAGCACATGTTACGATGCTTGGTGCAACAGAAATTTTACCTGCAGCTGACGTAGAGGCAATTCTCGGTGGACTTGCACAATTACAAGAAAAAGCCATTGCAGGTGAGCTTGAATTTACAGTTGCTAATGAAGATATTCACTTAAATCTGGAAAAAATGCTCATTGATTTAATTGGTCCTGTAGGTGGTAAGCTTCACACAGGCCGTAGCCGAAATGACCAAGTAGCAACGGATATGCATATTTTCTTGAAAAAACGTGTGAAGGAAGCAATCGGTTTAATGGAGACATTCCAAAAGACATTGCTAGAAAAGGCAGAGGAGCATGTGGAAACAATTGCTCCAGGCTATACCCATTTACAACGTGCGCAACCAATCTCATTTGCGCATCACTTAATGGCCTATTTCTGGATGTTAGAACGTGATAAACAACGTTTTACGGAGTCGCTTAAACGTATCGATATTTTGCCATTAGGTGCAGGTGCCATGGCGGGGACAACTTTCCCAATCGACCGCTTAAAATCCGCGGAGCTTTTAGGCTTCAGCGAGGTTTATGCGAACTCTATGGATGCAGTAAGTGACCGTGATTTTATCGTTGAATTTTTAAGCAATTCATCATTATTAATGGCGCATTTATCTCGTTTTGCAGAGGAAATTATATTGTGGTCTACAGATGAATTCAAATTTATCGAATTAGATGATGCCTTCTCAACAGGTTCTTCTATTATGCCACAAAAGAAAAATCCTGATATGGCTGAGTTAATTCGTGGGAAAACGGGACGTGTTTACGGGAACTTAATGGGTTTATTAACAGTTCTTAAAGGAACACCGTTAACATACAACAAAGATATGCAGGAAGATAAAGAAGGTATGTTCGATACAGTCCATACAATTCTTGGTTCTCTAAAAATCTTTGAAGGTATGATTCGCACGATGACTGTCAATACAGAGCGTTTGCACCAGGCAGTACACTCTGACTTCTCCAACGCTACGGAGCTTGCAGATTATCTAGCAACAAAAGGTATGCCTTTCCGTGAAGCGCATGAAGTGACAGGAAAACTTGTATTCACATGTATTCAAAAGGGCATCTACTTATTAGATTTACCGCTTGAAGACATGAAAAAAGAAAGTGAACTTATCGAAGCGGATATTTACGATGTATTAGCACCTGAAGCTGCCGTTCGTCGTCGTCATTCATTAGGTGGTACAGGATTTGATCAAGTAATAATCCAAATCGAAAAAGCAAAATCTTGTCTTGCATAACCATTATTTTAGCGTGCATGTCCTTGTGACTTTGCATAGATATTCATTAAAGCTGTCCAGTGAGGCACTATGAAAAAAACTTTCCTTTTTTGTTAGAGCCAGAGGGTGAAACGAAAAAAGAGACCCTTACATATGTGAAGGACAATCCCCAATTCTGGAGACGCGGAATTGGGGTTTTTGTGTAATGAAAGGATAATGGGAGGGATTTTCAATGAATGAGCGTTTTTCAAAGGGGTACGAAACAATTAAACAGTATGTGACAAAGGAAGAAGCGGCAAGAATGATTGAGGCAGATGCACTAGCTGACATCGCACCAGATTTACGCAAAATGATTATAGAATTTGCCTATGGGGAAGTTTATTCAAGACCAGGGCTAGATGCAAAAAGCCGTGCACTTGTCGTCATTACAGCCGTAGTAACTCAAGGTGCTGCTCCGCAAACAAAAACTCATATTAAACGTGGTTTACATGTAGGTTTGACACAAACAGAAATTGTGGAAGCACTATTACAATTAGTGCCTTATATAGGTTTTCCACGTGTGCAAAACGCTTTAACTATAGCGCAACAGGTTTTTAATGAAGAAGCGTAAAATTTCTTTGTCGTTTCAAGCTATATGAAGGCACTTTAATAAAAATGCGCATTACATGAATAAACACTTGTGAAACGGTTCATATTAAGAACGGAACCACTTATTAATCTAATGTGATTAGGAGGATGTAGAATGAGTAGTCAAACACCCAAAGACCAGGAATCTCAGGAAAGTCCGCCACAGTTGTATTAGGTGAGCTTCTAAAAAATCTTAAGCATTTGGTGAGGCAGAGGATATTCTGTTTTGCTGTAGCTTAAGAAGAAGCAAAAAACAATACAGATATAATCAATAGAAATAAGTGTTCTTGGATCCAGAATTTTTCTGGGTCCTTTTTTTATTTCTTTTAACTGTCGTTAAATACACACTTTATTTAGAGAATTTGACTTTTTCAGAAAACTGTATTACTCTAAGCATGACAGATTTCTGTTTGGTGATAAGCGATACAGATGGGAGGGGTAAGATGAATATTCATTTAGATCCAAGCAGTGAATTACAGCTCTACAAACAGTTAGCGAATCAGTTAATTGAGTTAATTGCTAAGGGAGAGCTTAAGAACGGTGATATATTACCTTCAGTTCGTTCAATGGCTACGGATTTGGGTATTAATGTAAGTACGGTAAGTAAAAGCTATCATGAACTTGAAGATAAAGGGTTAATCGAATTAAAGCCGAAAGCAAAGGCTATCATTATCGGTGGTCAAAAAAAAGAGCTGGAAGAGACGGAAGTTGAAAAAGTAGAAAATGCTTTAAAGCCAATTATGGCAGAGGCATTTGCACGTGGTCTCGAAAAAGATCAGATGACAAGTTTGATTCATCGAATTTTAAAACAATGGAAGTAGGGAAAATATGCTTTTTATTGTAAGCATTTTTGTCTTCGTAGGAGTTCTGGAAACAGTAAAACCATATTTAACGAGAAAAACATCAGTGTTTGGCGTTTCAATTCCAGAGCCCTATGTGCAACATCAGCAATTACAAATATTTAAAAAGCACTATAGTATGTTGGTAGGGAGCATAGCAGCTACATTTCTTTTAGGCCAAATTTTGTTACTATTTACGTCCATTCTGGAAGAGAGATTTGTTTTACTTTCCTTTATATTACTATATGTCATGCTACTCCTATCAACTGCTCTTTATATGTCTTATCATATAAAAACAAAAAAATTAAAAAAACAAGAAAATTGGGAAGCACATGTCAAAACTGTTTATGTGATGGATTTATCTATACGAGATAGAGATGAAGTACTCTCACCTACATTTTTCACATTACCAATTATAATCACTTTAGCATTGATCACTTTTACCTTTATGAATTACAATGCCATCCCGGATGTATTTGCAACCCATTGGAATTCAGCAGGTGAGGTCGACGGTTGGACTGAAAAAACATGGATCTCAGTTATTGTAATGCCGCTTATTTTACTAGGGACACAAATTAGCTTTTTCATCATGAGTATAGGTATGAAAAGTGCCAAAATACAATTAAGCGCACAGGCGAAAGAAGCATCGGTTAAAAGAGAGCTTACACAGCGTAAATATGGTAGCTGGTACTTAGCTGCGATTAATTATAGTATGACCATTCTTCTTGTTGTTTTACATTACACGACAGTGATTTTAAAAGATCAAACAGCTCCTTACTTCTTCCCTCTTTTTATCGTTTTTATGATCGTCTCTTTAGGGGGGCTTAGCCTCTTCATTTGGAAGTTAAGTAAAAGTAATGAGCACTTTGATGATTTACATACAAACGAAACAGCTGCAGCAGATGATCGATACTGGAAATGGGGTATAGTTTACATCAATAAAAATGACCCTTCATTATTAGTGCAAAAGAAACACGGTGTTGGTTGGACTGTGAATTTGGCGAATAAATGGAGCTATATCATTTTACTTGTCATATTTTTGCCAATCTTGTTAGTCATTTTCATATAGAGGGAGAGATTTTATGAAAAAACTATTATTTTTATGTTGTGCACTCTTATTATTAGCAGCATGCGCTCAGAAGGAAGACAACACAAAGGGGAAAGAGACGAAAGGGGACAATAAAATGAATGAACAGCTAGTAGATAAATGGGAAGGGAATATTGAGATACCAAACGGAGCACTTCCAATTATTGTTGAATTGCAGAAAGATAGCGGGAAATTATCAGTACCTGCACAAGGACTATCCAATTATCCATTTAAAAGCATTAAATACGATGGTGATCAAGTGAGTGTTTCGATCAACTTAAATGGCTCGGCTATTGAAATTAACGGCACATTAAAAGATGGACAAATTGAAGCAACATTTCAACAAAATGGTGGTAAATTCCCACTTGTCTTAAAACCATTCAAAGAACAACCAGAACAACCAGTTACGTATGAAACGTTAAAGATTCCCGTTCAAGATGGTGAGTTAACAGTGGCAATTGAAAAGGCCAGCAAGGAGCCATCTCCAGTTGCACTTATCATAGCAGGCTCAGGTCCAACTGATAAGGATGGAAATTCAGCCATAGCTGGTAAAAATAATAGCTTAAAAATGATTGCAGAAGGATTAGCAAAAGACGGTATTGCTACGGTTCGCTATGATAAACGTGGGCTTGGCGATAACAAGTCCCTCCTAACAAAGGAAGAGGATATTACTTTTGACCAATACGTAGATGACGCAGTTCAAGTAATTAATACCCTTTTAGCTGATAAAGCTTATTCAAGTGTTCATATTATTGGACATAGCGAAGGCTCACTGATTGGTTTGCTAGCAGCACAAAAAGCAAATGTAGAGTCCTTCGTTTCCATAGCTGGTGCTGGAAGACCAATAGATGAAATTTTGTTAGAGCAATTAAAAGCTCAATTATCACCAGAGCTTCTAAAAGAATCGACAGATACTCTTGCATCTTTGAAAAAAGGCGAGCTAGTGAAGGACGTTTCGCCAGAATTACAATCTCTTTTCCGTTCTTCCATTCAACCGTATATGATTTCATGGTTAAAATATAACCCTGCAAATGAATTAGCGAAAGTGAATAGCCGAGTTTTAATTATTCAAGGAACAACCGACATACAAGTAGTTGCAACTGATGCAGAAGCGTTAAAGAAAGGTAAACCAGATGCCAAGCTTGTATATATGGATGGAATGAATCATGTGTTAAAAAATGCTCCAGCAGATCGCGCGAAAAATTTAGCGACGTATTCAGACCCATCATTACCACTTCATAAAGAATTGCTGCCAGCCATTCAGCAGTTTATTTTAAATGAAAAGTAGAGACTAATCATCATGAATGTCATTGTTTGGTTTATCATAATGACTCCGTTCCTAATCTTTGCAATTGTTATATCACAAGGAAAAGGTGCATTTTTAATTTCTTTCAGCAGGTGTCCAAACAACTGCTGAAAGAAATTAAAGCCTCCGGCGGATGTCACAGAATCGGAAAGGAGTTCTTAGGGGATGTTAGCCTAAAATCATCGCATCCATGCGATAACGGCTAACTGACCTGCATCGGTAAAAACGCCACGTCCTGTGGCATTACAGAAATGACCGACATCGTGTCGGCCCTCGTGCAGGTCTAAGCACAAAGCCGATTCCGGACGCAATTATGCCAAGGCATAATTGATTAGCGGGCTATAATACGATGTCCGATAGTGAGAAAGAGAAATATAACGAAAAAGCACTTGCGATATTTATGGGCAAAGTGATGTCCGTCTACTGTTTTTGATTACTATTATGGGGACTGAACGAGCTATTTAAAACGGATGGGCATTTATCATCAGGCTCGTTCTCTTTATAGGTCTTACTATTTTCACACTTGTGTAAACCAGTACACGTAATCGTTTTAAAAAATAAGTTTCTATACAAGGTGAACTACGCGAAGAGGATGAATACCCGCGAAAAGGGTAGATCTCGCGCGAAGAGGATGAATACCCGCGGAAACAAGGTAAATACCCGCGGAAGCAAGGTAAATACCCGCGAAAGCAGGGAATACCCGCGAAAAGGGTAGATCTCGCGTGAAGAGGATGAATACCCGCGGAAGCAGGGGAAATCCGCGAAAGCAGGGTGAATACCCGCGGAAGCAGGGGAAATCCGCGAAAGCAGGGTAAATACCCGCGAAAAGGGTAGATCTCGCGCGAAGAGGATGAATACCCGCGGAAACAAGGTAAATACCCGCGGAAACAGGGTAAATACCCGCGGAAGCAAGGCGAATACCCGCGGAAGCAGGGTGAATACCCGCGGAAGCAGGATGAATACCCGCGAAAAGGGTAGATCTCGCGCGAAGAGGATGAATACCCGCGGAAACAAGGTAAATACCCGCGGAAGCAAGGCGAATACCCGCGGAAGCAGGGTAAATACCCGCGGAAGCAGGGTAAATACCCGCGGAAGCAAGGCAAATACCCGCGGAAGCAGGGGAAATCCGCGAAAGCAGGGTAAATACCCGCGGAAGCAAGGAAAACCCGCGAAAGCAAGGGCAAATCCCGAGCGAAGAAGACCAATCCGCGCGGGAACAAAGTAATGCACATACGAAACAGATTAGAAAATAACGAAAAGAGTATGCTCAAAATCAAAAAATCATGAGCATACTCTTTTCGTTTTTAGGCATCCTTTCACCTTCTGTATGTGGGCAAGTTATCGATGATCGTTGTTAAAACGTATACAATGTTTATTCATTGATAAGAGCGATGAGACTCAGAGCAGGGCGGTTCATTGGACGCTTAAATCAACCTCACGTTCATTATATTTTGAAACAATTACTACCATTTTATCGTACAATAACTAAGCAAGGAGAGATATAATTCAATTCATTCAAGTTGAATGAAATAGCACGATGAATCGAATTCAACTAAATTAAAAAGAAGGTGTTCTTATGTACAGCATTGGGAAATTTTCGAATCTGTGTAATGTCCCAGTAAAAACTATTCGTTACTATAGCGATATTGGGTTACTCGAGCCATCTTTTATAGATGAAGTGACAGGCTATCGTTATTATGATTACGATAAAATGAAAGAGCTGAATACTATTCAGGTTCTAAAAGACTGTCATTTTTCATTAAAAGAAATTGAACAGGTTCTAAAAGGGAAAAATGATAAGCAAGATTTAAAGCTAAGATTACATAAAAAAGTTCAGGAATTAGAGCATCAACAAGAAATAATCGCTGAACAAATTCAAAATATTGTCCAAGTAAAAAATTCTATTAAGAACGCTGAGATATTTAATCCAAAGCCAACATTATCAAGTTGTTACATAGAAAAACGACCAAAAATACAGGTGCTTTCCATCCGTGAAAAAATCAATATTATTGAAATGGATAGGCTAGTACAAAAATTATTTGAACGAATTTATGCCTATCAATTTGAGATAGAAGGGAAGCTTACTGCAATTTTTCATCAACAGGACAAGAAGCAAAATGTAGCAGATGTTGAACTATTGGTGCCAATAAAAGCAACTCAACTGGCGGAGTATATTAAAGTAATACCGGAAGGCAGGTATGCTTGTATAAATATAAAGGGACCGTATTCAGAGTTGAATTTTGGCTATAGTCGCTTGCAGGAATGGCTTACGGAGCAATCCCTTAAGACAGAAGGAATGTTTATGGAGCAATACATAAAGGGGCTAATCCCATCCGAAGTAGTAAACTCAATTAATATCAAACCAAATATTGAGTTACATCCAAATGATTTTTTGACAAAAGTGTTTGTGAAAATAAGAAACTAGCTAAACTCTCCAGTAGATGGAGACTTTATTCTGTATTTAGCAAGGGAAATGCGTGGTTAATTCCTGAAGGGAGTAGAAAAGACCTTTCTACTCTGTAAGTAAATGTACTGATAGTTTATTACAGCATAACTTGTCTAAAATATTGCACATATTATAAAACGTACATTACTAAAATCAATTTAGTGGTGTACGTTTTTTATTTTGTTTCATTTCTATTGATATAATAAATGATTATATAAATTTACAATAATCAGCATTCTGTGAGGTGTAAATAAATGTATTGGTATGAATTTTCCCGAAACATATCGAAAGTAAATTGTTCAATACATACAAGAATTCACTCTGGAAATTCTTGGCGTAATGCTTCCAAGAATATCTCGGCTATTCCATTAGGGTTTCCATTTTTTGTTGTTTCTTCTGAAAACCAAGAGTATTCCAAATCGTGAATAATTATGGGTATTTCTCTTTTAAAAGTATTAATAATAACTTTATTGTCGTGTAATATTTTTGCTACATTAGAAACTATCTGTAATAACTCATAATATCCGTTTGGTCCTTTTCCTATATAATTATAATCCTCATCAAACATTAATGTTTCGTCCTCGTACCCAATATCTTTTACGCCATTTTCCTTAAACCATTGTAATAAAATATTTGTTGATTTTTCATCACCAATAATTTCATTTTCATCTTGTCTCCAAAAGGCGTAATTCCATCTCTGCTCGCTGAGCTGTGGACTATACTCACAATCTTCCTCAGTATTATAACTGATTACAAAATTAGGGATATTATCTTCATTTGTATATACAAAAAAAGATAATGCGTATATTCCTTCCTCATTCCAACTTCCAATAATCGGTTCTGTCTTTTTGTACAGATATTCTGTTAAGTTTACCATAGTGTCCTCCTACAAAAGTAGTTAATCTATAATCCATTTTATTAAATAATTGTTCATTCGTCATATTCTTGACTACTATTCTTCCCCTATAGTTCAATCATTCATAATTTAAGACCTCACAAATAATATACTTTTAGTTTGAATTTTATCTTTTATCACAAATATAAACTGAACTAATCCAAAAATTAGTTCAGCTTAAAATAGTAATGTATTTAAATACATTACTGTATCTCTTGACTTCTAATAAAACACAGTGAGAGGTCTTTTTGCATGTACCCAAAAGTCTCGGTGTTGCCATTTACTAAAGCGTAATTTAATAGAAAAAAAATTTAGTGGCCGTTTTATTTAGTGAATTCTCTTTTAAGACACACTTGTTTCTTAACTTAATTCGTTCGTTACTACTTGGATAAATTCATCTCGATGTTGTGATTCAAAAATAGTAACCCCTTTTTCTTTGGAAAGTTGTAGTAACTTTTGAATGTTAGCTTCATCTTTCTCCATAAACGCTTTTTCTACATATTTTAAATCTTGCAAGATATGATGTATAAATGTATCTCCTTCTCTTTTAATATCTATAGCAATAAAATCGAAAGATAATTTTGTTTTAGGTGGAGTAATAATTGTATCAAACAAATAATTTAAAGCTTTAAAGGGGACATAAGGGATACCTTTTTTAAATTCATATTTCTCAATAATAGGTAAAACTTTATCAATAAATTTTTGCATTTTATCAATATTGTAAAGCTTTGTATTTTCTAAATTATTCTTCTTAATAATTTGTTGTATTTTTTCATATTGATGTTGTTCTAACAGTTGTTTCATATATAAAAGTTCTTTTTTGAATTTGGATCGTTCTTTTTTACTTAATTGTCGATGTTCAATAACAGCGTATTCGATTAGCTCCCAGCCTATCTTCGAACCAAAATGAGGTTCTAAAAAATACTTAAGTTCTTCAAAATCGCGCACTTAGGTAACTCCCTTTTAAGTTAGTATTATTAATCGTGCAGGAAAACAAAATAAAAACTTCTTCCCCAACCGCTCATCAAACTTCTTTCATCAGAGCCATATTAAGATGATATTCCTTTATCTTTACTTAATTCCCAATAATTATGTATTTTATATATAAAAATTATTATATGGAAACATATAATTTTATTTCATTTTTTTAAAAATAAAATGAACCTTTTCCAATTGCCGTTTGTATAGTCAGTGAACATAAAAATAAGGAGGGATTATTTTGGAGCTTATTGTGAAGGATATTGTGAAAAAATATAATGGTGTGAACGTTTTGGATGGTGTGTCGGCTACATTTAAAATGGGGTATTGTTATTTATTATTAGGTCAGAATGGAGCGGGTAAATCTACATTATCAAAATGTATAGCTGGAGATGTAAAACCTGATGGAGGTACCATTGTATTCAATGAGACGTCTCAACATGTACAAGAGCAAGTTGCGCTGCAGTACCAATTTTTTTCGAGTTATCAGCATCTGAAAATTCGTGAAGTGATCACTCTTTTTACTAAATTGACGAACAATAAGGTTGATTTGGGAGAGCTATATGAAATATTAGGGTTACCGACTTATGACCACATCTTATTGAAAAATGCTTCAGGCGGTCAGAGAAAAGCAGTATCAATCTATCTATCTTTTTTATTAAATAAACCAATCATCATTTTAGATGAGCCGTTTGCTGATTTAGATTTAACGAAGAAAAAGCAATTGATGTTTTACTTACAAGATGAAATTCGTCAACGTAACAAAATGATTATCATTATTAGTCATGAAGTGGCAGGATTAGAGCCGTTATTTGATTATGTAGTGATCTTAAAAGACGGGAAGCTTATTGAAAATAGCACACAGGATGAGCTCTATAGAAAATACACTGAGGCGAAATTGCCGGGAATCGAAGGACTCTACTATGAAGTGACAGGCCAAATTTTAGGAGGAAGAGCGGGATGATGAAACAAATTGCACGCATGTATATGTTAGAAAATATTCGTAGCCTAGGAATGACTATTGGGAATTTGTTGCCAGCTTATATCTTTTTGGGTATATCATTTTTTGCTAAAAGCGCGATGACTGAAGAATCATTTAATTTTTTGATTAAAGGTCAGTTTTTACCGATTTCTATAATAATGTTAATCTTTTTCTTTTGTTTTTCTAGTGCTACAATCTATTTAGCAGATATGAAAGCCAATAAAACCCTCCAATGGGTGCAGCGTACAGATATTAAGCCACACACTTACTTTATAGGGATGGGAATCGGTGTTTTTACTTTATTAAATCTATTCTTAGTGTTACTAATCATTGGCTACTCTTTTATTATTGATATTTCATTATCTTCATTTTTGCTAATTATTTTAATGAGTAACTTTGTGTTACTGGCGTTATATCCATTGAGTTTTATATTGGCAGGTCTATTTAAAAATGAAAAAGTGGCAACAAGTATGTTGCAACCGATTATGTTGATATTTATGTTTTCGATACAAATGACATCGATGTTTTTAACATTAGCGGGAAAAAACCCCCAGGATTATTTTATTTTCTTAATCTGGAACCCAATGCTCTATTTATTTGATAGCTTGCAAGTGTCTTTAAATTTAATAGGCGAAACTTGGCTTCCGCAATATCAGTATTTTATGATTTTAACAATTCTTAGCTTGGTACTAGCAGCCATCGCTAAAAAAGTATATACAAGTAAGTAGGTGATTTGATGGAAATTGGATGGTTAGTGTCTCTTATTGTTGGCGGCATCATGATGGTAGTAATCATAGTGATTGCTATTGCCATGGGGTTAAAATATACTGTGCGTGAAAATGGGAAAATTAACTATAAAAAATCAACTGTTTTTTTACGCTGGAACGTGTTTGATACATTAACGCTTGTCTTAGCTATTTATACGATACTTTGTGTGCAGGCATTAAATATGCTCGTGTCTTCTGGCAAAACAATCGAAAATCCATATGTGCAGTTTTTTACAAACCAATCGCAAGCATGGGTCATTGTAACAGTCGTATATTTAGTTTCACGTGTGTCCGTGACATTGAAGGCCATTAAGGCTCATTGGGGGGATGAGCTAGATGATGAGCAATGAGGAGTGGATGGAGGCCTATATAAACGGCGATGTCGAGGGATTTGAACAGCTCTATAGTCGTTTGTATGAGCCATTGTACTGCTTTTTATTTCGCTATACTCGGGAAGATCAGCTAAGCATTGATATTGTGCAAGATACCTTTGAGCGTTTACAATATATAAAACAAGATTTTGATCAACAAAAGGGAACGGTGAAAGCTTTTTTATTTCAAATTGCCTATCGCTTAATGATTAATAAATTGAATCGGCGGAAAAAATGGCGCACGCTCTTCCCGTTTTTAGTACCGACGTCAAGTCATAGGATGACTGCTGACGAGAAATTAACGATACAAGAAGCGATACTTCAATTACCCGAAAAGCAACGAGCGGTAATTTTGCTTGTTTACTATCATGATTTGCCACAGGAGGAAATTGCACAAATTTTGTCCATTCCACTTGGCACAGTTAAATCAAGGCTACATAATGCGATAAGGACTTTAAAGGAAGAGCTAAAGGAGGATTTCGATGCTTAAGGATGAATTTCAAAAGGAGCAATGGTTAAAAGACAGCTTAGATCAAGATAAAGTGGAGATTCCTAAGCAGCTAATGACCTACAAGAAAAGTCGCTGGCAACGTTTTCTTCAATATTTAGCGTCACCAACGAAGGATCCGTTAGAGCCAATATGTACATCTTCAGTCGGCTACACCTCTTTAAAAATAGTGCCCATAGTTGCGGCTGTATTTATTACAATTCTCCAAATTTTATTGCAATAAATTTTATCAACTAATCAATTATGCCTCGGCATAATTGCGTGATATCCGCCGGAGGCTTTGGGCCAACGTGATGTTGGTCACTCAGTCGTTGCCACAGGACGTGGCGTTCTTAGACTGAGTTCCTCCTTTCAGTGGATGTATGGACACCCGCTGGAAAGTAAATTAAAACCCGCATCTATCTCACCGCCTATAGAGGTGGGAGACTTCTATAACTGCCGTTTCACTTACGTTACATAAAACATTTGCTGTAAGAAGTTAAATTTCTCACTGCCACAATCATTCGGTTGTGGTATTTTTAATGAATAAATACTATTTATTGCCCATTTTTAGGAAATGTTTAGATTAATTTGGAGGTTAGTGCTTTGAGGGTTTTGAAAAATTTTCTACGACCGAACACGATAAAAGGTCAGCTTCATCGAGCGCTTGTATGGATTACTTTTATTATTGGTCTATGTATTTTTATTCCAACGCTTTATATTGAATATCGGCAAACGATTCAGCATCAAAATGAAGAGATGACGCAATATTTGGATGCTCAAACATATTTTTTTGAAAGCTGGTTATCAGAACGATCCAGTGATATACATACAATTGCTAATTTAGATTTTGTAAAGGACTATAATCTTGAAAAATCGCAGGCTTTTTTTCAAGATTTTAAAGAAAAAACAGATTTTACAGACTTAATATTCGTAAATAAAGAAGGCATCGTACAATTTGATACAGTTACTGAATATAGTGCAACTGGTGTTGGTGTTGGAATGGATGTAAAGGATTATCGTAAGTATTTTCAGGTTGCTAAAAAAACGAAACAACCATATATAACAGATATTTTAATTAGTAAAGTTACTAAGAAGCCTATACTTGCATTTGCTTCACCGATTCTTAATGCACAACAACAATTTAATGGTGTAGTTTTTGGCGCTGTAAATTTAGACACAATCGATCAACTGCTACATGAATCAAGAGTTGGCTTTTTAGGTCAAGCTTATATTATCGATCAGGAAGGTACTATGCTCACAGAATTTAATCATAAACAACACCGGTCTTCTGGTAATTATTTAGTGGATGAACATATCCTGAGCGCAGCTAAAAAAAGTGACCTAGAGCTTTATAAAGATGCGAATAATAAGCGGGTTCTTGCAAAAAGTAAGCCTATAAATGAAGGGAAATGGTTTATCATATCAGAAATGGGCCTGTTAGAAGCGTATAAACCATTAATCATTAGAATTTTATTGATAACCTTATGTTTAGTAGCAGGTTCATTTTTTACGATTAAAATGATGTTACATCTTTCTAAAAAAATTGAAGAACCAATCCAGCAGCTTCTTACAGGCGTTAGAAAGGTAGAACAAGGTTTTTATGATTATCAAATAGATGAACAACAGCTGGCACCTTATGCGCATGATTTTCAGGAGCTTTGTTCGTCCTTCAACGAAATGAGCGCTAAGGTGAAAACAGATACCATCTTACTGAAAGAATTATCGATTACTTGTCAGTTGACGAAGCTGTACAATCGGCGTTATTTGATTGAGCAGGGGGAGCTTGTTTTTCAGAAATGTTTAGAAGAACAAAACTATTGTTCATGTATAGCGATTGATATTGATTTCTTCAAAAAGGTCAATGACACATATGGACATTTAATCGGTGATGAAGTCCTAAAGCACGTAGCAAATATCATTACAAATTCTGTGCGAAGAATCGACATTATTACAAGGTATGGGGGAGAGGAGTTTGTCATTTTATCCCCAAATACAACGTTAGAGAGCGCAGTAAAGATAGCGGAAAGAGTTCGAAAGCATGTTGAACATCATCCTTATCATGCGGATGATGTTGAGATTAATGTGACAGTGAGTATTGGCATCGCAGGGTACGGTCATTCTAAAAACATTTCAACATTTTACGAGCTACTTGACAAGGCGGATCAAGCACTTTATATTGCAAAGGAAAGCGGTCGAAACCAACTGAGAGTATGTGATCATACAGGTAAAGTTGATACAAGCCAGATGCTTTAAAAGACTTATTTAGAAAGTGGTATTTACATGAAGGAAATAATACTAAGTAAATTAAAAGAAATTGAAAGTGAGTATCAAGTAAAAATATTATATGCTGTAGAATCAGGTAGTCGAGCTTGGGGATTTCCTTCCAAGGATAGTGATTATGATGTGCGTTTCATATATATACATCAACCTCAGTGGTATCTTTCAATTGATCCTCAAGGTATTGGTGCTAAGAGGGATGTTATTGAAGTACCTATTAATGATTTGTTGGATATTAGTGGTTGGGAAATAACAAAAGCCTTAAAGCTATTTCGCAAAAGTAATCCACCTCTATTAGAATGGTTACGAAGCAATATTGTGTATGACCAACAATATTCATTTATTGACAATGTACGGTTACTGGAAAGAGAAGTATTTTATCCAAATGCATGTTTGTATCATTATTTAAATATGGCTAAAAACAATTATCGAGAGTATTTACAGAGCTCAGAAGTGAAAATAAAAAAATATTTCTATGTCCTTAGACCAGTTTTAGCATGTAAATGGATAGAGAAAAACAATACAGTTCCACCAATTGATTTTCAGGAATTATTAAATGAAATCATTTCTGAGGGTCCATTAAAAACCGAAATTCAGCAACTTTTACAGAGAAAAATGGCTGGTGATGAACTAAATTTGGAGCCGCGAATTAAAAGTATTAATGAGTATTTAGATAAAGAAATAGAGCATATAGAGACATACTGTAAAAATCTCCACGTTAAAATCGATGATCCTACACAAAAATTAGATGCGTTATTTAGAAGTACATTGCAAGAAGTGTGGGGATAATGGTGATAGATGATAGAAAACTGAATAATTTTTAATCGCAAGGTCATACTAAAAAAGGTTTCACTTATGAAATCTATATTGATGAGGAGGATGGCACGAATGAGTAGGTTCGAACACTTAGACCCAAAATCTCAAAAAATCCACCGCAACTGGTCAAGGATTAAGCATTCAAAATCTCAAGTAAATGGTGAAACGGAGATTACTCTCCATAACCGTATCTTGAGAAGTGAAGCAAGAGCCCGACAGTTTTAATCATGCTAGAAAAGTAAGTGTCATCAAGCCCAGAACATATTCTGGGTTTTTTTATTTTCATAAACCACATAGTTTTAACTGGAATAAACACCTAAAAGTTAGAGGTATTTTTTATTTAATAAAAGTTGATTGTGTAATGTGATAATATAGTTATTTAATTTTGAGATAAAAATATAAGAGCATCGTTACAGTTTAGAATGGAATCAACAAATATTCGGTAATACAATCAAATGGATACTACAATATTTATTCTCCCTTTGCAAACAATAATAGTCTTCAAACATTCTTCTACAATTCTTCCGTGAATCCCATCTTGAAGTAAAGCACCCGTCGTTAAAGAAGAAATTAGTATGATATCAGAAGAGGAGGAACCGAAGTTTGGCTTGCTCATATGTCTCCCTCATCCTGCCAACTACCTAATAGCTCTTCGAAAAAAAGTCTCGGTGCAGATTGCTGTTCATTTTGTATATGGCTTTTTGCCACAGCCATAATATTTAACTTAGGAACAATAAATATATATTGTCCAAATAAGCCGTTAGCATAGTAATAATCAATCGGGGTGTTAGTATTAGTATCTTCATAAGTCCATAGCTGATAACCATATCCATATGTTCCGTCTTTTGTGGTTTCAACTTGTTTATATGGTCTTTTTACTTGAAGGAGCCAGTTGGATGAAATCACCTGATTTGAATTAAATCGCCCTTCGTTTAAAAATAATAATCCAATCTTCACCATATCCTCTAGATTTAATGAAATACTGAAACCACCCCCATGAATTCCTTGTGGGTCCTTTTGCCAAGTGTATTTATTTATCCCTAATGGACGGAATAGATATTTTTCAGCAAATGAAGCGGTAGGAATTCCAGAAATTTTTTGTATTATCGCACTTAGTAAATGAGAGTCTCCTGAATTATACTGAAAAGTTGAACCTGGTTTATGTATAATTGGTTGTCCTAGTATGAATTTAACCCAATTTTTCGATCCTTGGAAATTTCCTATTTTTAAACCCGAAGTCATGGTCAGTAAATGAAATATTGTAATTTCTTTCTTTTGCGGATCATTAGACTCTAATATTTCTGGAAAATAGTTTTGTATGGGTTCGTGAATATTTTTAATTAAACCTTTATCTACCATAATTCCAATTAATATAGAAACAATGCTTTTTGTAATGGAATAAACCTTTGACGGCTTTTTTATAACCTTTTTATTCTTCAAGTATTCGAATATCCGTGTATTCCCTTTATAAATGACAAATGCTTCAATTCTAATACTTTTAAGTTTCTTTTCTAACTCAAAAAAAGATATTTTACTCATATCTCTAACCCCTTTCAAAAACTATACTAAATATTCTCTTTTTATAACTTATTTCTTTCTTTATTATGCTAACCTGCTCCGTTAGTTAAATAGCAACAATCTTTTCGAAAACAGCCTTACACAACTTCGTATCCGAGTAGTAGGTTGGCAACCAGTGGATGACTACTTTAGTGACGTCCAAGTTGCAACGGCTGGTGATGATGTAGTACTTCGTTACGCTAATCAGACATTGAAACACAAGTGGAAAAGTTGCTGATTGAAAAGATAAACAAATAACCAGGAGTGTCGTTCTACCCCTTCCTTTTATCACTATGTATATCTGACAAATAGGTAATCGTAAACCTTAATGAAAACTCTTTTTATTTTTCAAAAAGAAAGACTAAATAGAGAATTCCATAAATAGGTAGTGCGGTTGCAGTCAGAATATACATTGTCATTTCGCCTTTAGAAAGTTTTCTTTTCCACTTCGTAAGTTTAAGTTTCCTACAATAAATAGCACTAGAAATAACAATTATTATAAATGCTAAATTCATTGCGTTTTCTAAAAAGGTAATCATATAATCGGCTCCTTTGTGATTACTCAATCATTATCGGTTATATAAATTACATGAGATGAACAGGAATTATACCTGCTTGTATCTATCCTTTTTGTACAACATATGAACACATTTGCTACTACAACATTAAATTTTCCACCACTAATACCACAGCAAATAATCATTTGTTTCTTCAACAATCACGCCCTTTAATTGAATAACTCAAACACAATCATAACCTTAAAATCAATCAATTCTTCTTTCACAAAAGCTCCCAGTTAGCCATCCATGAAGCGCAAAAATCAGCACTTCACCACAGAAAATGAAAGATGATTCCAGTTCTTTCATGGGAGTTTAAGTGCATTTATTCACAAACTTATACTTCTTGTTTCATTTTGGAGGGTGTTAGAGATATACGAAGTTCTACAAACTGACTGTATTTTGTAGTTTAAGAACCTTTCTATACTTTATATAGCAAGCTATTCTCCAAGGAATTAAATAACAAATAACAAGTAAGAAAATTAGCATACTGAGTGTACCTGGTTCGATAGTAGAAATATGTTGTCGAAAATAATAACGTAAAGCAATCATAATGGCGAAAGTAATTATAAAAGCAGGACTTTTCTTAGCATAAATTAAACCATCATTTCGTATTTCATAATCTGACCATAAAATAAGAGGAATAGAAAAACCCACTCCTAAAAAAATTGCTATAAATAATTGAAGGTAAGTGACGTTCCCAGAAACGTTTAGAAAAAATGAAAATCCTGGTGTTAAAAATAGAAGAGGAAGAATTATTCGCACTCCTCTGCCTTTGGTTGGTTTGTACATAGAACGGATTCTACGAACTAAAATGAACAATCCAATAATTAGAAACATAGAATTAGCTGGTATTGCAGTTTGCATAAAAACCTCCCTGAATTATGTTTTAATACATCTATTATTACATAGATTACAATAAAAACCATGTTTCCCTTATACAACCAAATTGCACCTTTAGTTCAATGAGAATTAAACAACTTTATTATTTTTTTATAAAGGACTTTATTGTAAATTAAAGATCTTTATTATCTCTTAATAGATTGGAGTGGAAATCGGACGCTCCGAAAACGCCCAGTCGAATCGGAAATCAACCACGTTATAAATAAACCAATTATTATTTTATCTTCAATTATTTGTAATTAATCCGATATAATCTTTAACACAAATTTTATTTAATTAATTTATAAACATAGAGGAGGAATTCGATATGTCATTAGTTGCAGAATATGAGTGTGAAGCATGTGGACAGCATGTTGCTTTTGATTCTGATGAAGATTGTGATCCATATGATGAAGGTTTATGTAAAACTTGTTATGAAAACGAATATGTAGTGTACTGTGTATTGCATTTTGAAGGTGAATTAGATTATGAAATGTTTGTTAATATTAAAGATGACTCTAGTAGTAGGTCTTATATTAGAGAATATGGTGAGTATGAAAAAGGTACAACAGTGACGATAGAACCCCTCGAATACAATCCAGATATTCAAGAAGAAATTGATTACTTTACATCAGAAGGACGAAATCAATTTATAATATAAGCAATAGTCAAACACAATAAAAATAGGATAGTAGTAAAAATTTGAAAGGAAAATATAATACCTTGAAAAAATATAATTTCACACAAGAATGTGCCAATCAAATCAATAATTATCAATCGATAGATGCTTTCTATACGAAAATCATGAAGTCGGTAGAGCCTGCCAATATTGGCTTCATTTATATAGAGCCTGGTGGTGTTGTTGGGATGCATGAGGCGCCTGTACCACAGTTATTTATTGTTATTCAGGGAGGAGGATGGGTTTGTGGTGAGGACCAGGAGAAAGTAAATATAAAGACTGGGGAAGGTGTTCTTTGGCAAACAGGAGAGGCGCATGAATCTGGGAGTCATTCAGGCTTAACAGCACTTGTCATCCAATCCGAGCAAATCCATCTTGCATAGATTACATATAAAATGTGTAACGGAGTGAGTTTTAACGCCGTTACACTAAGCAGTTAGTGTTAAGCCAAGTTTAACTGTTTTCAATAAATGGCCATCAAATAACTCGTCAAATTCCTCTATTTTTTTAAAGCCTTTTGCATGGTAAAAGTTCATACCAATCGTATTTTCCTTTTCTACACAAACTAAAAGTGACGTTAAATCTGGAAGCGCTTTGATCCCTTCTTGTAATAGGGCTGTACCAATACCTTTGCCCTGAGTTTCAGGAAGTAAATATATTGAGAATAGCTCTGCCTCTCGATCTACAACATTTGAAAAATTCGCAAAGCCTACGATCGATTCTTCAAGTATAGCAACTAAAAATAGACTATTTTCCAAACGACTTAGCAATCGGTCCCTACTATAAGCAACTTGTAAAAAACGATCTTGAACCTCGTGAGGGATAATTCCTTCGTATGTTTGGTGCCAACTTTTTTTGGCAATTTCTTGCACAGAAATGATGTCATTCTTTTGCATATGTCGTA
Organism: Lysinibacillus sp. NPDC097214; assembly: GCF_050277945.1. NCBI lineage: Bacteria > Bacillati > Bacillota > Bacilli > Caryophanales > Bacillaceae > Lysinibacillus > Lysinibacillus sp. NPDC097214. Next base: position 157,640 of record NZ_JBNNSS010000005.1, read on the forward strand.
TAATTGAACTCAATACTATTCACCTACAATTCCAATTTTTCTATTTATTGTAACATTAATTACGAGAAAGGGGATGACTTCATGCAAGTTGTTGAAAAATCATTTGGCTATATTACGAGAGAGCATGAGGGTCAGTTACAAGTGCTAGTATTTGAGCAAAATACAGAAGGAGCAGGGATTCAAATTCCTAAAGGCACGGTAGAGGAAGGGGAAACACCGCTAGAAGCTGTAACTCGTGAGATGTTTGAGGAAACAGGGTTAGCCAATTTAGTCGTTAAAGGGTTAATTGCCCAAGATTATTTTAATCATCATTCAGGGGTATTACAAAAGCGCTATTTTTATCATATAACGACAAATGAAAACCGAGATTCGTGGAAGCATTGTCCGACAGGTGTAAACGAGGCAGGCTTAGAATTTTCATTTTACTGGATATCAGATGAACTAGAAGTAACACTAGCGAAGGGACATGGAGATTATTTATATCGAGTGCTAGCACGTGTGAACAACTGAATCATCAAGAAGGTACAAGATTAACAAAACCGCGTTCCTAAATTTCGGAAACGCGGTTGTTCTATTATATTGCCTTTGCGGCAACCTCTAATGCTTGAGCGAAATCTGCAATCAGATCATCAACATGCTCGAGCCCTACTGAGAAACGTAATAAACCATCAGTAATACCACGTTTTGCACGCTCCTCAGGCTCCATAGCTGCATGACTCATTTTAGCAGGGTAGGATAAAATCGATTCAACGCCACCGAGAGAGACAGCGAACACTGGAATTTTCATCGCATCTACAAGTGCTTTTGCAGCTTCATAGCTTGGTAGGCGGAAGGATAGTACTGCACCTGCACTCGTGGTCTGATTTTGATGAATCTCATAACCAGGATGCGATGCAAGCCCTGGGTAGTATACTTGCTCGACAAGAGCATTTGTGTCTAAAAACTCCGCAATCTTTTGTGCCGATTCAGTAGATCGACTAAAACGCACATCTGTTGTTTTCATATTTTGCAATAAAGTAAAGCAGTCCTGTACACCTAATATATTGCCGAATGAATTTTGGATAAAGTAAAGATCCTGACCAATCATTTCGTCAGCAGTGACTGTTAATCCTGCGATAATATCGGAGTGTCCAGATAAAAACTTTGTAGCACTATGAATAACAACATCAACACCTAGCTCAAGTGGACGTTGGTGTAAAGGTGTCATGAAAGTATTATCTAAAAACGTTAAGCAATTATGCTGCTTGGCAAGTGCTACTACTCCGCGAATATCTGTGATACCAAGTGTTGGATTCGACGGTGTTTCCATATATAGTAGCTTTGTAGCTGGTGTAATGGCTGCTTCTACAGCCGCTAAATCTGTGAAATCGACGAAAGTATGAGAAATACCGAAGCGTGGTAAGACCTTTGAAACGAAGCGGTATGTTCCTCCATAAACATCCTCCGTAATGACCATATGATCACCTTGAGATAATAACATTAATGCCGCAGATACAGCGGCAATTCCAGAAGAATATGCATGTGCTCGTACACCACCTTCAAGCTCTGCTACTGCTTTTTCTAATGCATCACGCGTAGGGTTGCCAGAACGTGCATAATCATATTCGCCGAATTCATCGATACGCTCCTGATGGAAAGTAGAGGATAAATACATAGGCACATTCACTGCACCTTTTTTATTTTCATAGCCGTCACGAACACCTGCGTGAATTAGGCTTGTTTCAATATGCTGCTTCATCATTAAGCCTCTTTTCTAAGGATATCGAATACTTGTTTTAAATCCGCAATTAAATCTTCAGCCTCTTCAACTCCAATAGAGAAGCGGAGTAATCGGTCACATACACCACGTTCAATGCGCTCTTCATAAGGCATATCCGCATGTGTTTGAGTAGCAGGATACGTAATAAAGCTTTCAACACCACCAAGACTTTCAGCGAATGTAATTAACTTCAAGTTTCGAAGGAATGGGTCAACCCACTCGGCCTTTTTCAAGCGGAATGAAAGCATACCACCTTTTCCTGTGTAGAGTACGTCTGTTACAAGCTCTTCTTCCTCTAAATAGGCAGCAATTGCTTTTGCGTTTGCATCGTGTTGCTTTAATCGAAGATGCAATGTTTTTAATCCACGAATAAGTAACCAGGAATCCATTGGACCTAATACCATACCGCTACCATTATGAATAAAGCCAATGCGTTCCGCTAATTCAGCTCCCTTAGCGACAACTAAACCAGCTAACACATCATTATGTCCGCCAATATATTTAGTCGCCGAATGAAGGACAATGTCTGCACCTAATTCGATTGGACGTTGGAAATAGGGTGTATAGAACGTGTTATCGACAATTAACCATGCCCCATGTTTGTGAGCTAATTCCGCATATATTTGCAAATCAAATTCTTGCATAAGCGGATTAGTCGGCGTTTCAATGAATAGAGCACGCGTATTGTCGTTGATTAATGCTTCTACCTGTTCAACCGATTCAAATTTTGAGTAGACAGGCTTAATATTATATGTTTCTTCAAAGAAATTAAAAAGTCGATATGTACCACCGTATAAATCATCAGGCACCACTAATTCATCACCTGGTTTAAACAAGGATAGAACTAGTTGAATGGCCGCCATACCAGAGCTACAGGCAAAGCCCATATCTCCGCTTTCTAAATCAGCAATTCCTGCTTCTAATAGGGCACGAGTTGGATTTTTTGTACGTGTGTAATCAAAACCAGTGGATTCACCGATACCTGTATGTTTGTAAGCTGTCGATAAATGGATTGGTGGGTTGACAGCACCTGTTATCGGATCACTTAAATTCCCAAGTTGTACAAGTTTTGTTTCAATACTTCTGCTGTTTGTCATGTCGTCACTCTTTTCTTCATCATAATAACGGGGAGTCAAAATATCTAAAAGACTAGAACTTCTTGTCCCAATATTCTAAATAATTGTTACCAATTTAACATGTATACTTAAGAAGGACAAGGTAATTTCAGAAAATTAGAGAGATTATTTAAATTAAATCGTCTAGGAATAGTAGGAGATAAGTGAGGGAGGAAAATTAAATGAAAAATTGGTTAGTAATAGGTGGAACAGGAATGCTAAAGGATGTTTCTTTATGGCTTATACAGCAAGGTAATCATGTAACCGTTATCGGGAGACAACAAAAGAAAATGCAAAATTTGATAAATGAAGTTAAAAATGATTCGAAATTGTCACCTTTATTAGTTGATTATACGAATTACAATAGCTTTAAATTGGCATTAATAGAGTCTCAGCACACAAATGGATCATTTGATTGTATTATTGCTTGGATTCATGGCTCTGATAAAAGAGTTTGGGAGTCAGTTTTAGAAGTAATTCCTACTACAAAAAATATGATTTTATACCATATAAAAGGAAGTAGCTCTTTCATAAAAAATGACCGTACAAAAAGTTATTTACCTTCTAATATAGTATACAGAGAAGTGAAACTTGGATTTGTCATAGAAAAGAACAACTCCTCGAGATGGCTAACAAATAATGAAATTGCCCAAGGAATTATTGATGCAATAAAACAAGAAATACCGGAAAAACATGTGGGCGTATTTGAACCCTGGAACATGCGATCATAAAAATTCTCTTCAATAAAAAAGAATCTGCCTCTTACCGCGGCATATCCGAGGTAAGTAGACAAATCCTTTTTAAATATGGTTTAAGCTTGTTCTTTTTTTAATAAATCTCGAATTTCTTTTAGAAGCTCTTCTTTAGAATCCAACTCTGGTGCTGGTTCTTCCACAACAGCCTCTTCTTTTTTACGAGATAGTTTGGTCATAATTCGTAATGCCATGAAAATTGCAAAGGCGATAATGAAAAAGTCAAGAATAGACTGTAAAAATACACCAAATTTTATTTGAGCATCACCTGAACCAAAAGCAAAGCTTTTTGTTAAATCAATACCACCAGTTAAGACACCGACTAATGGCATAATGATATTTTCAACTAAGGAGGTAACAATTTTACCGAAAGCACCACCGATTACTACTGCCACTGCTAGATCGACAATATTGCCTTTCATAGCAAACTCTTTAAAGTCTTTCCACAAAACAAATTCCTCCCTATAATTATCCATAAAAATTAACCGAATTATATTTTACTATATTTTTCCCTATCTTTTCAACTGTTAAAATAGGGGTAATTATAATCAGAAAAATGTACTACATAAAACGGTAAGTTTGGTAAAATAGAAATAGTATAATAGATTAGGTGTGACATATGGCGAAAAAAAAGAAGACAAAACCGATGCTATCACCTTCCGTTCAATTAGGCATGATAGCTTTATTAATACCAATAGCGATAACTGTTTGTGTTTTCGCCTTTTTTGCATGGAAGGAACTTCAAACATTAACTATATTTGAAAAATTAGCAAAGCAAAAAGAACTAGAAGAAATTCAACAAAATTTCGATATGAACATTCCTGAGCAATATATTCCCATCTATGTAGCAGCGGAAGAGAAATACGGTGTGCCTTGGACGTTGCTTGCCGCCCATCATCGAATTGAAACACGCTTTTCTACAATGAAATCGCTCGTTTCATCAGCTGGGGCTGAAGGTCCGATGCAATTTATGCCTTGCACATTTGTTGGTTGGCAACATCCTTCCTGTTCGGGATTAGGAAAAGGGGATATAGCGAAGGCTGAATTAATGAATTTAGAAGCCATTAAAAAATATGGTGGATATGGCATAGATGCTAATGGCGACGGCATTGCAGATCCTTATGATATTGAGGACGCTATATTTAGTGCCGCCAATTATTTATCGAAAAATGGTGCAGCAGATGGTCATATAGAGCAAGCTGTTTTTAAGTACAATCACAGTGATGAATATGTTAAAAAGGTGTTACATTATTTCAATTTATATAATGACTATCATGATGAGCTAAAGGAAGCAGTCCTTTATAAAGAAGAGTAACGGCTCGTAAATAATGGCTTTATTCTTTCGGCAAAATGAATGGTTGATTTCCGTTCCGACTGGGCGCTTTGTTGCTGACGCTACGCTTTCGCACAGATAAAACATTTGCCGCTGACGCTACGCTTTCGCGCAGAGCAGAGCTTCCTGGGGGCGTCCGATGAGCCGCTTCACTCGCGCTGCTCGCTCCAGGGTCTCGGGCCAACACGATGTTGGTCACGAAGGCGTCATCACAGGATGTGATGGTTTTAGCCTTCGTTCCTCTATTGCTGATCCCCAAGGAGTCACCCAGTCGTAACGAAAATCAACCACAACATTTACCTCCTGGCAACTCATTCATTAAAGCGAAACCAAACATTACATTTCAGGACTCAACTCCCATAAGAAAGCGGGAGCTAATGATCTCATCATTTCCTTGATCTGTTTTTTTACAACAAGTAAAGAGCCATCAAAAATGATGGCTCTTTATTACATATTTAGGTTGCTTTACGCATACCCTTTAAAATAATGCTTACGATGAAGATCAGCACGACGGCACCAATTAATGCTGGGAATACGTAAAAATTACTAACTCGCCAACCCCAGTTGCCAAGAACCATACTACCGATCCACGAACCGACAACCCCTGCAACAATATTTCCGATTATGCCGCCAGGTACATCTTTACCTAAAATGACGCCAGCTAACCAACCTAATACTCCGCCGATGATTAAATACCAAATGAAGCTAATCATTTTTTTCATCTCCTTAAACTAAGATATAATGGCGATTACTTAGTTATGCCCGGAATGGAGTATATTACGCGTCTTGCTTCTTAGTAATTATTACAAATTCACAATACGTTTTTATCTCATTTAAATGATACTGAAGCCTTTGCTTCGCGCAAAAACATCTGTAAGTGTTTTCTGTAGCGAAGTTAACTACAATTACGCCAATGCGAAATGGGTTACTTAACAACTGTTGCACCTAAAGTGTGTTCAAAATGGCGCAATGCCCATTCATGACCTGTAGCATCAAAACTTGCAACACCATCTGCATAAACAACCGTTGAAATGCCCAAATTATATGCATCAACTGCTGTATGTAAAATACAAATATCAGTACAAACGCCAACTAAATGAATTTCTTTAATCCCTCGTTCATTCAATAAAATCGATAAATTGGTTCCGGCAAATGCGCTATAACGTGTTTTGTCGAGCCACATTACTTTATCTTTGTGAAGGTTATACAGTTCACCAACTTGCCCGTATAAATGGCGTCCTTTAGTGCCGCGTATATTATGAGGAGGAAATAGTTTAGTTTCAGGGTGGAATGGATCATCTTCCTCATGTAGATCATTCGCAAAAACAACAAATTCTTTGTCAGCAATAAATTTTTGAATTAAGGATGAAATTTTTTTATCTAATGCTTGACCGGGCTCCCCACATGTTAGTTTTCCATCAGAAGCGACAAAATCATACGTATAATCAATTACTAATAAAGCCTTTTTCAACCTTTTCACTCTCCCTATAGGTATAATTTCACCTTTTATCATGCCATATTTGGGCCTGTTTGTCAGAAAAATGAATCAAATTTAATATTACGAATAGTTTGAAAATTGATTTTTCTGAGCGTATAATGTGAAAAAAGGAGAGTGGTCTATATGAATATGACAGCTATGAAACGTTTAAATCGCCAAGGATTTCTTATTGCAGGTTTACATCTGCTAGTGTTATTAAACTTAGCAGCGGATTTTATATTCTCCTCGTAATCTCTTAAAAAATAGAAAGGTGAGTTAAATGCTTGTCCATAATTAAAACAACCGTGAAGGCAAATTTTATTATATGTCCACGGTTGTTTTTATTTGTCTTGATACAATTTGCATAGAAAAAACATATTAAAAGGAATTTCTACGGTAAATGTCAAAGACAAAGTACAAACAAAGGAGTGATAGGATGACCACTAGATTTGATCGAGCGTTCCATGAACTAGAGCGTCCATTTGCTTGGTTGGACTTTGATGCACTGGATCACAATATTGCGACTGTACACGACTCCTGTGGGCAGAAAAATATACGTATTGCTACGAAATCGATTCGTTCTATAGAGATATTACGCTATTTACAAAATAATCTCCCCAATGTGAAGGGGTTTATGACATTTACTGCAGCAGAAACAATCTTTTTACTTCAACAGCATTTTGACGATTTACTACTAGGATATCCGGTGATGGAAGAGGCTGCTGTTCGACAGTTATTACACTTCGTAAAGGCAGAAAAAACTGTCACTTTTATGGTCGATAAGTGGGAACATGTCCGATTTTTGGCGGAACTAGGGCGAGAGCTAGGCGTTCGTGTGCGCGTATGTATTGATATTAATGTATCCACTGATTTTAAGCTGCTTTATTTTGGTACAAAGCGCTCTTCGCTTCATTCACTTGAGTTACTAACACCATTCCTCGAATATATTAAAAATCAAGCATTTATTGAGGTGGTTGGAGCGATGGGCTACGAGGCTCAAATTGCAGGAGTTGGTAATCGTCCAGCTAATGCTGTGAAAGGAAAGTTTATTGAAGTAATGCAATTGCAAGCTAAAAAGCAAGTTACCCAGTTTCGTAGATTAGCCATTGCTCATATAAAAGCCTATTTTCCAAGCTTGCACTTTGTAAATGGTGGTGGTTCGGGAAGTATGACATACACGGCACATCAGAAGGAGGTAACAGAAATTACGGTTGGCTCTGCATTTTATGCACCAGCTTTATTTGACCAATTTACGCATTTACAGCTAGAAAAGGCAGCTGGATTTGCTTTAAGTGTTACAAGAAGGCCCGAAAAAAATATTGTTGTTTGTCACGGCGGAGGCTATACGGCGTCTGGGGCAATTAGTGCTGATCGATTACCGGCATTCTATGAACCAACCTTTTTTTCATATCTTAACCTAGAAGGCGCAGGAGAAGTTCAGACACCCGTTAAGGTAAAACATAAAAAAGTTCATGTAGGGGACACGCTATATTTCCGGCATGCTAAGGCTGGAGAACTTTGTGAAAGATTTCAAAAACTACATGGAGTTAGAGGGGACAAGTATATAGGAGCTTATACAACCTATAGGGGGGATGGACAATGTTTTCTATAGATAAATGGAAAAATGGGGAGAAGTGGACAAACTGGGCAGGTAATGTAATCTCTTATCCATCTGAAATGTACTTACCTCGATCTATTGAAGAGGTTACAAATATCGTGGGTCATGCACGTGAATTAGGAAAAACGGTTCGAGTCACAGGTGCAGCTCACTCCTTTAGCGCTGTTGCGATGCCTGAGCATATAGCAATTTCTTTACATAATATGCGTGGGCTTATTGCTGTGAATGAGGAGAAACAAGAAGCGACTCTTTGGGCTGGAACGTATTTATCTGAAATAGGACCATTACTTGCGAAGCATGGCTTTGCCCTAATAAATATGGGAGACATACAGGAGCAAACCATTGCAGGAGCAGTGTCAACAGGTACCCATGGAACGGGTGTAACACTCGGGTCGTTATCCTCAGCAGTAACAAGGTGGGGTTTTGTAGATGGTACAGGTACTTATAGGGAGCATATGAGAGGAATGGATGATTTATCTGAAGCTTTACATGTTTCATTAGGTATGCTTGGTGTGCTTGTGAAAGTAACAATCAAGGTAATCCCTCTTTACAGCTTACATTTTGTAAGCACAAGAGATACTTTAGCAAATGGGCTGGCGATGTTTGCCGAAGATATTCGACAGTATCGACATGTCGAGTGGTTTTATTTCCCTGGTAGTGAAACAATTCAAGTGAAGCGTATGAACGCTATAGCGCCTGTTTATCAGAGTGAATGGAGTAAGAGAATTGAAACATTGAAACTTCAAATAGTAGAGAACGGTGCTTTTTTTGCTATGTCAGAGCTTTGTAAATGGAAGCCATCGTTTAGTAGTGCTATGAGTAACTTAGCAGCAGCCAATGTTGTCGAAGGGGAGAAAATGGGGATTAGCTATGAAATTTATCCGTCTCCACGTAGCGTAAAGTTCCAAGAAAGTGAATATGCTATTCCGTTAACGCAATTTGAGTCATGTATGGAGGAGATCCACGCAACCTTTAAAAGTGGAATTTTTAATGTGCATTTTCCATTAGAATGTCGGACGACAGCAGGTGAAGCAGGTTTTTTAAGCCCTACCCAAGGGCAAGAATCGGCGTTTATTGCCTTTCATATGTATAAAGGAATGCAGGAAGGGCCTTATTTTGAATGGGTCCATACGATGATGAAGAAATATAAGGGACGACCACATTGGGGCAAACTAAGTCATTTAACTGCTAATTATGTATATGAGCTATACCCAGATATCGAAAAGTTTTTAGCTATTCGAAGTCAATATGATCCTGATAATGTGTTTTTGACAGGTTACTTAAGAAAATTATTTACATTATAAGCGCTATCTCCTTCATTGCAGTTCGTCGCCTTTGAAAGATTTGGCAAAAATGTTGGTTGATTATTAAAAAAATTAAAATTTGAACGAAATGTCAAAATATTCACAGAAGCGAGATAAAAACGACAATTAATCAGCATGAAAACGATTTCAAATTTTGTAGATTTTTTAAATTGTTTAGACAATTCAAAAAATACTGTTGACGAGACCTTTTTTTCGTACTATGATAACAACAATTTAAAAAGTTCGTTACAGCAGTTAGTTGTCTTAGGCGATTAACATATACGCAAAAATAAAATAGACAGAACATTTCGTATATAGCAACGAACATAGCAATAAATGAGGGGCGTTTAAAATGAGAAGTGACATGATTAAAGTAGGCGTAGATCGTGCGCCACATCGAAGTCTTTTATATGCAACAGGCAAAGTAAAAGCGAAAGATTTAGGCAAGCCATTTATTGGGGTTTGTAATTCTTATATCGACATTATACCAGGTCACGTTCATTTACGTACATTTGCTGATATTGTCAAAGAGGCCATTATTGAAGCAGGTGCAATTCCATTCGAATTTAACACAATCGGTGTAGATGATGGTATTGCAATGGGGCACATTGGTATGCGTTACTCGTTACCAAGCCGTGAAATTATCGCGGACTCTGCTGAAACTGTTATTAATGCACACTGGTTTGATGGCGTATTCTATATTCCAAACTGTGACAAAATTACACCTGGTATGTTAATGGCAGCAGTTCGTACGAACGTACCATCAATTTTCGTATCTGGTGGTCCAATGGAGGCAGGTACTTCTGCTACTGGCAAGCAACTTTCATTAACTTCAGTTTTTGAAGGTGTAGGAGCTCATAAATCAGGCAAAATGTCATCTGAAGAGCTGTTAGATATTGAAAATAATGCATGCCCAACATGTGGTTCATGTTCAGGAATGTTTACTGCAAACTCTATGAACTGCTTAATGGAAATGCTAGGAGTAGCTTTACCTGGTAATGGAACAATCGTAGCTACTTCTGAAGAGCGCCATAAGCTTATTAAAGAAGCTGCTAAACAATTAGTCCGTATGATTAAAGAGGACATCAAGCCTCGTGACATTATTACTAAAGAAGCAATTGATGATGCATTTGCACTTGATATGGCGATGGGTGGTTCGACAAATACAGTCCTCCATACATTAGCAATCGCCAATGAAGCTGAAATCGATTATAACATTGAAGATATTAATAAAGTAGCAGAGCGTGTTCCGTATCTAGCGAAAATTATGCCTGCTTCAGATGTTTCAATGGATGATATAAATAAAGCAGGTGGCGTTAGTGCCATTATTAATGAATTGGTATCTATTCCAGGTGCTATTCACCCAGATCGACCAACAGTTGCAGGCGTGACAATGGGCGAGCTTGTAAAGGATTATCAAATTACAAATGCTGAAGTTATTCGTACGAAAGATAACCCTTATAGCCCAGTTGGTGGTTTATCGGTTTTATTTGGTAATATCGCGCCAGAAGGTTCAGTTATTAAAGTAGGAGCTGTTGACCCTTCTATCAAAGTATTCAGGGGCGAAGCAATCGTCTTTGAATCACAAGAAGCGGCACAGGAAAATATCGATAATGGAACGGTTGAAGAGGGTCATGTAGTCGTCATTCGCTATGAAGGACCAAAAGGAGGCCCAGGGATGCCTGAAATGCTTGCACCAACGTCTGCGATTCAAGGTCGCGGTCTAGGTACAAAGGTTGCGTTAATCACAGATGGACGTTTCTCCGGTGCATCTCGCGGTATTTCAATCGGACATATTTCACCAGAGGCAGCAGAAGGCGGTCCTATCGCTTTAGTAGAGAACGGTGACGTGATCACAATTGATCTACCAAATCGTACAATCAATTTAGAAGTTTCAGATGAAGTATTAGCGGAACGTCATGCAAAACTACCGGTCTTTGAACCGAAAATTAAGCGTGGTTGGCTAGCAAGATATTCTAAATTAGTAACAAACGCCTCTACAGGTGGCGTTATGAAAATTTAAAAAGTTAAAGCGTTGATGAGGTTAAAGGTTCTAGAGCCTTGTATCTACCAGAGAGCCGGTCGTGCTGGAAGCCGGCGATACAACTAGATCCGACATCCCCTCGGAGCGAGCTATTAAACGCGTGTTCGCCATTAGATAGCTCCGGGCATAATCGAAAGTGCTCGTTATTAATGAATAGATGATTTATGACACCATTTTGGATGCGAATTATTTCGCATTGGTGCATGAATGCTGACATTTATTCACGAGGTAGCAATTATTTGCTATAAAAAAGGGTGGTACCATGGAAAGTCTTTTTCATCCCTACGTAAGGTAGTTCTTTGCGTGTGGAGAAAAAGGCTTTTTATTTTTTTTTAACGACGTTAAAAAAAGTCTGCCATCTCTTTTCAAGGAGAGAACTAGCTAGTAATACTTCACTGATGCGCATTACTGATGTGAAATTAAATGAAAAGAAGGAGGCATATTTGATGAGTACGAATGTTTCTATCGATGAAAAAGAAGAATTAGCAACATCAGCAAAAGCTGAACAAACCTATCAAGCGAAAGATGGTGCTGACGTATTAGTGCAGGCACTACATGAACAAGGTGTTGAAATTGTTTTTGGTTACCCAGGTGGAGCGGTACTACCAATTTATGATGCTATGTATAAAAATCCGATTCGCCATATTTTAACTAGACATGAACAAGGTGCAATCCATGCGGCGGAAGGTTATGCACGTGTATCCAATAAACCTGGTGTTGTTATTGCAACTAGTGGCCCGGGGGCAACGAACTTAGTAACGGGTATTGCTGATGCGATGATTGATTCCATTCCGTTAGTTGTATTCACAGGTCAAGTTTCAACAGCTGTGATTGGTACTGATGCTTTCCAAGAAGCCGATATTATGGGCATTACGACACCAATTACGAAGCACAATTATCAGGTGCAGGATGTTAATGATATCCCGCGTATTGTTAAAGAGGCCTTCCATATTGCAAGTACTGGTCGAAAGGGCCCTGTTGTAGTGGATTTCCCGAAAAACGTGTCTCAAATGTTATTTGATGTAGAGAACCCACCACAGGCACCTGAAGAAATATATTTACCAGGTTATCAACCAACGTACAAACCAAATTATTTACAAATTCAAAAGGCTATACAGGCGATTTCGTTGGCCAAAAATCCAGTTATTTTAGCTGGTGCAGGTGTACTCTTTGCAGATGCCAAAGAAGAGTTAACTGCATTCGCTGAAAAATATCAAATTCCAGTAGCAAACACTTTACTAGGACTTGGTTCAATCCATGGAGAGCACGAATTATTCATCGGTATGGCAGGCATGCATGGAACTGTAACAGCGAATACAGCTATTACAAAATCAGACTTATTGTTGAATATCGGAGCTCGCTTTGATGACCGTTTAACTGGTAATTTGGCAACATTTGCTCCACATGCAACAATCGTACACATCGATATTGATCCAGCGGAAATTGGAAAAAACGTGCCGACAGATATTCCAATCGTTGCAGATGCCAAAGAAGCTTTAAAAGCATTATTGAAAAAAGACTTCGATGGTCCGGATACAACAGACTGGCTAACATTCTTAAATAATCATACAAAGGAATATCCATTATGGTACAGCAAGGAGCTGGGGGACAAAGAAGTTTTACCGCAGGAAGCATTAGAGCTTGTGCATAAAATTACAGAAGGTAATGCAATTGTCACGACAGATGTTGGTCAGCATCAAATGTGGGCTGCTCAATATTATCGATTAAACAATGATCATGGATGGGTAACGTCTGGTGGACTTGGTACGATGGGCTTCGGCTTCCCGGCTGCAATTGGCGCCCAGTTTGCGAAGCCAGACAAAAAAGTTGTTTCTATTGTGGGTGATGCAGGATTCCAAATGACTGCGCAAGAGCTTTCTATACTGCAAGAATTCAACTTACCGGTAAAAATTGTGATTTTAAATAACAGCTGTTTAGGAATGGTACGCCAATGGCAAGAAACATTCTATGAGGAGCGTTATTCATCTTCACTAATGCCGATCCAACCAGACTTTGTTAAATTAGCTGATGCATATGATTTGAAGGGCTATCGAATTAACACAATCGATGAAGCGGAGAGTATTTTCCGTGAGGCACTACTTTCTGATGAGCCAGTGTTAATTGATTGTCGTGTAAAACAACTTCAATGTGTTTACCCAATGGTAGCACCAGGCAAAGGCTTACATGAAATGATTGGGGTGAAAAAGAATTGAAACGAGTAATTACAGTAACAGTGATTAACCAAAGTGGTGTCTTAAACCGTGTAACAGGCTTACTTATGAAGCGTCAATTTAATATTGAATCAATCACAGTTGGTCATACTGAACAGCCAAACTCTTCGAAAATGACTTTTGTTGTAAACGTAGAGGATGAGCGTAAAATTGAACAGCTAGTGAAGCAATTATCAAAGCAAATTGATGTGTTAAAGGTCAATGACATTACAGATAAATCAATCGTGCTACGCGAGTTAGCACTTGTAAAGGTAATTTCACCACCAAATTTACGCCTGGAAATGAATTCAATTGTTGAACCATTCCGTCCACAAATTATTGATACAGCGAAAAATGTTGTCACTTATCAAGTAGTAGGGGATCCAGATAAGATTGATGCCTTTATTGAACTAATTCGACCTTATGGTATTAAAGAATTAACGCGTACAGGGGCTACTGCATCTGTTCGTGAAACACAAAAAATCTCAACTACGCAGCTCTCTATTTTAAAATAGTTTGCATATAAAATGGATAGCTTTGGATACATAGCCCTTAGTGGTTTACTGGCATCCGGAGTTAAAAAAACAAACCAAAAATTAGGAGGAAACAAACAATGGCTACTATGTATTATGATCAAAACATCAACGAGGACGTATTAAAAGGGAGAAAAATCGCAATCATCGGTTATGGTTCACAAGGTCATGCACATGCACTTAACCTTAAAGAGTCAGGATTCGATGTAGTAGTAGGAGTACGTCCAGGCGGATCTTTCGATGCAGCAAAAGCGGATGGATTAGATGTAAAGACTGTTGCTGAAGCATCGCAAGAAGCAGATGTTATTCAAATTTTACTTCCGGATGAGCGTCAAAAAGCTGTATATGAGGCTGAAATTGCTCCACATCTTGAAGCAGGTAAAGCACTTATGTTTGCACACGGCTTCAACATTCACTTCGGTCAAATTACACCACCAGCAGATGTGGACGTATTTTTAGTTGCACCGAAAGGTCCAGGACACTTAGTTCGTCGTCAATTCCAAGAAGGTGCTGGTGTACCAGGCTTATTCGCAATTCATCAAGATGCAACTGGTCAAGCAAAAGATTTAGCTCTAGCTTACGGTAAAGGAATCGGTGCAGCTCGTGGCGGTTTACTTGAAACATCATTCAAAGAAGAAACTGAAACTGATTTATTCGGTGAGCAAGCAGTACTGTGTGGTGGTGCTACACAATTAGTAAGAGCAGGGTTTGAAACATTAGTAGAAGCTGGTTATCAACCAGAATTAGCGTACTTTGAAACTCTTCACGAACTAAAATTAATTGTTGACCTAATGTTTGAAGGTGGTATGGCAACAATGCGTTACTCTGTATCAGATACAGCTGAGTGGGGTGACTATGTAGCAGGACCACGTATTATCGACGATTCTGTAAAAGCTCGTATGAAAGATGTATTAACGGATATCCAAGATGGTACATTCGCTCGTCGCTGGATTCAAGAAAACGAAAACGGTCGTCCAGACTATACAAAATTCAAAGAAGCTGGTGCAAATCACCAAATCGAAGAAGTTGGTGCTAAATTACGTGCGATGATGCCATTCATCAACGAAGGTAAAGAAAAAGTTGTGAGAGAAGTGGCGACAAGTGCGAAAAATTGATATTTTCGATACAACACTTCGCGATGGTGAACAATCTGCTGGGATTAATCTAAACACCGCAGAGAAGATTGAAATCGCCAAGCAACTGGAGCGCCTAGGAGTGACAATTATTGAAGCAGGTTTTCCTGCTTCGTCACCCGGTGACTTTGATGCGGTACATCGTATTGCAGGAACGGTAAAAAACTCTATCGTAACAGGATTAGCCCGCTGTATACAAAAAGATATCGACACAACGTGGGATGCGATTAAAGTGGCCGAACAGCCACACATTCATATTTTCCTAGCCACTTCTCCAATTCATATGGAATACAAGCTAAAAAAATCACCTGATCAAGTGGTAGAACAAGCGGTGGAAGCCGTCAAATATGCGAAAAAATTCTTTTCGCTTGTACAATGGTCTGCAGAAGATGCATTCCGCTCAGATCGTGACTTTTTAGTACGTATTATGAATGAAGTTGTTGCGGCAGGTGCGACAACCATAAATGTACCTGACACAGTAGGATATGCATCACCTCAAGAATATGGTGCATTATTTAAATTCCTACTTGAAAACGTTAAAGGTGCTGACAAGGTAAAATTCTCTGCCCATTGCCATGATGATTTAGGGATGGCAACCGCTAACACGATTGCAGCCATTGAAAATGGTGCCTCACAAGTAGAGGGTACGATTAACGGTATTGGGGAGCGCGCTGGAAATGTTGCGCTTGAAGAAATCGCAGTTGCCCTTCATATCCGTAAAGATATTTATCCTGTAGAAACAGGTATTCATTTACAAGAAATTAAGCGTACATCTCAATTAGTCAGTAAGCTCACAAATGTGGTTATTCAGCCGAATAAAGCTATTGTTGGTAAAAACGCATTTGCACACGAGTCGGGTATTCACCAAGATGGTGTGTTAAAAAATCCTGAAACGTACGAGATTATTTCACCTGCTCTTATTGGTGAAGGGGAGGTACCGCTCGTTCTTGGTAAACACTCAGGTCGCGCAGCATTCCGTGACCGAGCAGAAACAATGGGCTTCCATCTTTCGGATGAAAAACTAAATAAAGCATTTACTGAATTTAAAAAATTGGCTGACCGTAAAAAAGAAATTACGGAAGAAGATTTACTAACGCTTCTTACAGAACAGCAAGTTCAAATAGAAGATGTTCCACTCTTTGAACTAAAGATGGTACAGGTGCAATATGGCACAGAAAATATTCCAACAGCAACAGCGATTGTTTTAACACCAGAAGGTCTAGAGAAAACAGTTGTTGCAACAGGTTCAGGTTCAGTGGAAGCTATTTTCAATACACTTGAGCAACTTGTACAAGGGGATATTCATGTGATTGATTACCGTGTTAAGTCTGTCGGTAAGGGACGAGATGCACTAGGTGAAGCCGTGATTAATATCCGATACGATGATGTATCGACAACTGGACGAAACTCATCACAGGATGTTTTAGAAGCATCTGCAAAAGCTTATTTAAATGCCATTAACCGTCATTTGATACAAGCAAGCCTTCGTGCACAGCCTGTAAGTTAATCGATCTTCAAGCTTCTGTAAATGTCGCAGGTTTTGATGGTAGTGAATGGAATCAGCATAATGCGCATTCCAAACGCAATTATGCCAATTACGTGTAGTCGTAATATTGATGACCTCACCTATTAAAAATAGGTGAGAGTCTTACTAAAATAGCGTAGTCAACGCTATACAAAGAAAGGTGTTTTGACGATGGAGAAAAAAATTACAGTACTTCCTGGTGACGGAATTGGGCCAGAGGTTGTTGCTTCTGCTGTACGTGTATTACAGGTGATTGGTAAGCGATTCAACCATACATTCCATTTAGGTTATGCAACAATCGGAGGCGCTGCCATCGACCAACACAATAATCCACTACCAGATGAAACAATTGAGATGTGCGAAAATAGTGACGCAGTTTTACTTGGAGCGGTTGGTGGTCCGAAATGGGATAATAACCCACCTGAATTACGTCCAGAAAAAGGATTATTACGTATTCGCAAACATTTTGACTTATTCGCAAATCTTCGTCCAGTAAAGGCGTTCCCGAGTTTACTAGATGCTTCACCATTAAAGCGTGAAGTAGCCGAAAATGTCGATTTAGTGATTGTACGTGAATTAACAGGCGGCGTATACTTCGGGGAACCACGTATGCGTACTGAGAATGGCGCGATTGATACAACGGTTTACTCAACTGCAGAAGTTGAACGTATCGTTGAAAATGCCTTTGAATTAGCACGTTTACGTGGAGGCAAATTATGCTCTGTTGATAAAGCAAATGTACTTGAAACAAGTCGTTTATGGCGCGAAGTAGTAGAAGCGAAGAAAAAGGAATATCCAGATGTGCATGTAGAGCATAATTTAGTTGACTCAGTTGCTATGAAATTAATTACAAATCCTAGTCAATATGATGTGGTAGTTACTGAAAATATGTTTGGAGATATTTTAAGTGATGAAGCATCTGTTATTACAGGCTCTTTAGGCGTACTACCTTCTGCGTCTATTCGCGGAGATAATTTTGGGCTATATGAACCAGTACATGGCTCAGCACCAGAAATTGCAGGTCAAGGTGTAGCTAATCCAGCAGCAACAATTCTTTCAGTTGCCATGATGCTACAATATTCATTTGGCTTAAAAGAAGAAGCAGCAGAAATCGAACGTGCTGTCAGTGCAGTATTTGATGATGGTTACTTTACCGCAGATCTTGCACGTGATGGCGCTCGTATACTGTCGACGAATGAATGGACAGATAAAGTAATTAACGAAATAGATACAAGCTTTGTTTCAGAAAGCATTATGACAACATACATTTAAGAAATGAGTGAAGATAATGGGCAAAAATATAATTGAAAAGATTTGGGATAAGCATGTTGTTTATCAGGAAGAGGGCAAACCGGACCTGTTATATATTGATCTCCATTTAATTCATGAAGTCACTTCTCCGCAAGCTTTTGAAGGTCTACGTTTGAACGGACGTCAAGTTCGTCGCCCAGATTTAAGTTTTGCGACAATGGATCATAACGTGCCTACAAAAAATTTACCAACGATTCATGATCCAATTGCACGTAACCAAATTGAGACATTAGCTAAAAATGCTGAAGAATTTGGTGTCGAGCTTGCAGGGATGGGGCACCCTGACCAAGGAATTGTCCACGTAATTGGCCCTGAGCTAGGTTTAACTCAGCCTGGTAAAACGATTGTCTGTGGTGACTCCCATACATCTACACATGGTGCGTTCGGAGCGATTGCCTTCGGCATTGGTACATCTGAGGTAGAACATGTATTGTCAACACAAACCCTATGGCAAAACAAGCCGAAAACAATGGAAATTCGTGTAGAAGGTGAGTTATCTGTCGGTGTAGCTGCAAAAGATATTATTCTAGCGATTATTGCTAAATTCGGTATCGGTGTCGGCACAGGACATATTGTGGAATTCACTGGAGAGGCTATCCACAAACTTTCTATGGAAGAACGAATGACAATTTGTAACATGTCAATTGAGGCGGGTGCAAAGGCAGGGCTAATTTCTCCTGATGAAACGACTGTTGATTATATCCGTGGACGTAAACATGCACCTCAAGGAGAAAAGTTTGAGGAAGCGGCAGATTATTGGCTAAGCTTAGCATCCGATGAAGATGCGACATATGATACAGTTCGAATCATTCAAGCAGAAGACATTGAGCCAATCATCACTTGGGGAACGAATCCGTCCATGGGTTCAGGTGTGTCAAGCCATGTTCCAACACAAGCAGATTATGAGGATGAATCAGATAAAGCGGCACTTCGTAAAGCACTTTCCTACATGGGCTTAGAGGAAGGTCAACCACTAACCTCAATCGATATTCAACACGTATTTATCGGTTCCTGCACAAATTCACGTATCAGTGATTTACGTGCAGCAGCGGATGTCATCAAAGGACGTAAGGTGCATGAAAGTGTAACAGCGATTGTTGTACCAGGCTCCTATTCGACGAAACAACAAGCAGAAGCAGAAGGATTAGATAAAGTATTTACAGATGCTGGCTTTGAATGGCGTGAGACAGGTTGCTCAATGTGTCTGGCGATGAATGATGATGTAGTACCGGCTGGTGAACGCTGTGCATCTACATCAAACCGCAACTTTGAAGGACGCCAGGGGGCGGGTTCTCGTACACACTTAGTATCACCGCAAATGGCAGCAGCGGCAGCAATTGCTGGTCATTTTGTGGATGTTCGTGAATTCGTAAAGGAAACTGTTTAATTTCCATTTACACGGAAGGGATGATTGCAAATGGAACCAATTAATATCGTAAAAAGTGTGATAACACCACTTGATCGTAAAAATGTCGATACAGACCAAATTATTTCGAAAGAGTTTTTAAAGCGTATTGAGCGTACAGGATTTGGGCAGTATTTATTTTACCATTGGCGCTTCGATGCAGAGGGTAATGAAATAAAAGATTTTGTGTTAAACAAACCTGAATTTAAAGACTCCAAAATTTTAGTAGCACAAGATAACTTCGGCTGTGGTTCTTCTCGTGAACATGCACCATGGGCAATCTTAGATTACGGCTTCAATGTAGTGATTGCACCATCATTCGCAGATATTTTCCATAATAACTGTTTCAAAAATGGGATTTTACCAATCAAACTTACTGAAGCAGAGTGTGATGAAATTTTAGCTAAAGGCTTAGTAAAACCATACTCGTTGGAAGTTAGTCTTGAAGCACAAACAGTAACGGGTGAAGATGGTGCAGTTTATAAGTTTAGCATCGACCCCTACTATAAAGAAACATTGCTAAATGGTTGGGATGAAATTGCACTTACCATTAAATACGAAGAGCAAATCGCTGCTTATGAAGCAAATCGTATTGCATTTTAATAGATGATGGGATTTCCTTTTGACTGAAGACAGACTTGTTGTCTTCAGTTTTTTTTATTGCATAAAGAAGGAATTGTTCGGGTAGAAGTGAGAAATGCATAGGTAGAGAAAAAGTTCTTTGATTGGTAAATGACTAGTCCTTATCACTTTACATAATAAAAATACGTTATTTTATTTCGTCATATATTTGTCAAAAAATTTTAACGAATTGATGCAATATTTTGATAATATATAAATAGAATTATGGTAAATAAATGGAATGATATCCAGTTTATTGTTTTATCGCTAAAGCGCCCAGTCCAGAACTAAAACAACTACATGTTTTGATAATGAGCTAGTTTAATGAAATATTTACTGGGAAAACTCAAAAGTGAAAAATAAGGGGGGATAACATGAAAATCCTTCGAAAATACAGTTTGTTAATTGGAGGCTTAGGCTTTTCTAAATTAGGGGACTGGATTTACCTTGTAGCGCTAAATTTATTTATATGGCATTTAACACAATCGCCGGCAGCGATGGCTGGAATTTTTATTGTCGGACCAATTGCAAGAGTTTTAACAGGTTTGGTTGCTGGCTCTTTCATTGATCGTATGAATAAACGTAAGTTGATGATTTCAACGGATATTATACGAGGGTTTATTGTTTTTTGTATGCCGTTTATGGAATCTATTTGGCTCATTTATATGCTGTTATTTTTAGCAAATATAGCGAGTAGTTTCTTTGGACCTAGTAGTACATATTATATTACAAAGTATGTTCCCACAAAGGATAGACAACGTTTTAACGCAATACTTGGCACGTTCAATTCAGGCTCGTTTTTAGTAGGACCAGCACTAGCGGGTCTCCTCATCACGCTTTTTAATACAACAGTTACGATTTGGTTCAATAGCTTTACATTTTTTGTTTGTGCTATGATTATTTACTTTTTACCAGATGTAGATGAAGTGGAGGGAACTTCACGGCAACGAATTACTTGGCAACTATTAAAAAGTGATTATCTAGCTGTACTAGCTTTCATTCGACAAAATTCATTATTTATCACGATTTATTTACTGTTTCAAAGTGCGTTAATGATTGCATTTGCGCTGGATTCTCAAGAAGCAACATTTATAAAACAAGATTTAGCTTTATCCGATAGCTTATATGGAGCCTTTGTGAGTAGTGCAGGAGCCGGAGCAATTTTTGGTGGAATGGTTGCCGCAAGCTTCGCCAAAAAATGGTCCACTCGATCATATATAGCTTTTGGTTTGTTCCTGACAATGTTGTTTTACACCGCCTTTTATGCATCGACATCAAGTATTTTGGCATTTGTAAGTTTAGTTTTTCTAGGTTTTTTTATGGCATTTAGTAATACTGGTTATGAAACATTTTATCAGCAAAGTGTACCGCCTGAGATGATGGGGAGATTCGGTAGTATTTCTAGTATTTTTCAAAATATTTTACAAATCTCCTTAACCTTACTATTAGGCCTATTTGCAGAATTATTTACGCTTCAAATGACTGCTATTATTTTCGGTATTATTAGTATTTTATTTTCAATTTCATTATATTTTGTACTATATTCCCCAAAAAATCACATCTGGTTAAAGGAGGAAATATTATGATTAGCTATTCGCTTCATTGTATTTTTTGTAAGAAAACATTTGAAGTTGTAGAAGGCTCAAAGAAATATAGACTGTATAAACAGAATATGGAAGGGAAATTTTCTTGTGAAGATTGTGATAGAAAAATTGAATTGGAGTCAAGGAAGGGTTTATTAGGAAAACTTTAACTTCTTTCAGCGGGTGTCCAAACACTGACCAACATCGGTGCCGCCGCCGCTACGTTAGCACTACGCTTTCGCGCAAAAAACATCTGTTGGCCTAAAGCCTCCGTACGCTATTACGCCGAGGCATAATTGATATAGGGTGATGTAAAGCTGCATTGTAGAACATCTAATAAGAAGATTAGTACTCCACAATTTTCTAATGTAAATGCCCTGTCTTTCTACGGATTTCTCAGTTAAAATGAAAAAATAAGATGGAAGGCAGGGTATAAAGATGATTACAGTTATAGGTAGCATAAATATGGATTTAGTTGTACAAATGGGGGTGTTTCCAAAGCAGGGGGAAACGATCCTTGGTAAAGATTTTCAAACGATTCCAGGAGGGAAAGGGTCTAATCAGGCAATAGCTGCGGCACGTCTTGGAAGTGATGTCACAATGATAGGGTGTGTGGGCTCCGATAGTTTTGGTGAAACATTGCGCACTGTTTTACAGCAAGAGCATGTTCAAACAGAAGCTATTACAAGTGTATCAGTACCTACGGGGATTGCTAATATTTTGCTCTACAATAATGATAACCGCATCATAGTAGTGCCTGGGGCAAATTATGAATTAAAGCCTTCGCATATAGAGGCAGCGAAAGAAATCATTCAAAAAAGTCAGATGGTCATTATGCAGCTAGAAATCCCAATGGAAACGACCGCTTATGCAATAAAACTTTGTAAAGAAGCGAATGTACCTGTTTTATTAAATCCAGCACCAGCAGCTAATTTTGATGTGCAATGGATGGAGGATATTACTTATATCACACCAAATGAAACGGAGTGTGCTGAAATTTTCGGAGATGCTATTGAGCAAGTATTAGAAAAATATCCTAATAAAATGATTATGACGTTAGGTAGTGATGGTGCACGCTATTTTGATGGTGAATATCCTATTCATGTTCCGGGCTATTTGACGAGAGCAGTAGATACAACAGGTGCAGGTGATACGTTTAACGGTGCCCTCGCTTATGCTTTAGTTGAAGGGCAATCATTAGATCAGGCGGTGTATTTTGCAAATATTGCTGCTTCATTATCAGTGGAGAAATTCGGTGCACAAGGCGGTATGCCAACACTTGGAGCAGTTTATGCACGTATGGCTGGAGTTGAAGAAAAAAGAGAAGATGCCTAGCTCACTTACAAATTCATGAGGAAGAATGTCTATGATATAAGGTTTTGTAGTATAAGAGTTATTGCCTATTTGTGACAACTAAATATAAGTATATTGTCCTTTTTTGTCGTTATTTCTTAGTACTATGTATTAATAAAGGAATATTTTCATTTATAATAACTTTAGATACATACGAAAAGAGGTTTTGAGGATGACAGATATTGATAATGTACCGATCGAATATACAGCCTCAGCGAATAATATTTTGCCACAGCTTGTTGATCATTTGCGACAATTACATGGCATTATTTTACAAAATACATATGTAAAAGATACAGCTAAACACTTAAACCGTATCATTCAAGATGCTAATAACGAAACAATGATTCTTATTGTTGGGAAAGAGCGTGTCGGAAAAACAACACTAGTGAATGGATTACTAGGGCGCCAAGTTTTGCCTGTTAGTGAACAGCATCCAACAGGGGTAAATACATTTTTGAGATACGGTGAACATGAAGAAATAAAGGCGTACTTTTTAGATGGTGTTGTGGCCATATTCGATATGAGCAAGCTAGAATTATTGACGACTGGAGATACTTTTGCATCTCAAATACTACGAGAACATTTAGATTACCTAGAAGTATATTTAAAAAATGATTTATTAAAATCAGTGACCATTATTGATTCGGTTTCATTGGAATCTGGAGGAGGAGAAATGGCCTACTTCCCAGAAGCATTGATGAACCGTGTGGACGAAATCTTTTGGGTATTACGTTCAGGTTCGATGGCTGTTTATCCAGAACTATTATTGATGGAAACGTTAAAAAACAAAGGTGTTGAGCCTCTTTGTGTCATCAATGCCATAGATTCAAATGAAAATACGATGGCATTTATCAATGCTGAGAGAGAACGATTTGGTCATTTAATAAGTGATTTTGTTGCTATCTCTGCAAGAGAAGCAATTGAAGCTAAACAGATTAATAGTGATGAGCTTTGGCAAAAAAGTCAGTACGAGCAATTAATTTCAGAAATTCATCGAGTTGCAGAAAATAGTGATAAGAAAACGTATGGCATTTTAATTCGCTTCTTGCAATGGCTTGAACGATTCCGCTTCGAATTAACTGTTATTCCACAAAGAGATCCATTCCAATCTGCTGTTAAGAACATTGAAAAGTATACAGGCGATACACAATACGAATTTTCACGCTATCAACGTGATTTAGCGATTGTGACCGAATATGAGCAAGAATACGAACAGGTTGCCAATGTATTTAAAAATGTTCAAACATTATACCAACTTTTACAAATCATTTCACAAAATGATTATTTGCAGGATGAAATTGTGGAAAGCTTTACAGAAAAGGCTGTATCTTATCAACAAATGTTACGAGAATATCGAAATATGCATAGTGAATATATACGTGAATATGATCGATTGGACGCACAGCATAAAAAAATTCACGGAAAAGGTCTTATGAAGGCTATCTTTGGTCAGCATACACAAAATGGATTTTTCGAGGAACGTGTTAACA
The DNA here is from genome assembly GCF_050277945.1 of Lysinibacillus sp. NPDC097214. Lineage (NCBI taxonomy): Bacteria > Bacillati > Bacillota > Bacilli > Caryophanales > Bacillaceae > Lysinibacillus > Lysinibacillus sp. NPDC097214. Next base: position 182,209 of record NZ_JBNNSS010000005.1, read on the forward strand.
AGTTAAATGAGCAGCAATTGGTTTGTATTGCGCAATATGAAAAAGTGCACGAAGCGGAGGCATTAATGCTTCAGTCCATTCATTCAATACAAAGTTATCTTATGGAGTTAACGAAAAAACGTTTGGTACGTATTGAGCAAAAAGTTCAAGAGCTAAATCAACAACGTTCAAAAGAAAAGTGCCAATTACAATTATACGCAAATAAATTGAATGAATTTTCTTGTTTGATGGAGGCGCAGGGCTACATTAAAGATAATATTCAACCATTTTTAATGGACGAACAAATGCCGCTCAAAGCAAAGGATATTGACATGCTAAAAGAAACGATTAACAGTATTATGAGCATTGACCTGTCCAATAATGGCCTACTTGCACGTAGTCAGATGAACAATAAAATGGAGAATGCTGAGATTCCTTTCGATGTTCAGAAGAAATATCCATTACATACGTTAGCTTTAGCAGAAGTAGATGTAAAATCAAACGATATACCAGAAATTCCGAAAAAATTAGATATTCAGTATGAAGATTAAACATTAAAATAAATGTTCTAAAAGTAATGTAAACTTTTAGAGCATTTTTTTAGTACTCGTGATTTTTTGCTCATCACCACACGTTATGGTGATGCCCCTGATTGTCCGTGAATTGGGATTAATTTGAAACAAAATGAAGTGTTTTTTCGTAGAGATAGTAGGAGGGATTAAAATGATACGAATTAACGGACGTTTTACGGAAGCGAAAATTTATTCAAATACAGCATTACAGTCAGCTATCGATCAAATTAAAGAATTGGTAAATCAAGCCTTTATGGAAGGAACAAAAGTACGGATTATGCCAGATTATCATGCAGGGAAGGGCTGTGTTATTGGCACAACGATACATCTTCAAAATCGTGTAGTGCCTAACCTTGTCGGCATTGATGTTGGGTGCGGGGTATTTGTAGCTGAGTTAAATGAGACGGATATAGATTTTTCTAAACTCGATGCTACAATTCGAACACATATACCAAGCGGAAAGGATATCCATCAGGAAGTATCTTCTGCACGCTATTTTATTGAATTCGAGGGGAGACAGTTTGTAGCGAGTGGCTTAAAGGATGACTATACGAATTTATCGCTGGGTACACTTGGGGGAGGCAACCATTTTATAGAGCTTGCAAAAGATGAAGCTGGTACACATTACTTACTTATCCATACTGGCTCGCGCTACGTCGGAGCTAAGGTAGCGAATTGGCATCAAAAAAGAGCCTTTGAAACATTGCAACGGGAAGATTTAAAAGTAAAAATAGACGAACTGAAAGATCAGGGGCGCGAAAAAGAAATTCAAGCGATGATTAAAGCTTATAAAGAGCAAAATCCAATTGTACCAAAAGATTTAGCCTATTTAGAGGGTGAGTATTTCCATGATTATATTCACGATATGAAAATCGCTCAGCAATATGCTCGGATGAATCGCTGGACAATTGCCGAAACAATCGCCAAGCATATGAACTGGCATTTTAACGAAACGTTTGATACGATCCATAACTATATTGATACGGAAACAATGACGTTAAGAAAAGGCGCCGTTCGAGCAAATAAAGGGGAGAAGCTCGTTATTCCTATGAATATGCGAGATGGTTCGCTCATTTGTATGGGAAAAGGGAATGCAGATTGGAATTACTCTGCACCACATGGGGCAGGTCGAATGTATTCTCGACGTGCTGCAAAAGAAGCATTAAACATGGAAGATTTTAAAGAAACGATGCAAGGAATTTGGACAACATCCGTAAACGAAGAAACATTGGATGAAGCCCCAATGGCATATAAGCCGATGTCAGAAATTACATCTGTTCTCGAGGAAACTGCGGATATATTAAAAGTGATTACACCCGTTTATAATTTTAAAGCTAGTGAAGCAGCTAAGCCTTATGAGCGGAAAAATAATAGAAATTAGTAATACTTGCACTAACCATTATCTATTAACATTATTTCTGTAATGATATAAAATAGGCTTACAAAGATGAAATGGGTGGTTTTTTGGTATCTTCAAAAGATGTAGCTAAGTATGCGGGTGTTTCTCAAACAACGGTTTCAAGAGTGTTAAATACTCCTGAACTCGTAAAGCCGAAAACTATTGAAAAAGTGATGAAGGCGATTGAAGAATTAAACTATGTTCCAAATGATATAGCAAGATCGCTTGTTCAGAAAAAAACAGGCATTATTACACTGATTTCAGGTCCGTTACATAATCCTTTTTTTGTTGATACAACAACTGCAATCGTTAATTATGTTAACGCTAGGGGCTATAAAGTAAATGTCTATTTTGGGGCTGAAGATAATTTAGAGTCTATTTATAATTCTGTTTTGGAAACGAAGGCTGACGCGATTATTTTATCGTCTATGTTCTATGAAGATGACTTATTTTTTAAGCTTGAAAAACGAGGCATCCCATTTATCATGTATAACCGCAAGCATCAAGAAAATAGGCATTTTGTAGAGATTGATAATGTGGAAGCTGGCTATATAGCGGCGAATCATATTTTATCTTTAGGTCATCAAGATATATGCTGGATTGGCGGCCCACATGAAATAAGTACTTTTTATGGAAGGTACAAAGGCTTTAAAAATGCATTAAAGGACAGCTCTATAGATATAAAAACAGTGTCATCGTTTTTTACAAATACTAACAAAGATGATATTGAACGGGTGTTTGAAGAAATACTAAAGCTTCCCAAGAGGCCTACCGCTATTTGTGCAGCAACAGATGCAATTGCCATTGAAATATTAAATCTTTGTTTAGAACGGGGCTTTCAAGTTCCTAAAGATTTTAATGTGATTGGCATTGATAATGTGGAGCTTAGTAAACACCATTCGATTGCCTTAACAACAGTAGGCTTAGAATCCGAAAAAAGCCTCGGATTTATTGCTATTGAAAAATTATTTGAGGTAATGGAGAAAAAAAGTGCTTGCATCCAACAAACAGAATCTGTTAGACTTTTTCCAAGAAATACAACGTGTGAAAAATGAACTGATGAACATCAGTTTGTTTTTTACACCATAATGGTTACGTATTCATTTTTTTATTTTTTGAAATGAATACGTAACCATTTAATGAGAGGAGTGAGTGAGGTCTTGAAAAGAGACTTATTTATTAGTGGACAATGGCAAATGACAGATGAATATATGGAGGTTCATGCCCCCTACTCAAATGAGGTCGTAGCACAATTTGCTATGGCAAATGAAGATGATGTACAGCATGCAATTGAAAGTGCTCATGCAGCAGAATCCGAAATGGCAGCCTTAACAGCATTTCAAAGAGCAGAGATTTTAGAACAATTATCTGATCTATTTACAGAAAATCGAGATGAGGCAGCTCGAATTATTTCACTAGAATCAGCTAAGCCGTTAAAATATGCCTATGCTGAAATTGATCGAACGATTGAAACTTACAAATTTGCAGCAGAAGAAGCGAAGCGACTATCTGGTGAAATGATTCCGATGGATGCTTCTAAAAGTGGAGAGGGTAGATTTGGTTATACAATTCGCGAACCGTTAGGGGTTATTGCGGCCATTACACCTTTTAATTTTCCGCAAAATTTAGTGGCCCATAAAGTTGGACCGGCATTAGCAGCTGGAAATACGATAGTTTTGAAACCTGCAACACAAACAGCTTTATCTGCTCATTTTCTAGCAAACCTATTGGCACAAACAAATTTACCAGCAGGTGCATTTAACTTAGTAACAGGGCAAGGAAAACTAGTAGGGGATGCATTTTTAGCACATCCAAAAGTGAAAATGATTACATTTACTGGGAGCCCAGCTGTAGGTATTTCTCTTCGCAATCGCGCTGGATTAAAGAAAGTCACATTAGAACTTGGTTCGAATGCTGGTGTTATTGTTGATGAAGGGGTTCAACTCGATAAAATCATGGACCGAATTGTTATGGGGGCTTTTTCAAATCAAGGTCAAGTTTGCATCTCCCTACAGCGTATATATGTAAAAGAAAAAATAATGGATGAATTTTTAGAGCAGCTAAAAGCAAAAGTAGAACGGTTAACAATAGGGGACCCACTTGATGCAACAACAGATTTAGCGATGATGATTTCAGAAACTGAGCAACAACGTGCTGTCACATGGATAGAAGAAGCGGTAGCAGAAGGTGCGGAGGTACTGACAGGTGGTCGTATTGAAAACAATATTTTACTTCCAACAGTGTTACTAAACGTATCCTCTAATAGCCGAGTATCTTGTGAGGAAATATTTGCACCTGTAGTTATTGTCAATACTGTCTCATCAGTAGAAGAAGCCATTGATGCGGTTAATGATTCAAATTATGGCTTACAGGCAGGAATATTTACACCCTCAATTGAGACGGCCTTTAAAGCTTCAAAGAAACTACAAGTCGGAGGTGTCATCATAAATGACGTTCCAACATACCGTGTGGATCAAATGCCATATGGTGGCGTTAAAGAAAGCGGAACTGGTCGTGAAGGAATCAAATATGCCGTTGAAGAAATGACAGAAATGAAGCTAGTGATTTGGAATAACAGTTAATCATGAGTCATTTAGAAAATCGACAGAAGGCTATTATGAATAGATGGGAGTATAACAATTATGCATAAATTAACCTTTACTCCTGCGAGTTATACAGGCTGGGGTTGTTTGAATCAGCTACTACCGGAAGTAGAAAAATTCAAAGTAAGTAATATTTTAATAATCACGGATCCATTTTTAAAAGAGTTAGGTTTAACAGATCATCTTGAAAAGCCTTTACTAGAAAATGGGTACTCTACAACTATTTACACCGATATTGCCCCAGAGCCACCGCTCGCAATTGGTGAAAAACTAGTTGGATTTACAAGAAAACATCATTTTGATTTAGTGATTGGTTTAGGGGGAGGAAGCGCATTAGACTTAGCGAAACTTGCCGCGGTTTTAGCAACACATGATGGGAAAGTGGCAGATTTCTTAAATTTAACGGGAACAAAAACCTTTGAAAATAAAGGATTGCCTAAGATTTTAATTCCAACTACATCTGGAACAGGCTCAGAAGTGACAAATATTTCAGTACTGTCACTTGAAACGACGAAGGATGTTGTGACACATGATTACTTATTAGCAGATGTCGCCATTGTAGATCCGGCGTTGACAATTTCCTTACCACCAAAAGTGACTGCTGCTACAGGTGTAGATGCTTTAACACATGCAATTGAGGCCTATGTTTCCGTAAATGCAAACGAAGTAACTGATGCACTTGCACTACAAGCTATAAAATTAATTAGTGGCTCTATCCGAACTGCTGTGCATGACGGTCAAAATATGCAGGCACGTTCGGATATGAGCTATGGCAGTTATTTGGCAGGCTTAGCCTTTTTCAACGCCGGTGTTGCAGGAGTACATGCATTAGCCTATCCTCTTGGTGGCCAATTCCATATTGCTCATGGTGATTCCAACGCGGTATTATTACCTTATGTAATGGGCTATATTCGTCAAAGTTGCGAAAAACGAATGAAAGATATTTTAGATGTAATGGGTATATCATCAGCGTATTTATCGCAAGAAGAGGCTTCTTATAAATGTGTAGATACATTGAAGCAACTTGTGCAGGATGTTAATATTCCGTCAACATTAAAAGGATTTAATATACCAGAATTAGCACTGGAACAACTAACTGATGATGCGACAAAGCAAACAAGAATCTTAGCACGTAGTCCGATGCCGCTTAAGCGAGAAGACATCTATACTATTTATCGTGCTGCATTTGATGGAGAGGTTCGAGAACCTCAGTCATTATAACAAGAAAAGAGAAACGTTGATCGCCGGCGTTTATTTATTTTTAAATAGTGATAAACGGATCAAAAAAGTACACGAATTAAAATGTCTAGAGTATCATGCGGAATTAAAATTTATGAATATTTTCTAGATATTCTGGTTCTCTATCTTGTGATTGGGTATAAAAATTTAGGAAAACTATTTGTTAATGATGAAGCACATCTCTTCTACTTAAAAGGTATTGAATGCTACTAAATCCGAACGAAGAATTTGGATTTCTTTTATATGCAGATGATAATTTTCATGAATTAGAAAAAAGCGACTAAGTTTCCAAGAACGGAGACTTAGTCGCTTTTTGCATGATCCAAGCTAAATCTTCATTAATAAATTTTAAGCTTCAGAATCAGGAGTAAATGAGCGTGTCGCTAATTCTGCGTCAAGCATAAAGATTGCGTTGGAGTCATTTTCTATGCGTTCAATTTTACGGATTAATGTGTCGAACGTAGATTCTTCTTCCACTTGCTCGTCAATGAACCATTTTAAGAAAGCCATAGTCGCGTGCTCGCGTTCATCTAAAGCGATATCCGATAAATGATAAATACGGCGCGTTACTTCTTTCTCGTGTGAAAGGCCAGTTTTGAAGGCATGTAAAATAGACTCGAAATGATTATCTGGACTATCAAAGCCCTGAATTGTTGCACGGTAACCCATATCACTTAGGAAATTATAAAATTTCATCGCATGGAAGCGTTCTTCTTCAGCCTGTACTAAAAAGAAGTTGGCAAAGCCATCATAATCTTGATCTGTGCAATATGCTGCCATCGCCATATAAGCATGCGCAGAGTAAAATTCGAAATTCATTTGTTCGTTTAGTGCTGTGTGTAGTTTTTCAGATAACATAAATATTTTCCTCCCTTTACAATATATATCTTCTGCTTCTCTTATAGTATACAGCGAATAATGGTAGGTTGGCAAAGTTTAATTGATTTTTATTCTCAATTAGAAAATTTAATCAAATTGATTCTTTAAACGCCAAATTACTTCTAAAAGATTGACAAATAAATTAATGAAATCTAAGTATAGATTTAAAGCCATACCAACGACTTCGGCATCTGAAACGTGATTATGTCGGATTTGGTTGAAGTCATAGACCGTATAGAGACTAAAAAGTAGTACAGTAATTCCAGCAATAATCAGTCCAACTATGTTGTTAACAGGAATAAACATAAAGATTAGTGAAAATACAATTATGACGATTAATACGGTGAATAAATAGCTTCCCCAATTGGAAATGTCTTTATTCATCATCATACCAATCAGTGCTAGCACAATGAAAATAGCTACTGTTGCTACGAAGACAAGTAAAACAAGCTGTTGCCCTAGCTCCGTAATGTAAAATTGTGTTGTCCAGAATAATAAAATTCCCATTAAAAAGGGGATTGCATACATAATGGAATTAGCAAGCTTCAGACTACGCACAAAGCAGGCGATGATAAGAAGTACAAGAGTAATAATAGATAACGGCATGACAACTGCTGGAGGTAATAATGTTGCTATGTACATTCCGACAACCGTCAGTCCCCACATGAAAGCAAAGTGTTTTAAAATTTTGTTTAAGTTTTGATTTTTAGCATACGCCATATAGAAGAATCCTTTCTTTTGTAAAAAAACTTTTATAGTAACATACGAACCCATTTCGAAAAAGATTCCAACCAAAAAAAATTGTATCACCATATCGAGGGGGTGGTTTCCGTTCGGGAATTACCTCGGTTTGGTGATACAAACACTAACCTGGTCTTCGCAAGGACCAAGTAATATTTTTACGTATTATTTTGCATTCTTTCTTTGGTTTTTCACACCAACTAAATAACCACCAAGGGCAATTCCAATTAAGACAATCCAGAAAATAGCCTTCCATATAGTTGAGTGTGGAAATTCATGTGGAATAATACCTAGTTTTTCGTGTGCTAATGTTAGAACAGCCAGCTTTACACCAACCCAACCAACGATTAAGAAGGCAGCTGTTTCAAGTGATGGGAATTTATCAAGAACTTTCACGAACCAACGAGCAGCAAAACGCATCATGATGACACCGATAATACCACCTAAAAACATTACTGAGAATTGTCCCGCATTAATGCCACCAACATCAAAATTTCCGATATGAGGTAGTGTCACCGCAATGGCAACAGCTGCTAAAATTGAATCTACCGCAAAGGCAATATCGGCTAATTCTACTTTCATGACAGTCATCCAGAAGCCAGCTTGCTTTTTAGACTCATGAATTTCTTCGGGGTTTTGCACGGCTTTCCGTGAATCGTAAATATGCTTACCAGACATGATTAATAAGTACGCAGCACCAAGAGCTTGGATTTGCCAGAAATTAACGAGCGTAGTAATAAGAAATAATGCAGCAAAGCGGAAAACAAATGCTCCCACCAACCCATATAACAGTGCTTTCTGCTGTTGTGCTTTTGGTAAATGCTTAACCATAACGGCCATAACAACTGCATTATCGGCAGCTAATAAACCTTCTAGTACAATTAATACGACGAGTACCCATGCGTATTCAAGTAAGATTGCCTCCAAATTAATTTCCTCCTTTAGTTAGAACAGAAATGAATAAACTTCTTTTAACGTAGTCTTTGCTTTTTTAGGCAAAATAAAAAGACCTCTGCCTAAAAAATAGGCAAAGGTCTTGCTAAGCAATAAACTGTTTGTTGAACAGAAAAATTTCTGTACGTCAATATATGCCTTCACACCCGATGGTAAATAACCATGTAATGACGAATGTGAAATCAGATGCTTCGTTCGCATCTGCTAGCTACTCCCCTTTGACATAATTGTCAAAAGATATTCAATTCTTTACATAAATTATAGCATGCTCATCGTTAATTGCAAATAAAAAATGTGAAGCTAATTAACTTCTTTCAGCATATATTTTTGTACCGAAAGAAAAGCGACAGCAACATGGTTTTATCTGTGCGAAAGCGAAGCGACAGCAACATTCGACTGTGTGACCCATCACGTTGGCCCAATGCCAAGGCATAATTGATGCAATAAATTTAAATATCCTGACAAATTGTTCTGTACATTTGAGGGGATATTTTTAGATTATTCATTAATGGTCCCCGTAAATATTTTACGACCGGAATTTACTTGGTTAACGTCTATTTTTAATTTACTAATAGAACTAGATGTAAGTGGGATTTTCCCATCCTTCTCTAGTTTTTTCCACACTTTCACATTTTTTCGATATAGCTGTTCAGAAAGGCGATAAATATCAATATCTTGCGCTAATGCTTCTTCATACGTTGTTATGATTTCTTTTTTCACTTCTTTGATAATCTTTTTTCTGATTTCTTTTTCTGAAACATTCCTTTTGAAACCATTTACAGTTGCATTTAATTTTACATCTACCTCAAAGGTTACTTGATTATTTTTAACAACTGGTTTGATCGCTACCTTTATTTTTTCTAATGTTGTCGTTAAATAATCTGTTTCGTTATCATCTAATTTAAAAGTTACTTCACCTCTATGCGTTCTATTATGCATCCATTGCATGCCTCTTGCTGTATCATTCTTAAGGAAGCCTTTAAACCCATCCTTAGAAAGCACACCGACCCCCATAAAGGCAGTATCCTGACCTTGCTGCTTTGCCATTTCCCAGTTTTTATTGATGGTTACATAAGGGATGCCAATTTCATGATTTGGTTCATTTAAACCAATCACTAAATTTCGAAAATTAACTGGCTCGATAAATGTTTCTTGATCTGCTGTATTTAAGGGATTACCAAGCTTTGATGATGTTAGGGATTTATTCAAAATAGGCATTATTAGAAGGATGTCTTTTATAGGGTCTTCTGTACAATAGGTCCAAATTTGATACCTTGTTTCCCTATAGCGCAATACACTATCTAAAATGGAAAGGGCATTTTTATCTTGCATTGCTTCCTTGGAGAAAATAATGTAAGTCAAATGCCCCCAAAACACTTTTTGGTCTATAGATCGAAATAATTTAAAAAGTGCTTCTTCCAACGTTTTTCCCTTAGATTGGCCAACCTCTGCCTGTGCTGCTTGAGGGTGAGGGTTAGGGTTAGAACTTTCGGATGTTGCTACATTGGTGAAGTTAATTAATTGCAAGTAGATTTCATATTGACCCTCTTTATAATCAATACCAAGGCCATCAACATAATACATTCTTTGCGGTTCGGTTACATCCCAACAACCTGAAAGAAGTAGTGAAGTAGCTAAGCCCGATAGTAAAATTATCTTTTTCTTCATTGCTTCTTCTTGCTCATAGAAGTACGAGTGTTATCTTGGGGTGCAAGTGCTTTATTTCGCTCAGTGTAACCCTTTGGCGATAAACGGAATATCGATTTTTTTATAGTCATCCAATTTAAATCTGTTGCAAGATTCATGTAAGAATAACCATAGATCCGGATATTACACAAATAAAGAAGTGTGAAATATAATGAGATAAAAAATCCAAATAAACCAAAGAAAGCACTGGCAAGAATGAATGTAATACGTAATAAACTGATCGTTGTGACAAGCGATTGGTTCACAAGCGTAAATGATGCAATTGTAGAGATTGCAATAACCACAATCATTTCTGGGCTTGTCACACCTGCACGAATGGCCGCATCACCAATAATTAAACCGCCAACAACGCTTATCGTACCTCCAATAACAGAAGGCAGGCGTAAGCCAGCTTCTCGAAACAATTCAAACATTAGTAGCATTATTAGCATTTCGAGAGAGGAGGGGAGAGGTAAACCTGTTTTTGCTTGGACGACGGTTGCTAAAAGCTGGAATGGCAATTGGTTTTGGTGATAAGTCGTCAGCGAAAGCCAAAAAGCAGGCAACAGCAAACCAATTAAAATGCCAAGAATCCTCAAAACTCGTTCTATGGAACTGAAAATGATGGGGTATTCATTATCTTCAGCAGATTTTAATAATAAAAATAAATTGACAGGTGTGATAACGGCATAAGCTACACCATCGACGAAAATGAGAAAACGTCCCCTAATTAGTGCTTGAATAGCGTAATCGGGTCGTCCAGTGTAATCGAATTTTGGGAAAAGTTTGGAGTTTTTATTTATTCTCTCCATTAATACATCCCCGCTAAAGACAATATCTGTATCTACTGAAGCAAGTTGTTTTTTTATTCCGTGTAAAATATCCATATCGACAATATCGTCAAAATAAAGTATAGCCACGGTTGTTTTTGAACGTTTTCCTAACTCCACTTTTTCAACACAAAATGAATTTGTAGGTAAACGTTTACGTAATAGTGCAATGTTAACGCGAATATCTTCGATAAAGTTATCCCTTGGCCCTTTAACAAGTACTTCCATCCTAGTTTCTTCAGGATTTCGATTAGGCTTTTTAGCGATATTACTAGCATATAAAAGTTCTTCCTCTTCAAAATAAAGCAATAGGAAACCGGTATAGACATAGGTAATGGCTTCTTCTTTATCTTTGACTTTTTGAAGGGTGGGGACATGAAGCTGCTGTGTAATATTTTCTTCTAAGGTTGTATTATCTAAATGATCGTAAAGATATTGGATTCGCCGAATAATGACTTCATTGAGCATTTGCTGGTCGATCATCGCATCACAGGTAACGAAATGAACCTTTTTTTGATTAAATGTATATTCCTGAAATTGAATATCTGCAGATTTTTGAAATAGTTTTTTTAAGGTGTTTAGGTCTATAGCCTTCTCCTGCTGAGGCATTATGATTCACCACTTTCCATTTCTTGTTTTTCAGGTTTTCCTTTTTTAGAAGACTTCTTCTTTGAAAAGAAAGCTACGAGTACGAAAAATAATGACAAAAGTAAAAAGAAAATAAGAGTAACTGATAATATATAGTTCCCTTTCACCTTCAAAAATATGTTTTCATTTAAAATAATTAGCGGCAAACAAATTAGAAAGAAGGGAGGAGCTATCATTCTCCATATTTGCTTCGGGTCCCCAGTCATTTTCAATAAATCTGCTATAACATACAACAGGAAGCTAACTCGTATAAATGTTCCAGTAAGCCATTGATATATAGAGAAAAAGTCAAGATGCTCAATATAGCGACCAATCGAAACTAATCCCCACTCCTCGTAGGCGGGATATCTTTGCTTTGCAGCTTCGGTTGGTCCAAATTCTGCAATTGCGCCCATGAGTGGTCCTAAAGTAAGCCCCATTAAAATGAAAAGCATGATGCCAAAATGATACCAACGAATGCGATCTTTAAACTGGTGCTGTAAAAATAAAAGTATAAATAATTCAATAAACCCTGATGCAGGGTAAATCATCCCTTTTATAGCGGGTTGGAAACCATGCTCAAAAAATGGACGTAGTAGCTCGTAATCTTTTACCTGTATATTTGTAAATGCTACAAAAAAACCAAAGACAATTACACCGAATAAGACAAAGACATTTAAAATAACCATGGTTTGTAAACTTGTTGTAACGAGGAAAATACAAAGAATTGTATAAATGAGTAATAATATAAAGGCTGGTGTTTGAGGTAAAAACGTTGAGTTTATCCATTGTAACGTTTCAACCATCGTAAAAGCAGCTAGAATGAGTAAATAAATGACGATAAGATAAATGACAATTGTAGAGCCGATTTTTCCGATTTTGCCCTCTAACCAGTCTCGAATAGGTTCCTGATTCGTCTTTTTTTGAATATAAACTAAAAGAAATAGCCAGAAGAATATAATAACGAAGGCCAATAATACAGATGCCCAACCATCTCTCCCTGCAACGTCTAGTATCGGGGGAATAATGGTTACGTGATTTTTTAAGCCAATAACAGTCATAGATAAGAAGACAACATGTAAAATACTAATTGATCCTACGCCTTTCATATGAAAACCCTCTAACGTTAATTGATACACTTTAGCTTAGACAAAAAGTGAGAGGATTATAAGCGTGACAAACTACTCTGAAGAGAAGAATTTAAATTCGTAAACCCACCACGTTCATGAAAAGTTTATCACCGAAAAAAGCGAAGTATTTGACCATTGTAATGTCAAATACCTCGCTTTTGGGAATTATATTTTTTTCGCTTCACAAAGAGGGGATTAAATAACCGTGGGGGAGAAAGAAAACCCCGACGGATTGTAGTTTTACATTATTAGTAAATGATTAATGAATATAATTAGAGCTTACAAGATTATTTTTTAAGACGTCTGTTGGGATTTCAAATTCCACAACGCCCATATAACCAGGTGCTACTTCGTATTTATCGAAAGAGATAACAAGCTTACCTTTATCAGAAATATAGAATTGTTGATCAGCTTTAACAGCTGTAAATTCATCTAAAACCTCTTCATCAGGAAGGCCTGCTCCTTTTAACCAGTATACTTTTTCTTGGTTAGATGCGGCAGCTTGTTCACGCATTTGTTCCTTAATGTTTTCACTGATAGTTTTAATATAACGATCGTCTTTAAATAGCATCGGTAGTGTGATTAAAATTTCATTTTGTTTATCAATTGTGTCGTATTGCATTACTGTAGAAGAAGATGCAACAGTATTGACAGTATAACGACCAATCGACAAGATTTGGTCATTATCAGTTTTCACCTCATAGCCACTATCTACGCCTAAATGACCGCCACCTTGAGCCTTGATATCACCAACTTCGGCAATAAAGTCATTATAAAGAGCTTTACCTTCTGAACGGTATTTTTCGTTTAAAGTAGTAGCAAGATCTTTATTGTCTAGGTTTTCAATAGAAGGTACTTTTATGTCAGCATCATATGAGTCATCTGCTACTTTATATTCAGTCCATGTTAAGACTTTAACGACACTACCAACAACAGGAATGTCTGAAAGTGTTCGTGCCATTGCAGGACTGACATTTAAACCAGCTGTAAAAAGCATTGCAGCTGCCGCAGATCCTAGTAACCATTGTGGTGCTCGTTTTTTTCTTTTCTTTTTACCTTGTTTTAGTGCGTTTTCAACCACAAGATCAAGCTCCTTTGGAATAGGTACCTCATTATATTGTTTTTCTAGTTCTTTTAATTTTTCATCCATGTGCTGTTTCTCCCTTCACATCTTGTAATTCTATTTTCAATAGTTTTAACGCTTTATAAAGACGTGATTTAGCGGTACTCAGCTTAATGTTAAGTATATTTGCGACATCAGCGAGCTTTAAGTCTTCAAAATAGTGTAAAATGACAACTTCACGATACATAATTGGTAATTCATCTAACGCATGCTCTAAATCAACGTTTTCGTAAACATCCTCTTGTGCAGGAGTTAAATATTGCAATGTATCATCATCTGTCACTTGTAAACGTTTATGCTTACGTAAAAAATCTATAGATGTACGTACGACGATTTTATAAAACCAACTTTTCATATACTCGACATTTTCTAGTCGATCGAGCGAAAGCATTGCTTTTTGAATACTGTCTTGTACAACATCAAGTGCGTCCTGTTCATTTTTTGTATAGCTATACGCGAGCAAATAAAAACGCTCTTTCTGTTCACGAATTAACTGGACAAACACCTCTTCATGTTGAAATGCATTTCTTGTTTTCATGTCCAAAGAAGCTCCTTTTTAACATTTTCAAATTGTATACAACTACTAGACGTATGAAAGGGGAAAAAAAGTTGATAGCAAAAAAACTTATCTCATTCTAATAACTTCAAAGATAAGTCATTAGTACTTGGTAATTAATCCCGCAAAACTGTCAGTAAAAAATCGATTTGTGATAATCATTAGTGGGGATGAAGCAATCCTCCACTGGTGAAGTTGCACTTTGAGGTACATTTTATTGTGGTGAAAAATCATAGCAAATTATAAACCTTTTACAATTGCTTAGAAAGGGGAAAAAGGAAATTGGTCACAATTACAAATAATATTGCCCAGGGGAGGAAGAGCATTTGAACAGCTGCAAGTGCAATCGAAGAAAATACCCTAGAATAGTATCGAAATAAGAAAGCATCTACGGACCTTTTTCTACATGAACCATCTCGTACATATAGTAGAGTGAAAATACAAGTAATTACTTCTTAAAATAAGATTTGAAGAAAAGGAATTCTTATTGAATAGGAGAGTCTTAATCACAATTAAATGGCACCGTTCTTGGATATAGACCAGCACCATCTTGCATTAAAAGGCATTTTTTTACGTAGTAATCAGTGATGAATTTAAAGAGTTTTTAGCTGCTTTTTTTGGCAGGGTATCTTTTATTCTCAATTATAATAACAGAAAGGAACATTAGGTATGAAAAAGTCTAAAGACGCTAAAGATTTAAAGGATAGTTTTATACCATTGGGAATGATTTTTGGTAGTGCTCTCGGTGAGATTTTTGGCATGTTTTTCAAACCAAACTTTCTAGTGTTTACAATGAGTTTAGGGGCTGGAATAGGCTATTTATTTGGAGTGATTGCCTATGGAATTTATAGTAAGAAAGAATAATTATAGACTGAGAAGTATGAATAACACAGAACTTTATTAGAAGCATGCTGTATTTTTACCATGCTTCTAGTTGTTTGATATATTGATAGCTACGGATATAACATCTTCAATGGAGATTGCCCCAGCTAGTTTGATCTTCATCATAACGGCATTGAAAAATTGATAGATATGCCGAATCAATCATGAAAAATAATCATATGTATTTTTCAAAAGTAATAGAATTGTCACAACGATAAATAAATTACGTACATACCCGCTGCCACGTTTAATGGCAAATTTAGAACCAACAATTGCCCCGGCAATTTGTGCAAGTCCCATCGGTAAACCATAGGCATAATTTATTTGCCCTAAGTATATAAACATAAGAAGGGCTGCGATATTACTTCCGAAATTTAAAAATTTGGCATTACCTGCCGATTTTAAAAAGTCGAAGCCAACTATTAAAAAGGCAAACAGTAGAAATGAGCCTGTCCCTGGCCCTAAAAAGCCATCATAGAAGCCAATTAAGGTAATAATCGCCACAAAAAGTGCATAACGCTTAGGTGTCAATTTTTTATAGGTAGAAATGCTACCCCAGTCTTTCTTGAAAATAGTATAAATAGCCACAGCTGCTAGCATGACAAGCATAAGTGGTTTTAGAACACTAGGATCCATAAGATGGACAATCCATGCACCGATCATAGAGCCTATAAAAACAAAAGGGAACAATTTATAAACGGATTTAATATCCAATTTACCAGAGCGATAAAATGTAATAGTGCTCGTTAATGACCCCATAGTGCCTGCTAACTTATTGGTAGCGACGGCTGCAGATGGTGGAAGACCAACAAACATAAGAGCAGGTAATGAAATAAGCCCGCCTCCTCCTACAACAGAATCGATAAATGCAGCTAGAAAGCCAAAAAAAATAAGAATGAGTAAAATGTTTACATCTAAATCAAAAGGCACAGCAGGTCATCTCTTTTCTATAATAATAATTTGATAGTAGCGAAATGAAAAGTAACTGTAAATAGCTTTAATGATATTTTTCTGTTAATTTTGGGAATTTCAGCTCTTTTGATATTTTTAAATTCTGCAAAAATCAAGAATATTCTACTTTATGTGTATATTTTAATGTATTATGTAGGTGATGATGTTTCTTGCGTAAAGGGGACGTGATGACATTTGAGTTTAGGAAATCATGTAAGAGTATTTGTTTGTGTTGTATGTATGGGGCTACTTGTCGGATGTGTGTATAATGCCAAAAAAGATATAACTGATAATGAGTATATCGATACTGTAAAAGGAGGGTATTTGGGGAACTTTTCAGATGTATCTGTTCGTAATGCATTTAATTACGCATTTTTTGAACCGTATTGGCGATATTACCAGGCAAAAACAGGCGAGCATGTTGTCGAATTATCAGGTGATATTACATTTGAAGATGAAAAAGGACATGCCATTTTACAGTTCGTAGTGGATGAACAAACAAAGGAATTTTCTATTTATGCAATGAAATTTAATGATGTCGTATTGAGTCCCAAACAAAACCGGTTGCTTATTGGCATGGTTTATGACACATGGCATGCAAAGCGGCTTGCCTATGAGTAAGGTCTTTTGCTTTGTAAAAAGAACTTCCTATATTACAGTAAGGAGGAATGCTTAGACAGAGAGGGTGTTGTCAATGAGATTAAGTATTTTAGATCAAATGCCTATACCAAAAGATCATACTGCTGAAGAGGCTTTTCGACGTACAGAACAAATAGCGCTCTTAGGTGAAGAGCTTGGGTATCATCGTATGTGGTTAGCGGAGCACCATAATAGCCATTCACTGGCAAGTTCGGCTCCCGAGGTTACAGCTGCTTTCCTAGCAGCGAAAACATCACGTCTTCGTATCGGTACTGGAGGCGTGATGATGATGCACTATTCTCCATATAAGCTGGCAGAGGTCTTTAAAACATTAAGTGGCTTAGCACCGAATCGTATTGATTTTGGTGTGGGTAGAGCCCCAGGAGGTGACCATGCCTCTATTTATGCACTAGCAGAGGGACGAAGACAACGTTTTACAGAGCAATACGATAAGCTCGAGATCATTTTAAAACTGATGAATAATCAAAAAACAGGGGAAGAAGTCTATGATCAAGTGATTGCGGCACCTGTAAATATCCAATTACCTGAAGCTTGGTTACTTGGGTCAAGTGGTCAAAGCGCTATGCAGGCAGGTCGATTAGGTGTAGGTTATTCATATGCACAATTTTTCACTGGCAATATGTCAAAGGATATATTTGATACGTATAGGGATTACTTTATACCTTCCTATTATATGGAGAAGCCACAAATTATCGTTACTTATGCGGCGACAGTTGCAGATACGTTAGAGGAAGCGGAATATTTGGCAAAACCGATTGATATTACTCGTCTTCATCTTATGAAGGGACAAATCATTCAAGCGATGTCACCTGAGGAAGCGAAGGATTATCCACTTACGGAGTTGGATAAAATGACAATTGCTAATAATCGAAAAGCCAATCTTGTCGGAACACCGAAGGAAATCGCTGAATTTTTAGTAGCAGAGCAAGAGCAATATGGATTTGACGAAGTGATGCTAAACTGCAATCAATACGCACTAGAAAGTCGCTTGAATACTTTTAAGTTAATGGCAAAGGAATTAATACGAACACCATAGCTTTAGTGAAAGAAGTGTTGCAAAAGTCTTATATTGAATCTACTAATCAATAAAAGTAACGTCGAATTTGCTAGTGAAAAAACTCTATGATTCATGTAAAAGGAAGTACAGCAAAGGAACATGGATGTTTGTCATTAGAAGTTTTGCGGAAAAATAACAGAAATAGAAGTCATGTTCAGTACGTGAACATGACTTTTTTGCTTCCGAAGTTTTGGCGATTACTCAATATGCAGGGGATGTCATGCTCGAAGCAGACGAACTTTTATTAAAGTGCATTTTAGACAATATAATAACTAATGCTAAAAAGTATAATCCTGATGGTACTAAGGTATTATGATTTACCAAAATCGACTTTAAATTTGATAGTACCATTAGAAAGCGTTGCCTGCGTTTTATATCCTAATTGTTCAGCAAAGCTTTTAACTGTTGCAAGTCCGAGCCCAGTACCTGAAAAGTTCTTGTCACGAGAACTTTCTCCAACATAAAAAGGTTGCCATATTCTAGAAATATCTGTAAGCGTAGTATCATTACTAATTTCAAACACACCGTCTTGGTGAAAGATAATTTGAATTTGATCCTCAGAAGCGTATTTGACAGCATTACTAATCATATTTTCAAAAATGAAACGTACTTTATCTTGCTCAGTCGTCAGCGTAAATTCAGTAACTTCAGTTTTAAAATAAATTTGTTTTTCCCCTTGTATATGTCGATAATTATCCAATATCTCATTAATCAACATAATTAAATCAAAGTTAGTTTTATTAGAATCGTTTTCTTCTGTTTTGGCGAAATAAAGCATATCTGTTATTATTTTTTCCATTCTATCAACTTGCTTGTTAATGGTTGTAAGATAAGTTCCATCATCCATACCATCTTCAATTCCACTGGAATATACTCTAACTAATGCTAAAGGAGTTTTAAGCTCATGGGTTAAACCAATCATAAATTGCTTTAAGTCAATGTTCCGTTTAGATAAATCCTGTTGCGCTTTTTCGAGTGCCTTACTCATTTTATTAATACTTTTTGCAAGGTCCTCAATTTCATCTCCTGACCGAACTTCAGCCTGTTTAAAATCCAACTCGCCAATTTCTTTTGCAACCTTTTTAAGTTCATTTAACGGTCTTGTTAGTTTTCGGGACAGAAAGGCAGTAATTATAATAATCACTAAGATACTGACTATCAAAAAGAATATGTTAAAACGATTAATAAAATAGGCTATATCAATAAAATTAGCCATAGAGGCTCCAATCATAATTAGCTGATTACCCTCTTTTGAATAATGTGCGATAAAACTGGACTTTTGTTTTCCCTGATTGTAAACCTTGCCCACAATTTTATCCTCATTAACTTTTTGTAATACTTCTTCAGAAACCCAAAATTTATTAAGTGCAATATGTTCTCTTGCAAGTTGCTGTTTTAAATTTTCATTCAGGACATTAATATTATCTTCTAGCGATACTGAAAGAATAGTTACATCAAATCGATGCTCCACCAAACTCTTATCCTCAAATTCCTGGTACACTGAAAAAGCATTAGTTACGTTTTTGTTCAATTGATGAAGATAATATCTTGGTAGAAAAAAATGACTTACCGCAAGTGAGATGCTAAATGTGATGATAACAACAAGAGTTATATAAATAGTTAATTTTGTTCCAATTTTTCTTTTCATTCCCTTGTACTATATCCAACGCCTCGATGCGTTTGGATAATATCCTCTCCAATCTTTTCACGTAGACGTCGAATATGTGTATCTACTGTCCGTGGATCACCCTCATAGTCTATACCCCATATTAAATCAAGTAGTTGATCTCTCGTTAATATTTGCCTTCTATTTTGGCTAAATATACGTAAAAGCTCGAACTCAGTCTTTGTTAAAATCAATTCTTCTCCAGATTTCCATACACGTTTGCTTGAAATATCAAATGAAACATCGTTTATTCGTTGAATGGATTCCATCTGCAACAATTTTTTTGCCCTCATTAATAAAACTTTTGGATAAAATGGTTTATTTACATAATCATCAGCGCCATCAGATAGGGCAATAAATTCATCTTCTCCTGTATCTCTAGCTGTTAGTATTAATACTTTAATTTTTTGATTCTTCTTCATTTCGCGGCAAACTGTAATCCCATCTTTTTCTGGCATCATCCAATCCAAAATGGCCAAATCAATTTTTTCATTATAGAAAATATCAAGTGCCTCTGAACCATTTGTAGCCGTAAATACTGTAAATCCTTCCTTTTTGAAATAACTTTGTAAAATCCTTAACATATCTAGTTCATCATCAGCGATAAGTACATTCATATATTTATCTCCTAATTGTCATATTTCTCTAAATTATACTGTTCTATAATAGCAATTAATTTTTCAGGATAAATAGGGTCTGTGGCATAATGATTTTTCTTCAAAGCATGTGCTGCTTCCTGATAATTCGCTGCAGCAAGAACATCATAATATTGATGCTTATTCCAACTCGTTCCTTCTAAAAATAATTTAGTATGGTCAATTAAGGCACTTTTCAAATCTGGATAAGCTCTAAATTCAGCTTCTATTGTATAACTTTTATTATTTTTATATTCAATAGTTGCCATTTTTACTGACATGCCATTGTAGCTACCTTTTATCCCAAATAAATTATTTGCTTTTACAGCCAATTCACTTTCACCATAATTCGATTCTAATATAGCCTGAGCTATTATTATGCTCGGTAATACTCCTCCTGTTTGTTGGTTTAATTCTACAGCTATAGGAGCGATTTCATCTATAAAATGAAATTCTCTATTTTCTTTCTGAAATAGTCTTATAAAAAAAACAGAGAGTAAAGCTAAACTAACTACTAGTATAATTATAAACACTTTGTATTTTTTATATTTGCAGATTCTTTTCATTATATAACCTCTTTTTAAATGAATTTATTACATGTATTTTAAAAGAGGAATGTTACAGTCATTTTACAAAAGAATAAGATTAGATGAAAAACCTTTAATACGATTAATGAATACTTTGTTCGCTTCTTTCTAAAAAAAAGTAGTACAAACTATGGTTTGTACTACTGATAAATAATTTTTTCTAAACCTATGTGTAAAAGAACAAGGTTATTTGTTCAGTCCTTTTTTCAATGCATCCCAAATCGAATTATCAACTTCTATATCTTTTCTATCCGGTAGTTTGCCATTATCCTTAGCTTTCCAATAGGCCTCCTTGACTGGCTGACTTCCTAATTCAAAATCCATACCTTCCCACGTATCTTCACGAAATGCATAAAATGCCCAGTGCCAGCCATAATCATCGAAAATATCAATTAAATCCTTTATATATTGATCGGCACCGCCAACCATTCGGTTAATTCCAAACTCTTCAGCCATAATTCGGTTGTTTGGTATATTGTGTTGCTCAGTCCATTGTACAACTGGTTCTAAAAAATCTTTCAATGCAGCTTTATCGAACATTTTTTCTGCTTGATCTTCACCAACCTTCACCTTGCCAGGATAAGTGTATGTGAATCCTTTTTTTCGATTTTGGCTTGTCATTTCATAAGGTTCATACATATGGAAAGCATATAACACATTATCGTCATCTATTGGTTTTAAATATTTAATCGCCCATGGAGTGGCAAATAAACCTGAATCTAAAATAATTGGTGTGTCAGAATCTACAATTCGTATAGAATCTACAATTGTTCCATAAAGCAGGTTTAAATCTGCAGGAGTATTTTCCAATTTGTTGTACCATTTGTTATAATCTTCAGTCCAAAAATCATTAAATCCCGTAGCTGTTTCAGGGTGTGGCTCATTCACTACGTTATATCCAACCACTGCAGGATGATCTTTCAAACGGAAGGCAAGATCTTTCCAAAAAAGTGCTGCTTGCTCATGATATTTAAAGTCTTGCCAAATACGGTCGTCATTTTCATAGTTATTAAACTGCCTCCAACGATTTCCTGGAAGACTTAGAACAGTCAGTACAACTTTTGACCCTCTTGCATATGCTGCATCCAAATCCTCTTTTAACTTTATAAAATCTTCTTCAACAATTCCCTCATATTGATCTGCATTACCGATTAAGAAATCCTTATTAGGACTAGGGTCAGGTTCGTCATTAAATAAGAAGCCTCTATCTTTTGCCCATTTATCAGGTGCTAAACGGATAAATTCAATATTGAATCCATTCGCCTCTTCATAATTTTTCGGTAAAGAAGAAGAATTCATAAAGTTTGTTCCTTTTCGTTGTTCATTCCAAAAATCATTCTTTACCTCCTTAACTTCCTTTACTTCCTGTATTTCATGTTTCTTTTCTTGCTCTAAGGAACTACAACCAGCAGCAAGTGCTACTGTTAAAAAACAACCAAGGGAGGCTATCATTTTGAATTTTCCGCTCAGCCATTTCCTTTGATTTATTACTCTCATATTATCACCTCGTTATATATACTACTGAACCAATGTTACGTGAAAGTGACAAATAAGCAGATGTGTGTATGTTTATCTGAAATCAATCTGAGGATCATTTAAAAGTTTAATGATGGGTATTCGATAGGGGAGAGATAGCAATTTTAGTTTGTTATTAAATTGCTAATCGAAAAATGATTCTTTGAATCTTTTTTATATAAATCTCCAAAATGACAACTTCCTGTAACAATAAGATGCTACAACATTTAATAAATTGTAGTTTTTTATGATAAATATAGAGGTGACATATGAAAGGTAATACGAAAAACACACAAAAAAATAGGTTATCAATGGTAAAATTAATCACTCCCTTGAAACTGTTAATAAGAAGGATGTTTCAACAGAAAATTAAGTGGAAATGTGTTATTTCCCTTATAATCTTCATTTTTCCAATCGCTACTTATTTATACGCGTCCCACTTTGAAACAAAATCATTGTCTATTACATGGACTGATATCAAAAATCCTAATATTCCTGAAAGTTTTCAAAATGTAAAGATTGTGCAATTCTCTGATACACACTTTGGACCGAATTTTTCTCATAAGCAGCAGAAAATGCTAATCGATCAAATAAACGAAATTAATCCCGATATTGTAGTCTTTACAGGTGATTTAATTGACAAGTTTCGTGAGTATACTACCGAAAGAAAATACTCACAAACTATTTTGTCACAAATTCACGCACCTCTTGGAAAATATGCAGTGTTCGGTAATCATGACCGTGGAGGCGGCGGGGGGTATTTGTACGAACAGTATATGGAGGAGGCGGGTTTTACAGTTTTAGTTAATGAAACTATAAAAATTAAGGCAAGCAATGATGACTATATTACGATTTCTGGTCTTGATGATTTTTTACTTGGCAAGCCAAAAGTGCAGCATACCCTTCAACACTTACAAGAGAAGGACTTTAACATATTGTTAGTGCATGAACCCGATGCAGTAGATGAAGTCCTTGAGTATCCAGTTGATTTTCAAGTATCTGGTCACAGTCATGGAGGACAAGTACAACTTCCATTCATTGGCCCTATAATCACTACTTCATTAGCAAAACAATATGTAGAAGGCATGTATTCATTAAAGGGGAAATCAAAACCATTACAGTTGTATGTAAATCGAGGTATTGGTACAACAAGAATGCCTATACGCTTCTGGAGTAAGCCAGAACTTTCTGTTTTTTTATTAAAAAATTGAAGATACTCGCAAGATCTCCTTTCCATTTAATCTAGGAGAATAAAAACGAAGCCTAATCATTTCGATTAGGCTTCGTTTTTTACTGTAACCCTTCATGTGTCTTCACAATTTTTTCTGTATTATTTCTGTATATTGTATATTTGTATCTCATCTCTTTCTGATCGTATTCCTTTAACATCCCTATAGAAGGCACTCAACTCAATGAGCTGCTCCCGAAACGGAAATGCGTCATTCGCATATATGTCTATTTGTTTGGCATAACTTTTATTTAGAAAACTTTCAGCTGAGAAAGCAGGAAAAGGTGTTAATTGACTTTTTTCGTTTTCAAAAAGGTTTTCTTTTGGTAACAGAAAGAATAATGTAAAGCCCACTATTATATTTCCAACCATAATTAGAAGTATATGTGATTCCACAGTAATTGAGAAAGTGAAAATCATAAGTGAAAAATAAAAAACTTATCACTATGTATCTTATAAATATTAAGGATTATTAAGTATTTTTCCTACTGTTTCTTTAGGTTTGAAATGTATTCTAAAGCCGTAGAAAAATTCAAACTAAGGGAGTGGTAAAAAACAATGGCAACAAACCGTGTTACCTTCATCGATACAATGCGTGGATTTAGTTTATTTGGCATCTTAATGGCGAATTTGTTGATTTTCCAGTATGGCATGTCTCGCTCAGATGCAGTAAAAGATCTATCCGCCATCGATAATGTATATTTCCGTTTATTAGAAATTTTTATAGATGGATCATTTATGCCGATCTTCACTATTTTATTCGGTTACTCTTTTATTAAACTTATCGAATCTATACGTAAGAAAAAGGAGAAGAGTCTATGGTTCATCTTTCGTCGTGCAACGGGGCTAATTGCTTTAGGTTTACTCCATTCACAATTATGGAAAGGCGATTTTTTATTAATCTATGGAATCATGACTTTACTTTTAATTCCATTTATTAATCGCAAACCAAAAACATTATTTATCAAGCCATTGCAAATGGAAAACTGGGTAATACTATTGAAATTAAGGGGAATGATGAGTTAAGTCAACTTGCCACGAATATTAACTATATGTCAAAAGAATTGGAAAATAAATTCAATCATGAGAGGCAAATAGAGAGTGCAAAAAACGAACTTATTACAAATATTTCTCACGATTTGCGTACACCTCTAACGTCCATCATTGGATATATAGATTTATTGAGAAAAAAAGAATATAGAGATGATGAACAATTAAATGAGTATCTGGAAACTGTTTATTCTAAATCACAAAATTTTAAGAAACTTATTAATGAACTATTTGAATACACAAAACTTACAAGTCCTGATCTAAAATTAAATTATACTGAAGTTGAATTAGGCAGATTACTCGAACAAATAATTGGAGAATATACACCTATTTTAGAAAAGGAAGGTCTGGTTATTCAAAAATCAATACCTGAAGAAGACATACACGTATCGATGGATATTGAAAAAATGGTGCGTGTTTATGATAATCTTCTAATGAATGTAATCAAATACAGCATGAAACCTTCTATTATAAAAGTAGATCTTTATGTAGATGGCATAAAAGCTATTTTGTCTATATCCAATCAAGTAGAGAAATTACCAGTACAAGACGTTACTAAATTATTTGAACGCTTTTATCGAGGGGATAAGGCAAGAAAGGAAGAAGGAGGGTCTGGTATTGGACTTGCCATCTCTCAAAGAATTATAGAGCTCCATGGCGGAACAATTAAGGCTGATTTTAGAGAAGATTGGTTAAAATTTAAAATTGAATATATCATTAAAGAATAATAGCTTATGGGAAGTTTAAGCTAAAATCAGCTCTCCTCTATAGATTTCTTATCGGTTGTTTATGGTAATGTTAACTGAACCCTGAATAGTAGACACTTAAAAAAAAGTGGATCTATTCGGGGCTTCAATATCATAAATACTATAAAAAATGTCCAATGCAAATATATGCATTGGACATTTTTCCTTTTACATTTTAGCTGAGCCACTAACAAACTGTGTATCTTTATAGTACATATTTTTAACAAGAACGTTTGGACCTAAGCATTTTACGGCTGGACAGTGGCAGTTTAGTAATTTTGCTAAATCTGTTGCCATCCATTTATCAAAAATTGCTGGTAATTCGTCGTTTTCAATATTGCCGAGTGCAGGTGTATCGCCAAAGTCTGTCACAATGACATCACCTGTAAAGATATTGACATTTAAGCGAGAGCGACCATCTGGATCATTACGCATCGTAACGTTCTTTTCTTCTCGTAGTCGATTTAGAAGTTTTTGATCTTCTGCATTTATGCTACATGGATAGAAAGGTAGCGTACCAAACAACATCCAAGTATTTTCATCTCGAACATCAAGTAGATGATGAATCGCATCACGAGTTTCCTCAAGAGATAGAGAAGTTAGTGCACTTGCAAAATCTGAAGGGTACATCGGATGCACTTCATGGCGTGCACATTTCATTTCATTGATGATCTGGTTATGGATATGCTCTAAGTACGGTAAAGTTTTCTTGTTTAACATTGTTTCCGCTGATACCATTACACCGTGCTCTGCAAGCATTTTTGAGTTATCAATCATGCGTTGGAACAAAGCTGCACGCTGTTCATAAGTCGGTTTTCGCTCCATCATGGCAAAGCCTGTTTCGACGAATTCATCAATCGTACCCCAGTTATGTGAGATATGTAGTACATCTAAATACGGTGCAATCAGTAAATAACGTTCAGGCTCCAATGTTAGGTTGGAGTTGATTTGTGTTCGTACGCCTCGTTCATGCGCATATTTCAATAAAGGTAATACATAGTTTTGAACGGATTTCTTAGACATCATCGGTTCTCCACCAGTAATCGAGATAGTTTTAAGGTGTGGGATTTCATCAAGACGCTTTATAATTAGCTCAATTGGCAGTGCATCTGGGTCTTTAGTTTGTAATGTATAGCCAACGGCACAGTGTGCACAGCGCATATTACAAAGAGTTGTTGTTGTAAATTCAATATTAGATAGGGTCATTTCCCCATGTTGTTCAACATCTAAATACGCTTCCCATGGATCAAAGGCAGGCGTAATTTTTTGTAGAGTCGTCATAATTCGTACATCTTCCTTTCTAGCACTCTATTGTCTCATATTCGCTGTTATTTTCAAATATGAAATTATCGAAAGGGCTATTTTTAGGCAAGATGATCATTTTTGTTACGCAATGAAGGGAATATTTTTTTGGTTCTTTTTGTGCGATTATTCCTAAAATTCCGCAAAATGGACAGGCGGGTAAATTTACTTTTATTTTTCTAAAAAAACGTTATGATAGAAGGAATGATATGGTAATACAGCACCAAAGAAAGTAGGGAATGACATGGCTAACTATGAAACATTATTGTTTGATGTGGATGACACATTATTAGATTTTGACTTAGCTGAAAATGCAGCACTTGACCGTTTATTTAAACAGGAAAATATTGCAACAACTCCGACGATGATTGCGCGTTATAAAGAGATTAATGAATCTATGTGGCGTGCTTTTGAACGTGGTGAGGTGTCTAAAAATACATTACATAACACTCGATTTTCGGTTGCGTTAAAGGAATTCGGCTTAGATGTAGATGGTGAGTACTTTGAAGCGGTCTTTCAAAAATATTTGAAGGAAGCACATCATTATGTTGATGGTGCCTACGAAGTAATCGAACAGCTTGCCGATAACTATGATTTATATGTCGTTTCAAATGGTAAAACAATTACTCAAAATAAGCGACTAGAGGATGCAAATTTAGCACAATATTTTAAAGACATTTTTATCTCGGAGCAAACAGGCTATCAAAAACCAATGCCAGCTTTTTTCGATTATGTTTTTGATCGTATCGCACATATAAATAAGGATAAAACCTTGATTATTGGTGATTCCTTAACATCCGATGTTAAAGGCGGACTACAAGCCGGAATTGATACATGCTGGTTTAATATACGTGATATTGAAAATACAAGCGATATTCAACCACATTTTGAAATTAAAAAGCTTCATGATTTACACGTATTGCTAGATAATAAAGTAACAATTTGATAAGTAATGTCTGAACTACGCTTCAACTGTTCGTAAGCATGAACAGTTGAGGTGTAGTTTTTTGATAGAACAATTTTTGCAAAGTACATACTTTTGAGCGGTAGTAGTTCGTGTATCCAGCTAACAAATCAAAGACATTTATGCTAAAAAATCTAGGTATGACGGTTATGTTGGTGCTTTGCATTCTTTAGGAATCATAAACGGAACATCGCCAGCTACATTTGATCCAAATGGAAGATCACACGCCAGCAGGCAATATTAGTGGTAGTGCACTAAAATGTATAAAAATCTATAGAACGGGCAAAACCTTTTATGAGACTAGTTTCCATGAAAGGGGAAAAGACGATGAATACTGTTTTACCTGTAAAAACACGCGGTAAAGGGCGTCAGTCATCATTAAATCAGCTTAGACAGAACGGTGCTATTCCAGGCGTTGTTTATGGCTATCAAATGGAATCCACAGCCGTATCACTGGATGCCAGACAATTTGCAAAAATGTTAGCGCAATTCGGCAATAAAAATGTCTTCCAATTAGATGTAGATGGTAAACGGGTCAACGCAGTATTAACAGAAGTACAACGCTGTGCGTTAAAGGGCAATGTGAAGCATGTAGATTTCAAGTCCATCAATATGTCCGAGGAACTAGAAGTTGATATTCCAGTAACAGTTCAAGGTAAAGCTATAGGAGTTGCAGACGGTGGATTCCTATTACAGCCTAATCGTGAAGTTCGCATAAAAGTAAATCCGTCAGAAATCCCTGAAACAATAGAGGTGGATGTGACTGATGTAGCGATCGGGACATCACTTTATGTAGGAGATATTCGCGAAAAGTTTTCCTTTGAAATTTTACAGGAAGATGACTATACATTAGTGACGATCACACCACCTGCTGCTGAAAATGTACAGGAGGACACAGTGGATGGGACCCCTGAAGTAATCGGGGGTACTGGGAAAAATCCATCTGATTCAGAAGAATAGAAACAAAAAAAGGAGCCATCTTACACGCGCGGTAAGTGGTTCCTTGCTGTTTATTGTATAAACTGCTGTATAGATTTGCGATAACGGAAATACATCACTACGTACATACTGAAAGTTGCTGAAAATAGCCAGGGTGGGATAATACGCATGATGGCAAAAGGTGTTTCAAATAAAAAAGAAAAAAGGAAGGCAAAACCTTCTTCATCCCATAAACCTGGCGTAAAATAAGCATCTTTTATATTAAAAAGGTAAACAAATTTGTCATTAGTATAAAAAATCATTAACCATATAAAAGAGAGTATGGCCCAATTGCTGGAATGAATCATTAATCGTTTATATTTAGCAATTTGCGAATCATTATCAGAAAATAATTCGTCGTTGCCATCTTTTCTTTTTAGCCAATAATAGGTACCATCATACGATTTTTCTTTTAAAGCTTGCCATCCAAAATCCTCATATAACTGTTTATAGTTAGTTCGATCCTCTCTCCGAAGATCCTGCTGATAATCAATACGGATAACTTGTTCAAGATCAGTCGTATTTTTAAATGTATAAAAACCGGCAGAATTTATGTTTGTACAAACCCATCCTTTGGACAACATATGATTTAACCATTGCTCTTCTTTTTCGATATCAAAAAAGATTTTAAACTTTATCATGCCCATCTGCTCCCTCGTATAAAGATAAAATTCGCTGCAATCTTTCTTGCTCAGCCGCTAATATAGCTAGTCCCTCAGCTGTTGTTTGATAAACCTTACGCCTCGAATCCTCTGTCTCTACAGGCGAAATCCAATGGTATTTCAACAAATTTTCAATTGCGCCATACATAGTGCCGGCCGCAATCCTTACACTACCAGCGCTCATTTCCTCTATTTTTTGCATCATTGCATAGCCATGTAATGGTTCGCGTAAGGCAAGTAGAATATAATGCATGGTTTCAGATAAAGGTAGTAATTTATGTTTTTTCAAAAGTTCACCTCATATACAGTTCAACTATATAGTTTGATTATATATAGTTGAACTGTATATTGCAACCGAATAAAAAAAGACAATGCACTTTTGCATTGTCTTGTAAGCCTATACTACAGCGCTTTTCACGCCAGTCCATCTCAGAAATAATTTTTCATTAAACGTTAAAGCGAATTGTACAATCGGTCCGAGTCCGAAAGCCATTAGCACAGTACCAACGCCGATAGGACCACCTAGTAAAAAGCCGATTAAAGCGACAGTTACTTCCATAGTTGTTCGAGCGCGGGTAACACTCCAGCCAAGCTTATGGACCATTAGAAGCATTAATGAATCACGAGGACCAATCCCTAAATTGGCCACCATATACATACCGCAACCCCAGCCAAGTAATAGTAAGCCACATACATATGAAAGTAGCTGCATCCAAAAACCATCTATATCAGGAAGCAAATAGTTAAAAATATCAATAAAAATTCCTGCTAAGAACATATCTATGAACGTACCCGGAAGTGGAAACTTCTTTGTTATTACTATATCAACTGCTATTATGGCTAGTCCGATGAGAATGGACCAAGTACCAATAGTTAATCCCAATGTTTTTACTAGTCCAATATGTAACACATCCCACGAACCAACACCAAAAATCTGACCTTTAATTGTCAATGTTATACCTAAGGATAAAAGCAAAATACCCGTTAAGAAGAACAGACACCGTGTGAAAAATGCTTGCTTCATCATTATAACCCTCATTCTAAAAAATTCATGTTGTTCAACAAATTATTATAGCAATAGATTTTAAAATAAATAGAAGATTGTCAATTCATATTTTTCAAAAAATATGATTAGGTTAGCTTAATAAGGACAAAATAGTAGGGATAAGAAAGGATGGGATGATATGACCTCTGTGCGAGATGAAATACTAGAAGTTTTAAATCGTGAAAAAATAGGGACGATGGCAACTGTGGAGAATGGCAAACCGTACTCACGCTATATGACCTTCCAACATGAAGACTTTATATTATACACAGTAACGAATAAACATTCTGAAAAAATGGAGGAGCTTCGCAAAAACCCATATACACATATATTATATGGATACGAAAATGGAGGCTTTGGTGACACGTATGTTGAAATTGAAGGAAAGCTAACAGAAATTCTAGAGGAAGGAATAAAAAATAAGTTAGCCGAGTTTTTTACAAGCATTTTTGTTGGTAATCAAGATGAAATGATTACACTAAAAATCGAACCGATTCGTATGCGCTTGATGAATAAAAAAGGCGATCCACCTAAAGAGCTTGAATTTACAAACGACCATTAAGATGTGGTCGTTTTTTTGAATTGTTATGTGGTATATAGCGAAAATAATTTTTTCTAAAAAATATCGTTACTTGAATATAGTCGAGTGTTCATGCATGATAATTCTTAAAGAAAAAAAGGGGTGCAAAGAATGATAAACAAACTACAGCAGCTCGCACAAAATATTTTAACATCGCAAGGAAAAATTGAGGCGGATTTTATTTTACGTAATGCACAAATTGCAGATGTATTTACACTGACGTGGAAAAAAGCAGATATAGTCGTTAACAATGGGCAAATTGTGGCGCTTGATACAATGAATAGATTTAAAGCTAAAAAAGAGGAGGATGCGGCAGGGAAATATGTTGTACCTGGTCTCATTGATGGACATATACATATTGAGTCATCGATGCTAACACCTGCAGAATTTAGCCGTATACTGATTCCACATGGCATCACAACAGTTATTACAGATCCTCATGAAATTGCAAATGTTGCAGGCGCAGAGGGCATTCAGTTTATGCTAGACGATGCGAAAGAAGCAGATATGGATATTTTTGTTATGCTACCATCTAGTGTTCCGGGCACTCATTTTGAAAATGCAGGAGCAACGTTGACAGCTGCTGATTTAGAGCCGTTTTTAAAGCACGAAGATGTACGAGGCTTAGCGGAGGTCATGGATTTTCCTGCTGTTTTAAATGGAGAAGCGGGCATGCTTGAGAAGATTATCCTTTCACAACAGGCTAATTTAGTTGTAGACGGGCATTGTGCGGGCTTAAATAGTCATCAAATTACGGGCTATCGTGCTGCTGGTATCCATACAGATCATGAATGTGTAACCGCACAGGAGGCTACTGATCGAGTAGAGCATGGGATGTATGTGCTAATTCGGGAAGGCTCTGCCGCAAAAAATTTACGTGATTTATTGCCTGCTGTCAATGCGACAAACGCTCGCCGTTTTGGCTTTTGTACCGATGATAAATACGTTGACGAGCTTATGGATGAGGGGAGCATTAACTTTGATGTGGCTATGGCCATTGAGGAAGGGATGGAGCCACTACTGGCCATTCAGCTTGCAACTGTAAATACAGCTGAGTGTTATCGTTTATATGATCGAGGCGTTTTAGCACCCGGCTATAAGGCTGATTTTGTACTAATCGAAAACATAGACAATATGCGTGCAAAAGCAGTTTGGAAAAATGGTGAAAAAGTTGCAGAAAACGGTGCGATGTTAACGAATCGTACCGAATCTAATGTGCCTGCACATATCCATCGCTCTGTACATTTACCGCAAGTAACGAAGGACATGCTCAGCATTCCGTTCCAAAAAAGTACGAAGGCGAATGTAATGGAAATTATACCAAATCAACTTATTACGAACCATCTAGTAATAGATGTGCCTGTGAAGGATGGTGTATTTGTACCGTCAGTTGAACAGGATTTACTAAAGCTAGCTGTTATTGAGCGTCATCACAATTTGCATACGACTGGTCTTGGTATTGTGAAGGGCTTTGGGTTACGAAAAGGTGCAGTGGCCACTACTGTAGCTCACGATTCACATAATGCATTAGTAGTAGGTACGAATGATGAAGATATGTTACTTGCATTGTCACGCATTCAAGAAATTCAAGGTGGTTTTGTCATCGTAGCTGATGGTGAAATTTTAGCGGAATTGCCATTAACAATTGGAGGCTTAATGACTGACGCGCCAGCTGATGAGGCTAAGAAGCAATTAGCAAGTCTGCATCACGCCTTACACGAGCTCAATCCAACATTAAATTTCCATTTTTTATTGACGTTTTCATTTGTCGCATTACCTGTTATTCCTGCATTAAAGCTAACAGATACAGGGCTATTTGATGTTACAACTTTTCAACATATACCGGTGGAAGCTGAAGTCTAACAATGAAAAACTTTATGTGATGAAATTAAGGTGTCCAATTAAATAAAAGTATGACCCTTCTGCAAAACGAGGGGGTGTTTTCCGTTCCGGCTGAACGCTTTCCTGGGGGCGTAGGGCCAGTAAATGTTTTTTGTGCGGAAGCAACGTGGTAACGTAGCTTCAGCG
Source organism: Lysinibacillus sp. NPDC097214 (assembly GCF_050277945.1). Taxonomy (NCBI): domain Bacteria; kingdom Bacillati; phylum Bacillota; class Bacilli; order Caryophanales; family Bacillaceae; genus Lysinibacillus; species Lysinibacillus sp. NPDC097214. The sequence goes on from NZ_JBNNSS010000005.1 coordinate 215,063, forward strand.
ACAACAGATGTACAATCACCGACACAATATTAGTTGTTCTGATTGATTATGGCGGGTAGCCGAACGGAAACTCCCTTATTTAAGGTGTCACAATTCTCACCAAGATTTCTTCGATTATTTTGTTTCAACATAATGAAACGACCTAAAAGCACAGCTGCTTTCAGGTCGCTTTTTTATATGGGATAGATACGTGCTTTTAACTGCTTATTTAGTATAGATGCCTGCATCAGTGCTTGTTCATCGTGACTAATTTCACCAGGTTTGTTTGCTTCTCCAATAATGTACGACGAGAAAGGCATCTTTAAGAAATCAAAGATATACTGGAATTGCTGAATCATTGGTAGACCCTTTATAAATGGGGCATCACCACCGACAGCAAGAACAATGGCCTCGGTAGTTTGTAGTTTTTCTTGTAGCTGTGGAAAACGCTCGTCTCGAATAGCTTGACTTAGTCGATCTACCATGTTCTTCATTATTCCTGACATGCTGTACCAATAGATCGGTGTAGCAAAAATAACGATATCACTTGTTAAAAATGCATCGATAATTTGATCATAATCATCATCTACATACTGAAAGCCATTGTCATCATGACGCAAATCATGAATGGGTTCAATTGTTAAATTTTTTAGATCTATTTTTTTATGATGTAAGCCTTCTAATACATAATCAGCCAATTGTTCACTATTACTATCGGCTCTAGAGCTACCAATAAATGTGGTAATGTTCATGAAAATCCTCCTCTGTCCCTCAGGTTATAACTAGTGTAAACTTATCATTATTATCGATAAAGCTGAATGTTTCGATGGAATGTATCGAAAAAAACGATTTAGGGGTGAAAAAGATGGATATTAAACAGTTGCAAACGTTTTTAACAGCTTCAGAAACGTTAAGTTTTACGCAGACAGCACAGCTACTAGATTATGCTCAGTCGAGTATTACAGCACAAATTAAATCGCTTGAAGAAGAGCTTGGCGTAGTCCTTTTTGAGCGGCTTGGAAAACGCATTAGCCTTACGGAAGGGGGGCAGCAATTACAACAGTATGCCCAAAAAATGCTAGATCTAAATGTGGAGATGAAAAAAGCTGTATTAAATGAACAAACACAAGCGGTGTTAAAAATAGGTGCACAGGAAAGTCAATGTGTGTACCGTCTGCCAAGTGTTTTACAACAATTTCAGAAATCCCATCCACAAGTCAAAATCATTTTTAAACCGGTACATACAACAGAAATAGCGAAAGATTTATTACAGTCGGGCAATCTCGATATAGCATTTATTACAGATGCCTATAAGGAAACACCTATGTTACATCGTGAGCGGCTTATTCAAGAGCAATTAGTTTTTGTCAGTGCACCTACTGATAGCAACGAGGAGAGAGCTGTATTTTCTTTACAGCAACTTTCAAATGAAACGATGCTTTTGACGGAAAGCGGTTGCTCCTACCGTAATCAATTGGAAGTACAGCTTCAGCAAGAAGGTGCACTACCAATACAAATGATTGAATTTGCAAGTATTGAAGCCATTAAGCAATGTGTGATGGCAGGCTTAGGTATTACATTTTTACCCAAAATGGTGGTGGAGAAGGAGCTAAAAAACCAAAGTTTACAAGAACTGACTACATCAACGAATTTAGCAGATATTTTTACGGATATCGCTTGGCATAAGGACAAACATATATCTCCGTATCTCGCTGATTTTATTGAGATTGCCATGAAGATGTATAAGAAGTTTTAAGAGCATTGTTATACACGGACTAATGATAAAAAGGTGCTTGCCACTGAAATAAACAGCACCATTTGAATTTATAAAGAGGGAACCACATTTTTGACATATCAAATTTGTGGTTTCTTTTTATTTCAACTTTTTGTGTAGATTATTAATTTTCTTTTTTAATAATAATTCAGAATTTCATTTGATTTCGTCACAACAATAGTGTGTGGCGCATAGTATAGAGTAAATACTGTATGACATATAGTAAAAAAATGAGGTGGGTGAATGAGTAATTTATTGAATTCGTTAACTACAGAGCTTAGGAGAGGAACGTTGACATTGGCGGTTTTAAGTCAATTACGAACGCCCCAGTATGGATATTCACTTGTATCATTATTGGAAGGGTTAGGTGTTTCTATAGATCAAAGTACCTTATATCCATTACTTCGTAGATTAGAGAAACAGGAGTTGGTGTCGAGTAGTTGGGATACATCTGAGAGTAGACCCCGTAAGTATTATGTTTTAAGTGAATATGGACTGGAAATATTTCTGCAGTTAAAAAAAGATTGGATAGAGAATTCGAAAGAGCTGTATAACTTATTGAAAGGGGAGGAAGACGATGAATTTAATTGAGGTTTATATTCGAGAAGTTGCTCAAAGGCTTCCTGAAAAAAACCGTGAGGATATTATACTAGAGTTACGGTCAAACATAGAGGATATGCTGCCTGATAATTATAGTGCAGAAGATGTAAAAGTGGTTCTAGAAAAATTAGGGAGTCCAGTGGCATTGGCAAGTAATTATCGAGATTGGCCAATGTACTTAATTGGTCCACGCTATTTTGATGTATATGTGACTTTACTTAAAATGATTTTACCGATTGCAGCTGTCATTTCGTTCATCGCGATGACTACCGAATATCTTATTGGATATAGTGGGGAACAAGCGGTTTTAAATATTGGTTTGAACCTTATGACTGAAGGAATTCAGAGAATCATTGAAGTAGGGATACAAGTATTCTTTTGGCTAACACTTATGTTTGCTGTATTAGAAAGAACAGATAAAGGAAGAGGTGGGCAGCCGTTAACAGCACGCCTTAAAGAATGGACGCCTGATGATTTAAAAAATAAACCTGATATTCCTAAGAAAAAGGCAATTTCAAAGTACGAAGTATTTTTAAGTTTAATGTGGACTGCGATTTGGGCAACGTTTTACTTTTATGCGAATCATCTTGTAGGTGTATATGAAGGAGGGAGAGATGGACTTGTATTTGTGACCCCAACTTTCAATCAAGAAGTTTTGCTTCGATATTGGCCTATCGTTGTTATTGTAATAGCCTTAGAAATAGCATTATCCCTTTATAAATTAATAAAGCAGCAATGGACGAAAAGAATGGCAATATGCAATACTGCCCTACAGTTAATTGGCACTATTGTATTTATTGTAATCCTATTTAATCCTAATTTACTAAGCCAAGATTTTATTATATATATGTCGGATTTATTTGCTACTACTGCTACTGAATTTAAAACGTGGATAGTTGGTGGTGGAATTTCCATCTTTATGATAGCTGCGGCATACAGTGTATTTGATGGCTTCCATAAAGCTAACATTCGTTAATCCGAAAGGAAGAAGAGAATCATAGTGGTGAAAGGCAAAGACGTAAGTTCAAAAAAGTGCGAATGAATTTTTAATCCATTTCGCACTTTTTAGTTCTTTTCACTATTGAAGAGTATTATGGTGATTTATAAAGATCCTTAGGGGTGTACCTATTTAAGTTTCAAGTTTCCGGTTGGACCTAGGGGGGATTTATTGTTTCTTTAAAGTCCCAGAAAAATTCGTTCCTTCATCATGCTCTTTACGACAATCTACCTCGGTAATTTTAAGCGCATTATTAAGGCGTTCAAATTCTAATACACAACGATTGCCGTTTGAGGATTTATTCATCACGGCCTTTGCGTTAGACGTAATCGTCGCTGTCCCGTCTACACTCCCTGCAGCTGTCCCATCATTGGCAGTAATGAAAATAGTAAAGCTTTTGCTTGTTGCGTTTGAAATATAGGCATCACGGCGATTAAAATCAGTTGAGCCTGTACCCCATTTATAGTAATACGAATAGGTGCCATTCCAAGCACTAGTAGAAGGTATTGTCAGCTGCATTGTTTTATCTAGCTGATTTTGGCCATTTTTCGCTCGTGTATTTAATGAAGCATTACTCGTATTTTCGTGAATTTTTTGTGCGTCCTCTGAAATTTCATAAAAATTTCTTTCATCCATACGGTAGAGCATTGTAACGACTTGAGCTCGTGTCATATTGTTTGACACGCCAAAAAATTTCTGTAAATTACGGTTTTCATACTGTAAGTTTTGACCAGTGGAAATGTAATAATCGAGTAGAAACTGTATGGATTGATCTAATCCACTTTTACCATTAGCTAAATGTGTAATAGCCTGTGCCACAACCCCGCGCTTCACATTAGCTGCTCGAATAGTGTTATCGAAATAGCCGTTTAATGGAACACCATAGCTTGCAAGACGATTGTAAAATTCATCAGACCAGTTTGCTGGAGGGGTTTGTTTTTTTAGCTCATCATAAGGTGATTCGAGCTCGTAAAAATTAGCAAGCAGTTTTGCGAATTGTTGCTCCGTAATTGTTGCATTGGGCTTAAATGTACCATCTGCATAGCCATTAACGATATCATATTCCTCTGCCCACATGATGGCTTCATACGCATAGTGATCTTCTGGCACATCTTTAAAACCAGCAGCTTGCACAGTGTATCCACTTGCCACAACAAGAATGGGAAGCAATAAAGCGTACACTAATTTTTTCATTTGTCTCTGTCATCCTTTCTTTCTAGTACTGTTAATAGTTTGAAGGATATGGATAAAAACTGCAAATTTTTCTAGTTTAACGTCTTTCAGCGGGTGTCCAAACGCAATTATGCGTCGGCATAATTGATTTTAGTAGAAAGGAAGATAGAGAAATCCTATAGGGGATTCTTTTAGGAAAGAAGGAATAAACAGAGATGTTGAATAGTTTCAATAAATATCTTCAAAAATGGATGCCTATTTTAACACCCCTAAGTTTAGTGATTGGAGTATTGTTAGGGAATGTAGGGCATCAGCTTCTATTTTTAATACCGTGGCTTTTTGCTTTTATGACATTTGCAGGTAGTTTAAATATGAATTTTGAAGGGATAAAAAATCTTCGAAAATATTCAAAGGTTATAGTAATAGCCCTCGTATTTTTACATCTGATGATGCCAATGTGGGCTTATTTTGTATCAACCGTTATCTTTCACGATCATTTACTAACGATTGGCTTTGTTTTAGCAGTCGCTGTGCCAACTGGAGTAACGAGTTTTATTTGGGTAAGTATTTGTAGGGGACATCTTCCATTGTGTCTTGCGATTATTTTAATCGACACACTTATATCACCCGTGGTTATTCCTGCTTTACTACATATTGTTGTGGGGCAAACAATCGAAATTGATACTGCAAGTCTAATGCTAGATTTACTTTGGATGATTGTTGTACCTTCACTTGTAGGTGTATCGTTAAACGAGTTGACTAAAGGTAATATTGTGATGACACTAGGAAAGAAATTAGCCCCTTTTTCGAAACTAAGCTTGTTTAGTATTGTGATGATTAATAGTAGTGCAATCGCCCCTTATATTAAACATTTTAGCTTGGAGCTTGTCGGTGTTATTATAGTCGTATTTGTTCTAGCTGTATCAGGGTATGCGCTATGTTTAGTACTCGGTCATATTCTATGGAAAGATATAAGTATTATTACAATGTTCGTTTTTACAGGAGGGATGCGCAATATTGCTGTAGGTGTAGTGATAGCGACTACATACTTTCCTTCAAAAACGGTCATGCCAGTAGTGTTTGGTATGCTATTTCAGCAAGTTCTAGCCTCGTTCTTTAGCCGAATAGTGGAGCAGTATCAGCTGAAAGTTGCGAAAGGTTAAATATGCTCGCATTCTTTGGTGGAAGTGAATAATCTTTTTAGGTTGATGCTATCGATTGTTATTAAAACGCCACATCAATTGTGGTGAAGCTTTTATCAAAAGAAGGAGAGGCACAAAAAATGTGATGTAATATCATCAAATGAAAATAGCAAAATATGTTTCCATTATGCTGCCTTCAGAATATGATGAAGATAAGCAGTATCCATCGTTATTTAGTATGTAGGATGGGGGAGATATTTTATTTTACAATTTTACAAAAATATAAATTTGAAAGTAAATATCAGTTGTGCTTGCGAAAGTATTATGAATGCTAATTATGTCTCATAAGAAAGAAGAGTGCGCGAATGAAAGAATTAGATGATTTGAAGCTAACGATTCTTCCGTTAATTATTCTGCTGATTCTTATACTTTTGTGGAAACTGACCGAGTCTGTTGGAGCGGGTATGTTGATTATTATTTTCTGGATAGGCTGGCGGCGCCTTCTTAGAAAATTAATATAAAATGATTATAGAATATTGTTAGGCAGGTCTTTCGATTAATAATACCACCAGCTTTATTCAAACAAAGCTGAACATCGTTTGATACTGGAATCAAACGATGTTTTTTTTCATGGTTCTTACTTTTGAAAAACGACTATGTACGAATATTTGTAATTTTGTTACCATGTAATAATTAGTAATTGAAACTACAAGGAGATACAGCATGTGGCATAATCGAAACGTATGGATTATTTTATTGGGTGAATTTGTTGTAGGTCTTGGCTTATGGGCTGGGATTATCGGGAATCTAGCTTTTATGCAAGAGGTCGTTCCCTCTGACTTTCACAAATCATTAATTATTTCTTGCGGTATATTGGCGGGTTTAATAGTTGGTCCGTTAGCAGGACGTATTATTGACAACTCGCAGAAAAAAACAGTTATACAGTGGGCTAGTGTAGGGAGAATTATAAGTGTTTTATTTATGTTTATGGCACTTTATACAAATTCTGTTGTTTGGATGATTCTTTTTTTAATAACGTTGCAAATAGCGGCCGCCTTTTATATGCCTGCTCTACAATCTATTATTCCAATGATTGTTAAGGATCATGATTTAATCACACTAAATGCTTGGCAAATGAATGCCCGTACGATTTCAAGGATTATTGGTACGGCCGCAGCAGGATTCATGCTTAGTTTCTTTGAGTTGAAATGGTTGTACATCATTTCATTTATTGTCTATATCATGATGTTTGTTATTACGAGCTTCCTACAATTAGATGAAATGGCTAATCACTCGTTAACATCTAAGGAAAAGGGCGACTTTAAAGAAGTGTTACCGATGGTGAAAGAGCACCCAGTTGTTTTAATGACACTTGTCTTAATGTTAATTCCAACATTATTTTTAGGTTCCTTTAATTTAGTTATTATGAAAATTTCTGAGATTCATCATTCAACGACAATATCAGGATTATTGTATACAGTTGAGGGCATTGGTTTCATGCTTGGTGCAGCTGGTTTGAAATTGATTACGGAACGGGTGAAAATTGGGACACTCCTCTTTACTTTAGCATTTATCATCGGTTCGATGGAGCTCATGCTACTATTATCAGATATTAAATTTTTTGCATTAGTGGCTTTTGGCGTTTTCGGTTTTTCAGTAGGCTGTTTTTTCCCAACGACAATGGTGATTTTTCAAAAACAAGTGCCAAAAGAATTTCATGGCCGATTTTTCTCATTCCGAAATATGATTGACTCTGTCATCTTCCAAATCGTCTTATTGTCAACAGGCATGATGCTAGATTTAGTTGGTTTAAGTGGATTGGGACTGGTTTTTGGTATAATTAGCCTGAGCTTAACCATCACTTTTTTACTATATTCGAAGAAGAAGAATGTTGTGATGCATGCGCATTAAATAATAAGGAACTGTCAAATCTGTATTCTCAATCTTTAAGTCAAGATTGGGTAATGGGTCCATATATCAAAGTATGATTCGGATAACTATTATCCTTAGTCCATTTATCCTGATTATAGTGAATGGAAAAATGAACCATATCATGGTACAATAAATACTTAAATAAAGAGATCTTCAGGTTATACGTCAATTTATAAATAGAAGAGGTGTAAAGTGCATACTAAATTTAAATTAATACTATCATCTTTAATAGCATTGATTTTGTTAATAGTTGCTCCATTAGGTTTTAAGGCTGATGCTTCATCTTTGTCAGCTAAAGAAACACCGATTTATTTAAAAATGGATAAATATTTTATTCTCTATACACGACCAAGTGAGCCGTTTCTTGATCAGCAAGGACGCCTGTTAGTACCTCTGCGTTCTATACAGGATTTAATGGGTGGTGAGGTTTCTTATACCCATCAAACAAAAACCGCTACTGTTAAACTTTTAAACCAGACCTTTAAGTTAACAAGTAATGCCAAAGCAGCCTATGTTAATCAAAAGGAAATAACGATGGATACGGTTCCTGTGTTAAAAAATGGAGCAATGTTTTTACCACTTCGTTTATTTTTAGATTATACAGATATCGAGTACAAATGGAGGAATGATGTGAATTTGCTCCATATAACAGATAAGCGCGTTGTAGTAGGAGAACCATTTGAAAGTTTTGCTGGTAATGACTTTACGTCTGGTTATCTTGCTGATGCTTTCCACCTGAGTGCGTTTAAAGTCCAGAATTCTAGTATTAGCATCAAGGCACAAAATATGACAGGCAAAACTGTGCCACAAGGTAAAACAGATATTCAGCCATTAGTTCAATTCAATACAGGCGGTTTTTCAGTAGACTCATATACAAGACCTGGAAATAAGGAGATACCTGAAATTAAAATAGGTCAATCCTTTTGGGTTACTAAAAAGATAGGTATTCGTGATCCCGCCTATATTATAGCTGTAGGAAGAAAAGCAAATTAAGTTAAAAATCCATCTCACTTTAGTACGAGGGCATGAAAAAGTAGATTTACGCCATAAATATTGGTGTAAATCTACTTTTTATATGATAAATAAAAAGTGATTGTCTAATAATGGGATGATAAACTGGTTAAACATTATGATAAGTAGAAAGAAGGTTTTGAAAGATGTTTGGAAAAACACAAGATCCCATAGAGACTTATATAGACTCACCCGAAAAGCTAAAAAGCTTATATAAGCGAGTGCTAATCGTTGTTAGTCTCTCACAAGTTTTTGGGGGGGCAGGGCTTGCAGCAGGTATTACGGTAGGGGCTCTCTTAGCTCAACAAATGCTAGGAACGGATGCTTATGCAGGGATACCGTCCGCTTTATTAACTTTAGGGTCGGCGGGTGCAGCTTTAATTGTAGGAAAACTATCACAACGTTATGGGCGTCGTACAGGTTTATCGACAGGTTTTATTGTCGGAGGACTCGGTGCAATTGGTGTAGTGATTGCTGCCATGATAAATAGTGTCATTTTATTATTTGCGTCTCTAGTAATCTATGGCGCAGGAACTGCAACAAATTTACAAGCCCGCTATGCAGGGACAGATTTAGCCAATAATAAACAACGTGCAACGGCTATCAGTACAACAATGATGATGACAACATTCGGGGCTGTGGCAGGGCCAAATTTAGTAGATTTTATGGGTGAATTTGCTGTTTCTATTGGTGTACCGGCGCTTGCGGGTCCTTTTATCTTATCAGCAACAGCATATACTTTAGCAGGTCTGGTCCTTTTTATTATGTTGCGTCCTGATCCATTAGAAATTGCAACCATGCTAGAAGCGCACAAACAAGAAAATGAGCATGGAAATAAGACAGAATCCTTCAATAAAAAAGCTCTAAATAAAAGAGGTCTTACAGTCGGTGCAACGGTGATGGTACTTACGCAAATTGTAATGGTTGCTATTATGACAATGACACCCATACATATGAAACATCATGGCCATGGTTTATCGGAGGTTGGACTTGTTATAGGATTCCATGTAGCTTCTATGTATCTTCCGTCGCTCATAACAGGTATTCTTGTAGATAAAATCGGACGGACTGCCATGAGTATTGCTTCCGGAGTGACTTTGTTATTTGCTGGTTTATTAGCGGCATTCGCACCGAGCGATTCCATGGTTCTATTAGTTATTGCACTTTCTTTACTTGGATTAGGGTGGAACTTTGGCTTAATAAGTGGAACTGCTCAAATAGTAGATTCGACAGAGCCTTCTACACGTGCAAAAACGCAAGGGAAAATAGATGTTTTAGTTGCACTAGCAGGTGCTTCTGGTGGTGCACTCTCAGGCATGGTAGTAGCTAATGCAAGTTATGCGGTATTATCTTTAGCTGGAGGTCTATTATCCTTAATTCTTATTCCAGTTGTTATTTGGTCAAGAAGAGCTTGAGAATGGTATAAGTTACGTAACATTGGTTACTAAACAATTTTTGAGAAGTTCATAAATTAAATAAATCTAAAAAACTGGTTAGGCAAATATGAACTGCCCCGTAAAAGTTAGACATCAATCTAACTTTTACGGGGGTTTTTTTATGACAAGGCTCTGTTAAAGGTGAATGTTGAAAATTGATTACCTTCAAAAAAAGTGGTTATAATAAGAACGAATGTTCTTATTTGGAGGGTTCGAAGATGAGTAAAGCGTTTAGCAATTTATTAAAACATATCGATAAATTATCGCATACAGATAAAGAACGAGTTTTTCAATGGGTGAAACGCTATGTTGAACCTTCCTCAACTGTTGATGGTCGCTTAATCGATGAAATGCGGGAAGTACGTTATAAAGAAGGTTTTGAATGCCCTCATTGCACTTCAGAACACATTAATCGATTCGGTAAAGTTAATGGTCGTCAACGATATCGCTGCAAGGCTTGTCGTAAAACGTTTATGGATACTACAAATACAATTCTTTACCGCACTCGAAAAGGTAATGAATGGATTACTTTTGTTGAATGTATGTTTAAAGGGTATTCCTTAGTAAATCAGCAGAAATTGTGGGCGTTACTTGGGTTACGTTATTTTATTGGAGACGCAAGTTATTATCAGCTCTTAAACAAATGGATTTTGAGCAATTTGATGGAATCGTTGAAGTTGACGAGACTTATTTTTTGTATTCTCAAAAAGGACAACGTGGCATTAGCGAACGTAAACCACGTAAGCGAGGCGGTAAATCAACACTAAGAGGGATTAGCAAGGAACAAGTCTGTGTTCTAGTCGCTAGAGACCGAACAAAAGCAACTGTTTCAAAAGTAGCCTGTATGGGTCGTGTTGTGAAAACCAAAGTTGACGGTATGATTGGGTCTAAACTAACACCTAATAATGTACTTGTAACAGCCGCTTGGAGAGCCTATAAAACGTATGCAAGTGAAAAAGGAATAGAACACTATCGCATTAAATCAGACGATGGAAAACACGTTATCAAAGGTTTATATCATATCCAAAATGTAAATGGACTCCATTCGCGTTTAAAACATTGGATAAATCGGTTTAATGGTGTCGCGTCTAAATACCTTGATAATTACCTAGCTTGGTTCTTATTTGTAGATAGCCATAGCAACGAAAGCACAAAACACAATATCAAAGAATTTCTTTTGACATCCTTTGTTTTTGAAATGACCGAAACTTATCGAAGTTTACGGTTATCGAAATTCAATTTTATTTGACTATTAGGGTAACTACATCAAAATAGAGTTCTGTCAAATTTTTGCGGATTTACAACGTTAAACAATAAAGTTTCCAAACGACGCTTTGGTAACTTTAATTTTCAGCATTTTAATCCGGATTAATTATTATTTTCACAGGGTATTTTATATACTAAAACATACTAGAATCGAAGGTTTTTTGTTATCTATGTTGAATCTAATTACTATAATAAATTGCGGTAAAATTCATTTAGGCAAAGGGGGTGTAAGAGTGGACCTATTACTTTGGATAACTATTGGTTTCATAATAATTGGATTTGTCGTTCTCATTTCTATGAAAAAAGGTATGGAAAGTAAGGTTGTTTTTATAAAAACAAATCCGGAAGACGAGGGGAATTCATCAAAATCTAAATCAGTAATTTGGTGGATATTGAGTGCCGCTGCTTGGGGGATAGTGAGTATGTTTCTTGTGGGTAGGTGTTTTCAGAATTACTTCGGATAACTGTTGGCTTCAAATGTACTTAAAAAAACTGATAGTATTACTGTAATGTCTATTCTTGAATAATAAATACTATATACATTATAAATTCAATAAACTTTCCCAAATGAAAGTTTGGACACACATTAAAAACCGTGAAACGCTGATTTTATAGCATTTCACGGTTTTTCTTCTGAACATTCGTTATGTAATATTTTATACAAATCTCATAAACCGTTGATGAAGCAGTATTTATGCTTCCTTAGCGTGTTCACTATCTGAAATAGTGTATATTCCTTACTATTGTAAAAGCATATCTGTTTATGATAATTCGAAATGAGGAGCCTCAACAAAATAGATACTCTATTTATGTTTAAATAACAACAGTTAAATTTAACAGAGCCTATGACAAAAGTAAATGCTGAACAACGTCAAGCAGTCCAGCGATACTTAAATGGAAATGAATCTATGATTGAAATCGCGAAAGATATCGGAGTGGCAGATCAAATAGTAAGTGAATGAGTTCGCCGTTAATAATTAAAGGGCATATCCAATCGGGTATGGCTTTTTATTATATAATGTGGGACAGCATTTTGAACAGTACGATTAAAACATCATTACGTGTGTGCTAGTTGGAGAACGATTTTTGTTACTAAGCATATCCAACCTAATGAAATGCATATAATGATACAATTTTACTAATTTAATAATTCGATAATTAATTGTTTGAACATTTATAACTATTAAATGTGAAGGATGATAAATATAATAGCATGTTTTTAATAGTTATAATAATTTTAATTGACAATGATAATCATTCTCTTTATATTATTGATTACGTTCACAAATTCATACTACTTTTGGAAAGAAGGCATTTATATTAAAACACGTAGAATCATCTCAAAAATTCATTTATGGCTTAGTATGCTAGCAGGGGTTTTTATAGTACTGATTGGCTTAACAGGAAGTTTGCTTGTCTTTGAACCTGAACTAAACAGCATGCTGCATCCTAATTTGTATAAAGTAACAGAAGGAAAAAAAGTTACGTACCAAGAAGCCTTGCAGGTTGTATCAGAATCATATCCAAAAGGTCAAATCGACCGTGTATACACTCCAAGTGAACCTAACGCTCGAGGCGTTTATCTATTCCGCCTTAAAGAAGGAGAAGAGCAACAAAACATATTTGTCGATCCAGGAACAGGATACATAAATGGAACATTAGGGGATAAAGCATTTTTAAATCTAATAACAGAGTTTCACGAAAAGCTACTGTTAAAAGATTTCAATGGTGAGAAAATCATCGGTACGATTGGATTTATGTTCTTTTTTATTACATTATCAGGATTATATTTATGGTGGCCGGGGATTAAAAAATGGACACGTGGGTTTATTTTAAGACGTAATGCCAATCCTTATGTACGACAATTTGATCTTCATAAAGTCATTGGTGGGGTTTCCATTCCATTTTTATTGGTTGTCTCGTTAACAGGAGCACTTTTTGCATATGATGACATGATTTTTGGTTGGTTTGGTGCAAAAGCAAAGGTGATGCCTCCAGAAGAGCAGCTTATCTCAAAACCACTTTCCAGTGGTAAGCTTCCACTGGATGAATTGATAAATAGGGCTGAAAAAGCAGTACCGCAGGGGACACTTATGCAAGTTAGAATACCCGAAAAGGCTCCAGAAGGCGCAGTGGAATTTCGTCTCAGCGGTTCATTCGATCCAGGGAATGGAAATGTAAAAGTATGGTTAGATCAGTATAGCGGAAAAGTAGTGGGCAAGCTAGATCCACGCATTAATAGTGGGCTTATGTATCAAACATGGCACCTTCCATTACATACCGGTAGTTTTGGTGGTTTATTTACTAAAATTTTGTATGCTATCGGTGGTCTTACTCCATCTATACTAATGTTCACTGGTGTCTATATGTGGTGGTATAAGAGAAAGAACAAGAATAAACGGAAACAGAAAATCGACTCGAGAGCCGTAGCATAAAGACAAGGCGACGCTTTGATGAATAATTGTTGATCTGTTTAACTTTATTTCAGTAAGTCGAATAACAAGGTCTTTCATTTGGTGAATTTAGCTTTACTGCTATATTTCTTCCCTTATGGTAAGAAAGTCTTGATAAAAGAGTATCTGATAAGGCAGCGGATATATTGTTAGAGATAGCTAATTCGATAGATTGAAATAAGGATTGATTTTACAATCTTGAGACGATTTCAAATTAATCGTTACACAATAATAGAAAAATCGAAAGGCTTGGGGGGATTCCTAAGCCTTTTGTGTATTTCGATTATCATATACACGTAAGAACTGCCTAAAAGTCCCAGAGCAGAAGATTTTTATTTCATTTTATAAAATGGCTATTGATTGTTACTGACCATTGTGAGGATCAGTCGAATAGTGCAATAAAAGAACAGCTAACAATTAAGTTAACTGTTCAAATGGTTCTATAAAAGTGAATTATTATTAGGCGTTCATATCAACAAATTTTACTTGATAATTTTCCTCCGAAGTATCTACAATAGCAGAGATTTTCTTATTCTCATTACCAATAACATGACCTTCCAAATATACTTCATGTATTGCATATTCACCTAAAGAACTAACTTCGTTTATTGTAACATCGATATTGTTTTCGTTTTTTAAATGCTCAACGGTAGCTTGTATGGCTTTTTCTTTCGTATTAGACCAGGCTTCTTCACTAAATTCCTTAGGCATACCTTGGTCGATAAGGAAAAAAGCGGCTAGAGCTAAAGCAATAATTGTAGTGCCCAAAAATAGATAAATATTTAATTAGTTTGTCATTCATAAAAATTCTTCCTCAAATCATGTTTTCTTATTGTTCTCCAACAATAGTAATTCTAAAACACAATTTAGTTTTAACAATTAAATTTTGGTGACATGAAACTTATATTTTGTAAGTTTTAGTTTCAACAAATAAAAACAAGTGTTCCTGAACACTTTGAGGAAAGAAACTATAAAAAGGGTCACTTGGGATAGGAGTGACCCTCAGTAACAAAATTCGGAGGTGTAAGGCTAAATTAGCTTTACATTACTATTAATATGTCGTGATAACGTTGTTTGTATAGTTCATAGCCTGAGAAAATAGATTTAAAAATAAAAAAGCCGTAGCATCGTTTTACGCTACAGCTAAGAATTGGTTTATGCCCTTCGAATGACTTGTTCGTTAAGACAAAAAATATTTTTTAAATAAAACTGATAAAAATTCGATTTACATCAGTTTTAAGTTTTAACGATTAATCCTAACAATGAAGCAAATCCAACCGCTTGTTCCGAGGATACTTCACAGCCTTTCAAGCTTTCCAAGGTAACATTAAGTCTTTCAAATTTACATGTGCTTATATCAATTCCTTTTAGTGACGTTTGAGAAAAATCAACATCATTAATATCACTTTGAGAAAATATCACCTTATTAAATGAGCATTCAAAATAGTTCGCACCTTGTAAAGTGGAATGATCGAATATTACTTGTTTTAAACGAGTTTCTGAAAAGTCGCATAAATTTGCAATACAATTTTCAAAAGAAACATTTCCGAAATTAGCTCCTAAAAAATCTAATCCTAATAATTTACAGTTTTCAAATTTAACTCGATGTATTAAGCCTTCACTGAAGCTGGAATTAGATAAATCACAGTTTTCAAAAATCACATCAGTCAAATCAATTTTTCTAAAAGTAACATTTATGAATCTCACATTTTTAAAAATAACTTTTGATAAAACGAGTCTTTCGACAAACTCTTCATCAATTACGGTGTTAGAGATCATGCAGTTTGATAAATATGGTTCTTCTTCATAAAAAATATCTTGAAAATTCGCTTTTTCTAAATGTGATGGTAATTTTGGACATTCAATTTTGAAACCTTTTGCCACAATAGCACAGCCTTTCAAATGCAGTTATTTACTATTAATAAATAAGTTTAAATAAAAAGCATTAATTATATAAGACTATATTTTTTTGGAAAAGTGTGTGCAAAATGATTGTTTGAAAAGATAAATTTATTAGTATTTTTAAAAAATGATTTTATACATTTCCAAAAATGGTCAACCAGAAATATCTGGCTGACCTTATAATACGAACGGAGCAGCAGTTTAGTCCAATAACGAATGGATGTTATACTTTAAAGGAATTGTAAAAATTCGATGTAAGTGAGGTATTTAAAATAATGATGAAAATAGTACCCCCCAAGCCTTTTTTCTATAAAGGTGGAGAGAAGGCCGTTTTACTATTACATTCTTTTACAAGCAATACTATTGATATGAAAAAGTTAGGGAAGTATTTGCAAAAGAACAATTATTCTTGCTATGCACCATTATACAGTGGACATGGTTTAACAGCAGAAGAACTTCTCACATTTAGACCATCAGATTGGTGGCAAGATGTTCTAAACGGTTACCAGTTGTTGAAGGATGAAGGTTTTGAAAAAATAGCTGTGATTGGCATTTCGCTTGGTGGTGTGTTTGCATTAAAAGTTAGTCAAGAGTTGGAGATAAATGGTGTTGTGACAATGTCAGTGCCAATAAATAGGGAAGCTACTTTTCTACAAAAACGTGTCTTTCATTATGCAAAAGGTTACAAACAACTTGAAGGGAAAAATGAAGAACAAATAAATATAGAAATGAAACGTCTTCAAACTATGCCTATCGATTCATTAGTTGAGTTCCAACAGCTAATTAATACAACGATGAATAAATTAGCACTTTTAACCTCACCAATTCGTATATTATATGGTAAATTAGATGAACCATTGTATAAAGAGAGTGCAGAGGTAATTTTTCAAAGCGTTGCAACGAATCAAAAAACAATAAAGGGGTATCCGAACTCTAAACATTTAATGACAATAGGCACGGACATAAACGATGTGAACAAAGATATTCTTACATTTTTAAATGATTTAACTTGGTAATTTTAATGAAAAATTAACTAAACTTAATTAAGGTCAAATTTTTTTAGTATTGAGGTTGATTGGAGAGATAATAATGGGAAATACCGAAAAGTTTGAAATGATAGCAAATAAATATGACACTCCTGAAAGAATCCAAATTGCAAAGGTATCATCAGATGCTATCAGTAATTATTTAATGGACACTAAAAGTAAGAATGCTATTGATTTTGGGTGTGGAACAGGTCTGGTCGGTATGAACATGTTAAACGAGTTTAATTCTATACTTTTTCTGGATACATCACAAAACATGGTTAATCAAATGAATCAGAAGATAACTGATTTTAATATTCAAAATGTAGATACATTATGCTTTGATATTGAAAAGGAAAGTTTATCGGATATACATGTACAAGCCGACTATATTTTTATGGCTCAGGTTCTACTCCACATTTATGATGTTGAATTAGTTTTATCAAGATTATTTGATGTTCTAAATGAAGGAGGACATTTACTAATCGTAGATTTTATTAAAAATGAAAAAATAGTTTCAGATATTGTTCATAACGGTTTTAATCCAGAAGAGCTAGCCGCCACTATGACTAAAATAGGATATAGGGATATTCAATTCAAAACTTTTTATACAGGGAATAAAATATTCATGGGACAAGATGCGTCTATGTTTATTCTTGATTCAAAAAAGGGACATCGGTAAAGAATGGACTTAAAATTTGCAGTTTCAAACAACACGGAAAACAGGTAATCGTTTAGGGTGTGCCTGCGCTTTCGAGGCCATTTTTCTTATCAGCAACTGCATTTATCTTAGCAGGTCAGATCCTTTTTATTATGTTGCGTCCTGATTCATTAGAAATTGCAAAAATGATTGAAGGTGCAGCCGCTACAACACCTATAGAAATAGCAGAGATAATTGCATTCCTTTCTTTCGATGCTTTATATTCTCGGAGAAATTATTAATGTTAGTGGTGGGAGATAATTTTAAAGTGGGAATTTTATAAGGGGAGATTAGAAAAGCGTTCCTGTAATAACAGGAACGCTTTTCTACATCTGCCTGTAAAAATACGTTGGGATTGACGACAGAATCGAGAGAATGGTGTTTTTACCATTAATGGATTTATTATCTAAGGATTTACGCCTGGATTTATTTAACCTTTAATGTTCAGTAGCACTTGTTAAATTTATTGCATTAAAACTTACAAAATTATAAGGTACATGTCACCAAAATTAATTGTTAAAACTAAAATTGTGTTTTAGAATTGCTATTGTTGAGAAAATCTATAAAAGGTCACTCGGCCTAAAGTGACCCGTAACTTAACACAGGTAAAAGAAAAGTAAAACGAAAAATACATGAATGCTATATATATAAGTAGGAAAACCAATTCAATAAACAATGAGGTATTACTATGGTTTAAAATACCCCGTAAATGTTAGTTGAAAAACGAACATATGCGGGGGATTTTTATAAAAGATGTTTCCGATAATAGGAAGAAATGTACTAACTATTTTATAACTTGACAGAAGTCTAAATGGGGAGTAAGCTACATTAGCTGTGAAAAAAACTATTGTGAAGTAACATTTTTTAAAATGAACTATTGATAATCTAAGTTATAAGTTAATATACATCTAGATTTTAATTTAAGTAAGTAAAAGAGGTGCAAAAATGAAAAATTTAATAAGTAAAAAAGATAACCTATTAAACAATTTTTTAGGGATATATTTATTAGCTGTTTTAATGTTATGGATGAAAACATACATCGCTCAAACAGCACAATTTAAACTAGGCGTAGAAGGAATCCTTCAACACTTCCTTTTACTAATAAATCCACTAGGTTCCGCAATGCTATTCCTAGGAGTTTCATTTTTATTTAGAGGAAAGAGAAAATATACATCACTAGTTGTAGTTTACACGCTGATGTCTATTCTTTTATATGCAAATATTGTTTATTACCGATTTTTTAGTGATTTCATTACATTACCTACAGTTACCCAAACGCAGAACTTCGGGGATTTAGGTGGCAGTGTTCTTTCTTTACTAAAGCCTTATGATCTCTTGTTCTTTGTGGATGTATTTGTAATGTTTTATCTACGATTCTCTAGCAAAATACAAAAAGATACCAATCGTTTTGGATATAAAAAAGCAACGGCAATCATTACTTTTGCATTAGCAATATCAATCCTAAATTTAGGACTAGCTGAAGCTGATCGTCCGCAACTATTATCTCGAGGTTTTGATAGAAACTATATTGTGAAATATCTAGGAATGTATAACTATACGATTTATGATTCAGTAGAAACGATGAAAGCATCTTCACAGAGAGCTTTGGCGGATAGTAGTGATATTACAGAAGTGATGAACTATACAAAATCTAACTACGCCAAACCTAATGCAGAATATTTTGGTGCAGCAAAAGGAATGAACGTCGTCTATTTACATTTAGAATCATTCCAAAACTTTTTGATCAACTATAAATTAAACGGTGAAGAAGTTACACCATTTTTAAATTCATTAGCAAAAGATAAGAATACAATGTATTTTGATAATTTCTTCCATCAAACAGGTCAAGGTAAAACTTCCGATGCAGAATTTATGCTCGAAAATTCATTGTTTGGGTTACCACAAGGATCTGCTTATATTACAAAAGCACAAAATACGTACCAAGCAGCTCCTAGCATTTTAAAAGATTATGGTTATACATCTGCTGTATTCCATGGTAACAACGGAAGCTTCTGGAATCGAAATGAGATTTATAAATCATTTGGATTTGAGCACTTCTTTGATGCTAGTTATTATGACGCGGGTTCTTCAGAAAACATGGCTGAATATGGTTTGTTAGATAAACCATTCTTTAAACAATCTGAAAGTATGCTAAGTTCGTTACCACAACCTTTTTATACGAAATTAATTACGGTAGGGAACCACTTCCCATATAAAATGGATCAAAGCTTAGTAACAATTAATAAAGCTGATACTGGAGATGCAAGTGTAGACAATTATTTCCAAACAGCACGTTATGCAGATGAAGCAATCAAACAAGTATTCGACCAATTAAAAGAATCAGGCTTATATGATAATACGATGATTGTTCTTTATGGTGACCATTACGGTATTTCAGATAATCATAATGATGCGATGGAACAAGTCATTGGAAAAGAAATTACACCATATGAAAGTGCTAATTTGCAACGTGTACCATTATTTATACATGTTCCTGGAATGCAAGGTGGAACTAACCATACTTATGGTGGCCAAACAGACCTTCTTCCAACGCTATTACATTTACTAGGGATTGATACGCAAAAATTTGTTCAATTTGGATCAGACTTATTATCAAAAGAGCATGATGAGATTGTACCATTTAGAAATAGTGATTTTGTCAGTCCTACGATTTATTCAATTAACGGGAAATTTTACGATAATAAAACAGGTTTACTACTAGATGATAGTCAAGTAGAGTTTGCGAAAACTATCAAAGATAAAGTAGATCTTAAATTGCAATTATCTGATAAAGTCGTGAATGGTGACTTATTGAGATTCTATACGCCAACAGGTTATACGCCAGTTGATCGTTCTAAGTATAATTACTCCAAAGATGCGGATGTAGAATCTAATTAATTGTTGCAATTTGCTGGGCAGTTCAAGAAGATGTGTTTGATATCAAAGAGTTTAGATTGCTTTATGATATCTTACGCGTTATCTTGAATTGCCTTTTTATATGTTATTTAAATGATGGGACAAGTATATTTTTAAAGCGAAATTGGGAAATTTCACATCAGAAGAGCGAGAGAGATTAATGTTTCTAAAATTGATTTCTCGCGCTTTTTTAGGTTTTGACAAGCTTTCTTCAACCCTAATTTCGGCGAGATCATTACGATTAGGTATTGATGATACTACTCATGATAAGAATTATTATAACCATATTAAAGTTAGTGGGAAAATTATTATTCTTCGGGTAGATATAGGGACTGATGAGTAAAATAGAAAAAACCGGCAGAAAAAAGATTGCCGGTTTGGGATGATGATCATCAACTTATTTTGTACTGTTTTTGTTTGCAAATCGACCAGAAGCTAGGTTTTTGTTAGCTTCTGCTTGCTGGATTTGTTGTTTAATTTGATGAATATCAAGCTCATTTGCGAATTCTTCGTTCATCGAGTGCATTGCACCAGAAGCTTGTATTTTGTTAGCTTCTGCTTGTTGGATTTGTTGTCTAATTTGTTGAACATCAGTCTCAGTCCCGAATTCTTCGTTTGCATTAGGGGTTTTTTGGTTAAAGTTTTGGTTGTTGTTATTCATGGATTTCACCTCCTGAAAGTAGTCTGTACAGAAGATGCTTTATTATTCGAAAAAAATAATCCTAAGGCAGAGTTAATACCAGCTGACATTAACTGTATTAAGAAAGTCATTTATTGAGTAAAAGAAAAAGCCGCAGCATCGTCACACGCTACAACAAACTAATAAACAATTTGAAACCTCATTAAACCTTATGTTCATTGGAATAGCCTAGATAATGAATCCTAAAAGGACAACAGGCACCAAATTTAGGTGTCTTTACGATTATTAAAAGGTTCTCACACATACTAACAACTAATAATAAAATCATAAAAGGAAAAAATAAAACAACTTGTTTCATTTGATAACCATTAAAATATTTCAACATTGGATTAGTAGAACAGTTAAAAAACCCCAGCAATAAACCGGGGTTGATAGGGTGTGATCGCCGTATACTAAATAACGATGACAAGTGCAAGATACGGCAGAAACTTTGCTCAATACGTCTCTTCGGGAGCGAAATGGCCGACTCCTTTTAATTCAAAGTCAAAAAATTTAAGAATTAGTTCATTTTCAGTTTCAATACAGTAAGATTGATCAATATCAGCTTTTCCTCCTTGTAGCATATTTGCCAGTATTGGAGAGAAAAGCGGTAAATCGGTTAAGCTTAAATGTTTTGCCCCTTTAAAATGAGTAGTATATGCATCTTTGAAGTGTTCATTAGTAGGTTTGTTCGCTATATAAATGGAGTTGTTTTCAAGCTGTCCCCATACATCGTCAGAATAAATGTTAAGAAGCGGGGGCGTAAAGTCTTTGCTGCTAGCTACAAAATCATCCATTTCTTTCTTATAAACAAGCTCACTAAAGAATGGCGCATCAATATTTACAACTGCACTTATATCATTACGCTCTCTGCCTAGCCACACACTTGCAGCACCGCCCATTGAGTGCCCAAATACACCAATTTTCTTTGTATCGATATGTTGATAAAGGGAGTTATTATCATTTTTCGACTTTTTAAGGATCGTATCAATGACAAAATTCATATCGTCTGTTCGCAGTTTCATCCATTTTTGAATGATATTGTACCGTTCTTCATTCGAGTAAACGCCTTTATTCATATTGTTTTCGAATTCATGGCTAAAATCTGAATTGATCATAGCGACTGTTCCATCCTCTGAACGAGTATAGAAAGAGTGATAGGGATGATCGATTGAAACGACTACATAACCGTGGCTTGCCAGCTCAGTATAGGTAGATCTGTTGCTTGTCTTGATACCATATGCCCCATGTGAGAACACCAATAGTGGGTATGTTCCGTCTGCGTTTTTGGGATACCAAAATTCTACATTAACAAATCTGTTGTCCCCCGTGTCAGTAAATTCCTCAATACGATTCTTGTCCAGATATGTGTCAGTAGCGGTTGCGACTTCATATTCTCCTGTCACTTTTGGTGATGGGTGCTGTGGAAAAATAATGACAGGTGAAGGTACAAATAAAAATGTCAATATCATCATAATGGACCTCCACACAATGCTAGAAGTTTTGTATGGTTTGATAGTTGTTTTGTTAAGGATAAGAGATACTATCCCATTTATGGCTAATAAGAAAAGTAGTATAGCAAGCATTACCCAGCGGAAACTCCAGACAATCACCGATGAAACAGTAAGTATTACAAATACCATAAATACAGCAATTCTAATCCAATTCTTCATTTTTTTATGGTTTTGCTTAGTTACTATGCAGTAGATGGCAAAAGCAGTCTCTAAAATCAAAGCCATTAATAAAAGTAAAATTCCCATAGTCGTTACTCCACCTCATTTGTAAAATTTTTTTATGAAATCATCATATTAAACGGATGGAAGGTTGTATATGGAAAAACGGTAAGCTGTATTCACAGGCCAATAAGATGCAAAAAAACGGCAAGCTCTAATGCTTACCGTAAGAAAGTTTGTTGCAGACACCTACTGCTTATTGATTTTCTTGACTACTCACCAAAGTCTTTCTTCAATGCTTTTAGTTTTTCATTGATTTCTTTTGCATCTTTTTTATCATTTTGCCATGACAGTAAACGAACAATGATATAGATTACGGCAATTTGCAGTGCAAGAATGATTATTTCTGATGTGCCATTTACAAGATTAATAGCACTGCCAAGGACAATCAATAGAATCTCCAAAGTGAAGAAATGAATAATAATCCTTATTCGCATTTCCTTCTCGCTTAAATCGTGAGGAGAAAATAAAATAAATCCCGTTAATGCACTTAAAAATGAAAATGCCATAATGATATAAATTGACTTTAAATCAAATGCCATGTCATGATTAAACATTTGTCGTAACAAAGTAATAACCATGATTATGGATGCGAAGATGATAAAAAAATTCTTAATTATCTTTTGCACAAATTCAAAAAAGTTCATATATATCCCTCTTTACAAACCAAGCATTTTTTTTAGGACAGGCACATATTGCCTTGATATAACAGTGCGTTCTCCGTTATCCAGCACCGCTTCGAATCGACCACTAATCGTCGGATAAATAGATGAAATTTTCGCGATGTTCAAAATAGTTGATTTCGATGCGCGAAAACAGTTTTTTCCCGTACATAATTCCTCTAGCTCGTATAGTTTTTGTTTTACTTCAAAAACATTGTCCCTGCAGTAAATAAAAACTTTTCCCTCGACTGCCTCGAAATAATAGATATTACTAAGCTTAATGCGGTGAATACTATCATTTTGATGTCCGAGTAAAATGAGGTTCTCGGTTTTCAGGTTGTTGATGATGTCATATATTTCGTCATCAACCTCATGACATTTAATAAGAATCTCTTCTTCGAATTCTTGGCTTATTTCTTCTATTGAAATTTTCATATTATCACCCACGAAAATTCAAATTATTTAATTCTGTTCTGTTTTATTAACTCAAATGAAGCATATCTAAATAGGCTTGTTTTCCTAATGATAACACCTCCGTATACAATTTTTTGCATTTTATCAGATTACTGTATGGATTTTATATTATGATAGTAGCCAGGATCGGCTAAGTCAAGTGTAGGAGAAAGGGCTTGTTACAGATAAAGTATAAGAAAGATCACTAACGGAGCAGGTAGTTTAACAAACGGTGGCTGATATATTAATTAAGTAAACAAAGACTGAATCCAATATTGGTTTCAGTCTTTGTCCCTGCCAAGTAGACAACGGTAATAAGATAAAAATGTATTAAGCGGCTTGAGCTCTGAATTCTAAAGGACTCAAGCCGTTTAATCTATTTCTGGTAGCCATAAGGAAGGCGGGGGAGTTTATTCCTCTAATTGAAATAATGATTGTTTTAAGAGGTCTTCTAGTACTCTAGTTAAAAAATCCAATTCATTAGAGTGGTATTGATTTAAAAAATGAATTACATTCTTTTCTATATGCTCATGAAGTTCCTTGTGAACTTCAAACAATTCATATCCCAGTGGTGTAATAGAAAAGAGAATTTCCTTTTTATTATCGGGTAACTGCTCTTTACTTATGAGGTTCAAACTCTCTAACTTGCGCGTAATTTTTGAAACAGTTCCTTTGGGAATTTCCATTTCTTTAGAAATCGTAATACCATTGATGGGCCAGAGGGAATCCGTGTGGTTTATGATGGGGTTGGAAAGGATACCTTTGAATCAAATTTGAATAGTCTTGGTTTAGGGGGGTATCTAGTGATGTATGGTCAGTCAAGTGGATATGTTCCGCCATTTGATTTAATGAAACTCCAAGAAAAAGGATCTCTATTTTTAACAAGAACAAATGGACTTCCGTATATGAAATATTGGCCTGAATATATGGAGAATTTCCAGAAGTGGGTAGCAAATAATAGTATTTCAATAAAAATAGATCATGTGTATCCCTTAATAGATGTAGCCGAGGCGCATTCTAGAATGGAAGATAGAAACTCGGTTGGAAGAATTCTGTTAAAGCCTTAGGTTAATAAATAATAAAAAAGGGTATGCCATTAAATCAACAATTATTTAGCACATTGTGAATTCAAAAGGAGTGATCCTTGCTAATAATTATTTTATTAAGGAAAATCATTTCATTATTAGAAAAATGGCTTTTTACTGTAGCTAATCTAGCATATCAATGATGTGGCTTTTTAGGATGCCTTTGAAAGTTGAGTATGCAAAGATAGAGGAAATATTAAAAGGGTCACCGGAGGATTGTGACCCTTGTTGAGATTTGAAGGGAAGGATAATTTTAAGTCTAAATTTGGATTATCCTATTAGTTATGAGCATTGGAGGCGGTATTAGGTATTAATAAACTCTCATGAAACTAGTACCGACAATAATTAAAAGAATGAAAAGAACAACAATTAGAGCAAATGTTGAGCCATTGCCACTACCATAATATTCAGACATTGTAAATCCCTCCTTTCTATATTTTATAATATGTATAGTTGTCAAAATGAGTTGCGATATTTATCTTAGGATGCCTTAGGAAAATGTTGAAAAAAATAGCTTTAGATGATTAAGAACATAATTTTAGGCGCTGAACATTGGAAGAGGAAGTATAAAAGGGTCACCGGAGGATTGTGACCCTTAGCACAGATTAGATGTAGTAAGGTTTTAGTATTACCTTACAATAGTTATGAGCATTATAGGCGGTATAGGATATTAATAAACTCTCATGAAACTAGTGCCGACAATAATTAAAAGAATGAATAGAACAACAATTAGCGCGAATGCTGAACCAGTACCATAACCACTGCCGCTACCACAATTTTGAGACATAAAAAACTCCCCTCCTTTCTTAATTTATACTATGTATCGTAATCAAAAGGGATATTGATAAGTATCTATACGGTGCTTAAATATTTAAAAAAAGAGAGCAATGACACTAAAAAATTAAAAAGTGATTGGTAATAAGTCCATTTTAAAAATATAGTAAATCTAAATGAATTAAATACTATAACATGATGAACTCAAAGAAGAGCAAAGGGATCGATTTTATATGAATATCCACAGTATCCCGCAGGTTAAAATGAAAAGCATTACTCGGTAAAAGTGACCCTAGAATGAAATTTTTAAAAAACGTTATCTTTCTTTATTTCAAGAAAGATAACGTTTTTTTCAAAGTGATAAGGTATTCTGTGCAGGTCAAATAATTGAATACTCTTCCAATTGTATTTAAATGTAATTATGTGGTGAAGTAAGGGTAATTCTATTTGGATGGAAAGGATACAGGAGAACACGTATGCCAAACTTTACTTTGTAATGATCAATAAATTGGATAGCATATCCCTCAAAAAAACATTGTTTTTTTCAAGGGGGGAGTATGCCCATTTTTCTCATTACAAAGGAACCGAGCAACCCTGTAGTCTCAATGTGTCAGGAGGTCCTTGTGCAGGATCTCCTTTTCTATTTATTCAATAAATTTTACATTGAACTGCGAAATATCCAAATAGATGCTTGCGTACCTTTATCTTAAGAGGTGAAGGATTAATGTTAACTATTACAGTCCGCTGGAAGCTTTCTCAACTACCAGAACGAACGGTCAAGAAGCACTGTAAAATGTGTGGAACACTATCTGTTTTTACGGATACAAATGTACGAAGGCATAACGCAAATGGAAAAAATATTTATCAATATGCAATTTATAAATGCGAAAAAAATCATACTTGGAATAAAAAGTTAGTTAATTATAAAACGTTCTCAGAGCATGTTGCTGAAATGGAAGACCAGAAAGAGGAATTTTCAATTTTGTCTACGATTGCGATATCTAGCTTAGCAGAACAAGGAATAAAGGTAATACACATTGAACTAGATGATGTGACAGGAATACATCGAATTGATAAAGTGCTTGCAAACCAAATTGAGGATTGGAGCCGATCACAAATCATCAAAAAAATTGAAAAAGGAACGATTCAATTAAATGAGCAAGTCATCAAACCTAGTTCAAGATTGTCAAAGGGCGAATGTATTTCCATCTTCATTGACTAAAAGATTTTAAGTACTTTGATTGAAATATTAAAAATAATTACCTTATGAACAAAGCCATTTCTAAGTGCAGAGGAATCTGTCCATAGAAATGGCTTTTTGTCTGTAAAAATTTGTTTGAAAAATTCAGTCTCGTATCATTTTTAAAACTTAGAATGAAGACAAATGAAAGGAGTGATATTGATGAGGATGAAAAAAATTAGTCTTGTTGTAGTTCTTATATTAGCGGGTTTTATAACAAATGACGTAGTCGTACATGCAGATGATCATAAACATGAAGATAAAAAATATGAAAAGTATAAAGAATATAAGGACGATAAAGACGATGACGATGACGATGACAACTTTTACTATGATGATGAAAAAGAAGGTGAAACTTACTATTTTCAAGATGCTGTAAGTACAAAAGGGACTTGGAATATTTGGACACGAACAGTTGCAGCAGATAAAGAAGTATTACCTTTTACAAGCTCTCAAAAAGTTACGTTTAAGGTAGAAGGTACTAATAAGAAGCTGAGCTTTTTTGTGATACCAAAAGACGGAGAATTTTTTGTGCCGGGAAAAGCAGTAGCTCAAGTTTTAGGAGCAAAAGCAACCTTTTACAAAGCAAGTAATATTTTAATGATCCAACATCAAGCGAATGAAATAATTTACCGTGCTGGAACTAACGTTGTTTATGATAACAATGTGAAAACACCATCATCTGCACAAGCGTTTTATGTAAATGAAGAATTATATGTACCTATTAGTACTATAACGAATGGCTTGGGGTATATAGCTGAATGGCAAGAAAGTAATCAAACGTTTGTATGCCAGCCAATTACGAATTAGGGGGGAAGCACTATGAAAGATCTGAAAAAAGCTAAATGGGTATTAGGGGCATCGGGGATACTTTTATCTGCAGCGATACTATCCCAAATTAACAGCCCAGCAGAAACTGACTCTACACGTACAAATAATATTCAGGAAGTAGGCCAGGAAAATATGACAAAAAAAGAAAAAGAACTAGTACAGCTAGATTGGACAAACTTTGAAATGACAAGTCAACCTACTGTCAAAAGCGAGCGCAAAACAAAAAGAACGTAATGGAGTGGTCATGTGGATACACTAACTTTACAAATAATGAATACTGAATTTTATATTGCTATGCCAAAAGGTATTCATGTCGTATGGAAAGAAAAAGTAGAGAAATGGCTTCAATATGTAGCAAAAGAATGGTCAAGATTTCAATCAAATAATGAATTATCACAACTTAATAGTTTAGAAATTGGAAAAACGCTCCGTATTAGTTCGCTCTTATATGATTGTTTAATACAAGCGGATCGGTATTATCAACTTTCTAATGGTTTATTTTCTCCATATCTTAAACGTCAATTAGAACAGCATGGCTACAATCAATCTTTCCCATTTGATACAGCTAAAAGCAAGGCATTTCAAAACAAACCGCTAATGGCAGAGCGACCATATGAATTTCTTGGCGGTGAGCAAGTAATGAGAGTAGCACAGCAGGAAATTGATTTAGGTGGATTTGCCAAAGGATATGTGATTGAAAAATTGGCGAATTGGCTTGAGCAAGAGGTATCTCCTGATTTCGGACTAATAGACGGGGGAGGGGATATGAAAGTGTGGTCTTCTGGGGAAAAGTCCTGGACAATCGGTGTTGCGGATGCCTGGGATATCGACAAGGAAATAAGCTCGATTAAACTGAAAACAGGTGCCATTGCTACATCCAATCGGGTTTATCGAAGCTGGATGCAAGGAACAGTGAAGAAACATCATGTATTAAACGGACAAACAGGCGAAATCGCCAATACAGAAGTAATACAAGCTTCAGTTGTAACGTCTTCTTTATGTGATGCAGAGGTTGGGGCAAAACTTTGCTTTCTTATGGATGAGAGCAAATTGCAGAAATGGTTCGAAAATAATTGTCAACAAAGTGCCCGTTTCATTGTTAAAGAAGGACAAGCAGCAAATTGGAGGATGACAGGGGTGAAATAAATGATTATAAGTACGTGGGAATGGATTCGGTTATTAGGGTTATTAGCGTATTTTTACTTCACAATTTCCATTATATTTGGTTTGTTGAGAAAATCCTCATTTATCAAATCACATAAAAATTTAATTTATCATATCCATCAAAATGCGGGATGGCTAGGGTTAATCACCGTAATCGCGCATATGGTAGTGCTTTTAATCGATCAGTATGAGCCGTATAGAATAGTAGGAATTTTAATTCCTTTCTCAGCTAACTATCAGTCTCTACCATCGGCCCTTGGAACCATCGGATTTTATTTATTTTTAATGGTCATTATGACATCGGATTTATGGATTCGAACAATGAATCGCTCCTTATGGAAAAAACTTCACTTACTTGTGCTACCAGCATGGGCATTATCACTTGTTCACGGAGTGCTTATAGGAACGGATACAGAAAATACGTTGATTATGCTGTTTTATGTAGTTTCCGGAGGGATGACCATGTTCGTACTAGTAGCAAGAACAATTAGCCAGTTCATGAAAAAAGTAAATGTTTCAACGTCACACGATAATTAACTAAAATCGGGGCTGTTTAAAAAGCCCCGATTCCTTATTAAATAGGGAATTCAATATGAATTGTAGTGCCTTTATTTACTGTGCTTGTCGCGAAAATTTTACCATCATGTTGCTCCACTATTGATTTGGCTATAGCAAGACCTAAACCAGTGCCATTTCGTTGGCGGGCAGCATCACTTCGGTAGAATCGCTCGAACACTAAAGGTAATTCCTGTTCAGTCATACCAACTCCACTATCTGCAACAGTAATTTTTACAGTGTCTTTATTTTTTAAAAGAGTTAGTGTTATGGTTCCGCTATTTGTATATCTAATCGCATTGTCTAATAGAATATAAAGCAGCTCTTGAATTTTTGAAGCATCGCCGAGCAGCTTGATGTTTTCTTGGATCTCAGTAGCAAACTGTATTTCAGGAGGCATAATCCTTTGAAATTTCGAGCTCACTTTTTTGAGTAAAGCAGATAATGGGATGATTTCTTTTTGAATGGAAACCTGCTGCTGATCGTGTCTTGCTAAGAACAGCAGTTTTTCTATGAGCTCTTTCATTATTTCAGCCTCATCTTTTAAATCTGCAATTAATTCTTTGCCAAAAGGGCTTAATTGCTGTGCTTCCTCAAGTTCTAAAATTTCTAGGGAACTATAAAAAATACTTAGTGGTGTTCGTAATTCATGAGAGGCATCGGATACGAACTTTTTTTGTTTATCGAACGACCATTGAATAGGGACCATCGCTTTACCAGCCAAATAATAAGCCAGTAGACCGATTAAGACCGTTGAAATACAAGTTAAAACTATTAGTAAATACTTTGTCATTTGGAAAAAGTGATGCTGTGACGTCACAGATTTACCAACGATAATATAGCCTGCTACTGTATCTTCGTTGAAAATGGGCTTCTTTAGAAGTAGAAAATGCTCTTCCTGCCATTCATAATGCTGCACGAGTTCCTCACTTGGGTTCCTATTGCCAAATGATTTCTCGATCTGATTCTTCAGTCCTTTGTAAGATTCGTCACCATGGACAAACTTATGATCCTTTGTGTAAATATAGTAAAAAAAATTACGATTAGGGTCATAATTTAAAGTTTTAGTGTTTGCATGAACATGTTCAAAAAAATCGTGCTCTTGCCTACCATAAAAGTCTTCCAATTCGTTTATTTGTTGATTTTCCATTAATTTTACAAGTGAAAAGTATAGAACAATAACGAATAGTGAAAATAATAAAAAGTAAAGCGTTGCATACAAATAGGATAACTTTTTTTTCGTTTTATGAAACATTAGTCTTCCCTCAGTTTATAGCCAATACCTCTGACATTTTGAATACGTGATTTGGATTGACTATCATCAATTTTTTTTCGCACAAGCTTGACTAAAGCATCTAAGGAATTATTCGAAACATCATAATCGTAGCCCCATATATAAATACAAATTTGTTCTCTAGTTAGTACACGTCCTTTATTGATAAATAAATATTCTAACAGTAAAAATTCATTTTTAGTAAGATCCACTACTTCATTATTGTACAGAAACACTCGGGAATCTACATTCAGCTGTAATTGATCGATCTGGATGACCTGTTCTATCACTTTATCCTTTCTTCGTAGTAATGCGCGAACTCTTGCCAACAGTTCCTCTATTTTAAATGGTTTTACTATGTAATCATCTGCGCCACTATCAAGTCCTTTAATAATGTCTTCTGTGTCGTCCTTCGCTGTAAGCATTAAAATACTACCATTGAATCCAGTGTTTCGTAACTGTTGGCATACTTGAATGCCACTAACGTACGGCATCATCCAATCTAAAATAACAAGATCATATTTCTCCGTAAGCGTATGGTCTAGCGCTTCCTGTCCATTTTCTGCTTCAGTCACATTGTGAAATTCTTTCTTTAACATATGAACGATATTTCTTCTTAATCGTGCATCATCTTCTGCTAGTAATATTTTCAAGGTAGCTTCCTCCTATTGACTATATTCAGCTAAGTATACGCTTGAAAAATGAAATGAAACTGAAAAAGTTTCGTTTCACCATCTCTAAATTTAAAATTATGTATTTCATACTTCGATAAGCGTTGAAGTTTTTCCTGTTTATAATGTCCTTAGACATAGAAATTGGGGGGGACAAATAATGAATATTTATAAATTTATAGCATTATTAGTTTTGACAACATTTTTAATGGGATCTTCATTTGCCGTTGTCAAATTGGGGTTGCCGTATTCATCTCCACTGTTATTGGCTGCACTCCGATTTATACTAGCAGGGATGATGATGGCTGTCATCGTGATTGCTATAAAAAGACCTCATCCGACCTCGAAAGAAGGCTGGATAAAAATAGTAACGATAGGGGCGTTTCAAACTGCTGGTGTAATGGGCTGTATTTTTTTAAGCTTACGTACAATTACGGCAAGTGAATCTTCTATTTTAACATTTACGAATCCTTTGCTTGTAGTTGTATTTGCTACAATATTTACGAAGGTACGTTACAGATTGTATCAATGGTGTGGTGTTTTGTTGGGGGTAATTGGTGTTATGATTACAATGGGTGCACAAGTTAAAATTGAAATTGGAATTATTTTTGGCATTCTGTCAGCCGTTTTCTGGGCCATTGCGACACTGCTAGCAAAAAAATGGGGCGTATTATTTGATACATGGGTACTATCAGCCTATCAAATGCTTTTTGGTGGTATATTACTTTTACTGGCTAGTTTTGAGTTAGAACAACCATTTTTTATTGTTAATGTTCATTCTGTATTCATTTTATTATGGCTCAGTATTTTCTCGTCAATTGTTCAATTTGCAGGCTGGTATTATCTTTTACAAAATAGTGACCCTGGAAAAACGAGTGCCTTTTTGTTTTTAGCTCCTTTTTTCGGCGTGTTAACAGGATGGGTACTATTAGATGAACCATTAAAACTATCATTAGTTTTCGGTGGGCTGTTTATTATTGTTGGTATCTACTTAGTGAACCGTAACTTTATAGCTAAATCTAATAAAAATATCCGTGGAGAGACTTTGAATGATCGTATTTGAGCAAAGTCTACCCACAAAAGAAGATAAATCATTTAAACTTCAAATTTAAAAACTTCTTTAAAGCCTGCTCGTCCTTTTTCAGTCACTTTAATGGCACGAATAGATGGGACACGAGTCACCCATCCCAAGCTTAAAAAATGTGTCAGCATTCCTTGACCGAGTGCGCCCGCTAGATGATAACGTCGCTCGCTCCAATCCAAACATGCATGGGAAAATGATCGACGCTTTCTTTTTAAATCATCTAAATCAAGACCGAAATCCGTAAAAAATTGTGCGCCTTCAGCTGTTATGAGAAACTGTTTATCTTCTAGTTTTAGAAAACCCGCGTTAAGCAATGATTCTGTTAATTGAACGCCTAGTTTACCAGCTAAATGGTCATAGCAAGTTCTTGCATCCTGTAATAATTTCATTTGGCTAGATTGTTTTAAAGAACGTACTTCCGGTGGTGGAGAAATCGCTAGGAAGGATTCTAGTAATTGAGCAATTTCTTCACCTGCTAACTGAAAATATCGATGACGACCTTGTTTCTCTACTCTAACAAGGTTACCTTCTACTAACTTAGCGAGATGAAAACTAGCAGTCTGAGGTTTAATAGCCGCCATATAAGCTAATTCACTGGCAGTATGAAAACGATCATCCATCATGCTAGCAAGCATCGTAGCTCTTGAAGTTTCTCCAAGGAGAGAAGCGATTTCAGCCATGTTTGGATTAATACCCATTTGTCACTATCCTTTCTGCATTCCATATTTCGATTTTCATCTAAGTATCTATCGTTTACAATAATACATAAAAAGGTGGGAGTAAATAGCTATGAAAACATATTATACTGTAATTTTCACTTCACAAAGAACAGAAGAGGATGGAGAAGGCTATGCTAAGATGGCAGAAGTAATGGATGAACTAGCACAAAAGCAGCCGGGTTTTATCCGTATAGAAAGTGCTAGAAATTCCGAAGGTAAGGGAATAACTGTATCCTATTGGGAATCACTAGACGCTATTCAGGCATGGAAAGAAAATTCAAAACATCTAGTTGCACAGAAATTCGGAAAAGAAAAATGGTATAAGCAATATAACGTGGAGATTTGTAAAGTCATAAAAGATTATTCTTTTACAATGTAATTAAATCGTGAAACGTCAAAACTAAATTTATAGGAAGAGTTAATATAATTCTGATTTTAGTTAACCGTGAAAACCGGTATATCTTCATTCAGTAGAAGACTCCTACCTCTTAAAAGGGTGAGATGAATGAGGGTGTGGTTTCTTTTCAGGGTGTCCAAACATCTACTGAATGAAGATAAAGCCTCCGGCGGATGTTACGGATTTTTTAAAGGAATGAATTGTGCGGGCACAATTCAAAATCCGAACGCAATTACGCCAAGGCAAAATATCTGAGGAGGAGGAGAATTGGACAATTTTTTTCAACGATATATTGATTCGTGGCGCTTTAATGGTTGGCTTGTTCACGATATCTTTTTAGGTATTGTCATTGGCGTTGGACTATTATTATTAGTGTATGCTTTGTTTAAACGCCAACTTAAAGCTGCTTTTGTCATAACTTTTATCCTTTATGCTTTTTTGGGTAATCTTTTGATGATTGCTTTTGGCTTAGCGGGTCGAAGCTTCCCAATCAATTCCGAGTCTCCTATTTATACAGATGATGCACAGAAAATTGCTGTCCAAATGGTTGAGGGATCTGAAAATAACGGTACAACTAATGGGATTACGCAAATTATTTCACATCATCAAATTGTAGCAATTAATTTGCAAACAGGTGAAAAACAGTGGACCAAATATTCTTCAAGTAAAGATACACTGATTGGCAATTTTATGGGGGGGCTTCTTGTTCATCATCGTGACGGTGAGTACGGGAAACTTTCATTATTAGATATACAAACGGGAAAAGAAAAGCTATCTGAAAAGGAATTTGCGAAAAAACACAAACAGTTAATAGATGTTTTAAATAATGGTTCCCATAACATAGTCTTGTTGCAAAATAATCTTTATTTAGAGGGTGTCGATGGGAAATTTTATCACTTTGATGGCAAAAAATTAAGCGAAGATAATAAAGCGGAAAAATATCTTTCTACAAAATTTTTCATAGAATCCAATATTCCTGGTTATTTTGCTTCGCATAATAAACCGTTGGAGGATTATGATGAGGTTCGAGAATTTAGTAGTCATGTATTAGCTGAACCTGCTATTCAAGCATACAAAAATCTAGAGCTTGCTGTATTAGATGTGGATCTGCAACAACAAACAGCCATTGTATCCTATCGTCAAACGAAGCGGGAAAGTGCAGATAGTATCGTATTATCATATGATATGAAAAATCATCGAATGATGTGGGAAGAAAATATAGGTGTTGTGAATGCTGAGCAAAGAAATCCGGGTGTTCGTACATTAGAGAACTATTATGCGATTCAAGCAGGAGATGAGTTTCTGTTGTTAGATAAGGATACGAAAAAAGAAATGTTCAGATATCAGCTACGTTGGAATCGCCCAGTTCGAGAAAATTAATATGCATGTAAAATCTATCCCCTCCAAGTAATGGCTTGGCGGGGATTTTATATTTTGGAGCTAAATATTAAAAGAGTTGTTAGATATATCGTAAAGTGATATATTAATTAATGATATATCATAAAATGATATATTGGAGGTGTAACAATGAAATCATTAGAGCAGTTAACAGATTCTGTTTTTTATATTATGGCTGCCTTAACTGAGCCGAGACATGGCTATGCGGTCATGAGTTTAATTGAGGAGACGACAAAGGGTACTTTCGTAGTTGGTCCAGCATCCCTTTATACAATTATAAAAAAACTAGTAGCTGAACAGCTAATTCAGCTACACGATGATTCGGACTCACGCAGAAAGGTCTATGTCTTAACAGATAAAGGTCGAGAAATTTTGTTTGAAGATATTGAAAGAAGAAAGGTCATGATTCATTTGGCAGAGCGGGGATTACAAAGGGGGAATAATAGTGCGAAATAAGAGATATATGCCATCAATTGGTTTAGCTTTTTCTGAGGCACGTGATATGAAAAAATTAAGCGAAAAAGCGGCAAAGGGCTGGCAATTAAAAAGGTTTCGACTTGCTGGCTACGGGCTAGAAAAGGGTGAACCAGAAGAAGCCGTTTTTAGTATTGATTATCGTAAATTACGGAAGGATGAAGAAGAAGAGTATTTTGAACTATTTGCTTACGGTGGCTGGACACATGTATGCTCAAGCGCTAACATGCATATTTTTAAAGCAGTTCCAGAAACGACACCTATTTATAGTGATGCAGAGTCTTCTATTGATAAATTAGCTCGTCTTGCAAAGTCTGTAAATTTAGTAGCATCAATTGCTCTTGCTATCACTATGGTCTTGTGGATATTTATGATATTTGCCTCTGGGACAATTCAACACATTGCAGAGCAAGGATTTTCATATTCCATTATATTTACTTTCCCAGCGCTCATGACCTCTGGTGGAGTTTACTATCATATGTGGAAAAACCTACGATTAAAATCAAAGCATATATAAAGTAAGAACAGCTGATGTTTATCAGCTGTTTTTTTATGACTTCCGGATAGAAGTCTCAGAGCGACGGAGAGAACTCAGACACCGCCGGAAAGAAAACTCAAAGTGACGGTTAGAATTAGCATCGACAGAAAGCAAGTCCTTATCGACGGATAAAAGTCTCGGAGCGACGGAAAGAACTCAGACACCGACGGAAAGCAGGGGAGAAATAGATGCACCGAACTACAGGAAAAACTGATTTGTTGAAGAAGTATTAAGTATTAGTAAGTAGTTTTCTAAATAGGTCTTCCAAAATAAATGCAAAATTTTATTATTAAAAAACATTTACGCTTGTATGTAGAGTATATTGGGATAATTATGTTAACAATTTGAGCATGACCAATGCTGGCTGACAATATAAATAGTAGAGTTTATTAAAAACTAACGAAGAGAAAGGATTGGGTGAAATGAATATTGGAAATAGCGTAGCGCTCATTGTAAGTCTGATTTTTTCAAGCATTTTGGTTCGTGCAATATATCGCGTTTTTGTGAAAAAGAAAACCCCTACTATGACCTATACACCATATGATGATGCCGTGGATGGTGGAGGAAAACATGACAATTGAACTTTTAAGTGACTGGTTACAATCCTCAAACAGCACGGTCATTTTAACAGGTGCAGGTATGTCAACCGAAAGTGGGATTCCAGATTTTCGATCGGCATCAGGCTGGTGGAATAATATTGATCCTCGAACAGTAGCTACTACAGAAGCATTGGTACAAAATTATTCATTGTTTCATGAGTTTTATAAAATGCGCATAGAAAATTTGGAAAAGGTAGCACCACATGAAGGGCATCAAATTTTAGCTGCTTGGGAAAAGCGAGGAATTGTATCGTTAGTTGCTACGCAAAATGTTGATGGTTTTCATCAGCTAGCAGGAAGTCAAAGGGTAGAGGAGTTACATGGCTCGATACGCTCCATTCGTTGTCATCGCTGCGAGAAAGCTGCATCAATGGAAAGTTTCTTACACAAAGAGAGTTGTGTACATTGTGGTGGTAAACTACGCCCGAATGTAGTGCTTTTTGGAGAAAACTTACCACAAGTAAGCTGGAACAATGCAATGGAAGCGATTAGAGCAGCGGAGCTTGTCCTTGTCATCGGTACGAGCCTTGAAGTGTATCCTGTCAATCAACTCCCGTTGATGACAAAAGGAAAAACTGCTTATATTAATTTAGATATTGCGCAGCATGCAGTACAATTTGATTTAACAATTGAAGGGAAAATAAAAGAAGTGCTGCAGCAATTGCCACTTTAAAAGGAGGCGCCCTTGAGACATCGAGAGGCGCCTAAAACATTTGTGGTAAAAATTCCGTCATAAAGCGTTGATTTTTACGTAGCCATATTTTTAAAATCATACGGTGTGTTAAAAGTCGTTGTCTTTTTTGTGGTCTAGCTTTTGCTTCTATTAAACTTTGTAGTAGAGTGCATGTTTCTGTTGACAATGCTTGAGGATCAACGAGGACGTCAAGTTTATAATCAATTAACTGAGCAGCTTGAACCTTTGCAAGTAATTGTGCAAAGCGGGTATTCATTTCTGGAAAGTTTTCTTCTAGTTCTAAGTCGATTAAAGTATATAATGTTTGTTCAATTTCAGCTTCGAGCGCTTGTAATTGTTCAATGGATGGCTGTGTCAAAAAATCACCTCTAGTATCTCATAAATGCTGCTACATAAGGAAAAAGCCGAGAGTAGCGAAAAGTAAACCGAATAAAACCGTAGTGCATACATAAATAATCGCTTGTTTCCATTTTTTCTGCTCCAAAAGCTGCAAACATTCAAACCCAAATGTTGAAAATGTCGTATAGGCCCCTAAAAAACCAAGCCCTATAAAATGCCAGATCCAATCATTTGGCTGTAATGCAAATAGAAGGCCAAGTGCAAAAGAACCTGTTATATTCATAAAAAATGTTGCCCATGGGTAAGGGTGAGCAATCAATTTTCCGAGATAAAATCTTGTTAGTGCACCCAAAAATCCACCGATACCAATAACTATCATACGCTGCGCCCCTTCGCAAGTTTAAATCCTAGCCATGCACAGGCTAAACCACCAAAAACACTCATTAAAATATAAAGAATAGCTTGTAGCCACTTACTATCCTGCAAAAGTAATAGCGTTTCTAAAGAAAATGTCGAAAATGTCGTAAAGGCACCTAAAAAGCCAGTACCAATTCCTAAAACTATAGGCGTACGCTTTGTAAACATAGTAAATAGCCAGGCTAAACAAAAGCAGCCAATTAAGTTCATACAAAGTGTTGCAATTGGAAAACCACCTATATTTTGAAGTGCTTGACCAAGGTTATATCGACAGATGGCACCAAAAAATCCGCCGATTCCAACAGCAAAAAATGATTTCAAAGTAAAGACTCCTTAGTTAAATGTCTATATTGAAAAGTGTATCATGAGATAACCGTCTTAGATATATTTCTATAGTTATATGGATTCAAATATATCAAAGAGAGCTCAAATTTAAAATGACATGATTTTTTTTATTATATCGTATACCGTTTTACCAGCTTTGGATCAAATGCTTCTTTCTATAGTTTATTTTGACTTCTTGAAGCGATAAATTTAGAAATTAGGGCGATAAATCAAAAATTTGTTCCGATAAATTGATTTGGACCCTATCGAACTAGCTTTGTTCGATTAGTATTGAAATTCTAAATTTAAGATGCCGAGTTTACTTTGGTCCGTGATTGTAATTGTAGCAATTCATTGCTTTAAAGCGTTAATTATTTTCTGAAAAGAGCGAAAAATAATAATTAGATAGTTGACAAATATTTCTAAGATGTGATAATCTTCAAGAACACTATAACTATCTTAAGTAAAGGAGGGCATGACGATGTTAATTTTACCTGTATCATTTCAAATCACAACTGCATACATTGTCCATGTCTTCTAACATTTTATTTTACATTGCGATAAAAGACATGGGATATTCCTTGCCTTTTATTAAGAGACACATGCTCTTTTTTGGGTATGTGTCTTTTTTGTTGCAAAAAAGGGTTGTAGTGAACATGAAAAAGGAGTGCATGTGTATGCGAAACAAAGTACAAAGAACGATTTTCATCGAGAAATTTCTGGATTGTGGGTAGCGAAGCTTTAACAGCATTGGAGAAAGAAGGGTATAACGTATGTTTGATGTTTTAAGTAAACTAAGCTGGTTTTTCAAGAAATACTGGAAGCAATATACAATAGCTGTCGTGCTATTAATGATTGCGAGTGGCTTAGAGGTAGTTCCACCGTATTTGCTAGGGTCAATTATCGATTTATTGACTGCTGGAGAAATGACACAAGCTCTTTTAACGAAGTATATTTTGATTTTCGTGTGTATCATTATTGGGGGTTATACCCTTAATTTTGTGTGGCAATTCAGACTATTCGAAGGGGCTATTAACCTAGAGAAAATTTTGCGTCGAAACCTTATGCAGCATTTTTTGCGCATGACACCAACGTTTTATGAAAAAAATCGTACCGGAGATTTAATGGCCCGTGCGACGAATGATTTAAACGCAGTGTCGTTGACTGCTGGGTTCGGGATTATGACACTGATTGATTCCACCATCTATATGGGTTTTATTATTTTTGCCATGGGTTATATGATTTCGTGGAAGCTTACTTTTTTTGCAATGCTGCCAGTGCCGATCATGGCCATTCTTATTCAATATTTGGGGAAAATAGTGCATGAACGGTATATGAAGGCGCAGGATGCGTTTGGAGAACTGAATGATAGTGTTCTAGAGTCGGTTGCAGGTGTGCGAGTTGTACGGGCATACGTCCAGGAAAAAAAGGACGAAACAAATTTTGCAGAGATGAGCGAGATTGTCTATGAAAAAAATATGCATACCGCAAAAATAAATGCCTTATTTGGACCAATTACAAAGGTTGGTACTGGGATTAGTTATGTAGTAGCGCTTGGTTACGGTGCTCATTTAGTAGCAACTGAGGCTATGACAGTTGGGCAACTTGTAACGTTCAATGTTTACTTGGGGCTAGCAGTTTGGCCAATATTTGCAATTGGAGAACTTATAAACGTGATGCAGCAAGGTAACGCTTCTCTTGATCGCGTACAGGAAACGCTAAACTACGAGGCGGATGTTCGGAATATTGCGAACCCGCAAATGATTGCGACACCAAATGCGATTGGTTTTGATGATTTAAC
Organism: Lysinibacillus sp. NPDC097214; assembly: GCF_050277945.1. NCBI lineage: Bacteria > Bacillati > Bacillota > Bacilli > Caryophanales > Bacillaceae > Lysinibacillus > Lysinibacillus sp. NPDC097214. Next base: position 255,273 of record NZ_JBNNSS010000005.1, read on the forward strand.
ATTCCAATATCCGCTCAGTCAGGTGAAAAACCTTCAGCGAATTTCTTTGTCGTTGAAAAAGGGGCAAACACTTGGGATTGTTGGTAAAACGGGAGCGGGAAAAACGACCTTCCTGCGACAGTTATTACGTGAGTATCCAATCGGCGAGGGACAGCTATCGATTGATGGAGTAGATATTGCTGCACAAACGAAGGAGCAGTTACTTGATTGGATTGGTTATGTTCCACAGGATCATGTTCTATTCTCACGTACTATTCGTGAAAATATTTTATTTGGGAAAGAAGATGCTACACAGTCTGAATTGCACCAGGCAATTCGTTCGGCATACTTTGAAAAAGATTTAAAAAATTTACCAATGGGTCTTGAGACACTTGTTGGTGAAAAGGGTGTATCTCTTTCTGGTGGTCAAAAGCAACGCGTTTCCATTGCGCGTGCTCTTATTAAAGACCCTGAAATTTTAATGCTCGATGACTCGCTTTCTGCTGTAGACGCCAAGACGGAGGCAAGAATTATTGAGAATATACAGCGAGAACGACAAGATAAAACGACGATTATTACCACGCATCGTTTATCAGGAATTCAGCACGCTGATTTAATTATCGTGCTAGATGAAGGCCAAATTGTAGAGCAGGGAACGCATGAGCAGCTTCTTTCACAACAAGGATGGTATAAAGAGCAATTTGACCGTCAGCAGCTAGAAGGAGGTGCCTCATGAGTACGAGTCAACGTTTAACACGCTATGCAATGTATTTTAAAAAGACGATTCTACTAGGATTATTTTTCTTAACAATCGCCGTCTTTACGGAGCTTGTTGGGCCGTTTATTGCAAAGCATATTATTGATAATTACATGACAATTGGTCATATTGAATTAAAACCAATCACTTGGCTATTACTTGTCTATTTACTTTTAGCAATAGCTACAGCTGTTTTACGCTATTTTATGTATATCTATTTACAAATGGGTGCCAACCGTGTTGTACAAAAATTACGTAAGGATGTATTTGAGCATATTCAAACATTGCCAATTCAATACTTCGATAATTTACCAGCAGGGAAAATTGTAGCCCGTGTAACGAATGACACCGAGGCTGTTCGTAATTTATATGTTCAAGTACTGTCAAACTTCGTTACGAGTTTAATTTCTATTGTGGGTGTTTATATCGCACTCTTCATTTTAAATTGGAAAATGGCATTGTTAGCATTGACTATGTTACCAATCGTTTATTTATGGATGATTTTGTACCGTAAAGTGGCTTCGAAATATAATGATGTCATCAGAACGAAAATAGCCGATATTAACGCAATGATTAATGAATCGATTCAAGGAATGACGATTATTCAAGCATTCCGTCGTGAGCAGCAAATGACGAAGGAATTTGATGATATGAATAATGAGCATTATGCATATGAACGCAAGCTTCTTTTCCTTGATTCTGCAACGTCCTTCAACCTTGTTAATACATTAAGACTAATTATGTTTACGATCTTTATTTTCTACTTTAGTACACAGTCATTTACGGCTACGGAAGTTATTTCTGCGGGGACATTATATGCCTTTGTCGATTATTTAACGAGATTATTTAATCCGATCACAAATATCGTCAATCAATTTTCTCAGCTTGAGCGTTCATTAGTCGCAGGAAAGCGTGTCTTTGAAGTGTTAGATACGAACGGGGAGCCAGTATCTGAAAAAAGTTTACCTAGATATAAAGGAAATGTGGTGTTCGAAGAAGTTTCCTTTGCATATAAAAATGATGAATATGTATTGAAAAATTTATCATTTGAAGCACACCAAGGTGAAACAATTGCCTTAGTAGGTCATACAGGATCTGGGAAAAGTTCTATTATGAACTTATTGTTCCGTTTCTATGACCCATCTATAGGGAAAATTACGATTGATGGAATCGACATCACTTCGGTTCCTCGTCAAACAATGCGTGAACATATGGGTATTGTTCTACAGGACCCATACTTATTTACAGGTACTATTGCTTCGAACGTTAGCCTAAACAATCCTAAAATTTCACGAGAAAAAATAGAAACCTCATTAAAGGCTGTTGGTGGGGAACGTGTTTTAGCGAACTTGCCAGATGGCTATGATGAGCCTGTTATTGAGAAGGGGAGTACACTGTCATCTGGGCAACGCCAGCTAATTTCTTTTGCGCGTGCCCTTGCCTTTGACCCAGCTATTTTAATTTTAGATGAGGCTACTTCTAATATAGATACGGAAACAGAGGAGATTATTCAGCATGCGATGGATGTACTGAAAAAGGGACGTACAACATTTATTATCGCTCACCGACTGTCTACTATTAAAAATGCAGATCGTATTCTTGTGTTAGATCGAGGCGAGATTGTGGAGCGTGGCACACATGATGAGCTATTAGCACAGGGTGGCATTTATGAAAAAATGTATCAAATGCAGGCGAATTCATTGCAATAATCATTTACAGGATGCTCCGACAAGCTGAAAGCCTCACTTTATGAAAAAGTGAGGCTTTCTATTTAAGATTTTACATTTTTAAAGACATTGACAACAAAGAACAGTGCTGAAATTGCTACTGCAATACCGCCGCCAGATACAAAGAGCTCAAATAACCAGTGCGGTACATCTATATGGACCATCATCATACCGACTAAGAGGAACGGTAATCCGAGATTATAAAACCAATATTGCGCTTTGGCCAGTCCTGTCTCGGCTGCTTCTTTATATACGGAATAAATTAAGCCGATTAAACCAGTTGTTAGCCAACCTACCACACCGATGTGTGCATGTGTCGCCGTCCATTCGAGTTGAATTGTATAATGCATAAACAGTCCAAAGGCCAAAACAATCACTAAATATAAGACTGAAATCTTTATCCATTTAGCACCCATTTATAAACAACTCCTTTCCCGAAACGATTTAGCTAGCTATTACAGTGTATTCTTGTCGAATAAAAAAGATGACATATTATTCTTTGTAAACTAAAAAAGTATTTTATTGTAAAATGCCGATTTTTCCTGTGGAATAAAAGCATGGAAAGTAGAAACTTGCCAATTGGAGGGTCTATGAAAAAGAAAATTATTTTTTTAATGATTATTTTAATGGTTTGTTGTTTGCCAATCACCTTTGTTGTGAAGGAAAGAGCTCGTAAGCAAACGATGACAACAAAAGTGAATAGCGTCATTGAGAAAAATTGGAAGAACAACGTGTATAGCATTACTGTACGAGATATAGAAACAGGAGATGTGCTTTACAATAGAAATGGCGATAAAATGATACGCCCCGCTTCTTCGCTTAAGCTTTTAGTTAGCGCCGCTGCTTTGGATTTATTAGGGCCTGACTATCGCTTTGCTACGAAGACATATGTCGATGGCACAATTGAAGATGGTGTTCTTCACGGTAATATTTATTTACAGGGCGGGGGAGATCCAAAGCTTTTACCTGTTCATTTAGAATCGTTTTCCAATGAATTGAAAAAAATGGGTATCTCGAAAATTACGGGTTCCTTAATCGGGGATGATACTTGGTTTGATGCAGATCGTTTACCGAAGGGAATTGTACCTGAAGAAGAGGATCAATCTTATGCTTCGCGCATTTCAGCATTAACGATTTCGCCAAATGATCAATATGATATCGCAACTGTGCAAGTGGAAGTGACAGGCTCAAAGGTGGGCACTACGGGTAATGTTCAGCTTGTTCCTTTTGCAAGTACTATTCCGGTTGTCAACAAAACAAAAGTTGTGAACAAGGACGAGAAAAGTACGGTGACAATTACAAGAGAATACGGTACAGATCAAATCATTGTAACAGGTAACTTACCAGCAGGTTCACAGGAAAGTACATATGTAGCTGTCTATCATCCAACGCTATATACACTGGACGTATTTCGGGAAAAATTAATAGCGAAAGGTATCCAAACAATGCCTCTTGCAACTGGAAAGGTACCTGAGAATGCACAACGAGTAAGTATTTTATATTCAAAACCATTACAGGATATTAACTTTAAGTATTTAAAGCTAAGTATTAATGGTATGGGTGATATGTTTACTAAACAACTCGGGCGAGAGCTACTTGGGGAAGGAAGTTGGTCGGCTGGTATTAAAGCGATTCGTACTTATGGTAATGATATGGGGCTTAATATGGAGCAGTGGTATTTTGAAGATGGTTCAGGTTTAAGTCACCAAAATCGAGTAAGCAGTATGCAAGTAAGTCTATTATTATATAACGTTCGCAGTAAATCCTGGTATTCCTCCTATTTAGATGCATTACCGCATGCAGGAAAAAAGGGCAGCCTTGTTGGTGCGACTTTAGAAAATCGTATGAAGGGCTATAGTGTATCTGCTAAAACAGGCTATATTTCTGGAACATATGCTTTGTGTGGCTATGTAAAGGGAAAGAGTGGCAAGTGGTACATCTTTAGTATATTGACAGAGGCCAATAAAACTTCAGCTATCCCAACTATTGATGAAATTGTCAAACAGATCGCAAATGAAATGTAAGAATGTTGAACAAAAAGCATGGGTAAACGTGCAACTTAAGTATTATGAAGAAGTTAAAATTTCGTTAGTTTGCTTATATTGATAAATTTTATAATGACGTCTGCTAAAAATGGTCAGGCACTACTCTGTAAGATTAAAAACAAGTAATTGTACATGGTGTTTGATTCTATCATAACTTGTCTATAATGTTGCACAGTCACTTACTAGTGGTATTCAAACGATTGATTTTCTCGTAGATCAAGAATTTCCCGTAACTTATCACAACATTAGTGAGCATTCAAAAGCCTTTGATGAGAAAGGAAAAGGCATCCATCTTAATACGATTAAACGCAATGAAGAACTACATTCTTATTATGTATAGCAAAACGTATAAAGTAAAAAACTCGCGTAAAAAGCCTGTAATGCCTACTACAATTGACGAAGCATCTATAAGAAGGATTTCGTCTGAACGAGATGTAAACATCGCAAAAAAGAGGTATTTGCAGCTTTCAAAAGAGGAATTGGTGAATAGATTAATAGCGGTTAAAAACTTTGCAGAAAATAAAGAACGAAGGGTAACTAATCAATTTGAGCAGCTCAAATAGATAAATAATGAGATATAAAACTAGCCTTGTTAAAGTACTTTTAACAAGGCAAATTTTTAACTATCTTGTTCAACTAAAGTTCTCGAAAGAATTCAAGATGCAGCCCTCATAATTTTTGTCCAGTTTAACTATGACCAATGATTTCTCGGTTAAAAAGGTCGACAAATAAGCATACATAGTGCCATTTTTTTCTGACACGGACGTATGTTAAATCGCTGATAATAATTGCTAACTTCTTGTTTTATAAAGCTTCACCATTTGTAGTTTAAATCCAGGTTTAAATGTTCAACGTTTACATGTGATAGTAGTACGCTCGTAAGTAGTCTAAGTTTACACAACCCCTTATTTTATCTATCTAACTTAATGTAGCTTATCCACTATCCCGAGACTTTAGAGGTGAATTTTTTTGCACTAGAACCAACAAATTTCACTAAAATATTTCATATCCTAAATTTTGCATTGTTTGCAAGAAATCGTCTAATTCATTTGATGAATGTAGCTTATCAAATGAATTAAAAGTCGTAATCGTGCTTAAAATTAAAGCTCTATTTGGTTGTTCAGCCACGATTTCTTGTTGCACAAACGCCACTAAATCATACTGTAAATTACTAATTTGCGGTTCGTCCCCGTATAGTCGCTCAATCGCTTTCTTTAAACTATTCGTATGCATAGCGAATTCACTAAACAAGGAATCAGTTTGCAGTGCGATTTCAAAGTTTTGTTCAAACGCTTCATTGGTAACCATCGCCTTTTCCCCTTGTGTTTTATTTGCGATAATCGTTTCTGCACTCGTAAGACTGTATTCAATCAGTCTGCTATAATCGTTACTCTTATTATTTATCAAGGGCGAGAAATGAAACAGATTTTGTAGAATCCCTGCAAATACTAGTGTCATTTCAGCGATGTATGACTCATATTTCACCCCATATATTTGATGTAGCCGTTTATACAGCCATTCAATAAATGAATTTCGTAACTCCTTCATAAATTTTATCAAATTTGAATCATCTGAAACCGCAGCATCATCCATCAATTCCGACATATTGATTGTCCCTTTATTCAAAAAGGTCACTTCTATTTGCTGAATAAAAATATGACGATCTCCCACGTTATCCCCATCTAGAAGTAAATCTCTTTGATACTGAATACGTTCTTCTCTATATAACAATGTTTGCTGTAACAAAGAGCTTTTCGATTCAAAATAATTGTAAAACGTCCCCTTCGAAACATTTGATTTATTTAATATGTCCTGAATCGAGGTTGCGTGATAACCTTGACTCAAAAATAAATCAAATGATGATTGTATAATGGCTAATTTTTTGTCCTTCATCTTAACACTTCCCTCAAAGTAATACATTCATTATACTACGATTCCGTTTTTATAACTCAAGTATATTAATGCTTGTTTTTTTAAAATAAAAGGTTTAGAATACATTTTATACTTAAAGTACATTTTTGTACACTGAGTATAATTCGGTGTTGAGGATCACTATTTAAAGAATACTAATCAAGAAAGGGAATTTAATAATATGAAACAATCTACCAAAACAACATTAATTGTTTTAATTACCGGCGCTTTTTTTGCTTTACTGAACAATTCATTTTTAAATGTAGCATTAGCCGAAATTATGAAGGATTTATCGATCACTGAATCGACTGTCCAATGGCTAACTACAGGCTATATGTTAGTCAATGCGATTTTAGTGCCGACCACAGCATTTTTAATGAAAAAATACTCTCTACGTAAATTATTTTTAATTTCGATTGGGAGCTTCTTCCTCGGTTCATTGCTGGCTGGTATCGCAGGGTCATTTGGCTTACTTCTAACTGGGCGCTTAATCCAAGGAGTCGGTTCGGCACTGCTAATGCCAATGGGTATGTATTATTTAATGACTTCATTCCCTCCTGAAAAACGAGGTTCAATGATGGGGCTTTTTGGTCTCGTTATTATGTTCGCTCCAGCAATTGGTCCAACGCTATCTGGCTTCTTAATTGAGCATTTTAATTGGAATGTTTTATTCTTAATGATGGTGCCAATTATGGGGGTTGTTTGGTTAATCGGTTATTTCAGCTTAGATAAAACGAAGCCGAGCTATACAGGAAAAATTGACGTACCTTCTGTTATTTTCTCTGCATTTGCCTTTAGTGGTATTTTATATGGCTTCAGTTCTGCTGGAGACAAAGGATGGGGAGACACATTCGTATGGTTACCGATTGTGCTGGGCTGTGTGTTCTTAGCCCTATTGATTATTAGGCAGTTCCGCTTAGATGATCCAATGCTTGACTTTGGTATTTATAAGTCATCACAATATGCACTTGCATCGGCAATTACGGCGACAAATGTTATCGCTATGTATTCTGCGATGATTTTAATTCCACTGTTCTTGCAAAATACGCAAGGATTAACTCCTATAGAAACCGGGTTAATTTTATTACCTGGTGCTATTTTAAACGGGATTATGAGCCCTATTGCCGGTCGATTATTTGACAAATTTGGGGCGAAAAATTTAGTCTTAATTGGTGTTTGTATTACGATTTTCACAACGATTGCGTTTGCGAGATTAGATGAGAACACATCAAGCCTATATATCGCTACAATTTATGCTTTCCGTATGTTAAGTATGTCGTTTGTTAGTATGCCTATCCAAACACATGGTTTAAACTCATTAACACATACCCAAACACCACATGGTACGGCGATAAATAGTACGTTAAACCAGGTTGCAGGAGCAATTGGCACAAGTTTACTTGTTTCAGTCATGGTTAGCCGTACAAAAACGCATATGGCAGATGCAGTGAATCAGGTAACGGATCAAGCATCACAGCAGCATTTAATGCTTCAATCTTCAATAAACGGGGTAAATGATGCCTTTTTAGCAACATTAGTGGTTTCGGGGATTGCCTTTGTTTTAGCGCTTTTCCTTAAAAAGAAAAGTGCCAAAGTCGAAAGCGAGCCGGTCACTACAAATAAATAGTTTGCTGGATTAACTAAATTGATAGATAAAGATTGAGATTATGATCTCCATCAAACTTTTTATTCACCTCTAACTTTCTCTACTCTCATTAGTCAGAGAAACATACTAACATTAGTAGTACAAACCAAAGCCATGGATTGTACTACTATTTTTTGAACTGCAACAGAATTGGACAACTTTTTTAAGGCGTATAGGTGGCTCAATTTTAGCTTAACAAATACACAAAACTGCTACATATCCAGTTTTTCTTCGTTGCAAGGCTTTGTAATTACTCCTTAACGAAAGTTACTAACCCAAGGGCTTGACTGACCTGTCACCTAGTGAGTTTCCTCTATTAAATATACTCAAACTATATCTTAAAACATAAATAAAAGCTGAAACTAATATCAAAATTAGTTCAGCTTAAAAATAGCATATTATAATACTGTACATTGTATATAGGATCCTTTAGCTTTTTTGTAATGAAAGCTAAAGGCCCAGCTAATCTGCAACCTCAATAGGTCATGAGATGATTGCGGATAAAGAGTGCTAGTTTCGTATAAAACATAGTGGCATCATATAAGTCCCTTTTCATGGTGATATTAAATAATCGAAGGTTAATTTACAAATAAAGGTATAGTGTGTGTTTTTTAGTAAATACTAGTGTACGTCTTTTTTTCGTCCTATATGCATATAATTAGACTATATTAACTTTTTTCCAACTTAATACGTCAAAAAGTAGGGTAAATTTTGCATGAGAGGACTTATGTATGGAAAAAAATATGAAACGCACTAATGAAAAAAAGAGCAAGAAGAAAATATGGCTTTGGATAGTAGGTGGCTTATTAACGATTTTTTTAATTTTTATAGGTACTGCTTATTACACTATCCATAAAACAATGAATAAAATAAATACACCACTAATTGAAACGACAGGCGATGAAAATAAAGAACAAAAAATAGTTACGAAAAAAGACCCGTTTTCCGTATTAATGCTTGGAGTGGATGAACGTAAAAATGATAGTGGGCGTTCTGACACGATGATTGTCATTACGGTGAACCCTGAAAAACACACGATGAAGATGCTCAGTATACCTCGAGACACTCGTACAGAAATTATTGGACATAATTCCGTCGATAAGATCAACCATGCCTATGCATTTGGAGGCGTTCCAATGGCGGTGAATACGGTGGAGCATTTTTTAAATATACCCATTGATTATTATGTGTTTGTTAATATGGATGGCTTCCTGCAAATTATCGACACGATTGGTGGAGTAACCATTGATAATGACATGGATTTAACCTTTGATTCCTATCATTATCCGAAGGGTGAGATCACTTTAGATGGTGATAATGCACTGATCTTCTCACGTATTCGTTATGAAGATCCTCGCGGTGATTTCGGTCGTCAAATTCGCCAACGACAAATTATTGAAGCGGTTCTGAAAAAAGCCTCGTCGACATCTTCTATATTATTAAAGGCTACAGATATGCTTGATGTAGTAGGGGATAATGTTCGTATGAATTTTACGATGAAGGATTTAATTCAACTACAAAGTATTTATAAAAATATGGATGGTAATATTGAGCAGTTGTCATTTAAAGAGGGAGATGGCAAAAGAATTGACAACATATGGTATTTTATCCCTAAAGAGACCGAACTAGAAAAAATAAAATCGGAATTAAAAGCTCATTTGCAATAAAAGAGTGACAATTTGAGTACGATAGTTGTAAATCTTTTGATAATGAGGGGAGGGAGATAAATGAATGGAAGGACCCAGGTGCTTAGGTATACATCTATAAATAATTGCATGCAAAGCTATGTGCCTAAGCGTAAAGTTCAAAAAAATTCATTCAGTTCAGCTATGCGTCATTTACAACTATTGTGCTTAAAAATTTTCATGTGAAACATAAAAAAATCATTCAGGTAGGGTGCATGCCTAGTTGAATGGTTTTTTTATTTTGTATTATTTTATTTATAATTTGTTTGAAATATCAGAAAATTGATGTATAATTGTGTTATAAATGGTTGAGGGAGTGATTGTGATGATTATAGGCACATTTTTTTTAGCAGTTGCATTACATGTAGGTATTGTTTTAACAGTAGACTTATTTACTAATCAGCAACCCTCTACTACTACGCAAAGTAACCATTCATAATCGAAAAACAAAAGAATAAACTGCAACTAGGCAAAGTTATAAAGTAGCTTTGTCTATTTTTTTTGAACTTGCAACAATTTATGTGAAAATTCGTCCATATACTGTAGAAAATGTTATACTATAAAAAAACAGTATCGGGGAATGAGCATGCAAGAAGAGAAAACAAGTAGTTTCAAAAAGGAGTTAATATCCTATCTTAAAATTATTGTAATTACCGCTATAGTTGTTTTAGGCTGTAAGCAATTTTTATTTGCACCGATTAAAGTACAAGGGGCTTCTATGTACCCAACTTATCATGATAAGGATATTATTATTGTAAGTAAAATGAGTAAAATTGAACGCTTTGATCAAATTGTCTTTCAATCACCAACAGAAGATGAGCTATATATTAAACGAGTGATTGGCCTACCAGGTGATACAGTTGAAATGAAGGACGATGTTTTGTATGTAAATGGCAAAGCTTATAAAGAGGATTATGTGAATCGTCAAACAGATGATCCTAAGCAATTACGTATTACAGAAAATTTCACGTTAGAGCAATTAGTAAATGAAAAAAAGGTACCTGAGGGTGAGTATCTTGTACTCGGGGACAACCGTTTAAGAAGTTCTGATAGCCGCCATTATGGCTTAATTTCTAAAGATGCCATCTATGGTGAAGCTAAATTAACAATATATCCGTTTAATCGTTTCCATATTGGTCCAAAGTAAAATAAATTAGGACTTGCAGTGAAAAAGAGGCTACGTTGAGTAGCCTCTTTTTTAACTTCTTTCAGCGGGTGTCCAAGCACCCGCTGGGATATATATGCCGAGGCATAATTGATCTTTTTAGTCGGCTGATAATGCCTTGCAAACTTTATAAGTGGGGTAATAGACACAAACTGTTGAATGTTCAACTGTTTCTTTTATAGGGATTTGCTGTTCGCTCAGACTAGGAGAATTGATTGCTTGTTGATTGATTGTGAGCTCTTCTGTTACTGGTTCTACACCATAAAACAACAATAAAAAATAGCATACTAAACCTATTATACGCAAACAATCACCTCGCAATGTTCTGTATATTAGTATGTATGGTCAAACTTAAAAAAATATAAGTAAAATCTGAAATTTCTTTCTTTTGGAAGGGTTTTTTATTAGGTAAGCGTAGGTACATCAATGATTGAAAGTGCTATAGTGAACTAATTTTATGGATGGCAAGGAAGATATAATAAAAAATTGTTGTCATGCAAAATTCAATATGCTAATATAGCTAACGTAAATATTTGATCTGTATAACCTCAATGATATGGATTGAGGGTCTCTACCAGGAACCATAAAATCCTGACTACAAAAATCGTGCTTCATTTTTGTAGTCAGGATTTTTTTTAACTTCTTTCAGCAGTATCCAAACATTCGCTGAAAGAAGTTAAAGCCTCCGGCGGATGTCACGGAATCGGAAAGGAGTTCTTTATGCTTGCACAAAGCCGATTCCGGACGCAATTATGCCGAGGCATAATTGATATCTCCCTACAAAAATGAAAGTGTAACAGAAGGGTGATAATTATGAATTGGAGAGTTTACATTCTGGCCGTTACTACTTTTGCGGTAGGATTGGTGGAATTAATTGTAGGTGGTATATTACCAACAATTGCAAAAGATTTAAATGTGTCCTTAGCAACAGCAGGACAATTAATTACAATATTTGCTCTCGTCTATGCGATATCTGCGCCTGTCCTTTTATCATTAACTGCAAAAGTGGAAAGGAAGCGCCTTTATCTTATTTCTTTATTTATTTTTACTTTAGGTAACCTTATGACGTTTTTTAGTACGACATTCTTGATCGTCATGATTGCTAGAATTTTCACAGCGATGAGTACTGCATTGGTCATCGTCTTATCCTTAACGATTGCAACAAAAATTGTTGAACCAAGACATCGCGCAAAAGCGTTAGGGCTTGTTTTCATAGGTGTAAGTTCGGCACTTGTTATCGGTGTGCCAATTGGGATTTTTGTGTCAGAAGCATTTGGATGGCGAGCAATGTTCTTAGGAATAGCACTACTTTCAACTGTATCTATGATTCTTATTGCGTTATTGCTTGAAAAAATGCCAGTTGTAGAAGTTGTCCCATTAAAGGCTCAAATTAAATCATTAGCGAATTTAAAAATCTTAAGTGCACAATTAACAACACTGTTTATGCTGGCGGGTCATTATATGCTTTATGCATATTTAACTCCATTTTTAGTAGAAGCATTTGATATGAGTGCCTCTTGGATTAGTATCTGTTATCTAATCTTCGGAATAGCGTCCGTCAGTGGGAATGCTCTTGGTGGTTGGCTAAGTGACAAAATTGGTACTGGTAAAGCCATTCTAATTATTGTCTCTACATTTGCCGTTGTATTATTTAGTATTCCTTACACAATTGTTGCTTTTCCACTCTTTTTAGTCGTGACAGTTTTATGGGGTGCACTTAGCTGGGCGCTTACACCTCCATTACAAAATTATTTAATACAAACTGATCCGAAAACGTCTGATATTCAACAAAGCTTAAATACTGCTGCATTACAAATCGGTATATCCATCGGTTCAGCTGTTGGTGGAGCTATGTTTGCTGTTACAGGATCTGCTAAGCATTTAGCTGGCTTCGGTGCCATTTTAGTTTTATGTGCTCTAGGCTGTGCAATTTTTTCTCTAAAAAGAGCGCCAGTTTCACATGAGGCTGAGCTAGGGATGAAATCGGCTCATAACAACTCATAGTTTAGAGTGGCTTATCGGACGTCCCCTCAGGAAAGCGCCCAGTCGTAACGGAAATCAACCACATGTTATGGTGATGAGCTATTATGTCGAGGCATAATTGATCAGATTTTATAGGATCAAATGTGAAAATTGTCGCAACGATTGACCAGACGCTTTACCGTCATGTGGGTGCTATTATTTTATATGAAGAGGATTCACACACTTTATCTGTACGAAAACTAAAACGAAAAATCGCTGATCAATATATACCAACAGACGAACTCGAAAACTTTATGTTTGACTCTCAAGCAGATGCTATAAAATTTACTCATAAGCTCACTAGAATGAGTGCACTCGACTATTTATTATCTGCAAATAAAGAGAGACAACTAAAATAATAAATTAACTGCAAGACTGGCCTATAGGGGTCTAGCATGTGACGAAGGGCATTTGGAGTAGCCATATTCCAAATGTCTTTTTTTGCTTACATAGCTAGTGAGCGGAAATTATTGTGTTCGATATGGCTTCATTGTCATCGCGATTTACCTTGCATGAACTACCCGTAAAACCCTACTGATGCAAGTTTCACTTTATTTTATATGTTCAATATTTAACAAATATTTAATTTCTATATCGATTATTATCATACTGGAATAGGACAAGGAATAGATTGTTGTAGTTAAAGTATTTTAGGGGCTCAGTAGATAGGGAGTCTGATGATTCAATACTATTTTTAGGATATATAATGTTCTCTCTGCCTAAGATAGATAATTCAAAAGGGTCTACTAATGGGAATCTAACTTATTAACTAATAGCAGCATTTTCTTCTGAATTTAGTCAGTGAGAAGGAATTCAGGAGAAAATGCTGTGAGTTACTTAATCGGCATGATTGTCTAATAATTTCAAATGGAGGGGGAATCGAATGTCAGAATATCATCAACAATCATCAGCTGAAGTGATGAAAACTTTGAACGTGACAGATCAAGGATTGAGTGATTATGACGTTCAAAAGAGGCAAGAAGTATACGGCTATAATGTATTAGAGGAAGGAAAAAAAACTAGTGCATTCGCCGTTTTCTTTGGACAGTTTAAAGATTTATTAGTCATTATTTTAATCATTGCTGCTTTCGTTTCATTTCTATTAGGAGAAGTAGGAAGCACCGTTGTGATTATGATTGTTGTTATATTAAACGCTATCCTAGGTACTGTACAGCATGTCAAGGCAGAACAGTCTTTGGATAATTTAAAAGCGTTAACCTCCCCAATTGCCAAAGTAATGCGAAATAATCAGCTAATAGAGATTTCTTCAGAAGATCTAGTCGTTGGAGATCTTCTTTATTTGGAGGCTGGCGATTATATTAATGCAGATGGGAGATTATTAGAAAGTCATAATTTGCATATTAATGAAAGTTCGTTGACAGGTGAATCAATCGCTGTAGCGAAAAGTATTGATGCTATTAAGGAAAGCAATGTAACTGTTGCTGATAAAAAGAACATGGTATACTCTGGAAGCTATGTGACAACTGGTCGTGGTATTGTCATGGTTACAGCTATCGGAATGCAGACGGAAATCGGCAAAATTGCAAATTTACTAGATACTGCGAAAGAGAAGAAAACACCGTTACAAGTAAGTTTAGATCATTTCGGAGAAAAATTAGCTTTAGGGATTACGTTAATCTGTTTAGCTATTTTCGTGATTGACCTTGTTAGAGGACGTGCACTTGTAGAATCGTTCATGTTTGCTGTTTCACTTGCCGTGGCAGCAATTCCAGAAGCATTAAGCTCGATTGTTACGATTGTGTTAGCTTTTGGAACACAGAAAATGGCAAAGGAAAATGCCATTATTCGAAAGCTTTATGCTGTTGAGAGTCTTGGAAGTGTATCTGTCATTTGTTCAGATAAAACAGGAACATTAACTGAAAATAAAATGGTTGTTCAAGAGGTCTATGTGGATGAAAAAGTGATTCCACATGATCAGCTATACACTGAAAATGCAGTGGAGAAAGACCTTATGTTAAAGGCAATATTATGTAGTGATGCAGTGGAAAGGGACGGTAAGGAAATCGGTGATCCCACTGAGGTTGCACTCGTAAAATTAGGAAAGCAATATGATTTTGACGAATTACTGGTAAGAGATTATTACCCAAGAGTAGCCGAAATCCCTTTTGATTCAGATAGAAAGCTCATGAGTACTGTGAATACTATCAATCAGCAATCTATCATGATTACAAAGGGAGCGCTAGATGTCCTTCTTCCTAAAATTGTAAAGATTGAAACTTCAAAAGGCATATTTAATATTACAAAACAACAACGCCAAAAAATCGAAGCAGTAAATCGTGATTTTTCTATGAATGGGTTAAGGGTATTAGCAGTTGCCTACAAAGAGGTAAAGGGACATCAAGCAATCGATGTAAGAGCTGAAAAAGATTTAATCTTTGTTGGTTTAGTCGCGATGATGGATCCTCCAAGGAGAGAATCTAAAGGTGCGGTTGAAAAATGTATAAAAGCTGGTATCAAGCCGGTGATGATTACAGGAGATCATAAAATTACGGCAACGGCTATTGCCAATCAAATCGGGATTTTAAATGATCCCTCTGAAGCGATTGAAGGGCATGAAATAGAAAGCTTAACAGATCAGCAGCTTCAAGAAAAGGTTAACGATTTTTCTGTTTATGCCCGAGTAACACCAGTTCAAAAAATTCGTATCGTGAAAGCGTGGCAAGAAAAAGGGCATGTCGTCGCCATGACAGGAGATGGTGTTAATGATGGCCCTGCGCTAAAACAGTCCGACATTGGTGTGGCAATGGGAGTTACCGGCACAGAAGTCGCGAAGGATGCCTCCTCTATGATACTAACGGATGATAATTTTTCAACGATTGTGAAGGCTATTGCAAATGGTAGAAGTATTTATACGAATATAAAAAATGCTATTTTGTTCTTATTATCTGGGAATGCGGGTGCCATTTTTGTTGTTTTATATGCAACAATATTAGGTTTGCCAGTTCCTTTTGCACCTGTGCATTTATTATTTATTAACTTACTAACGGATAGTTTACCGGCGATCGCGATTGGTCTAGAGCCGAATAATAAAAAAACAATGAAAGACAAGCCCCGAAATATTCATTCACCATTATTAAATAAAGCATTTACTACTCAAGTGGTGCTCGAAGGGTTACTAATTGCCATTTCTACAACGGTTGCCTTTGAAATCGGATTGTCAACAGGAGATACTTTAACGGCGAGCACTATGGCATTTACAACATTATGTTTGTCTCGATTAGTGCATGGTTTCAACTCCAGAGCTAAAGAATCCATCTTCGCCATTGGACTATTTTCGAATAAATACACTTGGCTTGCATTCTTAATCGGTTTTTTAAGTTTACACGCAGTATTGTTTATTCCAATGCTTACAGGTGTGTTTGAAGTTGCCACATTAAGTACCGCACAATTAGGCTTTATTTATAGCTTGTCTGTGCTACCGTTCATCGTGAATCAGTGGTACAAGCTGTTGTTCGTGAGGAGTCGATAATGAGGAAAACATATGGAAGCTCTCGTTTTGTTGAAACGAGAGCTTTTTAGTGTTGAAAATAAAATGATTAAGAAAATTTTTGCGAATGTTGTAGTCTTTAAATAAGTGTGATTTCCGTTCCAGGCTACTCGCTTTCCTGTGGGCGAGCGTCGAGCCGCTTCCTCCGCTAAAGGAACGAAGGCTAAATGCGTCACGTCCTGTGACAATGCCTTCGTGACCAACATCCTGTTGGCCTCAGGGTCTCGCCTGTCTCGCTTTCCCACGGGAGTCGAGTAGCCTGGAACGAAAATCAACGATAGCATAGCCCTTTTATTAATCTATGTATTTCAAAGACCATAATTGTACAGAAGAAATTCATAACAGTGACGTTATTGTACATCTGAAGTTGCTAATGCTTCATTTTCACACAAAAACGAGGTTTCGATCACTATAAATTAGAGCGACATTTTAGAAGATACGTACTATACAAAGTGGTTGATCTTCGTTACGACTGTGCGACTCCTGGGGATTAGCAATAGAGGAAAGAAGGCTAAAACCATCACATCTTGTGATAACGCCCAGTCGGAACGGAAATTAACCCTCGTTTTGCCGAAGAACATATTTTGATATCTTAATTTCATTGACACAAGAGCTTTTTAACATTAGATGGTTGTAGGAGTCAGTAGCCAGCCTTTGTTATTACTGAGCCGTATTAGCTTTGCTCCCAGTATGGCATATCTCATATGAAGTTCTCCATATTTCGCAGTATGCTTCTTCTTCACAGACATTTCTAAAGCCTGACTGACTGAAATAACTGAAGAAGCTATATTCATCGATAAAATGGTGCTGATCTCTGTATCATTAATAGCTTTTGTTCCTCGTCTATTTTTCATTGTCAAATTTCCGTAGTCAATTGATGTAGTAGGGGCAAGTACCCCATTCTCCTTTAATAACGCTGTTAGTTGTTTATTTTCTTCTTTTAAACATTGAGCAAAATCCACAATAATAGCCTTCAACTTTTTATCAACAGCGTGCTTAAAAAATGCATGATTTGAAGCTATATAGCCATTATTAACGCCAATCTGTTTCCAAATCTTAAAAATCTCCTTATAGCGTAATGATGTTAGATTTTCATTTGCCAATTCCATAATTACACATCCTAACTCATGTTCTCGTGCATTTGTTTGAGATTAGGATGTGTTAATAAATGAAATTCTAATCAATTTTTTACAATAAAAGGGGTTAGCGATCATAACGTGAGGTTGATTTCCGTTCCGACTGGGCGCTTTGTTGTTGCTGTCGCTACGCTTTCGCACAGATAAAACAATTGCTGCCGCTTCGCTTTCGCGCAGAGCAGAGCTTCCTGGGGGCGTCGGGGCAACAGGTGTTTTTTGTGCGAAAGCGCAGTGCAACGTAGCGGCAGCGACAGGATGTTGGTCACGAAGGCGTTATCACAGGACGTGATGCTTTTAGCCTTCGTTCCTCTCCCGTTCCTCTCCCGCTTCGCTTCGCTGCAGGGTCTCGGGCCAACAGATGTTTTCTGCGCGAAAGCGTAGTGCAAACGTAGCGGCAGCAGAGGGTTTTGTTTGTGCGAAAGCGCAGCGACAGCAACAGCACCGATGTTGGTCACGAAGGCGTTATCACAGGATGTGATGCTCTTAGCCTTCGTTCCTCTATTGCTAATCCCCAAGGAGTCGCCCAGTCGTAACGAAGATCAACTTATATACGGCATGTGTTTAAACAAATGTCATCCTAAATTAATAAGTTTATTCCTATTAGATTGTAGACAAACGCTACTCCTGATTGCATAAAGCTGTATAGTAATTTGATGATATGGGATTTTTGGTGTTTTAATCAAAATTATAATACTGTTTTGGCTCTAGCTTATCTATTCATAATAAAGATGAGGAGCTGTTGATTATTCACGGAGAATGGCGACTCCTGCGGGATGAGCTTGCGCTGAAAGCCCCGCAAGAACGCAGTGACGAGGAGAATCAATTATGCCTTGGCATAATTGCGTCCGGAATGGGCTTTGTGCTTGCACAAAGAACTCATTTCCGATTCCGTGACATCCGCCGGAGGCTGTAACTTCTATCCGTAGGTGTCCAAACACCTGCGGATAGAAGTTACAGCCAAGCCCGCGGAAAGCGCCAACTCGGAGTGAAAATCAACCTTTGTTTATTGTTACACATTATTTGTAGTCAAGCTGAAAGTGTTATTCTTTTAATTTCTTGCTTTTATAGCTATTAATAGTTGTCTTTAATGCAGCAAAGTTTCCGATAGCTGCATAACCATAAAAAAAGCCCATAAATATTCCAGCAATAAGATTATGTCTATGGCTAATGAAGATAGAAATAACCAAGCCAATAGCAAGGGCGATTGCGGGAACATATTTAGGCTGAACATGCATAAATACCTTAATTAGCTGTGTAATAAGTAACACAGCTGGAACGGCTATTACAGCATCCCAAAAATTTGTATGGATTACTGGAAATAATTCCATGTTCTACACCTCTTTTAGTAATAACGAAGCTATGATTTTAATATATATATTTTCCTTTTTATTTATTTTTATGCGATGAAAGGCGTAGAGCTTATGATGCCGAGTCATACACGCGTATGAGCGATCGTATTTTTCGTTTTTTGACTATTGCTTAATAATATGAGCCATAAGGATTCATATATGGATTCATATACGGATTGTGATATTGCGGATATGGGTTCATAAATTGTGAAGGTCTATATTTATTTTTATGTTTATGATGAGGATCTTTTTTCTCCTTTTGATCTTTTTGATTTTCCGAAGTTGATTTTACACGGTTACAGTCTTTCGGTGGACCGATATACGTTGTTGGTACAATAGGCGCAATTGTTTTCTTCCACTGATCTTCATCTAAACAATACGTGTGAGCCATAATATTGGAAGGTGTAAATTTCAATATATCCGAGCCTAAAATAACTTCGGGAGTTGGCGCATCAAAAATAGCTAGTAAATGCGTGTCATTCTCAGTAGCTATTTCATAATGCCACCATCCTTGCGGTACATTAGCGACTTGGCCAGGCTCGATAGGATAGTTTTTAATTTCTTTTGTAAAGGGATTAAATATAGAAACAATAGCAGCACCCGAAATGCAATAAACAAGTTCTGCTGCATTTTGATGATAGTGAGGCTCTATCACCTTATTCCTACTTAGAAAAATATCAAGCAAAGATATATTTTCTAACGTATTCAATTGTTCTACACCTAGAACATTAATAAAATTCCGATCATCTTTTTTAAAAAGAGTGTTGTCATTTACATCAGAGGTGAACTGTGTTGACGGTGAAGTATAGTCAATATTTGAGCTAATACTTACATCCTTTCTCTAATTAATTTTCAATCCATGTCTTAAGCACAGAATATGTACAAAGCTATTTTAGGCTTACGCGAACGCCCATTGCCTTCATTCAACATGTTTTCTGTGCGAAAGCGAAGCGACAGCAACAATTACGGCCAAGGTGAAATTGATTTATTTATCCTCTAAAGACTTCTTAAAAATTAACTAAAATTCCTTCTTCTAATCAGGAACGTATGTGCGTATGATAAGTATACAAACTTTTGTTCTGCTTTAAAGAACAGCCCTGCTGTGCTCAGTGCATATAACAGAGTGAAAAGGAGCAACTAAGATGAAAGAACAGTTAATAAAAGCAATGCAGCGTCAACAAGTAGTTAGCATGATGTATGTAGCCAAGTCTGGTGCCATTACGAAAAGGCGTGTAAAAATCATAAAGATTATTGGTGATTCGTTTACAGCATTTTGCTTTACGAGGCAGGCAAAGCGTACGTTTATTATTAACAATGTTCTAGCAATAATGCCCGTTACGCATCGGAAGCGTGAGGTGATATGAATTACGACAATCTGCCGCACAAGGACATTTTTTGTATTGCAATGTTATAAGGTTTAGATGTCTTGAAAGATCCCATTGCAGTTATTGGCAACTTTGAGCAACCTGGTAGTATTACCGACAGCCTCGCCGATAATTGAAGGGAAAATTTTAAATCAAACAGGCCTTTACTATCAATACTTATCTTAATGTATCTCTAGAAAATTGATTTTCCAGTCCACTCCTATGATTTACAAAAATGATAAAAAATCTAATACTATATGCGTTTAAACAAAAATAGCCTCCAAATTGGAGGCTGTTTTTGTTTAAATAGTTAACTTCATATAGAGGGAAGCGTTGAAATAGTATTAAAGGGTACCGCATATATTGAACTTTAATCCTCAAACATAGGAGTGAGGCAAGTCATGGATATAGATGTGTTTTTAAAGAAATTACATTACTTTGATAAAAAAATTAAGTTATTTATCAATCAAAACAACAATCATTTAATAGTTGAGTATTCAGAGTTGTGTGGAATAATTGATGAATATTCTTCCTTTATTATTAATCATGACAATCAAAAACAATGGAATCATTTAGAGCAATCAAGCGAAATAATATCATTAGTCGAGAATTTAAGAAATAACGCTTCTATTTGTGTCCAAATCATGGAAAAATATAGAGCTTTATTATTAAGCCATGAAAAAGAGGAGCTTACTAATTATTTTCTTAACATAGAAAACTGCATTGAAAAAGAATATGGAGGTTTTCAAATCACCAGCCAGTCAAAGGTACTCTTGGTAGGATCCGGGCCTTTTCCTATAACATTATTAATGATTGCGGAACGAACAGGCGCAGAAGTTTTTGGAATTGATATTGATGATGAAGCGATTCAGTTGGGAAAACATGTAGTAAATAAAATAGGAAGTCATTTATCCATTCAAATTGACAATAAGTCAGTACAGGAACTCGCAGTTATTAAACAGATTAGTCATATTATATTTAGTTCAACTGTTAGCAATAAATATGACATACTAGACCGATTATATGATTTAACAAATAAAGATGTGCTTATTGCTATGCGTTATGGAAATGGTTTAAAGTCGCTTTTTAATTATCCAATGCAGAAAGTAGACGAAACCAAATGGCATATAATAGAGAAAATTATTCACCCTCAAAGTGTATTTGATGTTATTTTATATCGCAAAGTACAATGATAAATAGATGAGGAGAAGATTATGACCTATTTTAATAAGGTTTTACTGTTAGGAACAGGGCCCACAGCCATTCAATTAGCTATGAATTTCAAGAATTATTATAATGGTAAAGTCGCTATTGCTGGTCGAGAATCTTTACGTTCCAACATGTTCTTTGAAACTCTCGTTCAGCATCAACTTGCGCTTAAGGTATATATACAAAATACACAACACCAGTCTGTTGCAGGAACATGTACTATTGATGCTTTTTTTAAAGGTTATCATACAATATCTGGCAACTGGGATACCATTGTACTTAGTGTCACTACAGATTCTTATATATCAGTATTAGCACAAATCGATACTAAAGTATTGAAGGAGGCTAGCTGCTTTATATTAATTTCACCTACATTTGGCTCTAGTCATTTAATAACTAATTTCCTAAAGAATGTATCTCCCCAGGCTGAGGTAATTAGTTTTTCAACATATTATGGAGATACTAGATGGTTGTTAGGGGAGATTCCATCAAATGAAGTATTGACGACAGGAGTAAAGAAAACAGTTTATATTGGTTCAACTTACTCAAAATCGGATAGATTGGATGAATTATCTGAATTGTTTCGTTATTTAGGGATTCATTTAAAAAAAGTAGCATCTCCCCTTGAGGCAGAAACAAGAAATATTTCTTTATACGTGCACCCTCCCTTATTTATGAATGATTTCTCATTAAAAGTAATATTTGACGAAAAGAAAATAACAAAGTATGTGTATAAGCTTTATCCTGAGGGTCCCATTACTTATACAATGATTCGTCATTTATTAAATTATTGGAAAGAAATGATGGCGATTGTAAAACACTTCAATATTCAACCTCTAAATCTATTGGAATTTATGGTAGATGATAATTATCCATTACAGCCAGAAAGTATAGCTAGACAAGAAATAGAGAATTTTAACAAACTTAAGTCCATACATCAAGAATATCTGCTCTATATTCGCTATGCTTCCTTATTAATTGATCCATTTTCTATACCAAATCAAGAAGGACGATACTTTGATTTTTCAGCAGTTCCTCTTAGAAGGATTTTTAAAAATCATGACGGGGAATGGGATATTCCTAGAATGCCAAAAGAGGATTACTATCGTGTGAAAATCATTCAAGGGATTGCTAATGCCCTGAAATTGAAAAGTCCAACACTGGATTATTTTGTACAAACCTATGAAGATAAATTGCAACAAGTAGAAGCTTTACTTGAGAATAAAGTATATTCAGAAGCCTTCCAAGTAAAATCCTTTTCACAAGAAATAGAGATGATATGTAATGAATTAATTTTAAGTAAAGAACAAAATGAATAGGTGTTATATAAGGACTAACGATTTTGACTAAATCGAGATACAATGTGATGAAGAAATGAAATTGTATGTGGAAATGAACAAGGCTCTTACAATATCGGCTAAATCATCATTCAGTAAACCAGATTTAGATAATAATGCATATAGCATTTGTGATTTGTGTATTTGCATTTGTTGCAAACCTTGCTAGACTATAGTTAATAATGAGAATCATTATTAACTATAGTCTTCATGTACAATGTTTGGATAGGGAGCAGGTGCATTATCATGATAGATTTGGATAAATTAGCCGAGATATTTGCTAGAGGTTGCTATGATATAGAAGGTGTTCACCGTTTAGTCATCCAGCCGAAAAGTATACTAAGTGAATTTAAGGCTGTCCGGCATGGATTTCTTTTTGTAATTCGTGGAGAGGCTAGAATGAGTGTGAATGGAACTGTCTATGAATTACAACCAGGCTCAGTAATTCACGTGGCCCCAGGTATGCAACTGGACGCGCAAGTTTTAAGTCAATCAGAGTACGAGTACTATTTACTGTTTTATAGATTTGACAAGTTAGACGAAGTATACGGAGGTCATGAATGCGACGCTCATTTCAAATTGGAAGCGGGAGCAAATCCGAGAGTGCTAGAATTACTTATCATGCTTCATCAAAATGCCAATACACATAGAGGCATTGGAAAGCTTCGTGTCAAGGAGTTATTTTTAAGTGTCATGCATCAAGTTTTGGTGGGGTGTAAGCATCGAGAGAGTGGCAGTTCACCAAGTGAAAGGGTGATAGAGGAGGCTATTGCATACATACATCGGTATTATATGAATCCGCTGACACTCGACGAATTGGCGGAGCTACATGCAATGAGTCCCAAGCGTTTTTCCTACTTCTTTCACAAACATACTGGATTTCGTCCCATCGACTATCTTATCAATTATCGTATGGAAAGAGCGAGTGACTTACTTAAAGTAAGTAATTTTCCCATTCACGATATTGCTTTTAGTGTCGGTTATGCCAATCCGTTATATTTCAGTAGAGTGTTTAAAAAGAAATTTGGTGTGTCTCCCTCCGCATACATACATAAATTAGATAATCATATAAATTGAGTTACTGATTTATATATTACGCCTGCAACTGGTGATGAACCTAGAGTGCAGGCTTTTTCCCTTTTGTTCTCATTCTTTCCTGCCAGCCCTATCCTACATGTCGGCTAAATCATCATTCAGCAACCCTGGATTAGATAATAATGCATATAGTATTTGTGATTTGTGTATTTGCATTTGTTGCAGACCTTGCTACACTATAATTGATAATGAGAATCATTATTAATTAATAGCCTTTTAGAGGTAACATCTGATCAGAGTATTTCATGGGCGCAAAACTATTTTTTCTATATAGGAAGGATTGGTAATATTGACTGTAAATAGACAATTATGTATTGGATTAGTCTTATCTGCTTGGTTGAAAGGAGGCGACTGGCGGCGCCCAGACAGCGGTGTGGAAAAAATGGGTTCAATTGACCCTTACATTGATTTGGCAAAGATGGCGGAGAGGTCAAAGCTCGATTTTCTTTTCAGGGCGGATTATCTTTTTGTTAGTCCACAGATGCTTGGCGATTCCGCTAATTTCGGTAGTCCTGATCCTACTATGATATTTGCAGCGATTGCTCGTGAAACTGAGCGGATCGGGTTAGTTACGACTATTTCTACGACTTTTAATCCACCGTATGTTGTTGCTAGACAGCTTCAGTCTTTGCATTGGCTAAGCAATGGACGTGCTGGCTGGAATATTGTCACTTCTATTGAAGGTGCTGAAAATTTCGGTGAGTCACCTATGCCTTCATCACAAGAAAGATATGCAAAAGCAATTGAATTCACTGAGGTCGTACGCAAACTATGGGGAAGTTTTCCGAATGAAGCCATCGTTATTGATCGTGAGTCAGGTATGTTTTCTGATTTGGATAAGATTTCCCCAATTAATCATTCAGGTGAGTTTTTTAGTGTGAAGGGACCGCTTACTTTGCCTGCCCATAAATCGGGACCAATTCCTTTATTTCAAGCAGGTGCGTCGGATACAGGACGAAATTTTGCCTCTTCAATAGCAGATGCTATTTTTGCAGCGATGCCAGACCTTGAATCGGGAGTGGAATTGCGAAATGATCTGAGAAGAAGAGCTATCGAGCATGGGCGCGATCCCGACACCATAAAAGTTTTGCCCGGTTTATATTTTTTCTTGGCCGAAACTCGCGAGGAAGCCCATGAATTACATAAGGCCGCACACGCACATTTGACTATTGAGCGCAGACATGCATCGCTTAAATCAGTACTGGGTCTTGATTTGAGTAGCTTTGCTTTGGATTGTCACGTAACTTCGGATATGCTACCTGATCTGAATCAGCCAGTCCGCAGCCGAACACATGCTGAGCTGTTGCGCCGGTATATTACAAATCATCAGCCTACAGTGGAAGAGGTATTAGCAAGGCCGGAGGTTGTCGGGTCTGCTCACTGGGTTTCCGTTGGAACGGTTGAAGACGTATTGAACGATATAATTGAGCGATTTGAAGCTGGAGCTATTGACGGATTTATAGCTATTCCGGGTGGTTCAGAAAAATCTTTGACAATATTTTTTGAAA
Source organism: Lysinibacillus sp. NPDC097214 (assembly GCF_050277945.1). Classification (NCBI taxonomy): domain Bacteria; kingdom Bacillati; phylum Bacillota; class Bacilli; order Caryophanales; family Bacillaceae; genus Lysinibacillus; species Lysinibacillus sp. NPDC097214. The sequence continues at coordinate 280,715 of NZ_JBNNSS010000005.1, forward strand.
AGCTGATGCCGCAGTTGGTTGAAAGAGGTTTGTTCAGAAGTGAATATACGGGTGTCACCTTGCGTGAGCATTTAGGGATTAATATTACTGATTATTATGATAGGGATACGGTTTTGGAAGGGGTTCAGGTGAAGAATGAATAAAAAGTTTATACTAGTTGGTTTGATAGCATCATTCATGATTGTTTTGGCTGCATGTGGAGGAGGAGACAAACAGAGCAAATCAAACTCAACCTCCGGCAGCAACGGAGAATCAGCGCAATCTCAAGTGGACAATGCAGGAACAGACGAAACAAGAACGATTGAGTATCTCGGTGAAAAGTATACCGTTCCACAAAAAGCAGAAAAAATTGTGATTGGGGCTATGGAAGCAATGGAAGATGCGGTAATGCTTGACGTTCATCCAGTAGGGGCAATATCGGCAGGCGGAAAGTTTCCAGAAATGTTTGCTTCAGTAACGGGCAAGGCGGAATCAATTGGTGAAAAAAGACAACCTAACTTGGAGAAGATATTGCAATTGGAGCCAGACGTTATTTTAGGTTCAACCAAGTTCCCAAAAGGAGTGGTGGAGAAATTGCAAAAAATTGCTCCCACTATTTTGGTGTCGCACGTTTCTACAAACTGGGAAGACAACTTGAAATTAATGGCTGAATTAACTGGAAAGCAAGCAGATGCAGAAAAAATTCTATCCCAATATAAAACAGATACACAAGCAGTAAAAGCATCGTTAAAAGAAAAGCTTCAAGGTAAAAAAGTAGCCTCTGTTCGTATTCGCGGGGGGCAAACTTACATTTTTGCGAAAAATGTAGACTTTAACCCCTTTTTATACAATGACATTGGTTTAGAAATGCCAGATCAGATAGGCATGGCTAAATTGCAAGATGCAATCTCTGCCGAGCAATTAGCAGAAATGAACCCAGACTATTTGTTTGTGCAATTCGCTACGAATGATAACAAAGATGCGGAAAATGCATTCGAAGACTTGAAGAAGAATCCAATTATCCAAAATATTAATGCCTTTAAACACGATCAAGTATATGTCAACGTGGTTGATCCGCTTATGGAAGGAGGTCCTGTTTATAGTCGAATCAAGTTTTTAGAAAGTGTGCAAAAGCATCTGAACAAGTAATGGAATGGATCAAATCAATGAGGAATGAAATCGTTATTAAGCCGTAAGTTTGTTCTAATTGTCGTATTATGTATTCTGTTCAGTGTGACAATAATCGTATCTCTTTTCTATGGTTCGAAATCAATGAGTGATGAAATGATGTGACAGGCGTTTTTTCATTTTGATTCAGAGAATATGGATCATTTAATCATTCAAACTTCGCGCCCTCTTAAGTCCTGAAAAATTTACAATACCGTTTGTATTAGAAACAATTAGAGCTGTAGGAATCCATTGAGAAACTCCTGAGATATTGGGGAATTACAGGACTATAAATCAATTTTAGATCAATAAAAAAGACTGATCTAAAAATTACCACTTCTAAAATAGAACGTTTGTGCGTATAATATATACGAACGAACGTTCCTTTTTTGTGTAGGGAGATTAAAAACAATGAAAGACCAGTTAATAAAAGGGGTGCAACACAATCAGTTAGTAAATATGACGTACAGTACAAAGTCTGAAATTATCACGTGTATCAAAATAATTAAGATAATCAATAGCGTACTTTTATTCTCGATAATGTTCTTGTTATTGTTCCATGTCTACAAAGAACGAGGGGTGATACAGAGCTGAATTAGTGCATTAGAAGAGAATAATTTGCTTAATAAAAAAGGTAGATGCGATTCAATTTGTGGAAGTTAATCCTTTATCAGTAGGGACATAGGTAGAAATTGAAAGTCTAGATATAGTGAATAGCCGATTTTAAAAATTGCGAGAGGTATTGGGAGGAAACTTCGATGAGAGAACAACTGATTAAAGCTATGCAGCGCAAACAATTAGTGAACATGATGTATGTAGCAAAAGATGGTTCCATAACAAAAAGGCGTGTAAAAGTTATTAAAATTGTTGGTGATTCGTTTCAAGCATTTTGTTTTACAAGACATGCAAAGCGTACTTTTTTGATCAGTAACGTTCTAGCCGTTATTCCTTTTGTTAGTAAGGGACGTGAAGTTGTATGAATTATGAGAGTATGCCCAATAGACCTATTATGTGTATCGATATGAAATGCTTTTACGCCAGTATCGTAGCGATGCTACATGGGCTAGATGTTTTAAAAACGCCAGTTGCAGTAGTAGCAAATTTTGACCAACCAGGTAGCGTAGTGCTTGCTGCATCCCCCTTAATGAAAGAAAAATTTAGTATCAAAACAGGTAGTCGTCGTTATGAAATACCTAAACATCCTGACATTAGATTGTTTGAGCCTAAAATGAGTTTCTTTATTCAAATGTCGATGACGATTACAAAATTGATCTCTAATTACGTCCCAGTTGATGCTATACATGTGTATAGTGTAGACGAAAGTTTTGTTGATTTAACCGGCACTGAAAAGCTTTGGGGTTCACCTGAAGAAGCGGCTAAGGAAATACAAAAGGCTATTCTTGATCAATTTAATATACCTAGTGCAGTAGGTATGGGACCAAATATGTTAATAGCCAAATTAGCTTTAGACCTTGAAGCAAAGAAAACGGGCTTTGCTAAATGGACGTATGAAGATATTCCAAAGAAATTATGGCCAGTTCGACCCCTTTCTGAAATGTGGGGAATCGGTAAACAGATGGAAGCAAATCTAAATGCTATGGGGATACAAACAGTCGGTGGTTTGGCTAATACAGATCTAAAAGAATTAGAAAAGCGCTTTGGTGTAATGGGCAATCAACTCTATTACCATGCATGGGGAATCGATCTATCCAAATTAGGGGAGCCGTTAATAACAAACGGAGCTTTAAGTTTTGGGAAGGGACAAATGCTGATGAGGGATTACCATACACGAAAAGAAATCTCTGTAGTACTCCTTGAAATGTGTGAGGACGTAATGAAGCGCACGCGGGATGCAGGTTACGTTGGCCGTACAATTAGTATGGGTCTTTCTTATAGTCGAAGTGCTATGACCAAAGGGTTCCATCGGTCTAAAACAATTGCAGTGCCTACAAGTGAAACTCTTGTGATGTATAAAACTTGTCTTGAATTACTGGATGAACATTTTGTAGGGGAGCCAGCTCGTCAATTATCTGTCCGAATAACGAACCTCGAAAGAGAGCATAGTATCCAATTAGATTTATTTGACGAACGCAAACCACAGCGTCAAATTATAGGACCTACTATGGATGCCATACGCAATCGGTTTGGAGCAACATCAATATTAAGAGCAGTTTCTTTCACAAGAGCTGGTACAGCTATTAATCGAGATCGCCTAGTTGGTGGTCATTTGGCATAGGAGTGATTTATTAATGATACAAGACAGAGGTAATATTAAATGGGCATCGATGATGTTGCCGGAGCATTTAGAGCTTCTTAGAGAGTATAAACAAGAGCGTACAGAACAGGCAAGAGAATTGACTGAGTGGGAACTAGAAGAACTACAAAAAACAATTGATCAAGCTTATAATCAGCAATTGGACATAAAATTAGAAGTGTGGAAGGACTACAAAATCACACAGTGGACTGGAATAATTAAATCGATTAATACTAATGAACTCATACTTGAAACACTACTTAACACGAAAAGTATTCCAATCCAAAGTATTCAATCGGCCCAACTGGATACTGATTATTATGATTAAAGCCGACGAAAGACAGTTACTTCATAAGTATCTTTTGTTAGAGCTAGCAGTTAAATCATTGCAAGTTGACTATTGTAAATTAGAGCAATTTAAAATGAAAACGGTATTTCTTCCAATGATGGATTCATTGCTAAAGAATCTAAGACAAGAATATTTTAACCTCAAACGAGAACTTGCACAAAAACGTATACGAGTAGTAGGTTGGCAACCAGTAGATGAATACTTTAGTGACGTGCAAGTTGCCACTGCAGGTAATGATGTAGTACTGCGTTATGCAAATCAAGCTCTTAAATCACAGGTGGAAAAGTTGTTGATTAATCATATAAGTGTAGCTTTAGAATAAAGATTGATTAAAAAATTTCCTTCAACCTTTATTTATTAGCAAATGCAAAAACACTCCATTTTGAAAAAAGATTGATCAAAATGGAGTTAATCTTTCTAACTCAGTATGAGATTTTTATTTGATTAATTAAATGAGCCTTATTCACCTAAAGCACCCGTTAGTTCAATAAGACATATCCAAACAATCACCATAAAAAGCCAACTTAATGCAGGAGTGATTTCATTTTTTATTGTACGCCCATGAAAGAACGTGATCATCTTTCATTTTCTGTGGTGTAGCGCGGGTTTTGCGCTACATGGATGGCTAATGGGTACATTTTATCTATGGCTAGTATAATCATAAATGAATCGGTGTACTTTTTTGTTTGTCATTTTTATTTCTCTTCTAATGCTTTTTGAAATATGGAATTTAACTGCTTTACTTCTTCCGAAGATAAATTTCCCCAAAGTTTTTTGATGATGTCTTCCCCCGTCTTATCTATCACATTTAAGAAATGTAGTCCCTTTTGAGTAATTTGTAATAATATGAGGCGTCGGTCTGATTCAGAGTGAATACGCTCTATATAGCCACCGTCCACTAGCTTTTTTGATAAATTTGTAACAGCGGGCAATGTAATTTTAAAGAATTGAGCCAACTCAGTACTACTCTTTTTGCCTTCATTTCTCAGAATCTCTAGAATTAAATATTGGGAATTAGATACCCTAGCTTCTTTGGCTTCTGGTGGTGTAGTATAAGCCATTGTGAATTTTCGCAGCACTAGCAAGGATAATTCCTCAAGTTTTTTAAAATTTAAATCTTCATCATGGTACATTGTTCTTCACTCCTTATAAATAATCATTAAGAAATTATTGTTAAAAGATATTAATTGTTAAAACCACTTAACTAATATACAATTGATTTTACTAATTATGCAATTAAAATATGAAAAGGTGATATTATGACAAAAAGCTTTAAAGTTGAAATTCCAAGAATCCCATCAGATTTAGAAAAAGCAAATTTTCAAGATATTTATTATGAAGAAGAACCATATTTATCGAACTGTATTATTACTAACGTAATAATTGATAATGAGGAAATTGATAAAGTAGTTCTGTCCAAAGTCATTTTTAGAAATGTTACATTCGTACATGCTCATTTTAAAAGAATTGATATGACAGATATTATTTTTGAAAACTGTGACCTGTCTAACTCTTGTTTTAGCGATGGTATCATACACAGAGTTACTTTTAAAGGTTGCAAATTAATGGGTATAGATTTTTCTGAAGCCACTCTTGGTAATGTTTCGTTTGAAAATTGCATGGTAAATTTGAGTGATTTTGTAGATGCTCGTTTAAAACAGGTGATATTTAATCATTCGTCTTTGCAAGGTGCTAACTATTACGATTGTAAATTTAACAAGGTAAAGTTTGATCAATGTGATATTAACGAAGTTGATTTTTCTGAAACATCCCTTAAAGGAATAGATATTAGTACATGTAAATATGATCGACTCAATGTTGCTTTGGAAAGTTTGGACGGTTGTGTAGTTTCTGCTCAACAAGCAATTGGATTTTCAAAGTTAATAGGTTTGGTAGTTAAACAATAAATGTAATCAAAATAATCTGCTCGATAATCAGGTATATGTACAAAACTTGTATCGCAATTGTTAAAGGAACTTTCTCACTGTTGATTGTAGGATAAAAATTAAAAAGAATCAGGAGGAATTTAAGACGAAAAGTGTTGTAAAAAAAACTTTTCGTTTTAAATTTCTTATCCTTAAAACCATTAATTAAGCTTAAAACCACAGTCAAAACAGGTAAATCTGTGATATTCATACGCCTTAACCTTCTTTTTTATTTTCAGCATAAGCGAAAAAAATTCTATTTCATATATATAATATTCTCACCTTATAGAACTAATCTCCCTCTATAAACATTGATGTATCAACGGTTTCCACCATTTCGTGATGAAGAAAAATTATTTTTCCACTTGATTTATAAACAGTATTTTTGAATTTATAGTTATAATTTACAATCTGAGTGTACGCTTCGCTAAAACTAATGGAAATCATTAGCTTTTTAATCCACTATGTGATGCACAATGGATCTCTGCGATACTTATGACGACGTACCCTCCCATGTCTCTTAGCGTCATTTGTGCTTACATTCCTTCGTTCGGTCTATGCTAACGCAATCCAATGAAAAACGATAAATTTTTGTTAAAGATTACAGAAAAAATTTCAAAAAATCTTGATATACCGCACTCTCTCCATATACCGTTAAAGAAATAACACACTTTCACCTTACGGGGGCATGATGTAATTAGCGAAAAAACTTATGCTTGAGGCATGTCACTTTAAAGAAAAAAGAAGTATAACTTTGAAATTTACTGAAAACTAGAAATTTCAGTTTAATGATAAATATTTACAAATAGCAAAGCGCGAGAAATCAATGTTTCTAAAATTGATTTCTCGCGCTTTTTAAAGTTTTGACCAAATTTGTCCCTACCTTTTTTATATATAATTACTTAATCAAATTAGCTGCTACGACTTCTGTAGTTTTTCTATGAAAGTCGAGAGAATTCTATTTTTCGACTTATTCAGAATATTCAATAAAAAGTATTGACTTAAAAATGAATGTCATTTAGAATTTGGTGTAATTCCGATAATAGGAATAGATTACGATAATCGGAATAAAAGGGGTGTGGATTTTGAAAGAAAGGCTTTACATTGATGGATGTTGGGTAGAGGCTGAAGTTTATGCAGATTTGTATTCACCTTTTTCAAACGAGAAAATTGCAGAGATTCCACAGGCTTCTTTAGAGCAGGTTGATGATGCTATCCGAAGTGCAGTGAAAAATCACCATGAGATTGCTGAGATGACAACCTATGAACGAGCGAGAATTTTAGAGAGATTAACATTATTGCTTACTGAAAAAAGGGATGAGGCAGCTACATTAATAGCTCTTGAATCAGCTAAGCCTTTGAAAACAGCATACGGTGAGGTTGATCGTACGATCGAAACATATAAGTTTTCGGCAGAGGAAGCAAAAAGAAATGTTGGGGAAATCATTCCGATGGATGCTGCGAAAACGGGCGTGGGCAGATTTGGTTATACACAAAAAGAGCCTATAGGAGTTGTTGGGGCTATTACGCCATTTAACTTCCCAATGAATTTAGTTGCACATAAACTAGGCCCCGCGATTGCAGTAGGTAATAGCGTTATTTTAAAGCCAGCTACTCAAATACCGTTATCTGCTTTCTTTATAGCAAGACTTTTAGAAGAGGCAGGCTTACCAAAAGGAGTTCTCAATGTTGTTACGGGCAGAGGTTCCCTTGTAGGAGACCGCATTGTAATGAGTGACAACGTAAATATGATTACATTTACGGGTAGCCCAGAAGTAGGGAAAGAAATTATTGTTAAAGCAGGTCTAAAAAAAGTGAGCTTAGAATTAGGATCCAATGCAGGAGTCATTATAGAAGATGCATCAAATTTACAGGAGGTTGCCCAAAAGTGTGTAATAGGGGCTTATTCAAATCAGGGACAAGTTTGTATCTCCTTGCAGCGAATTTATGTGATGGAGCACTTATATGATGAATTTTTGGAACATTTCCGTAGTGAAGCAGCCAAACTTGTTTGTGGTGATCCGCTAAAGGAAAATACTGATATTTCTTCGCTTATTTCAGCTAAAGATTTAACAAGAAGCGTGAGTTGGATTGAAGAAGCTAAGCAGCAAGGGGCTATCGTGTTAGCAGGGGGAGAAATTGAAAATAATGTATTAGTTCCAACTATTTTAACAAATGTTGCCACAACGTCAAAAGTAAGTTGTCAGGAAGTATTTGCACCGATTATAACTATAACACCGATCGAGTCTATTCAAGAAGGAATTGCTCAAGTAAATAATTCTAAATATGGATTACAAGCAGGTATTTTCACACAAAACATTCATACTGCATTTGAAGCTTCTAAAAAGCTACAAGTTGGTGGGGTGATGATTAACGATATTCCAACATACCGTGTAGACCAAATGCCGTATGGTGGTGTAAAAGAAAGCGGTAACACTAAAGAAGGTATTAAATACGCAATGCAAGAAATGACCGAAACAAAATTAATCGTATGGAATCAAAATTAATGGAGGAATTATGATGGTACTTAAATATGAGAGAAACAACAATAGCAAAACAACAAATGCTATGCGTATTGCATTGGCATTAGAAAGACACGGGGTCAAATATCTTTTCGGTCAAAGTAACCCACCTACTGTAACTTTGGCATGCGAAGATATTGGCATTGAGCAAATCGGCTACCGTCAAGAAAATGCAGGAACATATATGGCGCAAGCATATGCAATGTGTACAAATTCGATCCCAGTCGTTACTGCACAGCATGGACCAGCTGCAACATTATTAGTGGCAGGCTTAGCAGAAGCACTAAAAGCATCTTATCCAATCGTTGCTTTAGTAGAGGAAGTTTCAAGAAACGATGAAGAGAAAAATGCTTTCCAAGAAATAGATCACTTAGAGCTTTTTAAAGGAGTATCAAAATGGATTAAGCGTATTCCAACTGAGGCTAGAATAGAAGATTATATTGACATGGCATTTAAAACAGCAGGATCTGGGCGCCCTGGGCCAACGGTATTATTATTACCAAAGGATATTATTACAGATCCGAATGAGTATCCAATTAATGAAAGAAGAACGCTAAGTTATGGTACGTTCCCATTAGATCGTACAATTGCAGAAACATCTAAAGTCGAGCTAGCTGCTGAATGGTTAAGCAGAGCAGAAAATCCATTTATTTATGCGGGTGGTGGCGTCATTTCTTCCAACGCCATGGATGAATTACGTGCTATTCAAGAGGAGTTTTCGATTCCAGTTGCAACTACAACAATGGGAAAAGGTGCAGTTGATGAAAGGCATCCATTATCGATTGGACCCATTGGTTATTATATGGGTAAACGAGGAGTTAGCACACATTTAAAGCCAATGGTACAGCAAGCAGATGTCATTTTACTAGTCGGCAACCGCACAAATCAAAATGGTACAGATAGTTGGACATTGCTCCCTGAAAATGCAAAATACATTCATATTGATATTGATCCAATAGAAATAGGTAGAAACTATGAGTCATTAAGACTAGCTGGGGATGCTAAATTAACTTTACAAAGCTTGAAAATACGATTACAAAACAGATCTGTAGAGAAAAGAGCGAGTAAACGAGCTGCGATTGAACAACAGATACAACAGTCTCGCAAAAAGCATCAGCAAGATATGCAATCAATTGTTACACAAACGACAGGCAAAATAAAAGTAGAAAGATTTTTATATGAAGTAGAAAAGAGTTTAACAGATGACCATATTGTTGTAGCAGATGCAAGTATTTCTTCTGTTTGGAATGCCAACTACTTAACGGCAACAAAAATGCGTAAATTTATTTTCCCGCGTGGCTTAGCTGGTTTAGGCTGGGGCTTGCCAATGGCAATGGGGGCAAAACTAGCAAATCAACATAAGAAAGTATTTTGTCTTGTTGGTGATGGAGGTTTTGGACACGTTTGGAGTGAGCTTGAAACATGTAAACGTCTTGGTATTCAAATAGTAGTAGCCGTAATTAATAACGGTATTTTAGGTTATCAAAAATATGCGGAAAACGCGATGTTTGGTAGATACACAAATATATGTGATTTTTCATTTGTTGATCATACTAAAGTAGCGGAGGCTTGCGGTATTCCTGGTATTCGAGTAGAGAAGATTGAAGAAATTGCACCAGCTATTGAAAAAGCTTTTAGCTCAAATGAAAGCGTTATCATTGATTTGATTTCGGATGAACATAACATTCCTCCTGTTGGAGTTATGGATTCATTACAAACAAATGAATAAAGAAAAGGAGCATTGGAAATGAAAAAATTAGAAGGCAAAGTAGCAGTTGTCACAGGTGCAGCACGAGGAATAGGACGTTCCTACGCATTAAGGTTAGCGCAATTAGGAGCACATGTAGGAATAATAGATGTGGACTTGAAGTCGTATCAGTATTTTGAAAAAGAGCATATCGGTGAGCAGTATGAAACAGTTGTCAATGAATTGTTAGAGTATGATGTAAAAGCAATAGGTGTAGAGGCAGATGTATCGAATGAAGATGCTGTTCAAGCGGCTTTTAATAAAATTGTTGCTCACCTAGGTGAAGTAGATATTTTAGTTGCCAATGCTGGTGGAGGGACAGGGGCTATACTTGAAAATAAAGCGTCCGAAATTGACTTGGAGCAGTTGAAAATAGTGTACGAGCGCAACTTTGTCGGAACAGTGAATTGTGTCAAAGCAGTTGCAGGAGGTATGAAGAAAAAGAACTACGGGAAAATCGTTACAGTAAGCTCTGTTACTGGATTACAAGCAACAGAAGGAGGCACATACTCACACTACGGTTCTACAAAGGCCGCAATCGTTTCTTATACAAAATATCTGGCACAAGATTTAGGACCATATAATATTACGGTTAATGCAATTGCACCAGGTTATATTGCTACTGGTCGCTTAATTGAGCAATTTGAAAGAGCAGGCGCTGAAACATATACAAACCAAACCGCCTTAAAACGTTTCGGGACACCTGAAGATTGCGCTAATGTCATTGAATTTTTAACAACGGATTTATCCGACTATGTAACAGGAAGTGTTATTGATGTTACAGGCGGTATAATAAAATAGCAGCTGAGAATAGCTGACAAAAGGGGAAATCATTTTGAAAGCATTAGTGAAAGTTGGCAAAGGGCAATTAAACGTCCAAGATAGACAAAGACCTATACTTGAAGAAAATGAAATACTCATAAAAGTCAGTCATTGTGGTGTGTGTGGAAGTGACTTGCATGCAGCTCACCATGCTAAAGGCTATGAATTTGTACCGAAGGAAATTATATTAGGCCATGAATTATCTGGAACTGTAGTAGAGGTTCACCCTGCATCAAGTAATGAACACTTGCTAAATGCACAGGTTGTTGTTGAACCAGGTGTGACTTGCTCTCAATGTGAACAGTGCAGACAAGGGAGGCAAAATATTTGTTCAAATATTCAATGCCTTGGTTTACATTTTGATGGCGGAATGGCTGAATATGTGAAGGTAAACGCTGCTTCAGTCCATCTCATACCTGAAAATTTGCCCTTTAAAATTGCTGCACTTGCTGAGCCTCTTTCCGTTGCGTTACACGCTGTTGAAAAAGTATCAAATGATATTACAGGAAAAAAAGTGTTAGTCCAGGGTTGTGGCATCATTGGTTTCTTTGTAGCGATAGCTGCTAAAAATGCAGGAGCTTTTGTTACGGTTTTAGGCTTAAGAAGAGATCGTTCTGTTCGTTTAAGTGCCATTGAAAAGTTTGATATTGCAGTTGAAAGCGTAGAGGATTCTTTGGAAAAAAGAAATGATGCGGATATTGTTTTCGAATGTTCAGGTTCTTCTTTGGCTACGCAACAAGGTATTTCAAGACTTAAAAAAGGTGGCTCATTTGTTGTAGTTGCTTTATATGAACAGGACGTTACATTGCCGTTAAATGTGATGGTGCGAGGTGAAATCAACCTATTACCAAGCTATGGCTATTATAGTAATGACTTTGAAAAAGCATTTAATTTATTAGCTTCTTACAAGGATCAATTTGCAGCAATCGTCGCTGTGTATCCTTTATTGAATGGTGCTCTAGCATTTGATGATGCTAGAAAACAAAGAGTGCTTAAATCTATGATAGAGATGTAAAAAATAAAGTAGATTACGTATCATGAAAAGGGGTAATGGTATATGGTATCTATAAATACAGTTACAGGAAAGCTAAATATTAAAGATTTGGGTTGTACACTTGTACATGAACATTTATTATTACGATCTGAAGTAGTGACGTTTCAATTTCCACATTTATATGATGAAGATGTAATTTATAAAAAAGCTGTAGAAGGTGCAAATGCTGTAAAATCACAAGGAGTAAAAACAATTTGTGATCCAACTGTTGTAGGGATGGGAAGAGATGTGCGATTTTTAGAGCGTGTCGCAAATGAAACAGATATGCAAATAGTAACAGCCACGGGTATTTATTCATTTACAGATATTCCTTACTATTTCCAAAATAGAGAAGTAGATCATATGGCAGAAGCATTCATTCATGATATTGAAAAGGGCATTCAAAATACAAATATTAAAGCGGGGTTCCTTAAATGTTCTGCAGATGCACCTGGTCTTACACAAGATCTTGAAAAAGTATTTCGTGCTGTTGCACGTGCTCATAGAAGCACTGGTGTGCCTATTATGACACATTCTCATCCTGAAACGAAAAATGGCTTGAATCAACTAGCAATATTTGAAGAAGAGGGTGTGAATTTAAAATCTGTTATGATTGGTCACACAGGTGATAGCACAGACTTGAATTATATTAATAAGATTTTAGATAAAGGTGCTTATATAGGAATGGACCGTTTTGGACAAGGACCTCTTCCAGCTGCAAAAAGAAATGAAGTGTTATTGCAATTATTGAAAGAAGGCTTAGAGAAGCGCATATTCTTATCACAAGACTATTGCTGTAATATTGATTGGTATACGCAAGAATCAATCGATGAAATAATTCCAGGTTGGTCTATTCGTTTCCTAATAGATGAGATCCTTCCACAGTTGCAAAAAGAAGGGGTAACAGATCAACAAATTCATACGATGATGCATGAAAATGTTCAAAATTGGTTTATTGGAATTTAATCAATCAGTTTGGTTATAATTGAATAAATAGGAGTGTTTATAATAAAGGATCAAGTTCGCCAATTTCAACGGTGGCTTGATTCTTTATTTTTATGGTAACATATAAGGATTAGCAAAATGTGGATGTTTCTACACATAATCTTACTATAATAAGCCATGCTATAATCTTCAAGTAGGCTTTAAAGGTAATTTACATAGAGGTTAATGGAATATTAAAAGAAGGTGTTTGGATGAATAATACAAGTAAAAGCTCGTTAGTGGCTGAACGTACGTTGAATGCTCTGATGCTATTTGCGAGTGAAAGATCTTTAGCTGTGTCGGATGTGGCAAAAGGGTTAGATATTAGCTTGACTTCGGCGTATAGATTAGTTGAAGCGCTAAATAATACAGGTTTTATTAAACGAGAAGAATCGAAAAAATATATATTGAATCCACCGAATATTCTTAAATTGTATAATATGGTAGAGCAAGATCTTCGTAAAATTGCAAAGCCCTATATGCAAAACTTAGCTAAGGAATTTCAAGAATCAGTGTATTTAAGTGTGATGTATAGTGACCAAATGACTTATTCATTTGTTGAGAAGGAAGAAAGCCCGATTACTTTGAAGTGGGCTGAAAAGTTAGGCTATGTATATAAACTACCTACAGGAACAGCTGGTAAAACCCATCTTGCGTATTTTATAAAACAGATTAATCTACAAGAGCGAGCAAAAGTTTTAGCAGAACTAGAGCTGGATGCACATACAAAAAATAGCATTACAACGATAGAAGCACTTGAAAAGTCGTTAGAAGAAATTTGTGAAAAAGGCTACTGCTATACGAATAGTGAGCATGTGCAAGGAGCTGTTGGTATATCGGTTCCGATAATTAATGCGTCCAATGATGCTACAGTAGCGGTATTAAGTGTATTTATGGCAGAAACGAATTTTAAAGAGAATCAATTAGATTATTATTTACAAAAATTAAAAAGTAATGCGCAAAGTATTGGTAATTCAATTTTATAAGAACTCAAAGAATTATACGGGTACTCTGATCACACCTTTAATTAGTTTGAACATAGTTCTATTAAAGTGAGGATTTGTTCGGATTTGTGTTTCTTTAGAGAAAGCGTAATTTCTGAACGGAGGATTATAGTGCTTGGTGAAATATTAAAAAAAGTTTCAACAGAATTCATCGTTGAAGCAGAACGTTCTTCGAAATTACTTGAAGACCTTGCTATGGATAGGTTGATATTTTCTTGAACGCTGATGTCATTAAATTTATACATAACTATTAATATATTAGAAAATATTGGAGGGCTTTGACATGTTAGCGAAGATAAAAGGAGTTAAGCTTCTAACGGAATACAAGAATCCAAATTATAAAGTGAAATTAGAATGTGAAGATGGTAGTGTACTACTCATTAGATTTGATTATACGTATGCTACGAAGAGATATATGCCTTTAGAGGTTTATCATAATGGTGTTTCTAAAGGGGCTAAGTTGGCATGGTATACAAGTGAAGTTGAGAAGATGACAGTAAGTGAGTTTTTAGACAAAATAGCTACTAAAATAAACAAGAAATATAATTTCGAATTGAAAAAGTAAATAATTTTATAATTAGAGGGGTTTAAGGATGAATATTTTTAAGGTTTTATCTTCTAATGATGGTTCTATCAATGAGCCTAATGTAACTTCGTTTCTTGCTTATTTGTTAGACCCTAATGAAAATCATGGTTTAGGATCAAGGTTTGTTGAGAGTTTTTTAACACCAATTGTATTAGCAAATAAAGAGCAGTATAACGAGCTTATATACAATAATCGGATTCGAGATTTATCTCGAAATTCGAAGTATGAAGTAAGAGTTCAAGCTGAAGTAAAGGTCATATGCTCAGCGAGTGAAATTGCTAAAAAAACAAGGGATATAGATATTGTAATTGAACTTTTTTACCAAACATTTTCTGATAGTCTTCCAAAATTTTCGTTTTGTGTGGAAAATAAAATTAACGATGGAGCTATTCAAAAAGGTGATAATCAACTTTTTGAGGAAATTATCGGATTAGTTAATTTTTATAAAATTTCATCATTAGAGAAAGAACAACCTTTAGTTTCCTTTATATTCTTAACACATACTGGAAGTAAGAGAGCTTTAAATGAGTTTAATGAATTATTATCTACTATAGAAGTAGAAAGGTTATCAGTACCTTGTTATCATCTGTCTTGGGGTGGAGAAGAACTAGATGACTTGGAGATTACTATAGTTGATTTGCTCAGTAAGATTCTTAAAGAAGAAGCCATAGGAAAGATTGAACCGATTTTTGATTACACGAAGCATACAATTAAGTCATTTATCTCTTTCATTTACTCAGGTTTTAAATCATATAAAGAAGAAAAAAATCTTTTATTCGAGAAATCAGACTATGGAAAACCAGTCATTCAATACATAAAAGACTTTTATGAAAGCTCACCGTTTGAAAAAGACATAAATCATGAAGATTTAAAAAAATGGGTAAGTAATATAGTGAAAGTAGCATCAGGCAAAACATTAAAAAATGCAAACTTTGACCGTTCGTACATTATAAACGATCGAAATAGAAAGCACTACGGTGTGAATAGTGCACATAAAGAATATAAAAATTTATTTTATTATCCAGATGAAAACAATAAAAAAGTAATTAGAAAGTTAGACCTTTCTAACCCTCCTAAAAATGTGATGATTTATTGGAAAGACGACAACAATCCGGATGGTATGGGATGTTCTTTGCTCACGGAGATATTTGGTTTTTAGTTAAGTTAAGAAATTTCCAAAGGCCTACAAACGTTGATATACCAACGTTTGTAGTTTAATACATCAATTTTGTCCAACATACGAGGCAATGTTAAGGGATTACTTGGGTGGAGTTAGTTTAATAGAGAGTAAAAGACCAAATCTTACGAAAGGGATTTGATCTTTTTTTATAGTATTAATATACAAGTAAGGTTATGTTTTGGAATTTATTTACATGGAAGGAAGAGAGTTTGATGAATAAGGATACTTTAGAAATATTAGCTATAAATGTGAATGATTTTGGAGGTTTATATCCCAAAAAGTCTAATCTGATTGATTGGAACAGTGAAGTTGAAAAGGAAAATAGGAAGAACAGGATTATCAAATTAATTAATTATTTATCCAATAAAAATCCGGAAATAATCGTATTATTAGAATTTGATAGTTCAACAAAACAAATAGAATTTCTAAATTTTATTAATGAGAAAGGCTATGCAATTGTAAAAGAAAATATAAGGGGATCAATTGTAGTTGTTATACATAAAATAGAACTAAAAGTGAAGTTTATTTCTCAAAAAAGCAATTTAAAAGCATATGCTAAGTGGATAGAGATAAATATTGAATTGAATCAGTTCAAAAAGTTTAATGTGATAGGAGTTCATGTTCCATTAGAGTCTGAAAAGAGAATTCAATTCCAGAAGAAAGTTCAAGAAAAATTTGATCTACCTACTGTTTTGATTGGAGATTTCAACGCTGCTACAAATGATGATAGAGCCATAGAACTGTTAGATAAAAGTAGGTTAAATGAAAATACAAATCTATTAAACAATATATTAAATAATAATTTTGTTGATTCTTGGAGGGAAGTTAATGGGAAAGATATAAATGAATATACATGGTTTAATTCGATGGATAAAAATGATGGAAGAAGATTAGATTATGCTTTTGTAACAAACGATATAGAAATATTAGCGGTCAACCATTTACCTGAGTTGAATATGATATTGGATGAAAACGGTTTTACCGATCACTCAGGAATAGAAATTAAGATTAAATAAAATTTATATAAAGCGCCTAATCTTAGATTTATATAAGGGGCGAACAGAAAAAATCACTCATAAAATGACGAGTGATTTTTGACAATCATATCTATAAATAAGTCTCAAATTCAAGTTGATATGTTTAGATAGTTAAGATACCTCGAATGGTGATGATAGCGGCTCCTGCAACTTTGATGACTGGTTCTGATTCTTTTGGAATAACAGTCACATAAAGAGTTCCAGGTCTTCCTATCGCATTTCCTTGAGCGATTGTAAGATATGTTATTTCACTTTGAGGAATAACATCTTCTAAATAGAGGAAGCCTGCTAATGCACCATTTGCTGCACCAGTTACAGGATCCTCTGGTATGCCAATCCCTGGTGCAAAATCTCTTGTATATAATTTATATTCTTGCAAGTTAGTAAAAGTATAAAGATGTGTAGTGCTAATATTATGTTCTTTATTATGCTTCCCTAACGCCGTTAAGTCAGGTACTGCATTGTCGATATCGATTTGATTTTTTATTGGAACGAGTAAATGCCATACACCAGTATTCGCCAGTTTGATTGGATAAGTTAAATCAATGCTTTTGGAATTAACGCCGATCAGTCGACTAAGCTCTTCCATGTCAATATTGATATCTTGTGTTTTCGGCGTTACTTGCGTCATTTCCACATCAATAACTTTTCCGTTTTCCTTATGCCATACAACCGGTACTCTACCGATATTCGTTTCTAGCGTTATACCTTCCTTTTTCTCAGCAAGACTAAGCTCAGTAGCCAAAAGCCACGTTAATCCAACAGTTGCATGTCCGCAAAAATTGACTTCTTCAGTGGGAGTGAAATATTTTACTTTATAATCTATATCTTCGTTATTGGAAGGTAGTAAAAATACGGTTTCCGGTAAATTTAATTCTTTTGCGATACTTTGCATCTCAACTTCGGATAATTTATCACCATCTAGCACGACGCCAGCAGTATTACCGCCAAATCTTTCCGTTGTAAACGCATCTACATGATAAACTCTAATATCTCTCATCTTATAAACTCCTTTCTAACTTTTAATATCCCATACATACTAGAAAATTCGGAATTTTCGAGTTTATTATATAGTAAGAGTACTATATAATGCAATTTATTAAAGGATGAAATTTGTGTAGAATTCTAATCTGAATCAACGTTAAAGCTTAATTTTATCGAACAAACTACTAATACAGGGGGAGGACTTGTTTTATAAGGAGCTTAATCCTGGACATGTAATTGTAGATGATACGAATACACCAAAATCAGGACTAATTTGGTTAGGCAATAATGAAAGTATGGTTAAAAGAGGTAAAGGTTTAGGCTTGACATTGTGAAGCGGTTGCTTGGAGTTAATTTATAAAGCTTGTAAGACCAAATCCTGAATTGAAGGGATTTGGTCTTTTAAAATATACTAATTTATTAAAACTTTATTGTCATATGGAAAAATAGATGTTGTAAATTTTATTGGAGGAAACTTTTTAACGGCAGCTACCTTTAACATACCTCCCTCTATAAACATTGAAGTATCAACGGTTTTCATCACTTTGTGATGTAGTGAAAATATTTTTCCATCACTTTTTAAACGAATAATTGAATTTATAGTTTTTATTACCAAATTGAGCATACGCTTCGCTAAAGCTAATGAAAATCATTAGCTTTTTTAGTCCACTATTTGATGCACAATGGATCTCTGCGATGCTTATGACGACGTACCCTCCCATGCCTCTTAGCGTCAGTGCGCTTACATTCCTTCGTTCGGTCTATTCATAAGGCAGAGGCCTGCCCCGTTAGTTCTTCCGGTATACCAAATGTTAAGTGGTGATTTTTTTTGATAAAAAGTATCTCTTAGACGTTGTGACATGGGGGAGACCCCATAGCCATTTATAGTTTTCTGTAATATCGAATAATTTGGAATTTTTTGTTGACTCTTAATTGAATAGAATATACAATTCTACTGAGGAAACTCGGATTCCGATATTAATCGGAAATTTAACAATCAAAAATTTAAGTTCATTATAAAAGGAGACTGTATATGCCAAAACCTAGTTTTTTTAGATTGAATAAACATTATAGTAAAGCACTAATCGAACAGGCAACAAAGGTTTTTAATAGTAAAGACTACCATTCACTTAAGGTATCCGATTTAAGTGAGGGGATGGGTTTGCCTACAGGTACTTTTTATGAGTATTTTGAAAGCAAGGAGGACCTGTGTGTATATTTAGCTAGCATTGCTTTTCAGAGAAAATTTGATTCGCTAGGTGCGGACAATATTGTTCTCTTTACATATGAGAAAGAAGGATTTTCTATCCCTTCTGAAGATGGCGGCTCAATTAATGATATTTCCTATGAAAAAATACTTAACTGTGGGGTTGGTTTCTTTGCCAGGCTGTTTGATGAGTATCTTTTAGAGATGATGATTCCCCATATTAATGTAGGTATCAAGAAAAAAATTGAGGAAGGTGTTTATAGAGAAGATATCGACTTTCAGTTGTCCTCTTATATGTTGGCGATGTTATCAACTTTCGTTTTACATTATTTTGATAAGTACGAGATTTCAGATAAGAAAGATCAAGAGGCTACAGTATTGAAATTAGTCGGATTAATGGATGGAATACTGAAAAAATAATAGAAAGGTTTGATATAGATGTTTTATTTTCCAAATCCTTGTGGGGAGTTAACTGTAGGTATTTTGCGTAGTCAGTTTAATTGTGAGGGAGAAACGATTCCTTTAACATTTTTTTATCCGGCAGATGAAAGCGATGGAAAGAATGCTAAATACTCTTTCGCAGAAGCACTTTTTGGTCATCCAATAAGCGAGGCGAAAACCAATTTTTTTAGCGAAGCCCCAATTTCCCAACACAAAGAAAAGTATCCGGTTATATTTTATAGTCATGGATATGGGAGTTATGAAATGTCCAACAGTGTCCTATGTGGAGATTTAGCTAGTATGGGATTTGTGGTGATAGCTATTGGACATACAGGAGAAGCTACAGCAGTCCGTTTAAAAGATGGAACGATTATTCCAATGGATGAAACACATAGTGACGAAATGAATGTTCCGGAAAAAGAGGAAATATTACAAAAAATTATGATGGAAGTAGCTGCAAAAGATTTTAAAGAAGAGAATTATGGGACTTTTATTGAGGCAGGTCGTCAGTTTTGTGATAGTCATGCGAAGAATAAGAGAATGGAACTTTGGACTAAAAGGATTCGAGCTGCTGCGGATTACATGGAAGAAGTAAATAAGAGCAACTATTTACTGGCAGGACATTTAGACTTAATTCCTGGTTTCGGCATTACTGGGCATTCCTTTGGTGGCGGTGCAGCCATTTCTGTATGCAGGGAGGACAGTCGTTTCGTATGCGGAATTGATGTGGATGGGGCAAACCTAGAAGAAGATTATGGTCAGGATATTAGAAAGCCATTTCTATGTATTGGAACTGAAATTACAAGTAAGCTGCTTTCAGGAATTTATCTTAGTAATACAGAGAATACCTATCAATTGGTGATAAAAGACGTAGAACATATGGGCTTTACAGATCTAGTATTTTTTCCAGACATTGCTGAAATGATGGGAATCCCCCTGGGGTCAATGAAAGGGAATAAGCTTGCTGCTATTTTGGCCCAATACCATGCAGATTTCTTTAGAAAGTATTTATTGAAAGAAGATCTATACTTGGAAATGCCAGATGAATCTGTAGCAATACTTAAGTTTAGAGAGAAAAAATGCTAGGAAGGAATGAATATTATATGGATAAAGTGCTGCAAAAGCGTTTAGAAAAATTAGTTCACGATACCAAAGAGCAGTATGGACTACCGTCCCTTTCGGTTTCAGTATCTAAAGGTAGTGACGAATTTCACTATTCCATAGGTGATGCTGATTTGGAAGGGGAAAATAAAGCTACCGTTAATACAGTGTATTGCATTGGTTCATCTACGAAAGCATTTATAGCATTGTCTTTGCGTATCCTGTCGGAGAAAGGAAAAATAGACTTGGATATGCCAGTCAAAACTTATTTGCCTAATTTTGAGATGTACGATGAGTACAGTACAGAACATTTGACGATAAGAGATGCTCTTTCACATAGAAGCGGGTTGCCACGACATGATACTAGTTGGCTAAATACACCAGAAAGAACCACAAAGGAGCAGGTTGAAACTCTTGCTTTTCTTCCGCCTGCTTGGCCATTAAGGTACAGATTTCATTATCAAAATCATATGTTTATGGTTGCTACCTTGTTAGTGGAAAAGGTAGGTGGTATACCATGGGGAGATTTCGTTAAGGAAAATATTTTATTGCCATTAGGTATGAATAGCACTTATATCTATGGAGATTTGATTAGAGATGACAATAGCAGAAAGGCTAGGCCATATATAAATAGTGGAGGACAAATATATAGGATTCCTTACAACTATGCAAAAACATCTGGTGGCGCTGGAACTATGTATTCTTCTACCGTGGACATGCTTAAGTGGCTGAAATTTCAGTTGAATGGTAATGGGCAAGTGTTAGGAAAAGAAATGCTACAAGAAATGCATTCTCCACAGATAATTATTCGTGATGGTGACATATTCAATATTATGTTTCCTGAGATTCAATTTACTAGTTATGGCTTGGCATGGTTTATTGAAAGTTATCGTGGGCAAAAAATCGTTCATCATGGGGGTACATTGGATGGCTTCAAATCACAACAAATTTTTGTTCCTGAAAAGGACATAGCTATATCTATACTCTGTAACCTGAATCAGACAACAGCGGTAACTTCCATTGGATATGCAATACTAGATGAACTTATGGGCTTTGAACCTTTAGATTGGATAAATAGATATATAGACGCATCGGCAAAACTTAGTGCTGAAAAAATAGAAGAAACACGGGATGCTTTGAAGAATGCCAATAATATGAAAAGTAAATGTGAAAATAGAGATTCATATATAGGTACATACTCAAATAGAGCCTATGGTAAGGCAATCGTTTTGGAAAATGATGGACAAATCTATTTGCAGATGATTGGCTTGACCCTTCCTATTATTCCAACTGGTAAAGATAAATTTCATCTAGCAGTAGAGAGCTATGGCATTTGTTTTCCAGTGACCTTTAAACGTGATGAAACTGGAAAAGTTACAAAACTATTAATCCCACTGGAAGAATCACTGAAGGAAGCCATTCCGTTTTATGCCGAAGATTAAGAAACGACATTTAGAAGGAAGGTTTTATAATGGATAAACAAATGAATGAGCAACGCTTTTTAAATCGGCTAATTGAAATTATACAAATAGATAGCCCTTCATTGGAAGAAAAAGAAATGTCTGATTACCTAATCGCCTTTTTTAAGGAGCGTGGAGAAAAAGTCATTGCCGATGATACAGGCAAAAAGTTTGGGAGTAATGGTAGAAATGTATTGGTTCATATTCCAGGAAGCCTGAACTTAGAGCCAATTTGCTTTAATGTTCATATGGATACAGTAGAACCTGGACGCAATATTAAACCAATTAAAAAGAATGGAAGAATAATAAGTGACGGAAGTACTATCCTCGGTGGGGATGATAAGGCAGGAATAGCTATGTTATTGGAGGGCTATGAATACCTACGCGAGAATAATATCCCTCATAGAGAAATGTATTTTTTGTTTACTTTAAGTGAAGAAATCATGCAAGGTGCTGCTCACTATGACACCTCAGATATAAAAGTGAAGTATATGTTTGTGTTAGATGGAGCTGGGCACCCTAAATATCTATGTAGTGCCAGTAAAGGAAAGACCTTACTCAAGTATGAGTTTTGGGGAACGACTGCTCACTCTGGTGTAGATATTACTGCTGGACGTAATGCAGTTTGCATGGCCGCACATGCTATTACATCAATGCCAACGGGCTTAGTAGATGAAGATACGACTGTGAATATATCTTCAATTCATGGAGGAAAAGAAGCTCCGACAGTGCCAGATTATGCAGTCGTAACTGCAGAAATCAGGTCCTATTATCAGGATAAAATAGATGATCAGGCAGCAGTTATGCATAAAGCGGCAAAGGAAGCAGCGGAACTGTTTGAAGGACGAGTGTCGAAGGAAATAACTATTCTCTGTCCACCCTATCATGCTCAAACAGATGAGTACCTTTATAAGAGAACAAAGGAGGCAATTAAAGACGAAGGGCTAGATCCAGTAGAGATAAAGACTGGAGGCAGTAGTGACGCTAATATTTTTGGAGAGCGGGGCTTTATATGTAGTGGGTTAGGAATTGGAATCCACAACGTTCACACAACTTCAGAGTATGTGGATATAGAAGAGACGCAGATGGCATATAGAATCATGTTAAATATCATGACAAATTAAGAGGGGGGATATTTTGCAGACAGATAATTGGAAATCACCGATTATAAAAAGATTAGAAAATATGGAAGAATTGGTTTGGATAAATCCTAAAAAGGAAAGCCCTAATAAACCATTAGAGGAAATGGGAATATCTACAAAAGAAATTGATGATGCAAGGATAAGGCTGGAACGATTTGCACCTTTTATTGAATGTTGCTTCCCAGAAACAAAAGCAACACAAGGAATTATTGAATCCCCTTTAACAGCTATTCCAATGATGCAAAAATTTATAAATGAAAGCGATCATTGTAATCTCACGGGGACATTATTGTTAAAACAAGATAATGAATTGGCGATTGCAGGTTCCGTTAAGGCTAGGGGTGGTATTTATGAGGTATTGAAACATACAGAAGATTTGGCGCTCTTTCATGGTCTTCTTAGAAAAGAAGATAATTATGCAAAACTTGCTTCAAAGGAATGTCGCCACTTTTTTCAGCAATATACAATTCAAGTTGGTTCTACAGGAAATCTTGGACTTAGCATAGGTATGGTTAGTGTAGCAATTGGCTATAAGGTGATCATCCATATGTCTTCAGATGCCAAACAGTGGAAAAAGGATTTGTTACGAGAACATGGTGTTGTCGTTGTGGAGTATCAGTCGGATTACAGTGTGGCTGTGAAAAATGGGCGTGTCCAGTCAGACAAAGATCCTAAGAGTTATTTTATTGATGATGAAAATTCCATAGACTTATTTTTGGGATACGCAGTAGCTGCAAAACGATTGGAGTTACAGCTTAAAGAACAGGGTCTTATTGTGAATGAGGAACACCCATTATTTGTCTATATCCCATGTGGAGTTGGTGGTGCACCTGGAGGCATTACCTTTGGACTTAAGGATATATTTGGAGAAAATGTACATTGTTTTTTTGTGGAACCGACAAAAGCACCTTGTATGTTACTCGGAATGGCAAGTGGAAAACACGATGAAATTTCCGTTAATGATATTGGTTTAGATGGTCAAACCCTTGCGGATGGGCTGGCAGTAGGAAGAGCATCTGGATTTATTGGGAAAGTTATGGAACCAATTCTTAGTGGGATTTTCACAGTTGAAGATTGTAAGCTTTTTGAATATATGAGACACCTCTTAAATAAAGAACAAATTTTTTTGGAGCCCAGTGCCTGTGCAGCTTTTGAAGGGGTAATGAGATTATCTTTTTACGAAGAGATGTCGGAATATTTAGTGAATTGTAAATTGGTGGACAAAATAGGAAACGCAACTCATATTGTGTGGGCAACTGGAGGAAGTTTGGTACCAGATAAGAATAGAGAAGAGTATATAAATACGTATGTAGGTGATTGATTCCCGTAGCAGACTGTTAGATTTATTCGAAAGGGGACGGTATTATGGCGAAAACAAAAAAGTACATGGGAGAACTGAGTACTTCGGAGATGTGGGCAAGTTGTGCGATAGGAATGGGTACAGGTCTCCTACCATTTTTAATGAATGGATATATGTCCTATTTCTTTACAGATGTCATGCTGATTCCTGCATCATCACTTGTGGGAATCATGCTTGTTGCGAGGATACTTGATGGAATTCAAGATATAGGTATAGGAGCCACATTAGATCGGATAAGAAGACCAGATGGGCAAGCTAGACCGTTTTTTAAGTGGTTTGCCATCCCATTTTTTATTTTTAGTGCATTGCTTTTTTTAAATCCTCCCTTTGGCGAAACAGGCAAAGTCATATATGCAGCTGTTACGTATATAGGAGCGTTATTTATGCTTTCATTTTTGCAGCTACCTTATGCAACGCAAATTAGCTTAATCACAAAAGATAGTAAAGTAATCTCAAAACTTAGTAGTATGCGTTTTATTACCGCTTCTATTGTTTCTGTGATAGCAGGATTGGCTGTCATTCCACTCCTAGAAGGGTTTGGAGGTGGAGATATTAATAAAGGATTCTTTCCTGTTGGAATAATAGTAGGGGTATTGGGTGCAGCCAGCGCAATTTGGGCTTATTTTGGAACAAGGGATAGATATATTGCTATATTACCAAAAAAAGAAAAGATTCCACTTTTTGGACAATTGAGATATCTAAAAAATTTCCCTTGGCTTTTAGGGCTAATCATTACATTGTCAATTATGTTTTCATATACATTTAGTTCTGCTATGGCTATTTACTATTTTACTCATGTTATTCCAAATCAAACTTTCGCAGGGCTTGCTCTCGTTGTTATCTTTGCTTTCATGGTTCCAGGTAGTGCTATTTCACCTATAATTGGGGGTAAAATGGGAAAGAAGCGGGCAATTATGATAGGGGTCGGAATAAGTATTTGTGGAAAGCTTATCATGTTGTTGGGGAGTTCAATCTTTATATTTATTGGTTTAGGCATGACTGGCTTTGGCTTGGGAATAGCCATTCCCTTATTGACTGCATTAATGCCGGATATAGTAGATTATGGGGAATGGAAACACCATGCATCAACGCCTGGGATACTTTACTCAGCAATTAGTTTGGGCTCAAAGATGGGGATGGGGCTAGCTGTTTCAGTCCAGCTTGCCATTTTATCTAAATTCGGTTATGACGCAACACTCGCAGTTCAACCAGATTCAGCCATCAATGCTATTTCATTGTCTTATATTTTTGTCCCTCTTGTATGTGAAGCGCTCGCTCTTATAGCTATAAGTTTATATCGTATAGACCATATTCGGGATCAAATTCAAAATGATCTTACAGAGAGGTATGAATCCCTAGGTTTGAAGAGGGTCAAGGAATCTTTATAGTATTTAAAGTAAAGGAGAGTAAGTATGCAAATAACCAATATTCAAAGTAAGATTTATGAACCTGAAAGTATTGTGAATTTTAAAGTAGCTCTCATAGAAAGAGTAATCCCTCAGAATGTAATTATTAAGATAACTACAGATGAAGGTATTATTGGGTACGGCGAAGCAGCTCCATTTCTGCCTGTGACGGGAAGTGACGCACAAGAAACGCAACACTTTATTCAGAAAATCGCTACTTTTCTCATAGGAAAAGACCCATTCTATTTAGAAAATATCCATAATCTAATGAATCAGGTAGTGGTAGGTCAAAATGCTGCCAAAGCGGGCATTGATATGGCATTGTATGATATTATCGGAAAAAGCTCAGGTCAACCCCTTTACAAATTATTGGGGGGGAACAGTAACCAAATAGAAACTGATATGACACTGAGTATTGACACTCCCGAGAATATGGCTAAAAAAGCAGTAGAATATACGGAGATGGGTTTTCGTATTCTAAAGGTAAAAACCGGAATTAATTCTATCGAAGATATTCATGCCATTAAGTTGATTCGTGAAGCTGTGGGACCAGATATAGAGTTGAGATTGGATGCCAATCAAGGTTGGGATGCAAAAGAGACTATCAGAACTATGAAAGCTTTGGAAAAGTATAATGTATTAGAAGTAGAACAACCGGTGCCCTATTGGAATCTAGCAGCTTGCAGTCAAATTAGAGAGAGTATTTCCCAGCATCTTATGTTAGATGAATCTGTCCACTCACCTCAAGATGCTTTACGGGCAATACAGACTGAAGCAGCGGATATGATAAATATTAAACTCATGAAATGTGGTGGTATTTATCAAGGAATAAAAATTAATGCTATTTCCGAAGCTGCAGGAATACCATGCATGGTTGGTTGCATGAGCGAATCCCGATTAGGTATTGCCGCTGGTGCTGCACTTGTCGGTGCCAAATCTAATATACCGGCATCTGATTTGGATAGTCATTATCTAATTGCAGAATCTCCTCATATCAAGGGAGGTTTTGTTCAAGATGGTGGTCTTATAACAATTGTGGATAAACCAGGTTTAGGTGTGGAAGTGAATTTTGCTGCGCTTTAATTTAATAAGGTCCTTAATTTAATGAACTCAACTATTGTACAATTTTTAAGAGTTTTTCGTTGAGATGGTACCGTTTCTTCATTTCATTTAATGGGGCATGTATAAACCAAGAATCCATTAACACGTAGTCTGCATTTTTCACTTTGTCTAGTCTCGGAAGGCAGATGCTAAGTTATTGGATTGGCTTGAGGATTTATGCAAGAAACCAAATAATTCAAATTATGGGAAGTGTATTTATTGCTTTTATTATGTAATAAATATACTTCCCATAACAGAACTCTTCTCATTATTTCGCATGTCAGTTTTTCCACAAAGATTATCTCTAGCAAATCGCTTTTGCCAATACATATAAGTCGCCGAACTGGGACCGGCTACTTATCAGCAGGATGGAATTATTGTCATCGAAGGCATCTGTTTTTACCTTTCTTAAACTTGACTTCTTTGCTTGATAAGAGATGATTGGATTTAACAAAATATAAAGTATTTCATTTTCTTCTAAGCATTGAATAATCGGTGTATGATAATGACCTGTTGATTCCAAAATAACAGCAGGCTTACTCCTTGTTATCAATCTAATCTCTCCTAAAAATCCTATAAACTTGTCTAACTCTTCACGATTATGCTTAATTGAAAAAATTTCCCCATATGGCTTTCCTTTATCTAAAAAAGCTTGTACTTCACTTTCATCTTTAGCTACATCAATACCCACTACTGGGTTCATTCTTTCTCCTCCTAGAACGTATTCACCAGTAACCCCTATTACCTCCAAGTAGTATTATAGCTTCGCTTGTTATACGAGATCTAAGTCCCAATCAGCCTCAAACTATTTCTACAAGTAGGGGATGAACAGTTTACTTGACGGGATCAATGTCCCACGCCCCCGTACGTTCTACCCTGGCTACTGATAGATTAAATCTAAATAAAAAAAGTTCAACCAGAAAGAAGGAGTACGATGGAATGTATTAAAAATCCATTTGGAACGAATTCAACTAAAAAAGCATATTAATAAGATAGAAAGATTATTATTTTCTAGTTTAAAAACAGGGAGAAAAATAGTATTGAGACTATCTGAACTTCATCCACTCTTCTATCACACACGAATCGAACAAAAAAGACTTTTTCGGTTTTTAGCAGATTTAAAAGAAAGAAAACGGTTTGCCACGCATAATGAGTTATCAACGACATTTCCTTATACTTGTAAAAAACATCAATCATTGCTGAAAAGAAAATTAGGAAACAGTGATCCTAAATTACAAGAAAATAAAATAATCAATTTAAAAATTGCTACGAGTGAAATCGATGACGTAATCATTAAGCCTGGTGAAACTTTTTCTTTTTGGCAACTAGTAGGGAAAACGACTGGGGCAAAAGGCTATATTGAAGGCATGCAGCTAGCAATGGGAGAAGTAAGGACGGGCATTGGCGGTGGAATTTGTCAGCTCGCTAATCTACTGTATTGGATTTTAAAAAGAGACGGGAAAAACTATCGTCAAAATGAAATTTGGCGAAAGACGATCGATAAAGTAACGGGACAAATGCTAAAAGAGGAATTGCTAATCAAAAATTTTTCAGAGGTGAAGTATCCTATACCGCTCGCTCCTGAATTGCCGTGAAGACGAAAAAAAAGAGAATTTTTACTGTGAAATTTAACACCGTATTTTAGTGAAGTCGTGGGGAATGATATCCTCTTCCATTGCATTATTAACACATGCTTGAATATGGGAATTCACCCTTTATTAGTACACTCGCTTTTTGTACTAACGGGGCATTAAATACGGTAAACAGAATATTTTGAGGATCATTGAAGTAACTATTCTGGGGTTTCTTCTAAAGAAGGGATATTAATTTTTTTGTTGAAAGCTTAAAAGTATTTTGATTATAAAGGTTGAATATTGAATTATAAAAGAAGAAAAAACACTCTTTAAAATTTTACGTCAATAATCGACATGTTGATGTACTCATTGCAAAACTTTGTAAATTAATAGCGCATATTGTTACTACCTTGTGAATATAATAGCCACATGCAATTTAAGCTTTTAATTAATTTATTAAGGAATTAGGATGAAACGAAGGAGTGTAAAATTGTCGATTTCAAATCCTCAATACGCATTTTTAGAGGTTGATTTTCATAATCCTAATTTAACTCTAGCAGAACTGAAGGTTGAGAATATTTCTGAAGGGGTACGGGAAAATAATGAACTCGTAGGAAATACAAAAATAGCATCGAAAATAATACCACCTAATGTATATATAAAATTAAACGGGATAATTGGATTGCTCTTATTGATACCAATAGATATTTATTGTATTACGGCTTTGGTGGTATCTGAATTCTTATCAAAATAAAAAGTTAAAACCACCATTATAAGGGTTAACCCGATGAGTACGATAGATCGTTTACTCTGAATAACCAACAACTGTAAGCTAAAACACCGTTGTCGTAGGTTATTCTTAAGATCGAATGCGAAAGCGAGACAGTGTGTCATGAAGGAAAAAAGTAAGTAATAATCAGCCCGGAATTATTTCCGGTTTTTTTGTACTTTAAGAAATCGAAAGAGATGGAACTAGGTGATGTTTACACAATAAGAAAAGCCCCAATACACACCTTTTTCTAAGGTGAATATTGGGAGTTAGTTTATCACTATTAACGTTTATTTTCATTTTGAATATTACTGAAATCTACTTCTTCAGCGAACTCTTCTCTGTTTTCATTTTTACGTTCTCTGTTAGCATTTTGATTTTGATTCTGCTGTTTTTTGTTGTCTTGAGTTTTATTATTTTTATGTTTATTATTACCCATGATCATCTCACCTCCACCATTAGTGTGAGAGAAAGATGATTTTTTATCCGCATAACTTACAATTAATTAATGAAATATATGTAATGAAACAAAAGGTATGGATAAAGTAACATTTTCACCTCCACAACACTAACCACGAGTTTAAATTGAGCGGATCAATTTAAACTTCATACGGAATGGAAGCAAGAGAGCTACCACGAGAACTTGTCAAATAGAGGGATGATTGGATAAAAATATTATGTAAACTATAATCTTATGGATACCAGTAGATATTTATTGTGCCGCGGCTTTGGTAGTAGATTAATTCATAACATAATTAAAAGTTAAAACCACTATCCATCATAACAATGAAGGTGTTCTGTGGTTAGATTATATAATTGTAACAAGTGGATAGTTAACCCGAAAATTCTACGAGAATTTTCGGGTTGTCTAATATTATGCATACATAGGCATTTGAGAAGTAGATATAGCAATAAACATAAACATCTCATGTGTTGTTCATACACTCCGTACATTGCGAGGCTGTTGCTTGAATGGAGTTAGTATAATAAAAAGTTGAAAGGCCAAATCCTAATAAAAGGGATTTAGTTTTTGTAGAAAATATTTACAGAACTAGTATTTATAATGTAAAGTTGATCGTGTGAAAATAATTAATTAGGAGTGAAGTAAAGATTACGAAAGGAAGGGATTCAATGACTGAAAGCGGTAAAGCTTTTGCATACTCTTGCATATTTAAAAATGCAAAAGAATCCTGTGAAAGATTTATAATCAGATGAAGATTATATTAATTGGTCAAAAAAGTGCCATAAAGATTCAAAAGCATTTTATTTGGCTTGAAATATTAAACAGTGAACTTCTTAAGACTAAGACATGGGGTTAATAAAAAAATACATGAGACAAAAAGAAAAGGGTTATGTTACATAAAGGATTAAAGATATTTTCGAAGAAATTATATAATGAAGCATTTGTTAAAATTTTTTATGGAGGCGGACTATGAAGACGGAAATGA
Source organism: Lysinibacillus sp. NPDC097214 (assembly GCF_050277945.1). Lineage (NCBI taxonomy): Bacteria > Bacillati > Bacillota > Bacilli > Caryophanales > Bacillaceae > Lysinibacillus > Lysinibacillus sp. NPDC097214. Next base: position 311,297 of record NZ_JBNNSS010000005.1, read on the forward strand.
TTATAACCGTAGTTATAATTTTAGGAATAGTAATCTTAATAGACAAAATATACGGAAAAATTAATATAGAAAATTATTCTCCTATTTGGGAGTATTTTTCTAAAGCAATTCTCTATGGGTTTATTGCTAGCGTTACATTATTCTATGGAAAAGAATCGCTAAGAGATGTTAATCTACTAGAATGGGCCATCATTGCAGTTTCAGCAATAGAAGGAACAGGGAACTATATTAATTATGTAAAAGAATCAAAAAGAAGAAAAGAAGAAAAAAGAAAGCCTTGAGGTAATCAAACTTAGATACATAATGAAAAATAATTCTTCAACTTAATAGAGTCGCTGATCAAAAAGGGATTGATGCTATTTTTGTAAGTGAAAGTAGAAAATACAGTAAGTTGGTATTTCGCTAAAGTAGAGCAGAGTCATTTTTTAATTTAATTTAACCCACCAGCACCCATATGTTGCCACATACACTCCGCACACTGTGAAGCGGTGACGTTGCTGGAAACGGTGGGGGACAGCAATGATGCCCAATCAGTTTAAACTTCTTACGTATGGTAGCAGAGAGCACCATGAGAACGAGAACTTACCAAATAGAGGAACACTTTATTGAATAAAAATATTATGAAACTATTAGAAGGAATTTGAAGATTTTATATGAAGTGGAATAATTCAATCGGAACATCCAAAAGAGTATGTAATCCTTACACTTGTCATTGACATTTTCTTCTTCAAAACAGCATTTCCGCAATGACAATCATATGTGTAGGTTCAAATTCCTTATAACCTAATGCCCGTCAGTAAGGGGAGAACAAAAAAATCACCCATGTCATGAAGAGTGATTTTCGAAATCTATTAAAGGTTTAGATTCATAACAATTTGCTCGCCAATACGTCCCATTCTTCTTTCCCCGTTATCGACAAAGCCAACTTTTAAATACAAATTTTGAGCAGGAATATTTTTATGATTAACGACTAAAACGACTTCATTACAATCTTTAAATTTTCTTTTAATAAATTCAGGCAGTGCAAGCATCCCTTTTTTGGCATACCCATGTCCTTGTTGTTTATGATCAATAGATAATGCAGTAAGCAGCATAGCTTTTGGATTATTAGAGTACTCGTTTACTCTATCAGTTGCGTGCAGGACAAAAAATCCTACAGGAACATGGTCACTCAAAATAACAATCGGATATTGTCCAACCATTTCTATAGAAATCTCTTTTGGAAGGGAAGTAAATTGACTTTGTTCTTCTGGAAGGTCAAAGTCATTCAAACTATCCACATACTCTTCAGAGAAATGTACTAATTCGATGGTGTTCGTTTTTTGCATAAAATTGCCTCCTTTTTTTATTATTCTAATACCGGAACAAACGTTCGTCAAGCGACTTGGTTTGTAAATGATATGTAATCACGTTTAATTTGATGGTGAAATATATGAATCGACATGTATATATTTAACTTCTTTCAGCGGTGTCCAAACACCGCTGAAATGGAGGAACTCAGTCTAAGAACGCCACGTCCTGTGGCAACAACTGAGTGACCAATATCTTGTTTTCTGTAGCGAAAGCAAAGCGACAGTTACAATTATGCCGGGGCATAATTGATTAGCTGCTGCTATTTATGATGTTGTAGTACATAAAGTTTATCAAGGAAGAGGGATTGCCAGAACTCTTTTAGAGGACATCATTTGCCAATTAGGGGATGTTTCTTGTATTCAGTTAATTTCAACAACAGGAAATGAACGTTTTTACGAAAAGATTGGCTTTAAAAAGTTGAAAACTGGTATGGCTATGTACAAAAATCCTCAACTAGCCGAGGAGTACTTGGAAAGTAATAATCATTAGAACAACGTTTTTTTAATTTGGGAACTTATTTTAAGGAGTTAAAAATATATGAATTGTTTATGTATGCAAAAAGAAACATATGAGTTAAAAGATGAAGGAGATATAGGAGCCGATCCTTTATGGTGTGAAAAATGTAGTTGCAACTAGGAGTTATTCCAATTTCAACAGGTTTAAAATTAACAATAATTGATTAATTAATTGGGTACAGAGTTACGAGAAATGGATTGATTGGGATCAAGTTGGAATAGTTCCAAATGGGGTTGAACTTGAAGAGGAGTATAATAAACAAGGGCTGAAATTAACAGGAAAAGTAAGACGAGAACTTGCAGGGAAATATCAAGTCTCATTTTCGCCTTCCACATTTGGAAAAAGGCATATAAATAGTGTTAGTTAGTCCTTATTTATTAAAAAAAGCTGTAGCGTACGGCATCGCTACAGCTCAATAGGTTAGTCAGTAACAAGATTATATCATAGTGTAGAGAAAACTAAAAATAACAGCAGCTATATTGCTACAATAGAACCAAAAAAGCTTAAAGATATTCAAAAATGACTGTGGGGATGTCATATATCAAAATTTGGACAAGGATGGAAGAAGGGGAGTTTACAATGATTTATCCATATAGAAATGACGCTAGAAAAACGCTAATTCCTTATTTAGAGTCGCTAGACGAAAATTTGTGGTTTTTACAATCCGATAATTATCCAAATACGCTTGCTTGGATTATTGCTCATATTGCAAGTAGTGAGGATTACTGGATTAATGAAATTGCCATGAAAAATGCATGTATTTTAAACCTAAACGAAAAAAGTTCAGCGAAGGAAATATTGGATGGTTATATTCAGATAAGGCATTATACTGATGAAATTTTACACTCGGTAAACTTATCTGAGCTAAATACGTTAATTGAGGTACCAAACTTTAATGATGGCTGGAAACCTCCTTCAGAACCAACGCTGAACTGGGTATTTAATCATGTATATATGCATGAAACTTATCATATCGGACAAATTGCACTTATAGCTCATCTTAATGGATTTCAAAAACCATTATTTTAAAGATGTAAAATAATAAGGGATAAATAATAATGTGATTAGGTTTAAAGAATGCTGCTGAACTTGTAGTAGAGGTAGTTGTTTTAATTGTAGGTTTTTTATATACAAGGAAGAGAGTGGCGAAAGCTGCTCTTTTTTATTGAGTATATCTTAATAGGCTTAGGAGGAAGAGATCACTCGAACTTCATTCCACTAATGATTTTTGTAACAAAAGTGCAACGGTAATTATATATGAAATTATTTAATAAATTTGTCCTTGAATCTCTAGTAGCGTCACCTTTTATGATGAATTTAGTTACTCAATTCAAAAGGTAACAATTAAATAAGATATTGGAGGAACAGCACAATGAAAAAAGAGTGTTTATTAAATAGAGGATTGGCAAGTTTAATGCATCTGTTCTCACTATTATTAACCTTTATTTTACCAATATTGGTATACTTAGTATCGAGGAATAAGAATAAATATTTTACTGACCAGGCAAAAGAAGGGATGAACCTTCACTTTACTTTCTTCCCGGTTTTTTTGTTATTAACTTTTATTTCTAAAAAATGGAGCGTAGTTTCAATGATTTCTTTTGCACTTATTATTCTTGAAACAATACTAATTTTAATTGCTGCAATTTATACTTTATATGGAAAAAAGTTTTCTTATCCCGTAATACGTTACTTTAAAGTCAATCATTAAGGAGAGAATAATTTGTGGGGAAAGGTATATTTACGATAGGTGAGCTTGTGCAAAAGTCTGGTGTTAGTATTAGAACACTACGCTATTATGACAGTATAGACCTACTGAAACCAAGTGATTATACAGAGGGTGGACATAGACTATATTCTACAGAGGACCTATCTACTTTGCAAAACATTAAGTCATTACAGTTTCTAGGCTTGTCGCTAAAGGAAATTAAAGACATGCTGCAAAAAAACAAGATTAAAGGTGAAATTATCTTAAAATCTTTAAACGATCAAAAACAGTTATTTGAAGCAAAAAAACTTGAAATCATAAATATATTATCTGATTTAAACCATCTTATTGAAACAGTGAAAGATGAGGAAATCATTAATATCGAGATATTTTGTGCTATGCTACAAAAATTAATGTTTGCTGAAAACACCGAAACATGGTTTAAAGAACACTTTTCAAAAGATATAACTGATGAATTATTTAGTATAAATAAATCTGATGAAATCGATTTAGATAGAAAATGGACTAAAGTTTTATCGGAAATTAAACATTTAACGTTTACAAACGCTATACCTTCTTCAAAAGAAGCTCAAGAAACTGTTAGAACATTACTACAACTTATGAATGAAACCTTGAAAGGAAATTTAGATTTAGTTGAAAAAAAGCTACCATCTACAGAAACATTCAAATTTCCAAATCCTTTTACAGAACAGGAGCAAATATTTTTAAAAGAAGCAATAAGTATATATCAAAACAATTGTCAGAAAATGGTGAAGAATTAAAGTATAACAAGCAGGAAAACTTAGGTTAAAAAATGGATAGTATGGGAATTGCACCTCAATTGTGACTATCAATTGGGGTGCAGACCATTATTAGTTATCTACTTTACTCTTCCTTCTGTTATCTAGTAAAAATTTAGCTCTCAAACTTTCATCATACCCTTCTACAATCGCATTTAACATCATATCCTCTCATACATACATATACCCAAGTACTCAGTGACATACATAAGAATACGATTTAAGACATATAAATAAAGGTGGTTTAATAAACTCTAAAAGCATTTGTAAAAAAATTAAGAAAATCTTCACTTTTTGCTAAGAGAAAAATTACCTTCGTTATATATACTTATAAAAAAGGAAATAAATGAAACCGTTTGAATATTTAAAACGTATTGGTAGTAGGAAAGAATATTGAAGTAGGTGAGGAAATGGCATACACCATTTACATAGTATTAACAAAAACAGGTACATTATTATCAAAAGCTATAGGTATGTATACGGGGAAAGAGATGAATCATGCGTCCATTGCTTTTGATGAGGAGCTCTTTGATATGTATAGCTTTGGGCGTAGACAACTAAACAATCCCTTAAGTGGGGGTTTTTTGCGAGAAGACGCAGAAAGAGGGCTATTTGAAACAGCCGATTGTGTCATTTATCGTTGTAAAATATCTCATTATCAATACTTAGAGATGATGAAAATCGTAGAATATATGCATTGGAATCGTGATCGCTATAAATATAATTTTATTGGGCTCTTTGGCGTGATGATGCAAAAGGAGGTACGAAGAGAGCGTGCCTATTTTTGCTCGCAATTTGTGGCGATGCTTTTAAAGGTTGGAGGGCTGAAAGTTTATCAAAACCCAGCATTAATGACACCTCATTGTATCGCACAATTACCTTATTTGGAAAAAGTATATGCAGGGAAGCTTGCAGACTATTTACAAAGTGTACGTTCACCAGCAATGTTATACGGTTAAGGAGAAACCTCGAATTATTCTAATTATTTTTTACCCTTTCTATCATGAAGCCTCGGCGTATCTAGATGAGGCTTTATACTTTAAGGTCGTTCTAGGCAGATGTCGATAAAGATTAACAATGGATATGGTCCTTAAGTCTCGAGAATTTACTCGATGTCCATCACCAATCAATGAACATAAAACTATTTTGTTATAAAATTTAAGGTAGTCAAGTTGGGTATTATTCTCTTTGGAGTATATTATATACTTTAAAGTAGAATCTGAAGTGAATATAAATTAACTCCCTTCAGTGAATATTTTGAAACGAAAGTGAAACGTCAGTTATAGAAGTCTTCCACTTCTATAGTTGGTGAAATGAATGCGGGTTTAAGTTACTTTTCAGCAGGTGTCCAAACATCTGCTAAAAGGAAGTTGAAAAATACATAAGGGGGCGTAATTGATGGGTGAAGAATTAAATACATCTGGCTGGGATGCGATTGATCAGGAATTATTAAAAGTTTATGGAGAGCAAGAGCCGAAGCATTATGGAACCGTAATTCCCTACTTATTAGGAGGCGAAGATCCGCTTGAAGGAATTAGTGCGTATAAGAGTGAGACACCAGTTCCACACTGGCATTTTGTCACTTATGGATTTTCCGAGTTATATGAAAAAGAATCAGAAAATGCTGAATACAGCGGATATGGGTTTGAGTTAACATTTCGTCTTGCCCGAAATGAAGATGAGGAGGAGCCACCAGCGTGGGCATTAAACTTGCTACAAAACATGGGAAGATATGTGTTTAACAGTGGCAATGTTTTCAGATCAGGTGACTACTTGGATGCAAATGGTCCAATTTGCCAAGACGCGGACACGCTTTTAACGGCACTTGCATTTACGTTAGATTCCGAGTTGCCTGCTATTGATACACCAAATGGACAGGTGGAGTTTATTCAAATGGTAGGTATTACAGGCGATGAGCTTGAGGCGATGCAAACGTGGAATACAATGGGGGTACTAAATGCAGGTCTTGAGTATATCCCGAGCTATGTTACTGATTTGTCTCGGGCATCTCTTTTACAGATTCCATCGATCGCAGGAGCAGTAGAAAAAGGAATGGATGAAGAGGGCTCTAGTACTGGCTTTTTATTCGTAGACCAACTGGCTTGGGAGCAGGGCAAAAAAGGATTGTTCAGCAAACAATCTAATAAATTTACGCTAGGGGCAAAGCAAGCAGGAATAATCGGCAAGCTATTACGCGGACGGATTTTAAAAGGGAAAAGCTTGACCTTAGTTAGTCAAGAAATCCGAGTTGTATTTGAGCCAGGTGAAACATGTGGGTATAGTGTGGAGGAAGCGGACGTTACCATCACTTTAAATGACAAGGCAGTTATGGAACTCCATCATAGCTTGAAGCCGCAAGAACAAGAGTTTGAAGTATCCTCTATACCTGGGCTTTCCATTCAAATTGCAAAAACGTATATTAAAGATCAGCAAGGAAACGTTGTGGAAACAATCGGATGATAAAATATAGTCTCCCGCTAAAACGAACAGTAATCCAAATGGTGTGCTTTGGGTTCGTAGTGGGAGATTTTTTTGTTAATAGTGAATCTAATGCTCAAAAAGATAGGTTTGAATGGATTAGAAAAAGAGAATTTATAAATGTAGGAGATTTGTGAGTATGAGAGTAGACGCTGAGCTTTGTGAGCAGTTAAAGCAATTGAAGATTGTAAGTGAGCAGATTGAAGAATGGATGGATATAGAAATGTCTAATCCAGAACTTTTGGAGCGTGAGCAGTTAGGATTTAGCATGGATCTTGAGGGTAACTCTCTTCTTAATGATGAAGAGGGTTCATGGCAAGCTGATTGGCTTGTTATTGGGCATATAAAACTGACAGGCGATCCGATTATTATAGAGACAGCCGAGCCTGGGCAACCAGTAGCTGTTCTCATGCATGACATGGGGGACTGGAATGTAGGACGTTATCTGGCTGGTTCAGTTTTACATTTTCAAATAGCTATACAGCAATTTATAGAGCTTATTGATCAGAAAAATGATAATCAATCGACTTGGAAAATAACTTGTATGGAGCTTGAACAATTTATTGCGGGGATAGTATCAGCAGATGAATACGCCGATAAAGATTTATGGGAGTCTCAATTGGACCCTGCCTTTCAAGCGGCTCTAGGCATGGAGACTGATTTAATCAAACAAGTGTCGGAAATAAGCAAGTGTGGAATGACTATTAAAGAAATTGCTGGCAAGTTAAAGCTGCCATTGAAAGAAGCATATGGTTATTTGAAAAAGGCGAAAGAGCTTCAAGGTTGAAGTTTGAGATAACTGTCCTGTTATCTCAAACATTTCTTTATTTATGGGAAGATAAGTAATCCAAATACTCTAACCTAGTGAGTCCACCTGTTTGACGGTGGAATTCATCTTATGTAATATCTTCTGGTAAGCCAAATTCCGCAAGTGCCTGCTTGCGCTGATCGCATGGGGAAAGAAGGTAAGCATAGACCATTAGCCTTGTATGAAGGTCCGCCATGAGTTTTCTTCAACTTTAATTAAAACTTTTTCTAGAAAACTAACTATACTGCAATGTTCAATCTTATCGTTAAACCTTTTCTGCTATAATTAATGACAGTTGAGATAGGGGTGATGAAGATGCAGATCGTTACAATTGAAGGCGTTCCATATGATTGGTTGAAGCGATTACAGGAAATTCATGCACATGTTTTTAATGGAGCAAATTTACCACTAGAAAAACTTGAAAGTAAAGAAGGACTCATTTGTTTATTAGCAGTAGAAAATGAGAATATCATAGGATTTAAACTAGGCTACACACATCCGGATGGAGTTTTTTATAGCTGGTTAGGTGGTGTGCATGAGAAGAAACGTGGTCAAGGAATTGCCAGTCATTTAATGAAGCGGCAGCATGAACATCTGCAGGCACTTGGTTTTAAAAAAGTTCGTACATACGGTAGGAATGAGCGAAAAGCAATGCTCATCACAAATCTTAAACACGGATTTGATATTGTCTCAACTTTTGTGGATAACAAAGATCAACATAAAATAGTGTTTGAAAAAATATTGGAATAGGAGTTTTAACATGAAGGCATACTTAGCAAATGGATTATTTTCTTTAGGAGATCGTTTAGTCAACGAGCAGCTCGCTGCGGCAATTAGAGAGGCAGTACCTGGTATTGAATTATATGTCCCACAGGAGAATGATGCGATTAATGATAAAACGGCCTATGCAGATAGTTTGGCGATTGCACAAGCAGATTTAGAAATGTTGCAAAATAGCGATGTATTAGTAGCTGTTTTAGATGGTGTTGAGATTGATTCAGGTGTAGCAGCAGAAATAGGTGCATTTGCGATGCTGAATCGACCAATCGTAGGCGTCTTTACAGATGTTCGTCAACAAGGTCGAGACAATATGATGAAAATAGAAGCACTTGTGCGGGACGGAATTGAAAATCAGTTTGTTTATCGTAATTTATTTGTTATTGGTTTGATTAAGCGCACGGGAGTGATTACGACTTCCATCGCTGAAGCTGTCCAAGCCGTTCAAAAATATAAAAAATAGGAGGCGTTTTGTATGTTACTATCAACAACAGATATTGTGGCTGGAAAAGAAATTGTAGAAACACTCGGCTTAGTAAAAGGTAACTCTGTACAATCAAGAAATATTGGTCGCGATATGATGGCTGGACTTCGTAATATTGTTGGAGGAGAGATGAAGGAGTATGCAGAAATGCTCGTTCGTTCCCGAGAAGTTGCTACGCAAGATATGGTGGAAGAGGCAAGACGACTAGGGGCAAATGCCGTTGTTGGGGTAAGATTTTCCACATCATCTGTTATGGATGGCACATCAGAGGTATTAGCATACGGAACAGCAGTTAAAGTAAAGGAATAATGGGTAAGGGCTTCAATAAAGTTGGAGTCCTTTTTTCGATATTTCCTACCATATACATAAAATTGAACAACATGATAAGTGATGGTGATAGAGATTGGTTTTTAAATCAAGGCTCTTTTCTCAAAGATTATTGCTATCTTGACCAAAAAAGGATGGAACGCCTATTTGTAGAACTTTTGCAGGTTAGTTTAAAGCAAACGTAAGCTAATAAATTGAAAAGACGCGCTATAATTAGTACGTCTTTGGTCACTTACACAATAATGTCCCTTTCTAATTGCCATTTTAACATATCATCTACTACTCCAATGTTATTCATATTTAATTTTTCTAACAGTCTAGTTGATGAGAAATTGTCAACCAAGCATTCAGCAATTACTTTATTAACATTCTTAAATGAAAAAGCCCATTCTATAATTTCTTTTACTGCCTCTGTTGCATATCCTTTATTTTGTGCTGAAGGTATAACTCCATATCCTACTTCAACTGTGTTTTCTGAATTAGGTTTACCTTTAAATCCAATATCACCAATAATTGTGTTTGTTTCTTTATTAATAACCAGCCTTACACCCCAACCAGAAAGGGGAGAATCTTCTTTTAATTCCTCTAAATACTGAATGATATGAGGCCCAATTTCGTATTCTTCCCTTGGAAAATTTGATAATGATTGTTCTGTACAAGGGATAATTTTGAGCCGTTGTGTTTGCAAATTCATCTTTGTTCTCCTTTTTCATAATTTTGGCTGTTGCCTCAAATGTTGATGCTAAATAAATCATTCCGGGTTAACATAAAATAGAATTTAAACTAAAACAAGCTGCTATCTTGAAGAACACCTTTTCCCCTAATTTGCAACGTTGGATACACACATATGATGAAACACCTTGAATTCGCGGAAGTAGAAGTTGAGTATCAAGAATAACGAAAGATATTGTTCGGTAGAAGAAAGATTTTGCGAAGGAAGGTAAGGTAAAGTGAATGAAATGTGAATGTGGTTCAACAGAAATGCACCGCTTTTTTCATTATGTTAGCAAAGGAATTGAGCGCTATAAGTGTTTAAAATGCGACAGTTGCTATGAAGTGCAAGGAGACTCAATGATGAAAATGGAATTGCCATCCATCAATAAGGATGCTTGGCGAGAGTTTGGAATTACCTAAGTATTCGTTAAAGTTGCTGAACAATCCGAGGTAATTGCAATAAAACGGAGTATTAAAATGAAGAAACGTCAAAGAAAAAGAATCAAAAAAATACCTACCCATTTATGCTGACGAATTTAATCTCCTTTAATGACTAATGAGGAGCGGAAAAAAGCGTATAGCGATTATCTTGATAACCACCTTCCGGAATAGAACCACTAATACGTGCTACGTTAGCCGTATCCAAAGTAAACCACGCTGAGAGCCTAAAGCGTCTGGATCTGGTCTTACGTGGCGAAGGATTAAAATTTTCTCCGTACCTTCGATTGCTTTTAAAATTTGTTCATTGAATTTCATAATAAAAAACACCTTAAATTAGATATAAATCATTCTACAAAATTATTTTGAGGGATTGGAAAAAAAGATTAGAAATACAATGGAGCAGTTATCTTTTCTTAGAAGCGGTAGGTGGGTATGGAACGGTGGGGATATGATAAAACTAATTTTCTGAAAACGCGCGAGGGTTGTGGCGAAAAATTCGATATAAGCGAAGTGTCACATAACGGCCGTTAGGGTAACTATTATTATTGCGATGAATGCGATATTATATTGGTCGGAGCTTAAACATTTATTATAAATTGGATGAAAGTGGTGGAAGTAATTGAAGAAATTTATACCTAATGCACTTACATTCGGTAATTTATTCAGTGGATTTTTAGCAATAGGATTGGTTGTAAACGGAGACACAAAAAATGCCGTAACATTCATATTCATTGCTTTGCTTTTTGATGCATTGGACGGCAGGGCAGCTAGGGTTTTGGGTGTCACAAACAATATCGGTAAAGAATTAGATTCGTTAGCAGACATTGTATCATTCGGTGTCGCGCCAGCTATTCTAGTGGCATTTACTTTTTATGAGGGCTTAGGTATCTATGGCTTGATGTTAAGTGGTATATTCCCGCTGTTTGGGTGTTATAGATTAGCAAGATTTAATGTCACGCCAACTTCTGAAACCCTAAAACACTTTACAGGTGTTCCAATTACACTTGCTGGCGGTATTGTTGCACTAATGGTGTTCTTTTCGGATTCATTAAATATTGTCGTGTTTAATATCATCTACTGGGGATTAGCATATCTAATGGTAAGCAAAGTTAAGATACCGAGTTTTAAAAAGGTTGCAATGCCAAAGAAGCGAACGATATTTATGGTGCCATTTATGGGATACATACTATACTTAGGTGTGATGAGTTATATCCATAACAAGCCGAATATGCTTTATGTAATCATTGCGCTTTGTTTGATAGCGTTAGTTGATGCTTACTTCTTTAAACCAAAGAGAAGCAAAAACGTTAAGAATATCAAGGTGATCAGAAAGAACTTCAAAATTAAAAGGCTAATTAGAAAAAAATAATTAAATTAGTTAGAAAAAATAATTTATGAACGCAGAACATATCGTTTTGCGTTTTTTTATACAAGAGAATGCTAATTAAAAGAAAGTAGAGGGAGTACAAGATGGGACATTTCACTATCGATGACGTAAAGGCATTAAAGAAAGAAGATCAAAAACTATTCATTATCGTAACAGGGGCAGATAACATTGAAACTGTTAGCCAATTAATCGAAGACTACAAACGAGTAGAAGTAGTCGGAGAAGTCAAAGCAATAAAAATTGTTAATCGTAACAGACACTTAATTAAAATCCCAGAAGGTATGAATGCTCCAATGGCGGTCGAATAGTCAGAAGTTAATGCAGAATTACATAACCTATTGAAAACGAAAACTGAAGCCGTTATCGTAACAACGTACAAATTCGATCGTGCATTGTGTGAAGGAAGCCTCATTGTTACCTTGGCGGACGGTGTAATTATAGATGTAGAAGATAAATATAATTCTGGGAACTAGGAAGGCAGCAATAAAATAAAGCGTATTTTCGAGACATCATTTTGTGTGGTGTCTTTTTTGTTGCGGTTTCCGAGCGAGAGAACAGACTTTTTCAGTTCCGGCCGTTTCGGTGCCTCACATTTATTTCGCTGCAGCTGGTTTTGTTGTGAGAGCAGCGGGGGAGAGTAGCGGTTTTTCTTGGCTGGTGTTGTTTGCGCCCCATTCAGTCTTCGTGAGAACAAGTCCACTTTGAAGGAGAGTAGTGGTCTTTCGTAGTGAGTGATGGTTGCATTTTAAAGTTCTGTTTACATATATATTAAATGTATATGATTATCCATCCTTTGAATGCAAATTTCGTAATACGGAGGGAGATAAATGGTGATGAAATGTTATTAAAAAATAAATATCTTAGGCAGCTTTTCTTTTCGTTCATAGCAATTATAGCGATTGCTATATACAATGCTTCACTTCTCAATAGAGCCTTGCAGGTTCTTTTAGTAGCTTTTTTATTTACCATAGTTTCTGATCTTGCTTTTCAGAATAAAAAGTTTCGAGACTTTTCATTATTGCAGAAAATTTCCATATTCGCAGTGGTTGCGGGCATATTTATATTAGTTTTCATATCTGTGAGACCAAGTCCACTTTGAAGGAGAGTAGCGGTCTCATTGGCGAGTGTTCTGTTTTCTTGATGGTTTTTCTTTGGTGAAAGCGGGATGCCCCATTGAACCTTATCATTGTATATACCTAAACTTGTTCCCTTGAAGAGTGCGGTGCCGCTTCCGCGAATAAAGAACTGGTTTGTTGCGAGGGATTCTCCATCGAGCGCATTCTTTATATACACCTATACTTGTCCAATTGAGAAGTCTGTACCGCTTTGCGCGGTGGGAGAGATGCTGTTCTCTGAAATGGTTGGAATTCCCCATCGAACCACTTCAGATACAACAATATCGGTCCAATTGAGACAACGTATCGTTGGGTGCAAACAAATGAATAAGTGCATTGTTCTAAACAGAGAGGTCCTATTCTTCGGATGGGTTTGTTGTGTATACCACCATATACAACCAACTCTTCTCTTTCCGCTCCTCGCATCTCCTGAGACATACACAACTAGATGGTTTGATGGATATACTTTCAAGTTTTAATTTATTGTCACCTGCAAAGGGAATTGCGATTCTATCTGATAAAGTTATGTTAGGAGAAGTGAAAACTTTACCAGTTTACCTAGAAGGTTTCATTCGAGAACTTGAAAGTCGTATAAAACTAAGTGAGAATTAGATTTGAGAATCCCTGAAAACCATTACTTCAGCAAATTAGTATGAATATAAGTGGGCAGTTCGACCTCCGAAAAAATCAACTTTAATACAATAAAATACCCAATGTTTCTAAAAAGCTCTCATTTTGAAAATCTAAATGAGAGCTTTTTCTCTGTTAAATTACGTCAAACCGTAATTCATTGGTAAAAATAAAGTTAATTATAACAAAAGTATAGTATGTTTAGTCTGTTTAATGGTTTTTGTTGTTAATTAGTATATACCAATTATACCAATATTGTAGAAAATTTATAGTTAAAAGGACTAATAGTGTCCATCTTATTTTGTATAATAGAGAAGTAACTATGAAGAGAAAGTGGGATATATGGTGGATTCACAACAAAATAAAGGCTATCGTGTCATTTCGATGTTCGACAGACTGATAGATGGTCAGGGAATTAACAAAAAACAAGAAGCATTTACACATAATGTTGGTGAAAAAACCGTACAACGGGATTTGAATGAAATTCGGGCGTATCTGGAAAAAGCTAAATTGGATTGCCATTTAGAATATGTTCGGGCAGAAAATGTGTACAGGCTGACAAAAACAGGGGAAAGTATTTTATCGAAGGAGCAAGTTTTAGCAATTGTTAAAATTCTAATCGAATCAAGAGCACTGCTAAAATCAGAAATGAGCGATATTATAGATAAGCTTATTTCGATTGTTGCAGCCGATAAGCAGGAGTTTATTCGCAATATTATTTTAAATGAAAAGCATTTATATGTAGATTTACATCATAAAAAGTCTTTATTGCGTTTAATTTGGGCTCTGTCAGAGGCGATACAAAAAAAGAAAATCATTAAAATTGATTATTTACGTGAAGGTGAAGCAATTCCGACAGAAAAGATTTTAAAACCACTTGCCGTCATTTTCTCAGAATACTATTTTTATTTAATTGCTTATGATAATAAGGTCGAAAAGGATTTGCCCATTGTCTATAGAGTCGACCGTATACAACATTTTCAAGAGCTCGAACAAAAATTTCAAATACCCTATACTGAACGTTTTCAAGAAGGAGAGTTTCGTAAGCGTATTCAGTTTATGCATGCTGGCGAGCTGTTGCGTATGAAATTTATCTTTAAAGGAACTTCCCCGCAAGCGGTATTAGATCGCTTACCAACAGCGAACATAGTATCCAAAAATGATGAGCAATATTTATTTGAAGCAGAAGTTTTTGGACATGGTATTAAAATGTGGCTGCTAAGCCAAGGGGCAAACATTGAAGTGCTAGAGCCAATTGAGCTTAGAGAAGAGATCATTGAAACGATTCAATTAATGCAGCAAAACTATAGCTATATATAAAAGACAAAAGCTATCCACAAATAAAAGGTAAAAAATCCGCTTAGAATTTAATCGAAGCGGATTTTTACCGTTTAAGAATGACTATTTTCTAAAAAAGATCCTCAAAAAACGCCATATTAAAATGATCTAAAAGCTTGTAATCTTTCATATAGTTTTCCTCATACAAATAAACGAATAAATGCTTTGAGTCATCTAATCGTATGCCAATTTCTCGTTTATCATGATTACGTACTGTTAACCAATAAGCCTCGTCATAATCTGAATTGGAAAAATAGACTTTTCGAAGCGGTTGATCTTCAAATTTCTGCATTATTTGATTGATTGTAGCTCCATCTGTAATAGTGATTGTTTTGTTATCAGAAGAACGAATCAATTCAATTTCATTAATTTGTTCAATATCAAATCGTTCAATTACCTCCTTATTAAAAGTTGAATCGCGAGTTAAAAATATAGTTGAAGCAAATAAAATGAGAAGAGGTAATAGGATGCCGATTAATAGTTTATATCGTTTTTTCATGTTAATCTCCTTAAATTCTAAAAATTCGCACATAGGTATTCTTTTCCACGCTATAATTGAGCATATACTGAATGGATAAAGGATGGCAATCAAATGACACTTAATTATGAAGAAAAAGAGATGTTGTATCCAGATGGTACATTAATGTATTGTGGCGGTGTGAAGAAAAATGACTTTGGTCATGACATTTATGATGGAAAGGGGACGCTATTTGACCAAGAAGGCGAGATTTTATTCGAGGGAGAATTCGTCAATCATATGAAGCAAGGTAACGGCATCATGTATTTAAAGGGCCAAATAATATATCAGGGCGAATTTATTCAAAATAAAAAACAAGGTAATGGTATTTTATATAAGGACGGTCAGGTATATTACGAGGGGCATTTTCGTAATGATTTAATGGAAGGTTACGGGGTTTTGTATTATGAGGAAGATGCTATTGCCCCATTTAAAGAGCTTCGTGCACAGTATCCGCATTTAAATCAGCCACAATATGAAGGTGATTTCATATGGAATCATATGCAAGGGGCAGGAAAGCTGTATTATGCACCAGAATCGCCCAATGCTGTGGAGCTAGCAAATGGTGTAACATCCCTTCAGTACGATGGCTATTTCTTTGAGGATATGAAGCATGGAAAAGGTAAGAATTATTCCAGACAAGGTGTACTTGAATCGGAGGGGCAATTTAAAGAGGATGCGATGACAGGACAGGGTACTCTTTATTATGCCAATGGACAGGCTTCCTATATTGGGGAACTTGTAAATGGAGAAAAGCACGGTCGAGGAGATTATTTTAATGAAGAAGGAAAAATTATTTATAGTGGTGAATTTATTAACGGGGAACGTTTACGAATTACACCAGAAATAGAACGGGAGATCGAAAAGTTACAGAAGCAGCTTGATGGACTTGTAGGACTTCCAAATGCCAAGAAGGAGTTACATAATCTAATCAATTTCATAAAAATTCAAAGCTTGCGTGTCGACCATGGCTTAACAAGCTTCCCAATCACATATCATCTTGTGTTCTCCGGAAATCCAGGTACAGGAAAAACAACAGTGGCGCGTATCATAGGCCAAATATACAAGCATCTTGGTGTCCTCTCAAGCGGGCATTTTGTGGAAACAGATCGTGCTGGTTTAGTAGCAGGCTATGTTGGTCAGACGGCTTTGAAGGTTCAGGAAGTTGTGAATAAAGCAAAGGGTGGCGTGCTTTTTATAGATGAAGCCTACTCACTAATCAATGATAAACAGGACGCGTTTGGTAAAGAAGCGATTGATAGCCTATTAAAAGTGATGGAGGATTTACGCGATGATCTAGTTGTGATCGTTGCTGGTTATACAGAGCTTATGGAAGAATTTTTGCTTGCCAATCCAGGTTTTAAATCGCGCTTCAATCATTTTGTGCAGATTGATAATTTTAGCACGGATGAGCTTTATGATATTTTTGCCATGCTATGTAAAAATAATGATTACTTGTATGGGGACGTATTTGGATATCATATGAAGGAGCAATTGCATCAAATTCCAGTCGAATCCATTCCAAACTTTTCGAACGGTCGTTATATACGAAACTTATTTGAAAAGCTCGTGACTATCCAGTCAAACCGTCTAATTCAACAGGAAGATATTACGAGAGAAGAATTAATGGAGTTTACAGAGGAAGATATTTTACTTGGTATAGCAGAAAGTCTATTTGATAATACATTTTAACTTCTTTCAGCGGGTGTCCAAACGCCGCTGAAATAGAGGAACTCAGTCTAAGAACGCCACGTTCGGTGGCACTGCAGGCCTAAACACAAAACCGATTCCGGACGCAATTATGCCGAGGTATAATTGATAAGATGTCCTTGAGGTCAAGCGAGGGATTATAAAACTTGGCCTCAGCTGTGGACGAAAGAATAAATATGATTAATAAAACAAGGTAATATTCACTCTTAGTCATCACTCTCCGTGAATATCAACGGTTCTTCGTTAAGGAAGCGTTGCCAAGCTGAAACCAAAATAGTATAAATGCGGGGGTTTGGCAATAAAATTACCTAACAGCGTTATGAACGAAAGGGGATTGAACTTGGCTTTTTCCATATAAAATGAAAAAAGGAGAGAAAGATGAAAAAACTTTTAGCTTGTATATTAATATGCGCTTGTATTTTACCAAGGGTTATGAACATAAATATTACGATCAACAATAACATTAGAGTAAATAAACAGAATGAATAATTGACAAAAAATGAAAGTAGTAGTAATCTAACAAAAAAACATACGCAACCGTATCTTATTGGAGAGATAACATGCAATTAACGAGGGAAGATTGGATAAAAGCAGGATTACAACAATTAGCTGATGAAGGAATACATAAAGTTCGCATCGAAGCACTTGCTCGATTGTTAAAAATAAGTAAAGGGAGCTTTTATCACTATTTTCGTGACCATCAAGAGCTGTTAGATTCTATGCTCAACTATTGGGAAGTACATGCAACAAAGCTCATTGTTCAAAGTATGGAGCAACAGGATGCCTCTTTAGAGCAGCTATTACAAATTAGTTTTAATCGAGATAAAAAAATGGAGATTGGTATTTATACTTGGGCAAAATATGATCCTGTTGTTGCAGAACGCTTAGTGGATATTGAAGAACAAAGAATTTCTTGTGTTGCGAAATTGTATCAAAAAAAGGGCATAGACAATGCTGAATCGATTGATAGAGCGAGACTTGCTTATTTAACGTATGTAGGATGGATGACAAGGTTTGAAGAAAATCCTAATTTTGATATTGATAAAATGGTTGATCTTTTAACTTCTTTCAGCGGTTAGCCAAATATCAGCTGAAATAGAGGAATTCAGTTTAAGAACACCACGTCCTTTGGCAATTTATCTGTACGAAAGCGAAGCGATAGCAACAACACACGACTGTCGCTTCGCCTTTTCACAAAAAACATCATGCAGAGGTATAATTGATTATTCGATAATAAATTTCCCATAAGGTTATAAAACCTGAAGGGACAAAATTTTTACTATAAACATACGCTTGTGTATGTTTTGGTTGAATTAATACATAGGGGGCGAGTAAATGAAATTAATTTTATTATTAGTAGCTGTAGGGCTTCTGTGGTTTATCAGTTTGTTACATATTTATTGGGCTTTTGGAGGTCGTTGGGGTTCTGCAGCTGCTATCCCTGTAAAAGAAGGAGAGCAAAAACCTGCTTTTACTCCTAAAAAATGGGGAACATTATTCGTAGCTATTCTTATTCTACTGGCTAGTGTCATTATTGTTGTTCAAGGAGGTTATTTGCACGGGTTCCAAGCAAATGGTTTATCTATAATCGGAAGTATTGTTTGTGCTTTCGTTTTCATTATTAGGGCAATTGGTGAATTTAAGTATGTTGGATTTTTTAAAAAAATAAAGCACTCACAGTTTGCTAGATACGATACTTGGTTTTACAGTCCATTATGTTTATTTTTGGGAATTGTCTATATTATTTTGTTGTTTTAACAAATTTCGATGAAAGCTCAAAAAGTTTCGGTAAAATGAGGTTTTGTTTCGATAAAAGCTCAAATAGTTTCGATAAAGAGCGATTTTGTTTCGATAAATCTTCAAAGTATTCCTATAAAACGAACGAAAGGAGCTTTAACGATAAAATTTATGTTTCAATTTGAGATTCCTAAAGGTGAAATCATCTTTCCATTCAACTATACATGGTTATACCGAGATGTATCTAACATTCTCTCAAATGCATTAAAATATAATTCACCAGGAACACCTGTACGATTGAAGCTTTTAACAACGGAAATAGGGATTGAAAATTAGAAATGAAAATATATAAAAACATTAGTAATAACTAGGGAGAATTTATAGGGGGAAACAATAATGAATCAAACGATTTACTTACTCCGTCATGGGGAAACGGAATTTAATACACAAGGACGATACCAAGGAGAGCTCGATTCTCCATTAACAGAAGTGGGAGTACAACAAGTACAACAAAACGCACAAATGCTGAAAAGTTTAATTGGAAATCCTAATGAATGGAAAATTGTGTCGAGTCCATTAGGAAGAGCGATGCAAAGTACTGAAATCATTTGCGAAACAATAGGATATGATGTGAAAAAGGTTGAAAAAGATGAACGATTAACTGAGGTTGCTGTGGGACAATGGGCTGGGTTAACAACGAAAGAAATTGAAAGTTCTTGGCCAAATCTTTTTCAAAATTCAGATGTGTATAACTGGTATTTTAATGCGCCTAATGGAGAAGCTTATGACACGGTAGTGAGCAGACTAAGTGCTTGGTTAAAAGACATTCAACATGTACCAAATGTGATTGCTATTTCCCATGGTCTAACAGGTCGTATTATACGAGGAATTTATGCGGATTTAAAAAAGGAAGATGCACTGAAGCTAGAAGTGTCTCAAGATATATTTTTTAAATTAACGGATAAAACAATCACAAGAATATGTTCGGATTTTGATGATGTTTATCTTCATTTATAATGTTTTTTCACGAAAGTGTAGCGACAGGTACAGAAGACTCCTACCTTTGAAAGTGGAGATGAATGAAGATAAAGTCTCCTGACCCAATTACGCCAAGGCGAAATTAATTAAAAAAACTTAAGAAATTCTTCATAAATTTCCTACAGGAATATTCATAAATGCCTCCTATTATAATGTGTGGGGGGCGTTTTTTTATGAAGAAATTTGTCGTATTTTGTATTGTATGTGCGGCAGCATTCTATTTTTATTATACAAATAACTCAACGGAACAAACGGAAATAGAGCTACCTTCGTTGCATAGTAAAAATGCGTTGTTGCTGAATGAAAAAGGAGAGGTATTATTCGAAAAAAATGCAGATGACATTATTTATCCTGCATCATTAACGAAAATTATGACAGCGATTGTTGCCATTGAAATGACTAATGATCTGCAGAAGCAAACAATTGTTGAACCACAAACGATTTCTAAATTTACTGCTCAAAATGCTTCCATGGCTGGCTTTAAGGCAGGAGATTTTGTGACGATAGAGGATTTATTATATGGTACATTGCTTGCTTCTGGGGCGGATGCTACAGGAACACTTGCGGATGCGATTGCAGGTAGTGAAGAATCATTTGTGACATTAATGAATAATAAAGCACATGAATTAGGGTTGAATGATACTCATTTTGTGAATGCCAGCGGATTACATGATCCTGCTCATGTCTCCAGTGTACGAGATATTAGCAAGCTGTTTCGTTATGCTATTGAAAATCCTATCTTTTATCAAATTTTGACTTCAAAAAGCTATAGTACTCATGTGCCTAATGAATTAACGATAACAAGCTCACTTTTGACGAAAATACCAGGGGGAGAAGGTGCAATATTGGGAGGGAAAACGGGCTATACACCTGAAGCGGGTCTTTGCTTAGCGTCAATAATCGAAAAAGATGGAAAACGATATATATTCGTGACGACGAAAGCAGATGGGCAGGCCTGGACACCACCATTCCATATTGAAGATGCTCTAACGGCGTATGATTCGCTGTAGGGAAAAATATGAAAAAATAACAACTTTTTAATCGTTTCAACCGTCTTCTTATAGGGAACACGCATAAACACTTGAAAAAAAGCGTCTTGGGAGCCTTTTTTCGAAACATATGGGATAGCTATCACGGTATTAAGCTTGGGAATACAATCGATCCGTTTGATTTAAGAGGGGAGGTGTTATGTGATCATTGAAAGTTTTTTAGAAAAGAATAAGCAAACAATTCAACAATATGCTGTATTTATTACCTGATTTCCGTTTCGGTTGGGCGACTCTAGGAAATAGCCCAGCCGAAACGGAAATCAATCCTACGTTATGGCGTGTTCCATTTTTATTCACAAAAACTAGTTGATTCCTACTATTTCCAGGCACAATCTATTAATCTATAATTAGAGTCGAATTCTATACTTTAATAGAACAAGCACATGAGAAAAGACATGTGTGATGAAAAGGTCGGTGTAGAACAATGAAAAAACTGTTATCCTTTGCAATTATTTTGACATTTTTAATTAGTTTTGTGTTTGTAGATAATAAATCTGCAAATGCTGAAGGTACATCCGTTATTCAATCAGTAGCTAAAGACACAGCAGTTTATGCAGAACCTTCCGTAGAAAGCACCGAAATCGGTCAAATAACGAAAGGTAGTTATGTAACAGCTACACCTGTAAATAAGAAATGGACTCAAATTAAAGTACAACAGCTAGAGGGATATGTAGAAACGGCAGCATTAGCAAGCACTACATCTGAAAAATATTTAGTGACGCAAAAAGGTGGCACAACTTTATTTACATATCCTAGTCCAAATGCACAAAAAGCGGGACTGCTTAATGAAAACAGTATTATCTTTGTATATGGATCAGCACCTGGAGGTTGGTCATTTGTCCAATACGGTCATCAAACAGGCTATGTTGCAACAAATTCTTTAAAGACACCTGTGGCAACAAAAAAACGAGTAAATGCTGCTAATGGCGCTGTGCTTCGTTTAACTGCTAGCCCAACTGGCGAGGTTCTTGGTACGATTGCCAATAAAACAGTCGTTCAGCAATATACAACGCTAGTTGGCTGGGCCTATGTAGAAGCAGGTGAACAAAAGGGCTATGTGAAAGCTTCAGAGTTGGCGAATTTTCAAATACCTGGTAATGGAATATACAATAAAGGTGTACCAGTAGCGAAAGGGGAAAAGAAGCGTGTGGCTTTAACATTCGATGATGGGCCAGATGCAAAAGTTACCCCACAAATTTTAGCGACTTTAAAGAAATATGATGCAAAGGCAACATTTTTTATGGTTGGACCAAATGCCTCTAAAAATTCAGCAATCGTAAAGAAAGTTTATGAGGCTGGACATGAAATAGGCAATCATACATGGAACCATTCAAAGTTAACAGGCTTATCGACAGCCAATGTTAAACAAGAGGTTGATCGAACTAGCAATGGTATTTATGCAACAATCGGTCAATATCCAACGGTTTTCCGTCCACCATATGGTGCAACGAATGATAAAGTTCGTTCTGTCATTACAATGCCTTCTATTCTATGGTCAATCGATACATTAGATTGGAAGCATCACAATGCTGAAAAAATATTAGCGTCAGTGAAAGCGTCAGTGAAAGATGGTAGCATTATTTTAATGCATGATATTCATCAAACGACAGCAAATGGTTTGGAAAATGTAATTCTATACTTGCAAAAGCAAGGCTATGAATTTGTAACTGTTAGTGAAATATTACAATAGTCAAGAGCCATAAAAGTAGGCCGTGCAACTGTCTAATAAAGACAATTGCACGGCCTCTTATTTTATAAAGTTGATGTGATCTATTTCCTATACCTGAAAAGGGAAGCAGGGAGACTGAACAAAAGCAACCGTCTCCAAAATCGTTTGTATGCGGCGAGTTGTGAAAACTAAGGTCGATAATAGGATTGGCTCTAAACTATGAAAATGGCTTTATTCTCGTTATCATTATATTTTTAATTTATAAAGATTTGGAGGAATAGGAATGAATGCAAATCAGAACCTTTCACAGTGCATAAAGATAAGACCATTAACGATAAATGATTATGAAACTGTCTTAAAATGGAGTAAGGATGACTCTTTTTGTTCGGCCAATGGATGGGAATTAAATAGAAGTCCCGAAGAACTATATAGATGGTGGCTCAATTGTGTTAACAATGTAGCTGAAGATTTTATCCGAATGGGTATATCGTTTAACGATAAATTAGTTGGATATGCAGATTTAGCCTGTATTAAAAATAAAACTGCTGAGTTAGGTATTGCAATTGGTGAAAGTGGGCTGTGGGGAAAAGGGATTGGATTTACTTCTGCCATATGTATGATGGAGTTTGCCTCGAAGAAATTAGGAATGACAACTTTTAATGCAGAAACACACGAAGCTAATGTTCGCTCTCGAAAAATGCTTGAAAAGATAGGATTTAAAGAAATTAGTAGATTAGGTAGTGGTGAATTCTTAGGGATGAACAGCCAACTAATACAATACAAACTAAATTTATAACGGGGAAACCTTAGTTTAAAGGTTCCCCCATATTTTCTTGCTTTATTTAAATAAATTAATAGTCGTAATAATAATTGGAATACCAAATACGTCGATTAAAAATGCTCCTACAATTGGTACGACAAGAAATGCTTTCTGCGATGGACCGAAGCGTTGGACAACTGCTGACATATTAGCCATTGCATTTGGCGTTGCCCCTAAACCGTGTCCGGCAAAACCGGCAACCATAACCGCAGCATCGTAATTTTTTCCAAGTAACTTAAACAATACAAAAATACTAAATACGACAATGAAGAATACTTGTGCGAAAACAATGATGAATAGTGGAAGTGCTAAATCAGCGATTTCCCATAATTTAACACTCATTAGCGCCATAGAAAGGAAGATCCCTAATGTTACATCGCCGATTAAAGAAATACTTTTCATGTTTATCGCTTCAGGTTTTACTTTATCCATAATATTGCGCACTAGTACAGCTACAAACATTGCACCAACATAGCTAGGTAGTACGAAGCCAGTAGCTTCTGAGAATAATGTTCCAACATATGTACCTACTGCCATACAGAACGTGATGAATAATACTTGTGTAAAGAATGAATCGGATGTAATTTGTTCATTTTTATTTTCAAAATCAACTTCTTCAGTTTCTTGTTCATCTGGCGTTAAATTGTATTTACCAACTAAGTATTTTACAATAGGACCACCGATTAAGCCACCAGCAACTAACCCACATGTAGCTGCCGCCGCACCAATTGTCATGGCTGATGAAATACCTAAGTCTTCTAATGTTTGTCCAAATGCTGCAGCGGCACCATGACCGCCTTCCATAGAAACAGCACCAGCCATCATACCGATTAACGGATGAATCCCCATTAGTGATGCAAGTGACACTCCAATAACATTTTGCATTAAAGCTAGGAAACCACAAGCCAACCAATAAATAACTAATAATTTTCCACCAAGCTTCACAAGTTTAAAACTTGCCCCTAGACCAATTGTTGTGAAGAAAGTAATCATAAATAAGCTTTGTAATGACGTATCAAGCGAAATTTCTAAGACGTCAGTTGTCTTTAGGATAGTTGCTAATGCGGCGAATAGTAAGCCACCAACAACAGGCGCCGGAATACAAAACCTTTTTAAAAAACCGATTTTATTGATGAGCCAGCTGCCCAATGCGAATAGCGCAACCGCTAGAAATACTGTTGTAATTTGATTGAATTCAATCATTAACCTTGCCCCCTAAGTAAGTTATTAAGTGCTTCATAAACAAAATAAGCACCTAATTTAACTGTGTGTCCGTTCTCATCCAGTGAAGGATTTACCTCACAAATATCAAAAGAATGTGTATTTGGGTGCGAAGTTACTTTTTGAAGTATTGTGCGTACAGTTTTTGGATCTAGTCCAAACGGTGATGGAGCACTAACTCCCGGTGCAAATGCAGCGTTTAGCACATCCATACATAGCGTTAAAAGAATATAATCATGATTATCCATAAATCGCTGAAGATCATGCAAGATTTGCGCCATATTTTCTGGCGTCAGATTATCTTCTAACACATAATTTACATTCAACTCATTAGCTTTATCAAATAGCTCTTTTGTATTGCCATAACGTTGTATGCCTAAAACAAAGTAGTCGGCATGTGAATCCTGCTCTAAAATCTGACGGAACATTGTACCAGACGATGGTTGCTCATCATATGATCGTAAGTCGAAGTGAGCATCGATATTGACGATCCCGATTTTCGCATCTTTAGATAACGCTGTGCGAACGCCTAAGTAATGTCCGTATAGTGTTTCGTGTCCACCGCCCAGCACGACACATTGTAATTTTTTATTTAGCAATGTTTTGACAATTTCACCGAGCTCACGCTGTGCTTCTTCTAAAGCATGGTTTAGACAAAGAACGTTACCAACATCTATAATTTGCTGTTCATCATTAAATGTCCAAGGTAGGCTAGATAATGCTTCACGCAGAGCATTAGGAGCACTTGCTGCGCCTACACGTCCCTGATTACGACGTACACCTTCATCACAAATAAAGCCAACAATTCCGGCATGCTGATTATCTGAAACGCTTACATCATTAATAGGAATTCTTTTCACTTTTTGATGTAAACGAAAACTACTTGAATTAGTAGTTGAATCTATACGGCCTTTCCATTGTTTTTGATCTGTCATTGTATACATATCAGTGTCAACTCCGTTTCCAATATTATTGCGGTGAAAATATTGTTTATGAATAGATTATATATTCGCATAATTATAATTTCTAATATATAATTATTATTAATCTATAGCTTAAAACTATAAATGAGGAGGAAGTTGTTGTGGATTTTAAACAATTACAATATTTTATAGCAGTTGTGGGGCAGATGAATTTCTCGAAGGCTGCTGAAAAAATGCATATTTCTCAGCCTTCTCTAAGTAATGCTATTAAAAAATTAGAGCAAGAAGTTGGTTCACCGTTACTTGAAAGGAATACGAGAAATCTGCAATTAACAGAAGCAGGCGAGCTTTTATATGAACGAGCAAAAATTATATTGAAAAACATGGAAGTTTTAAAAATAGAAATGGATGAGGTCATTGTACGTGGCACAAGCGAAATAACGATCGGCATTATGGAATCGATTAAGCATTGGCTCCCAAAAGTCATTACAGAGTATAAAAAAGAGTATCCACAAATGATGATTCATCTAGTAGATATTTTAGGGAGTAAGCGTGTCGAAAAATCGCTCAAAAGCTATAAAACACATTTAATTATTACAAATCAAATCATGGATGATGAGGATCTCGAAGTTACCTGCTTATATGAAGAGAGACTTGTAGCCGTTTTACCATTAAATCATCCATTAGCTGAGAAGGAGAAGCTGACGATCGCCGATTTAAGTGAAGAGCCATTTATTATTAGTACAGAGGGCTTTCAAACGAGACAAGACATTTTAGATGCATTCGAAAGGGCTGACAAAAACATTAATATTCAATTTGAAATTGAACGTTTTGAGACTGCGGTGTCTCTTGTTCGTGAAAATTTAGGGATTACCATTTTACCTGAAAATTATTTAAAAGGTCCAACGGCTAAAACGATTGTACAAAAAGAAATAGATTGTCCCAATTTACGACGAAATGTGTATGTAGTGTCTTTAAAAAATCGTCATTTACCTTTGGCTATTCGTCATTTGCTTACTGATATTATAAATATAGGCAAAACGCTTTAGAATGTTAAAAATTGATTAATTGAGAAGAGTAACTTCCTTGAATGAGAAGTTACTCTTTTTTTATCCTACTTTTCGTAAGAAGTGGCTCATCTAATGCCCCTAGGGAAAGCCCAGTCAGAACGGAAATCAACCCCACGCTATGGATGATGAGCTAAAGAAGAAAAACAGGTAACTATGAATATATCAAGTCATAAAATTTTTAATCAAAAGAAGCTATTCTGATCCGAAGTTACATATTATGGCAAAATAGTTTTTTGACTGAAGTTTTATTATCGTAATGATATTTTTTATCTGCTCGACACACTGTCTTAAGTATGAATTTTCCCTATAATTCAAATTTTCGTTTAATAGACATTGATTTACAGGAAATATAGCGGTAACATTTAATGTAAGAATAAAAATGAATATTCATTCATTTAGCATTTTGATGTTCAAACAAAGGGGGCTTTTTTATGAACTTTTCTTATAGCGAAAAAGTAGTAGAACTGCAAGAGAAGCTGACAAATTTTATGGAGGAATACATTTATCCTAACGAGAAAGTATATGCTGCACAGGTAGAGGCAATGGAGGATCGTTGGGGAGCGATTCCACCAATTATGGAGGAATTAAAGCACAAGGCAAAAGAAGCGGGCTTATGGAATTTATTTTTACCAGATAGTGAATATGGTGCAGGTTTGACGAATTTAGAATATGCACCTTTATGTGAAATAATGGGACGCTCTTTACTTGCTCCTGAAGTGTTTAATTGCAATGCGCCAGATACAGGAAATATGGAAGTGCTTGTGCGATACGGCTCAGAACAGCAGAAAAAACAATGGCTAGAGCCGTTATTACGTGGAGAAATACGTTCTTGCTTTGCGATGACTGAGCCTGCAGTCGCGTCTAGTGATGCAACAAATATTGAGGCAAGTATTGAACGTGATGGTGATTATTATATTTTAAATGGACATAAGTGGTGGACAACAGGAGCTGGAGATCCTCGCTGTAAAATCGCTATTTTTATGGGGAAACATAAAGATACTACAGCACCTATTCATGAGCAACAGTCGATGATTTTAGTGCCGATGGATACTCCTGGAGTAAAAATTGAGCGTATGCTTACTGCATTTGGCTATGATCACGCACCAGAAGGACATGGCGAGGTGACGTTTACGAACGTTCGAGTACCTGTTGAAAATATATTGTGGGGAGAAGGCAAAGGCTTTGCGATTGCACAAGGTCGTTTAGGCCCGGGGCGTATCCATCACTGTATGCGTCTGATTGGAGCCGCTGAACGTGCATTAGAGGAAATGTGTGTGCGTGTAAGTGAGCGACGCGCTTTCCATCGAGCACTCGCGGACCAAGGTGTGATACGCGAGCGTATTGCGGAGTCCCGTATTGATATTGAGCAGGCAAGGCTCTTAACGTTAAAGGCAGCGTATATGATGGACACAGTAGGGAATAAAGAGGCGAAAGCAGAAATTGCCATGATTAAAGTAGTGGCGCCGAATATGGCATTAAGAGTGATTGACCGAGCGATTCAAGCATTCGGTGCTGCTGGGGTAGGACCTGATACGACGCTTGCTGCACAATGGGCAAATTCCCGCACATTACGATTAGCAGATGGACCGGATGAAGTGCATCGTAACACAGTTGCCAAGCTGGAGCTTAAGAAGCATGCCAATAAACATGAGGAGCTGGTGAAATGACGGTACTAGATTTATTTAGCTTAAAGGGGAAAACGGCTATCGTAACAGGGGGAGGACGTGGTCTTGGCGCTCAAATCGCACAAGGCTTTGCCGAAGCAGGTGCCAACGTTGTACTTTGTTCAAGAAAGGTTGAGGCATGCGAAGAGGTTGCGGCAGAATTAGCTGAATTAGGGGTACTAACATTAGCTCTTGCTTGTGATGTGACAAAGCCAGAGGATATCGCGAATGTAGTGTCAAAAACGCTTGAAACATTCGGCCAAATTGATATTTTAGTCAATAACAGTGGAGCGTCTTGGGGTACTCCTGCTGTTGAAATGCCATATGAGGCTTGGCAAAAAGTCTTCGATGTTAACGTCAATGGTACATTTTTAATGACACAAGCTGTTGGTAAAATAATGCTAGAACAAAAGAGCGGAAAAATTATCAATATCGCTTCGGTTGCAGGGCTTGGTGGTACATTACCTGAATTCATGGATACAATTGGCTATAACGCAAGTAAAGGAGCGGTCATTACGCTAACAAAAGATTTGGCCGTAAAATGGGGGCCATATGGCGTCAATGTGAATGCGATTGCCCCAGGATTTTTCCCAACAAAAATGTCAAAAGTCTTAATTGAGCGCGGACAAGATTATTTAATGGGCGCGACGCCGTTAAAACGTTTAGGAACAGAAAATGACCTAAAAGGCGTTGCATTATTTTTAGCCGCGGCTGCCTCAGATTATATTACGGGCGATGTCATAGTTGTAGATGGCGGTATGAGCTCTATCATTTAAGGGAGGGGTAAAATGGATACGATACAAGTAAGGGCAAGTGAACGTATAGATGAAGTGAAATTACACTCATTTTTAAAGAGCCAATTTCCAGAATTACCAGAGGGGAAGCTAGAAATTTCACAGTTTAGTGCTGGACATTCAAATTTGACTTATTGCCTAAAAGTAGGCGAATTTGAAGTGGTTCTGCGTCGACCGCCACACGGACCAGTCGCCAAAAAAGCGCATGACATGAAACGTGAGTTTACGATTATATCTGCATTACATCCATTTTTATCTGCAATACCTAAACCGTATGTGTACGTTGAAGATCGAGATATTATCGGCAGTGATTTCTTCCTAATGGAACGTAAAAAGGGTATTGTACTTGATACTCATTTCCCATCTGGCACTGAAAATACGGAGGAATTAGGACGTCTCATTTCGGAAAAGATGGTTGATTCACTTGTAGCCCTTCATGCAATCCCATATAAGGAAACGCAACTAAAGGATATGGTGAAGCCAGAAGGATTTATGGAACGGCAAGTACTTGGATGGATAGAGCGCTATGACAAAGCGAAAACGGCAGAGCATGCTGAAGTAGCGATGTTGACAACGTGGTTAAAAGACCATGTGCCTTCTAATAGCGAAGCAACGATCATCCATTATGATTACAAGCTTAATAACGCCATGTTTTCCAGCGATTACTCTGAAATGATTGGTCTTTTTGATTTGGAGATGACAACTGTAGGGGATCCATTAGCAGATTTAGGTGTGGCCATGAGCTACTGGATGCATGCAGATGATCCAAAAATGCTGCTATACGCATTTGGAGAACCACCAATCACGACTTTATCAGGGTTTTATACACGTCAGGAATTCATTAAACGATATGCAGAGAAAAGCGGACGTGATGTTTCGGCCATCGATTATTATATTACATTTGCCTATTTTAAATTAGCTGTAATTTGTCAGCAAATCTATTATCGATACGTCAATGGTCAAACAAAAGACGATCGTTTTGCACAAATGGATAAAATGGTAGCTGCATTAATTCATCAAGCTTCCAAGGTGCTATAAATATAAAAAAATGATGGTTGCTATTTCAGCTTGTCGAGGAAGGAGATGCTACATTTTAAGTAGTATCTCCTATTAAAGTTCTTTAAGGATATTCATTTGAAAGTGTAATTCTTTAAAAATATTGAGTTTATTTTTTATTCAGGTAATCCTTTACCTTATTCGCTTCTTCATAAGGGTATTGATACTCCAAAATATCAGCTACTTCAATAGCTACTTGTTCAAATAAACAAATCATTTCAAAAAGAGAATTCCATACGTGTTCATAATCTCCATTAGGGTACGTCTTCATTAACCTTTCCCATATGTCCTTCGTAACATATCGCTCAAGATACTTACTGTTTTTTCCTACACTCAATGAAAATTTGGTTTCTATACCAACTTTCCATTCAAACATTGTAAGTAACATTTCTCTCGCATTATTTAAATGTTCATATGCGTAAAGTATTTCTTCTCTCCATAACCCTTTGGCTACATTAGTAGAAATCCACCAAAATTCATTACAACAATCAGCAAAAAAGACAGAGGATGGTTTTTTAACCCAATATTCTTTATCTGTTGGTTCAGCCAGTTTAGGCATATTTCCATCTTTATCTAACAGAATAATTGTCAGTCCATCTTCAGAACAATATTCACCTTTTTCCTCAATAGGAATAAGCATTAAATCAATTCTATTCCCATCTTCAAACAACATTAGGTATGTGAATCTTCCATCTAATTCAGGTGGAATTAACTCCATATCCTCTGGTGTTTGCATTATTATCCTTTTCCCAAAAACGTCTACCCAATCAGGATTATTTAAAAACGACTGTAAATCTGATACAAGATAAACAATATCGTAATCTCTTAGATTATCTTTTGGCACATTAGAGTTTGCTCTAGAACCATTCATTCCAACAGCTCTTACTCTATCATCTTCATTAGCCACTTTTAATATTAATTGCATCAT
Source organism: Lysinibacillus sp. NPDC097214 (assembly GCF_050277945.1). NCBI lineage: Bacteria > Bacillati > Bacillota > Bacilli > Caryophanales > Bacillaceae > Lysinibacillus > Lysinibacillus sp. NPDC097214. The sequence goes on from NZ_JBNNSS010000005.1 coordinate 342,369, forward strand.
TTCTTTTTCTAAACGCATTCTTCATTCCTCCTGAAATGTAAAATATATGTATTTGTATTTTTGTAGGAGGACCTAATTAATATTGAATAAAGTTATATAAAGTGCTACATCATTAAAATTCTCCATTTTCTAGATCAAAATTTCTTTAGTGAAAACAATGTTATTTTTAATATAATACCACAACCATCTTTTTGAAAAACTAAATTATCATGGAAACCCACGATAGAGGAAAAGTGACAATTTCGACTCTCCTCACGAAATGAGAATACCGTGGTTCTACAATTAACATACAGATTTATGGAATTAGAAATGGAATTGTCTACAGATTGAGAAACGGCTTGCTAGTTAAAGCGACCGTTATTTTTATTGTTACAACCACAGATTATCCGACATTAGATATTATAGTTGTGGATATGTTCTCGCACCCAATTTATTTTCATAACAAAATATTCCCGTGAAGAAAATTAAGAGAGAGCGAATGCATGTTCTTATTTTATCATATTGCTCTTATTTATCAAGCATTTTAGCCAATAAGAGAATAATATATATTCATAAACAATACAATAATTATTTATTGTTTTACGATAAAAAAATATTGACTTGAAATGCATGACAAGATAATATGTCATTAGCAAGTTAATGAAAGAGGTGCTTTATGAAACAAAAAGAATTATCAAGATGGTTAAAATTGATAATTGTATTTTGTGCTTTATTTGGTTTACTATTTTGTATTTATCTAGGGCCACAAACAGGGAAGGAAGTTTTACTAGATTCAGAAGAATTACTATCGGTGTATAAACCATTTATTGCATTCATTTGGATAACAGGAATTCCATTTTTTTTAGCATTAGCTTTAGGATGGAAAATATGTACGGATATTAGCTCTAATCAAGATTTTACTGTTGTGAACGCAGATAGATTAAAAATAATAAGCGTGTTAGCTATGATCGAAGGTGTTTTATATGTAGCTGCGTTAATTTATATTTTTTCGGCTGGTGGCTATCACACGAATGTCCTAGTAATTATGTTGCTTATTTTATTCTTTGCAATCGTCATCTCTGTCTTTACTTCAATGCTTTCTTATTTAGTTAGAAAAGCAAGTGTGATAAAGCAAGATAATGATCTAACGATTTGAGGTGTGTAAAAGATGGTTATCATTATAAATCTGGATGTCATGCTTGCTAAAAGAAAAATGAGTGTTACAGAATTATCGGAAAAACTAGGCATTACAATGGCGAATGTTTCTATCTTGAAAAACGGAAAGGCAAAAGCCGTTAAATTTTCTACATTAGAAAAAATATGCGAAGTTTTAGATTGCCAACCAGGTGACATTTTGGAATACAGAAAAAATGAAGATAATGAATAATGGGGGAGAAATGATGAAAAAATATATCCTTGCAACTTTACCGGTTTTAATAGGAGTTTTATGTTTATTTATGAAGGGAATTATCGGGGACGAATTACTGCCAGATGGAACACTCGTAGAAAGAAACTTCTTTTTAATTCCTTTAAGTTATTTATTTTTCTTTAGCGGTATAATTTTAATATTATTTGTTGCAATTTTTTCTACCGTTAAAAAGACAAATATAGTGAAGTAATATGAAAAGATCAGGTTCATAAATAGGAGCCTGATCTTTTATGCTATTCCCAAGTTTGATCTAGCTTATCACTGTAAAACGTTATGGCTTTGCGATAATCTTTTATGCCTTCATGATTAGTAGTGTGAATTACTGTATGTAATAAAGTTTCCATAGCCTTTGAATGTTCACTTAGATTATAGAGAGTCATAGCATAGAAAACCTTTACATGTTCGGCTTCTGGAAACTCACATATAGCTTGTTCAAAAATATGTTTGGACTGTTCATATTGCCCTAATGTACGATAAGTGCTGCCTAATCCTACATAAGCATCAACTAAAAATTCGGGTTTAAGCCCTAATTGAATTGCTTTTTCATAGTGGGGGACAGCCTCTTTTTCTCTTCCTAATGAATCATATGCCCATGCACATTGAAATTGGTAGTATCCATTTTCAGGCTCTTCTTGAACTAGTGCTACCATTAATTGATTTGCTTCTTCCAATTGACCATTCTCTCTTAAGGCTATGATATGTTGTAATCGCTTATCCATTTTCTTGTATCCTCTAACTTTCTATATTTTTCTAATATTTAATAATTTTAAACTACTGAATTATTATTGTATACTTGGTTCACAATTTAAAAATTTTACTTTTCAATATTATCAGGCATATTGGTAGGGGAAATATAGAATTATTACTATTCGATAAAAGGCTTTTTAAATAACATATAAAATAATAATGAGAGGTGAGTGAGAATGCTGGAGCGTTCTATGGAGAGAACACGGGAATGTAAAAAAGAAAGGGAGTGATAGAAAGAGGGGCATTATATGATAGCTCTTCTAAAAAAAGAAAAGAGGACGATTATAATGAATAATTATCAAAGCATTTGTAGTGAAGGATTTGATTTAAAATATTGTGTGAAGGGACAAGGTCAGCCGATATTGGTAGTGGGTAGCAGTGTGTATTATCCACGCTTGTTCTCAGAAAATTTATATAAACATTTTCAATTTATCTTTTTAGATCATAGAGGGTTTGTGAAGCCACCACGTGTTTTAAAGAAAGAAGATTATACTCTAGATAAAATTGTCGAGGATATTGAAGCAGCAAGACAATTATTAAAGCTTGAGGATTTTATCATTTTAGGACATTCTGGACATGCATTTATGGCTTTGGCATATGCCGAAAAGTATCCTCAATATGTTCAGAAGGTCATTTTATTAAATTCAGCACCGACAAACAGTCAAGAGAGACAGCAGCAAAGTTTTTCATTTTTTAATGAGACGGCTAGTGCTGAGCGAACAAAGCAATTTGAGCATGATATTGCATTGTTAGAGAATGATATTCACATTGACCCAGAAAGAAGATTTGTGCATATGTGTATTCGCATGGGAGCGCATAGCTTTTATGATTATACGTTCGATGCTGCTTATATGTGGGATGGCGTCTATACAAATATGGAAGTTATTGATTACCTTTGGGGAGTAGCATTTGCTGAACGAAATCTAATCCAATCAATGGCTCGCGTAGATAAACCTATTTTTGTAGGGTTAGGTAGATATGATTATTTAGTCGCTCCTGTTTCGCTTTGGGAATCAATTGAGCAATCTTATAAAAATGTGAAGAAGATCATTTTTGAAAAAAGTGGCCATAACCCAATGTTTGAAGAACCAAATACTTTTGATAGAGAATTAATCAATTGGGTTAATGAATAGAAGAGACTGATGACTAGTTGCTTATGTGGCTTAAAAGATTGATAGCTTGTAATAAAGTTTGCTCAAAATCCAGTATTAAATAAAATGTACCCTATAAGATAGTCACTTAAAAAAAGTCTCTCTTATTGTTTTATTAAGAGTCAAAGTGAAAATCTATAGATAACAATATTTCTATAGAATGTGCAACATGATAATGAATAAAATAAAAAATGAACTAAAAATTATTTTAGTTCATTTTTATTTTGAATATAGATAGAAATTATGAAATACATAGTAAAATCTTTTAACTGACTGAGCAAGGATTAGCGGATAAAGATATTACAAAATTACATCAAGCGAACAATATTCTTATAAATCTTGATTACAACTACAACATAGAAATATTTAGTAAGAATGAACTGGAACAAATTAAAGCTAAACTGAAGTGAAAAAGGGAACAAATCATTTTTACAATTTTTATCTTCATACTTCGATTCCAATTTTAATGAAAAAATTGAATGAGCATACATTACACATAGTAAAATTGTCAATAAAAATGTACTTAAACAAACGAGAGCGATTGTTCAATAGAGCGATCGTATCTTGTGCTCAATAAATAGTGTCATCGTTTTTATTGTTGCAATTTTAGCAACCGTCGTAAAAAATATAACAGCAGAAACATGTGACTTACGACTATTCAACTCCCATGAAAGGACGTAATAATCTTTCATTTTCTATGGTGAATTCATGGTATACTTTTACGGAGCTTTTGCAGAAAGGAGATTTCCACGCCCTATGTTAAAAGAACGAATCGATTTTTTGTGCAAAAAGAAAAACATCACCCGCAAAGAGCTGGTTGAAGGTTTAGTGACGCAAACCCATTTTGCCAATATCCTCGCAGAGCGTTACCCTCTTGCCGTTGATTTGGCTGAACATATAGCCTCCCGACTCAGCGTCTCTCCGGCTTATTTGCTGCAGGCTTCATCTCAATCGCCGGATACGTTGGCAAAGGCAGAGAGCATTTTCGAAATGTTATCCCAATCCACTGCAACCATCGATGAACAGCAGGTTAACGATCTGCCGGACCGCGACGATGCTTTAACCGTTGAGTTGACCACAGCCCTAATGAAAGCCGTATATTACCAGCAGCTTAATGACGCGGCAGCTCATGATTATTTGCACCGGAACTATTTGAATTATTACTTGGATAAATACGGTCGTCCTGACGACAATGATCTGCCCCTGCCAGCCAAAAAAGCGATGTTTTATTATAAAATCCAACTTTTCAGATCCAAACACCATTACCACGAGGCACTGCTTCAAGCACGGAAACTTGCGGAACTGCTCGCTCCGGGCAGCGAGCCATGGCTGACGGCGCATAATTTCATGCTTGAGGCCTTTATCTATTTGAAACAGTATGATCAGGCGAAACAGACGTTTGAGCAAATAATGAAGCATGTCTATGAACAAAGGCTCTTTCACCGTTTGAGCGGGTTCTATCTCACCTACAGCGGTTATCAGTTTACGGTCGGACTTGTTCAGGAGGCGCTGCTAGCCTTATCCATGGCGGAAGCATATTTGGTTTACACCTCCAGTCAGGGCGAAATGATGACATCCATAATGAACAACCGAATTATCATGCAAACGCTGCTGGGCGAATATGACAAAGCCGCATTGGAGATTGACCGCTTTAAAGAAATGATTCTGCGCGAACCAGAAGAAATTAGACAGAAGTTCCAACCGCTGCTCGATATTTACCGCTGCGAGTTGGCACTAAACCAAAAGCAATGGGCATTGCTCCCGCAGATGATCAAGGAGCTTGAAAGCAGCGCCGAAACAACCGATCAACAAATGTCGCTGCAGTTCTACCAAAGCCAACTCTCGTTTGCGCAGGGGCAGTTCGAACGTTCAATGGAGCAGGCCATGGCCTGTTTGCCTTATTTTGAGTCCATTCAGCAAACCAACCGCTTGGAGACTCTATATGAGTCGCTTGCCGTCGTCTCTGAGGATGCCAGAAAATACAAGGAATCTGCTGCATATTACAAGAAGCTAGTTTACCTTCTGCGGAGCAAATAATAAACCGGATTTCAGTCGGAAGACCGCAATACGAATGGGCTGTTCCAAACGTTAAAAGGCGGATTTCCCGCTTTTTTTGCAGTAAAAGGGTGGATCTTCGCAAAATTCACTCCTTAAACCGGAAGTAAAACCGCTGATCACCGCCACTATATTGTATCCTTTCAAACCCGTTGTCACCTTTCCGTCCGCTGTTTACAATTGTGATAGAGTCATCGATGAACTCAAAAATACGATTGTAGCGAGGTGCTTAACATATGGGCTGGTTCGGTAAAAAGAAACATGCACAGGACAATTTGGAAAAAGCGGATCAATTATTAAATAAAGGCTTGAGCGGCATGATGATGAAGGGATTCATCCCCAAACAGCATCGCGAAGCAATGAATCATAGCATTGAGCAGGCGAGGCAAGCGCAGGTGGTCGCGGGAGGTTCCGTTCCTATCACTGCTACCGCTATCGTGCTTTCGGTACGCGATACCGGAAAACTGATTAATTTTGACCCGGTTGTTATTTTGGAGCTGGAGGTGACGGAAACCGGTGGCAGCCGTTATACGAAAACGCTCGAAACGCTTGTATCCAAATTACAGATGCCACGGGCCGGGGACCACATCGGACTCGGACAGCATCCGGCCAATCCGGCGGAACTCATCTATGTTGGCACCATAACTTGAATCTGACCTGGGAGGGATGATGATGCAAAAAATCTTAACATCACTTGGCATGCTTATCGTGCTTGGCGTTAGCTTTTCCCCGCTGCTGGCTAATTGGATATGGGACGATCCCTTTATCATTATAGGTTCTTCTTGGTTTGTACCAGCCATCTTTGCCGGTATTGTCCTGTTGATTCTTCCACCCATATTGGGTAACGTCTTTGGTGTCGGTACCGTCAAGAAGGGGCAGTCAGCAGTGGGACTAATCACGAATATCCGGCAAACCGGAACGATGATTAACAACAAACCGGAAGTCAAGCTGGAACTGATGGTAATAAGACAGGGCCACGACAAATACCCAGCCAAGCTGCGGATGATTGTTTCTGTCGCGAATTTACCACAATTTCAGCTTGGATCTGTAATTCCCTTACTGGTCTCGGTGAAAAATCCCAACAAGATCGGTTTTGATGCCAAAGGTCATATGAATCAAAATGATCTTCAATCGCTTTTTAATGAACAGCTTGTTAAACAAGGCTTGAGTCCGGAACTAGCGGATATTGAGCAAACCGGGGAGAAAGGTATAGCTAAAGTAATGGATGTGGTACCACTGGGTATGGCCGCATCCGGAAAAGTTCAACTGCAGCTTACTCTCGCCGTTACCAAACCAAACGGGGAAACATTCAAGGTGACGGTACAAAAAGAACTGCTTGTCGTGAATCTTGCCCAGGTGCAGCAAGGTCAAATCATCAATGTCATCTATTCCCCGCAGGACCCTGCGAAGCTGACGATCGTGCTGCCGGTCACGGAGCAGGAAATCCGGCAGACGTTCGGTACATAAACATGGAAAAGCGTTAGCCTCCGGGTTGCAGCCGGACCTCTTCATTTTTAACTTTATTTATGGCTGAATGAAACACTGATTAAAAACGATAATGGTAACATTTGGTAAAATTCAGTCAACATGCAAATAGAAACAACCTTACATTTATGTACTATATACTAAATATTTTAAAATGAGAAAGAAGTGAGGAAACTGAATTACGGAAAAACGATGGTTGAATTTTTTTCTAGCGCGGAAGAACTTAAACAGCTTCACAAAATAATTAGTGATTACAACTTACCTATTAAAAGTGAAGATACCTTTGAAAAACAAGCGGTGGGGGTTAGCGAATATTTAAATGAACCTACTTTTATCGAAGCTCGGAATAAAAAACGATCTTTAAACATTATGTCGGGTGTTATTGCATTACCAATCGTTGTCTTTATTGTTTATATGATATTAGGAAAGTTAAAAGTAATAGATCGAGAGGATATCTTTAAAAATGTACTTGATTGGTTTTTAGCTTATCCATGGGCGTTTATTCTGTACGCTTTTATATTTGCTTCTATCGTAATTGCACATAAATTAATAGAAAAGAAAATGTATTATAAAATATATCCTAATATAAAGTTGAAATTACTGGACCAATTAAACCAAAATATTGAAAAGTAGTTTTTAACTAACTTTCTCTCCAAATCGATTGAAATAATACCTTTAAGGAGATAGGAAAGGGTGAGCACACTTTCCTATCTCTCATAATTCCAGTGCTTCCTTTTACCAACTCACCATTTAGTGAAATTAGCCACAACAATGAAAACTTCTAACAATATACTTGAGGTTTCGAATGAGGTTAGGACAAAACCTAAATAAATAACAAGCAGCCCAGATAATTTTACGGACAGTAGAATTTTCTGGGCTTTGTATTTAAACATATAAATATTTTCAATTTCGTTGTCAGCTTGTACAAGAAAAGCCTATTGAGAATGAAGCGATTTTATATCTGGAACAAAGAAGGAAGCAAACGCAAACAAATTCACGTATTTATAATTCCATTTGCTACAGCTTTTTTGCATATATTTCTATTTTTTGACTCTTCGATTTTATGGTCAACCGCTTGCACTTTTTTATTTAATTTTTCTACGATTTGTGATAGCTCTTCAACTGATGTTGGCGCCGGATAATACTCTTGTTCTAATTTAGCGGGTAATCGTAACATATGAAACCTTTGTGATGTGAAATTGCCAGAGAGAGAACGAGCAGTGGAATTATCCGCGCATTGTAGCTTTATAAAAAAGTTTGATCATTTATAATAAAGATTGATAATTTGTAATAAAGTTTGATTGGAGATTGTGAAGAAATGTACTTAAACTAACGGGCAGGTTAGTTGAATAAGAAATAATATATATTGAATGGTTTAAAGGGGATCTGTTATTGCTTTATAGTAAAATTAATAGATACAAAAGAATGATTGGATGGATAACTTTGACTGAAAAAGTATTAAAAAAACATTTGAAAGAAAAATACGGTGATTTTTCACTTGTTCGATTAACTGGAGGGTACACAAATGACACTTTTTTGTTAAATGGTACACTTCCTCCGTTAGTTGTTAAAGTTGCAAATAAATTTAACGAAGACATTGAAAATGAAATAAATTGTTTAAATTTAATTCAAGAAACAGGAGTAACACCAAAAATTTATGAGTTAATAGAAACAGATGCCCTTCAAATAATTGTAATGGAGTACAGAAAAGGAATAAATGGACAATCCATTTTAGATAACAATGAATTAGAAAGAACAAAGGAATTATATAAAAACTTAGGAGCATCTCTTGCTAAAAGAATTCATTCAATAAAATATAACTATACTTCAAGTGGAATTAAAGAATGTACTTTTAATGAATTTAACTTAAGTTTAGATTTTGTACCTGAATTTCTTATTGCAAATTCTATGGAGATATTACAAAACATAAACGATACTAAGGAGGAATGGGTTTTAACGCACGGTGACTATGGGATTCACAATGTTTTATACACAGATACTAATACTCTTACAGTCTTAGATTGGGAATGGTCTGAATGGGCAAATCCTTTAACCGATATAGGATGGGTCTGCTGGTTTACAAAACTTCATTACCCTGAATATGCGGACTCATTAAATCTCTTATTTATTAAAGAATATAAAATTAATAATCCAATACACTTATCTCCTGAAGTATTAAGGTCTTACTGTGTATATAAGGTATGGAAAGTATTACATAAGGTCAAAAAAGCACCACAAGAAGTACAGGAGGAATGGATAAGACGTTTAAAATGGACCATAGAAACGGACATTTTTAATTTCGTCTTAATGAACTAAGGGTGCTTTACTTCAAGATGGGATTCCACAGAGACCCCATCTTTTTCTTATTCAACTAACGAGGCAGGTTAGTTGAAGAAGAGGTTTTTTTGCGAATGCGTTGAATAAGTTAATATATGTAAAATATTGAACGAAAAGGGGTGCTTTACTTCAAGTCTAGGGGTAGCACTTTTTTCTTAAACTAACGCAGGATAGTTCAATTATTTATAGGGGGCACTTTATGATTAAGTCTTTAAAAGGGCAATTTTTCTTATCTATATTTGTTGCTTTTGGCTTTGTTTATGTTAATTTTTCTAGTATTGAGTTTATTGCTGACAAGAGGGATCCGACCGTTCGGGTAATATTTTTTTTCATTATGATTTTATCGGTGTTTAATGCGGGATTATTGACGGAAAAATACATTCAAACAAGAAAGAAGAAATAACTTTTATCCAACTAACGGGGCAGATTAGTTGAATAAGAACTTTGGTTTTCCTTCAGTATTGATTTAAAACTGCGTAAGGAAAATGCTAACAGGGATATTTATGGTTAAGGATTTTGTAAATAGCTAAACAAAAGTGAGAAAGTTGGAGTATAGGGGATATTCAAATTACGTTTATGTATAAAGATAAATTGTATCAAGCGAAATCAATTAAATTCTGCGATATTTTAATACAAAAAAAAGCAGGAATGTTAGTTTAAACAACATTTCTGCTTTACTATCTTTTTTTAACCGACGCTGTCTTCCGATTTCTCAATTGCTTTTTTCTTTATTATATAACCTATACATCCAATTATAAACATAAGAAGTGAAATTACTTCTAGAAGTGGAAAAACATACACACCAATTAACCCTGCCCAAGAGTTTCCTGTCACATACTGAGGTATTTTTATAAGAAAAAAGCTGATTATAGGTGAAAAAATTAGTACAGAGAAAACTCCCCAAATAATTAAATTTAAGCTCCAAGAGCGTTTATAAGTTAGAAAGAAAGCCATTATAAACAAAATTGTAAACACTATGAATAAAGAGATTAAAATTTGAATCACACTCCTTAAATTCCCTAAATTTATAATTTACACCAATAATACTTTATTTAATATTACTTTATCATACCTTAAAAACATTAGAATACACAAAATGAGCATATAGCCAATTCAATTGATTATTGATTCAAATTGGAAGTTATGTTATTCAACTAACGGGGTGCTTTACTTGAAGATCATTGAGTTGCATAGGCAGCTCTTTTTTTCTTATTGAACTAACGGCGCAGGATAGTTTAACAATAATTAGTAATATGTGGTAACCTTGTTGAGGGGGGGTTAATTGTTAATGTAGGACAAGTTTACATAGAGAACAAGTGAATAGAAAATACTGTGAAGAGGGGTTCGGATATGGAGAAAATTCTTGATAAATTACAGGAACTAGAGTCAGGTGAAGTGGGGATTATTATTTATTCTCCGGTAAAACAGGATATAGTTTTATCGTTAAATAAGGGGCTATTAGTACCTCTTGCTTCAGCCGCAAAAGTTGCGATTGCCTTTTGTATCGCAAAATTGATTGAAGAAAGACACTATAAATGGACTGACATTGTTGAAGATGTAATTTTTAATCCAGAAGAGGATAGCGATGAAGTGTATCCTCACTTTCAAAGTAGAGAAAACCTGACACTCCAGGATGCGGTGGAAGTTATGATAGCCTGTCACGATAGCTTTGTCGCAGAGAGAATTGTTCAATTTTGTGGTGGATGGGAATTGATTAACAATACAATAAAATCATATTTTAAAAGCATAAATATTACTCAAAATCCAAGAGACTTGGATAACAATGGAGAATTGAGTGAGATGTTAGAACTTTTACGATTAATACATCAAGGATACAAAATTAATCCTAATTTATGGATTCCAGTTATTAATGGTTTAGTTAGGCAACGAGGTGATATAGAAGGGATACCAAGCCATTTCTTAAATCATATGGCTGGTGGATTAGATAATGTAGTAGTTGATATTGGGATAATAGGTGAGTTTTCTAAAAATCCGTTATTATTTGTTTTGGGTGCAAAAGAGTTACCAAATCGATATAAAGAGAAATTAGCAGATGAAATAATTATTGATGCAATGAAATTACTTTATGATGAGTATTGCAATCAGGAAGTTGAATTGGAAAGTGAAAATCTATCTAATTTATAAAAGGCTTATTAAGCTAACGGGTGCTTTAATTGAGCATCCAGAAATAATCAGTCTTTATTATAAAAACCAAACGAGATAAATAAAGAACCAACTGTTTTGATCAAACTTTGTTTCAAAACAGTTGGTTTCTTTCTGTATAAAATTAGCGTTTGCAACTTAATTTTAATCGAACTTTATTCAAAAGCTACACGCGTGTTTGCCAATAGAACTTAGAAGCTTGATGTTCGCAAGCATAATCAGCTAACTGCTTAATGAGTTCACGAGCAACAACGTGCCTTCGAGCAGTTTCATCTACGAAGAGGTCTTGTAAGTAACATGCTTCTTCCATCCATATTGTGCGAAGAATTAGGAAGTGGGTAAATCCGACCAAACTTCCTTGAAGGTATGCACCTAAACCTAAAAAATATCATCGTCGTTTAGCAAGCACCCCCAAACCCCATCGTAACTCTTGTCTAAGAGCTCTGTTTCGTAAAATACTTTGTAGCTCCTTACCAAGACTTTCTATCGACTACGTCATCAGCTTTGAGGGGTGCTATTTCATTATATTTTGTTCGTTCTTTATTTTTGCCATTTGGTAATCTCCTCCTAATATAATGGTAGCAGTTCCACCACTATCCCACCATTTTAGATCACCCATTTTTGTTAGGAGTCAATTTTCAAATGTTCACCGTGCACGTTGAAAAGTTGTTGGATTTCGTTCATTCGCTTTTTGTTATGCAATAAATAATGATGAATACTCTTCGGATTTTGTTGTTTTAAACCTTCATTAAGTGCTTGGAACATGCTAATTGTTGAATAGTGCGGTTCTTGCTTCGTTAAGTTATAAATAATCATCGACATGCGTGTTGTGTTTTGACGCACATTTTTAAACGCTTGTAATAGTACTTCGTTATTATAGCTTTCAAATGTTTTTTCCATATAGTCGTATGTGCAAATTAAATAACGGTAATAATCATTTTGCTCGTGCGCTTTAATTTGTTCTGCAATGATGCCATCAAGCATCTTCAGCAGTTCCACATTATTTTTTTGAATGAGACCAGTGAGGACAATTTGTTGTAAATCTGCCAGAAAAAAGCATGTATCCAAAAATGTCTTTTGAGAAAAACCTTTAACGATGATGCCTTTTTTATCAATTGACTGAATGTAATTTTTACGAATGAGCCGGATAAGTGCAGTACGAATTGGCGTGCGGCTCATGTTTAAGTCATCGCTTAATTTATTTTCGGATAGTTTTTCTCCAGGCATATAGTCTGCTTTAATGCAGCGTTCTAATAAAATTTCATATGCCTGATCAGCTAAAGATGTCATATTAGCGCCTCTCTTTCTATTCTTAGCGTAGTATATTTAGAAAAAGATGTCATTCACATTTACAACATTATAGTAATTATCTTACATCAAATTCACAAATCATTAACATTCAGCTGTTATATTCATCTTGTATACAAGTTTTATAAATAAATTATTTTTTGGAGGTCAACATGAAAACGTACAAAAAGTCACTTTTATTAAGTTCGATGTTAGTTGGTGCGCTCGCTTTAGCTGGTTGTAGTGGAGAGAAAGAAGCTGGTGCTAAAGAAGATAAGCAAGATGAGTTCATTATTGCCTATTTACCACAAGAAAACTCAGAACAAAAAGCAAAAGTAGATAAAGCATTTGAAGAAGATTTAGAAAAAATCTTAGGAATGGAAGTAACTTCTTATCAAGCAAATAGTTACAATGCTGCAATCGAAGCAATGAAAAATGATAAAGCAGATTTAGCATTATTCGGTGCATTTTCATATATTGTCGCAAGTGAGCGTGCTGGCGCAGAGGCATTAGCAGGTATTAAAACAGATACATCGCTGCCTATGAGCGTATTCATTACAGCAAGTGATTCAGATATCGAGTCATTAGAAGACTTAAAAGGTAAAACGATTGGATTTGCGGACCCTGTTTCAACGTCAGGTCACTTAATGCCAAAATCATATTTAATTGAAAGCCTTGGTTTAACGCTTGAAGAAGTTGAAAAAGAAGGTAAATTCTTTAAGAGCATTAACTTTGCTGGTGGACATGATAAAGCGGTAATTGGTGTTACGAACAAACAATATGATGTGGCAACTGTATCACCAGGTGTACTTAAAATGATGGAAAAAAACGGTGTCATCAAAAAAGAGGATTACAAAATTATTGAAGAAGTCCCAACGATTGAAGTAGGTTCTGGCGGTGCGTATGCAATTCGTGACAATCACTCAGAAGAAACGAAAAACGATGTAAAAGAATTCTTATTAACATACGATGACCCAACATATTTAGAGGCATTAACAGGCAGTAAAGATACAAAATTAGTCGAAGTACAAGATAGCGATTTTGATGAGTTTAGAAAAGTTGCGGAATCCTTGAACTTAAGCCCTGAAGAATTATTAGCGCACTAAGGAGATTATGATGAATTCAAGTTTACATACAAAAACAAGGAAGATTAAAAAGTCGCTTAATATATTCTTATTCATCTCAGTCATTCTATTTTCGGTTTGGTATGTTGAATTCGATTTAATGGGATTTTTCTATGCCATTCCGACGTTTGTTCAGTTTATACTGACGGACTTCCTACCACCTGATATGAGTGAGATGCAGACCTTTATTGAGCCTGTCATTGATACGATTCTCTTAGCATTCATTGCGACAGGAATCGCTTGTGTTTTAGGATTAGTTTTAGCGATTTTAATGGCGCAAAACACAGCGCCTTCAAAAGCGATCGCATTGGTATTAAAAGCAGCTTTAACATTTTGTCGAAATATCCCAGCGCTTGTTTGGGCGGCGATTTTAGTCGTAATTTTTGGGATTGGTAATTTACCGGGATTGCTTGCCTTAGTTGTCTTCGGTACAAGTTTTTTAGCACGTGTGTATTCAGAAGCGATTGAAGAACTTGATGGGCATGCAGAAGAAGCGATTGTGGCAGTTGGGGGGAACTACTTCCATGTATTAAAACATGCGGTGATACCTCAATTTATGCCGAGCTTTTTAAACTGGTCGCTATTCATGGTCGAGATTGGCATTCGTGCGAGTGCGATTCTAGGGTTAGTAGGCGCTGGAGGACTCGGTACACTGATTAAACAAACAATGGATCTATTCCAATATGACAAAACAGCGATGGCAATTGTCATTATGATTGTGTTAATTATGATTGTCGAAACGACTTCACAAAAATTAAGGGAGCGAATTATTTAATGACAGCGAAACAAGAATCGATTCAGTTGCCAACTCGCAGGAAGAAGAAAATTCCGATTTCCCATGCTAAAACGAAACAGCAGCAACAACTATTTTTTGGTGTGAGTGGGCTTTTGTTCGTCATTAGTTTACTCGTTGTGGATATTGATTGGAAACAGTTTGTAGTGGGTGTCGAAAAGCTGCCTGCAACACTGTCAAATATGATGCAAATTTCAACGGCGATGTTGCCAGATTATTTACGTGAAATGCTAGCATCACTAGCCGTCGCGTTACTTGCCTTAATTTTCGGTTTAGTACTTTCGATTATGACCGCCTTTTTAGTTGCAAGAAACATTACACCTTCTATGATGTTAAGTCGTATAATTCGCTTCTCCATCATGATCATTCGCGCAGTGCCAACGACGGTTTGGGTATTAATTGCGGTCGCAAGTATTGGCTTCGGTTATACAGCGGGAATTTTAGGGCTTATTTTACCGACGGCTGCGTATTTAATTAGAACGTTTGCGGCACAAATTGAAGAAGTTGGTGATGATACTATTGAAGCGCTTCGCTCGGTTGGTGCATGTTGGATTTTAATTATTTTCAAAGGGTTACTACCAAAGCTAAAAACAATTTTTATCGCCACAATTGCCTTTAAGTTTGAGATGAATGTATCTGAATCAGTTGTATTAGGTGTGGTTGGTGCAGGCGGTGTCGGTATGTTAATTCAAGACTCCATTGCATACTACAACTTTGGCGACATGACGCTGGGTATTTTAATCGTTTTTGTGACAATGTTTACGATTGAAACATGCACGGGCTTATTACGAAAAAAACTACGTTAGGAGTATTTAGATGAAACCTTTATTACAAGTTCAACAATTAGAAATGGAATATGCAGATGGAACAAAGGCACTTCGAGGCATTTCATTTAATGTGCATAAAGGTGAATTTATCGCCGTAATCGGCCCTAGTGGTGCGGGGAAATCAACATTGCTTCGCTCTATTAATCGCCTTGTCACGCCAACATCAGGTGATATCGTCTATGAAGGTGAATCGCTAATGACAGCGAAAGGTACGGGCTTACGCAAACTTCGCTCAAATATTGGCATGATTTTTCAACATTATAATGTCGTCGACCGCTTAAGTGTACTAGAAAATGTACTACACGGAAATTTAGGGCGTATGAGTATTATGTCAGGGCTTTTCAATCGCTATTCAGAAGCACAAAAAGAAATGGCTATTCATTTATTGAAGAAAGTCGGATTAGAAAATGAAATTCGCAAGCGCGTTGATGAGCTAAGTGGTGGTCAACGCCAACGTGTCGGCGTTTGTCGTGCATTAGCACAAAACCCTGCACTTATTTTAGCAGATGAACCAATTGCGTCACTTGACCCAAAATCGTCTGCAATCGTGATGGAGAGCATTTATGAAAATTGTCTTGAACAAGGCATTGCATGTTTAGTCAACTTACACCAAGTTGACGTGGCGAAAAAATATGCGACGCGCATTATTGCTATTCAAAAAGGGCAAATACTATTTGATGGCAAACCAGAAGATTTAACAGATGAGTTAATCGTGCGTTTATATGAAGGAAAAGAAGACGAGCTACTAGCAAGCTGAGGAGGAGGAAAAAAATGATGCAACTATTAGAGACATTTGAAAAAATTTATAATTTTCGTGATATGGGTGGGCAAGTAACGAAAGATGGGCGCAGTGTAAAAAAGGGTTTGCTATTTCGTTGTGGTGAACTAGGTCATGCAACAAATGCCGATCTTATCCGTTTAAAAGACATGAACATTCAAGTGATTTTTGATTATCGTGATGACCACGAAGCAAGCACAGTCGTAACTCCAACAATTGAAGGTGTTACTAACATTCGCGTACCTGCAAATACAAATTTAGACCACAGCTCAACATCGCTGGAAAATATGCTGAAAAATCCAATGTGGACACGAGAAAATGCTCTTGGTCATTTCTATGCGGACATGTTATTTGAAAATGAATCATATAAAGCACTATTAGCGTGTATTCGTGAGCAACAAGTTCCATTAGTACACCACTGTGCAGCAGGGAAAGATCGTACAGGTGTCGGTGCAGCTTTAATCTATTTATTGCTTGGCGTATCAGAAGAAGCAATTATTGAAGAATATCTTTTAACAAATGAGGCAACGGCTAAAAAACCACCACTATGGTTTACTAAAATGAAAGAACAAATGACTGAATATGAAGACGTTTTTGGGAAAATGGCTGGTGTAGAGGCAGTTTATATGCAGACCGTATTTGATCGAATTAAAGAAAACTACTCTTCGTATGAAGCATATTTCAAAGAGGAGTTCGGCATCGATGAAGTGGAAATGGCTCGACTAAAAGATTACTACCTTGAAGTTATTTAAGTTGCTATGAAATAGGTAAGAGCCAACATGCTGTTGATATCACCAAGTATGTTGGCTTTTTTGGTTAAAAGGACATTCATTTTTATTTACTCATTACCAAATTAAAAATAGTTACATAAATGAACATATTAGTAAGGATCCATTTAGTTCAATTGTTACCCCAAGTATTGAAAACCAAGAAAATTATTTGAAGGTAACAACGAAGAATGGATTTGTTTTGGTCACCATCATCCCCCTCGTATTATGTTATAAGGATTAAAACGATATACTTGAATCCTGGTACTCTTGGTTGTAACAATAAAACAACTGCACCTTATGCAAATATAGCATTCTTGAAAGAAATAGTTGAAATTAAACTGGAAGAATAAACTTATGATAAAACTTCTTTATTTGAATCGTATCATAAATTACAGGTACCAGAACGTGACTTAATATTAAAAGTATTTCTCGGTAATCAACTATAATTTTAACTAGCGGGGCGATTGTTTAAGATTAAACAATTGCAAGTAGCTTTTTTTCTAAAATTAAATTGTTGATTTAACTCCGAAAAGTGAACTTAAGTGCCGCCGTATCTAAAACAGCAGCGATTATGATCCCTACTGTATAGCGAACCAAATCCTCTACAAGAAAACCTTTGCCAAGTATCAAAGCCCCGAGCGTTGTCCCGCGAATCTGATTAATCCAGTCTTCCTGATACAACTGACTAAATTCAATGCCGAAGCTAAACAAAAAACTGAGCCAAATAGCCGAGAGGTTGCTCTTACGCACTAACAATAATCGAAATCCGAAATAGACCATCATAGCCCATAGTATGTCCCCTGCGTTCTGCGCTACAAATGACGGGAGTAGGGTACTCCAATTTCTTGAAGCTAAGCCGAGTGAAATGGTGATAGCAATAGCTATCAAATAAGTTACTCGCATTTTACCGTATTGCAAGTTGATAGGTTTATGCCCATTAGTCAATAGAATCACTCTTTCGGTTGTTAATATTAATCCATTATCTCATAAATGATGTCCGGAAGAATTATCTGTATATGCACCTTTGACGAAAGAGTACCTAATTATTTAGTTCACCATGTATTCTTCTTTAAGCAAACCGTATATTTCTAAATCTACAACACCTTTACCAGACCATACTTTAGCTTGTCTCAAAAGTCCTTCTTTTAGAAAACCATTTTTCTGGAGAACCTTTTTAGATGCTTCATTTAACGGCATTACTTCGGCCTGTATTCGATTGATATTAACTTCCCCAAATAAAAATTTGACAAGTATGTTTACCGCATCAGATGCAAGGCCTTTACCCCAATAGTCCTCTGCTAAATAGTAACCAATCGTCACCATATTTACTTTTTGATTAAATTCCATTGCTTCTATAATACCTACTAATTGATCGCTATGGGATTTTTGAAAAATGCCCCATTTAACTATGCTTTCCTTTTTGTAATCTCTATCAAAATGACCAATCATTTTACTCACTGTTTGGATATTATGTTTAGGGATTATCCCGCAGTATTCAAAAACTTTTTCATTATCATAAATCGCAAATAGTTCCTGTAAGTGTGCATATTCAATTTTTTTTAGTACTAGCTTTTCGGAGTTTAATAATGGGAACTCTGCAAACACTTTTATTTTATTCATAGCATTCTCTCCTTATTTTTTAATGAGCACAAGACCAGCAGTAAGGTTCTTCTTACCATTCTTCAGCTCTTTTGATTATTGGGAATTAAAAAACTATTTGTAAAATTTAGAGTAATTATGTATAATTTTACTATATTATAACGAAAGTGAGTGATTTATTATGAAAGTCAGCTCTATTTTTCCATCAAACATAAATAAGGTGTGGAAGAACTAAGAATAATAGATTCTTCTGCAAAAATTGGAGGAATTACATTGTATAGTTATTACGGTCCATTATGTACAGAACTTTATGATTTGACAAAACCAGTAGGATATTCTATTGGTGGGGATATTGAATATTATCTTGAACGATTAAAGGGAACTAAGGGAAAAGTGCTTGAAGCGGGAGTAGGTTCGGGGCGCTTCTTAATTCCTTTACTTGAAAAGGGATATAATGTTGAGGGAATTGACTACTCACCTGAAATGTTAGATTTATGTAGAAAACGTTGTGAAGAAAGAGGATTCATGGCAAATCTATATGAAGGTAACTTGAGCAATTTTTCAATAGACTCAAAATTTGAAGCGATTGTTATGCCTACAGGTTCTTTATGCTTAATAGAGAATTCAAAAGATGCAATGGGTGCATTAAAATGTATGTATAATCATTTGATACCTGGAGGACGTTTAATTGTAGACTTGCTTTTACCTACAGACTGGCAAACAGGGGAAACTTCTTCATCTTACTATGAAATTTCGAAAGAGGAAGGAATTGCATTAGAAAGAAGAGCCGTTGAAATGAACTGGATCGATCAATATACGCTAACCGTTTTGAAATATGAAAAATGGAGAAATGGTAAATTAATAGATTCAGAATTGCAAAGATTTCCGTTGCGATGGTACGGAATAGAAGAATTCCAGCACATATTAACAAGCTTAGGTTTTTCTGATATTACTTGTTCTGCTGAATATATTTATGACAAACAGCCTTCAAAAGAGCATTCATTAATTACATTTGAAGCTGTTCGCAAATAAGTAAACCTGCTAGATGTTAGCTAAGAAAGTAGCTAACATCTAGCAGGTTTTTTTCTAAATATTTTTATTAACCTTGTCCATTTATTCGGGTTGCTGTTACGGGATGCTGGATTGGGAGAAAACGAGTGGAAAAGTATAGTGACTATGGAAGTTTTAAAAATACTAAAAAATCACCACATGATTGGAAAATGAGGAGAGATTCTAATTGGAAAATACAGTTATTAATAGTGATTTTGATAGAGCGAAAGTGTTATAAAAACAAATGCTAGAGGATTAGAGCGTTCTCTGTTTGAATATGAGTTTGAAAGTGGTAGTAAGGAAAGTGTTCTCAGACAGCTAAAAATATACCAAAACAAGGATGGTGGCTTTGGGAATGGAATAGAGCCGGATTTTTGGTTACCGCATTCATCTCCTATGGCTACCTGGAAAGCAGGGCAAATATTAATGGACATTGGGGCTGATAAAGAGGAACTAATGGTAAAATCTGTGATTTCCTATCTAATAAATACTAATCATATGGAAACGGGAATGTGGGATACTGTGTTACCAGAGAACAATGAGAATCCTCATGCGCCTTGGTGGCATTGGCACGAAGGTATACAAGAAAATTGGATGTTTAATCCGGGGGTGGAATTAGCTGCATTTCTTGTGCATTGGTCCACCGAGAAAAGTGAATCTTCAGAAATAGGTTGGAGCTCGATTTGAAAGCAGTAAATTATTTAATGAATAAGAGCGAAATGGATAGACATGAAATAAACAACTTTCAGCAACTTATTAAAATAATTAAACCTCATGAATCTAACTTTGAGGATAGAACAAAATATTCTCTTGAAGTAGTTTCTGAAAAAATTATGGATCTTGCTGAAAAATGCGTGGATAGGGATACATCTACTTGGATACATGGCTATAAAGCTATTCCTTTGGATTTTATTGATAAACCTGATCATCAGCTTTGTTCAAGGTTTGGTACATTAGTTCAAAAAAACTTACATTTTTACTTAGAACAAATTACTAATGAGGGACTTTGGGATATTTCTTGGAGTTGGGGAAGTTATCCAGAAAGCTTCGAAAAAGCAAGGGTATTTTGGAAAGGGATACTTGCCGTTAATAGATATAAGCAGCTAAAGGCTTTTGGTTATTTGGAATAAAAGATTGTTCTACAACTAACTATACTTTAGTTGTAGAAGGCTCGTATTATTGATCAAACTTATTTATAAAAATCTCATACTTAGTTAGAAAGATTAACTCCATTTTGATCAATCTTTTTTCAAAATGGAGTTTTTTGCATTTGCGGATAAAAAAGATTGAAGGAAATTTTTTAATCAATCATTATTCTAAGGCTACACCGACTGGATTGTTAAGTTTATTGGATTTAATTAAAACCCATTTTTTTCTTGCTATATTTTTACTGTATAAAGGAAAAATAGGATTATCTACAATTCAATGAAGGAAGAAGGGTTTTCCATGCATAAGGATATTCATTATGGTAACGACTTTAAATATATTCCAGCAACATCAATTTGGAGTGGAGATGGTGTAGAAGTATTGCCTGATTTATACCAACATACGATTCAAATTGTTAATATTGTACTCTATGGTGAACCTCAAAAGGGAGAGTTTGTATTAATTGATGCAGGCATGCCAAAAAGCGCAAAGGAAATTATTTCGATAACCGAGGAGAGATTTGGATCCAAGAGTCGACCTAAAGCATTAATTTTGACGCACGGTCACTTTGATCATGTTGGGGCGATAATCGATTTAATTGAACACTGGGGTATGCCGGTTTATGCACATTCTTTAGAATTACCTTATTTAATGGATATAAAAAATTATCCTGAACCTGATCCTAGTGTAAATGGTGGTCTACTAGCAAAAGTGTCATCCATTTTTCCGAATGAAGCTATTAACTTAGGAAACAACGTTGAGGCTCTCCCATCTGATGGCAGTATTCCATTTATGAATGGTTTTCGTTGGAT
Organism: Lysinibacillus sp. NPDC097214; assembly: GCF_050277945.1. Taxonomy (NCBI): domain Bacteria; kingdom Bacillati; phylum Bacillota; class Bacilli; order Caryophanales; family Bacillaceae; genus Lysinibacillus; species Lysinibacillus sp. NPDC097214. The sequence goes on from NZ_JBNNSS010000005.1 coordinate 363,901, forward strand.
TCATACACCGGGTCATACGCCAGGGCATATATCATTATTTCGCGAAGAGGATCGAGCGTTAATTGTTGGTGATGCATTTGTTACGGTTAAACAAGAGTCGCTTTACAAAGTATTGCTACAAAAAAAGGAAATTAGCGGGCCGCCACGATATTTCACGACGGATTGGCAGGCTGCTTGGGATTCTGTAAAAAAATTAGAGGCCCTAAAACCTTCAGTTGCTATTACAGGACATGGATTACCAATGAAGGGGGAAGAGCTTTCTAGAAATTTGCATAAATTAGCAACTGAATTCGAGCAGATTGCTTTACCTAATCATAGCAAATATTTGAATTAATATAGCAAAAGGTCACTTTTAATGGTGGAAGAAAACCTTAAGGATGTCATGATGCCGAAGAATATTCTATGAAAATGCTTTTTTTTTAATCCTGAATTAAATTTTCTCATAAAAAACTGCATCTCCATTTGTTAGAGGTTTCTAACTTTAGGAGTGCAGTTTACATTGAGTTTGTGATCTCTTTGAAAATATTTACTTGTAAATTGTCGTATCTTTTTTACCCACCTCAATGTTGTTTTCGGGAATAATAAGCGTGAAACCAACAATAACGACGAGTCCAGTAATTAAACCATAAATAATCGGTAGTGTAGAAGTGATGCCAAAAATTATAAATGAAATAAAGATAACTAGTGAACTAGCAATAATTGAATAGAAAGCAGCTTTACTTGTTACACGCTTCCAGTAAAGACCGATGATGAGAGGTACGAAGATAGCACCTGATAAAATTGCGTAGGCCATGTCTAATGCCACTAATATGTTTTGAATCCATACTGAGAAAATGATAGCTAATACACCTAAGCCAAGTATGACCATTCGCGATGTATTGATGATATCTCTATCAGTCATATCCTTTTTTACGTATACCTTAATAATATCGTTAGTGATTAGGGTCGCAGAAGCAAAGATAGCTCCTGAAGCATTTGACATAAGTGCAGAACAAACACTAGCAAGAACAAGCCCCAATAAGCCTGGTGGAAGAATTTCTAATGCAAGACTAGTAAACGCTGATTGAGAGTCGCCTAGATTTGGAAGTAGCACAAGTGCGCACATCCCCACAATACTTAGTACTAAACCATAGAAAACACTGTATACACCGGCCGAAATAGCGCTGCTTTTCGCTACTTTTTGATTTCTCGCTGTAAATACACGCTGCCAGATGTCTTGAGAAACCATTAAACCAAAGAAGTACAATAAAAAGTATTGGAAGATACGATCCCAACCGATATTTGTAAAGCTAAGATGCGCTTCTGGCACACTACTAAATAGAGCTGTTAATCCTCCGACACTGTTTACGCTAAACGGGAACATAATGAAAAACACACCGATAGTCATGACAATAAATTGTATAATATCTGTTAAAGTAATACTCCACATGCCCCCTAATATTGTATAAAAGAGCACGATTCCTCCGCCAATAATCATAGAAGGAATAAGGGACCAGCCCAGTAATACGTGAATAACATTTCCCATACCAATTACTTGTGTTACCACGACCATCAGGGTATAGATGGCAGTAACAATCGCACTAATAAGCTGAGTTCCTTCACCAAAGCGCTTTCCTAGTAACTGACTAATAGTAAAAACCTCATATCCACCAATTTTATTAACGACGAAAAGCCCCAAGGCAGCTATACCAAAGCCCATCATCGAAACAAACCAAAGACCAGAAACCCCGTAATTATAACCTAATGTCGTTGACCCCATAGTAGCCGCACCACCGATAATAACAGCTGCTAAACAACCTACGTGGCTGTAATACCCTAGACGACTTCCTGCGAGGACAAAATCTTTTTCAGATTTCGCTTTTTTAATTCCGATTATTCCGACAATTATTAAAGCACCAAAATAGAGAAGAAGAATAAAAGTATCCAGTATATTCATTTATACACCCCCCGAACTTAATTCTAATTCGTATTCAGTAATCGCTTCGTCAAGCAAGGAAATTCCTAAGTCTAAATGTTCTTTATCTATATTTAATGGAGGCATCATTCGAATTACTTCTCCCTTATTACCGCTTAAATAGTAAATAACTCCTTTATGCAGACACTTCTCCAGAATATTCATTAACCCCTTACCATTTGGTTCTCGAGTTTCGGGATGAATAATTTCAATTCCTAGCATCAAACCAATTCCACGAACTTCTCCAATCGTGTGATGTTTTTCTTTTAAGTGTATTAATTTATTTAATGCATAGTCACCTAATATTCTAGCATTTTCTACTAAACCTTCACCTTCTAGAACGTCTATTGTAGCGCATGCTGCCGCACATGCAATAGGATTTCCACCAAATGTAGTGCTATGACTGCCAATTGTCCATTGTTCCATTAATTCCCGTGAAGCTACTGTTGCGCTAAGGGGCAGACCACTTGCGATTCCCTTTGCAATCGCCATAATATCAGGGATCACACCAAATCGATTTGCCGCAAACCAGTCACCAGTTCGACCAAAACCAGTCTGAACTTCATCGAAGATTAATAAAATTCCGTAGCGATCACAGATTTCTTTTATTTTTTGTAACCATGCTTTTGGAGGGATAACATAACCGCCTTCTCCTAGAACAGGTTCTAAAATAACAGCTGCCACTTCATCTGGAGACACTTGATGATTAAATAAACGTTCAAAATCTTTTTCAACGTGTTCTGACCAATATTCATCATGGTTTAAACCTGCTGGTGTTTCCGATAATTGAGCATATGGTAATTGATATGTCATGTTTGCTCCAACCGGTAAATTCTTTCTGTATTTACTTTTTGATGTAGTGAGGCTTAAGGCTCCCATCGTTCTTCCATGAAATCCTCCAAGGAAAGAAACAACGTAAGGCCTCCTAGTTACATGTCTTGCTAATTTTACTGCACCTTCAATTGCTTCTGCTCCGCTATTTCCAAAGAAAAAACAATCTAATGACTGTGGTAGAATCTTTCTCAATTTCTTAGCTAATAGAATAATGGAATCGTAATTAATAATACCGATAGGACCATGAACTAAATAATCAACTTGATTTTTAATCGCAGTAATGACTTTGGGATGTCTGTGCCCTGTATTTTCTGTAGCAATACCGGAAGTAAAGTCTAGATACTTTCTACCGTCGAATCCTATATAAAATAATCCCTCCGATTTAACTACCTGTAAGTTTGGAAAATCCTTCGCCATTGTAGGCGCTAATAAGCCTTCTTCATTAATGTTTTTCCAATCGATCATAAACTCATCCCCATTTCGTTGGTGTTGAAAGAATTTTCCTTTAATTCAGATAATACGTCAAATGCCTACTATAAGAAAAATTAATAGTTAAAAAATTGTTGATAAATGGTATTTGAGATGGGATTCCATAATTGTTAACAGCTACAATGAAAATTAATAGAAGTTAAATACATCTCAATTTCTTAAATGGAAGTAGGGTAATTATTACTTTATAATGGAAATACATCTTTGGGGAAAATTTATTTTTGTGGGAATAAGGGGAAAGTAGATGGTGATTAGATGGAACTAAGGAATTTAAAAACCTTTCAAGTAGTTGCAGAAGAATTAAATATCACAAGGGCTGCCAAAAGATTAGGGTATACACAGCCAACTATTACGCTACAAATACAGTCTTTAGAAAAAGAATTGAATCACACTCTATTAACAAGAGTTGGTAAAAAGACGCTACTAACAGCTGCTGGTAAAAAGCTAAAAGACCATGTCGATAGCTTATTTATCTTTATAGATAAGTTAGAAAAAGACATGGAAGAATTACATGGACCTTCTGGCATTCTGACGATTGCTGCCTCAGAATATTATTGTACTCAACATCTTTCGCCGATTGTAAATGCTTATTTGGAAATATACCCGACTGTGAAAATAAGCCTTTTACCATTAAACAGTGTACATGCTATCAAAAGTGTACGAGACCATGTGGCGGATATCGCCATAATTGCGAATGAGTGTAATGATATCGATATCAGAAAAACTTTTTTAGAAGAGGAAAAGGCTTTTTTAGTTGCTTCTTCTGAAATTTGCAAAGAAAGAAGTTTTCATGAAATTATAAGAGAAGCTACCTTTATCTCCTATGACTATCATTGTAGTTTCAGCAATATCATAGAACAATACTTCAAAAAAGCCGAATTTCAACCTCAGTCCACTATTATGGTTGGTGGAAGTGATGAGATGATAAAGCGTGCGGTGTTGAACGGAACAGGCTATGCGATTTTAGGTCAAAATGCTATTGAGAAAGAAATACAGGACGGTTCGATTACGATCCTCCAGCATGTTTCAGAATCTATAATTACATCAGCCATTAATTTAAAAGTTCGCTCAAATGAACCGAATATACTAACGTTTCATGAATTTTTACAAAACGCTTGGCCAGTGAGCAATAATCTTAGTGAATCATTTGGTTAAATTGCAAAAAAGCGAGTATTAGAAAATAGGAAATAAAATTGAAAAGAAAAAAACTGTAGCAAATAAATTTGCTACAGCCTGAATTGGTACATGCCCCTTTGATGGCGCAATATGATATATTTTATCATAAAATACTTTATTATAGTGAATTTAGATTTTTACAACATTTTAAAAATAATTATAAAACCAATTGACAAAAAATTTCAAAAACGGTATATTCAACTTATTCAACGTTGAATATAAAAAGGTGATTATTATGACAAGGCTATTAGTTCTTGCTATGTTGGGGCTAAAACCAATGACTGGCTATGATATTAAAGTAATGCTTGAATTAAGTGACGCTGAACGATGGGGTGGTGTGCTAATCGGCTCTATCTATAATGCTCTAAAAAAGCTTGAAAAAGATGGCTATATAGAGGTGGCTAGTATTGAATCCACGGGTCATAGACAAAAAGCAATTTACCAAATTACTGAAAAGGGCAGGGAGCATGAGCAAGAATTAATTATCGAGGCTCTTGAAAAATCCTCTGTAGTTTATCCTACAACTTTGTATTCTGGTGTATCCTTTGCATTTAAACTGCCAAATGCTAAAGCTGTGGAAGCATTAGAAAAGCAGAAGAAAATTTTGGAACAAGAAGAAAAGGCTATTCATGCTGGCTATGAGGCCAAATTGATTGCTTTGCAAGGAGAACTGCCAGCATTAACAAAACTAACATTTGATAATATGTTAGAAATTATAAAAGTACAATCAAAATTTGTATATCAAGCTATTGAAATTATGAAAAACAATAACTCTCTCGAATGAGGGAGTTAAAAAATAGCTGTATATTCAACGTTGAATATACAATGTTAACTTCTTTCGGCAGGCGTTTGGATATCTACACTTATGCCGAGGCATAAGTGATATGAGGGGGAAATATGAAAAAGTTAATTAGTGCTAGTCAATTAATGAAGAGTTATAAAACTAGGTGTGTCGTTGATCATATAGATGTTGATATTAAAGAGGGGGAGGTAGTAGCTTTAGTGGGCACAAATGGTGCTGGTAAAACAACAACTATTGGCATGCTTCTTGGCATTATTCCTCAAGACAGTGGAACAATTAAATACTGGACATCTGATTACCAAAAGGAAATAGGTACGCAGCTTCAAACAACACCTTTTTTCGAGGGCTATTCTGTAGAGGATAATGTGAAATTATTTGCTGCATTTTATGGAGTTTCGTTAACAAAAATGCTGATAGATGAAAAACTTGCAGCTTTTGATTTATTGCAGGTGAAAAAAATGCCTGCTATTAAACTGTCATTAGGACAGCAAAAGCGCCTGGCCATTATCGTGACAACTTTGCATAACCCTAAACTAGTAATTTTAGATGAACCATCTGCAGGATTGGATCCTAGAGGACAAAGAGAAATTCAACAAATCATTAAGCGTTTAAAAGATAGCGGGGTTGCTGTCTTATTTTCTTCCCACGATATGTTGGAGGTAATGAATGTAGCTGACAGAGTTTTGATCATGCATCATGGGAATATAGTTGCCAATGGCTCACCTGATAGTTTAATGGAGCACTACCAAACTCAAAATTTAGAAGAATTATTTTTTGAATTAACGAAGTGAGGAGTGAGAAAATGAAGGCAGTTTTCGTATTAAATTTGAAATCCAGTATAAAAGATATGTATTTACTATTTTGGTCAATATTAATGCCATTTGCTGCGATTATTGCGCTAAGGTTATTTTTACCGAGCTATGCAGAAAATTATGTAGAAGGAATCATTGCCATGAGTGTATTTTTTTATTCGTTTATGACCACTGCTTTTATAGCGTTATCGCAAAGAAAAAGAGGTGTTTATAATTTACTTCACGCTACACCTATGCCTTTATGGAAATATATCATTAGTATTTCGAGTTCGTGGGCAATTGTTGCCATTATCTTATCTTATATCGTGCTTTTATTTTCTATCGTTATCAATCATCTAGATTTTCCTTTTAATACCTTCTTATATATGACACCGATTATTCTAATAGCCTCATTAAGTTTTGTTTTTTTAAGCTTTTTTATATCAAGCCTCGTGAAAAACGAGGGACATTTAAGTATGTCTGCCAATGTACTGATGATCCCAATGTTACTTTGTAGCAATGCATTTTTTACAATGGAAAAGGCGCCAAACTTTATACGATATATTAGTCTGGTAAATCCATTTGAATGGTTTTTAAATGGGATTAAAGCTGCATTTATAAATAACTTTAGTACATGGGGACAATCTTTACTCCTTTTAATAGGATGCTTAGCATTGACACTTATTATTTCCTTAAAAACATTCAAGTATAGTGACAAATAATTGTTCAAAGTAAAGCAAAGGCTATTTTCGAAAAGATTGTTGCTATTCAACTAACGGTGCAGGCTAGTCGAATGAGAAGGGATTAAGGGATATTTATAAGAAATGTTGAAGTAGTATTGAAAATCGTTTATCAAAGAAGAATGAAGAATTTAACTAACTTAACAGGAATGTCTAGTTGATAAGGGGAAGCATATCAAAGTAAAGGGAGATTAGTGAAAGAAAATCACTTATTGGGGGAGAATTATTTGAAGATTGACCATTTAGTTGTAAATGTTGATAGTTTTGTACAAGAAGATGAAAATTTTATTAGGAAAGTTCACACTATTGGTCTTCCATATGAACCGAAATGGGGAAAGGGTACGAAAGGGTTTAAGGTATCGAACATATGGATTGGGAATGAATATTTTGAGTTGATTAAAATCAAATCAAAAGATGGTGGGGGCTGGATAGAAGGTTGGACTGAGGACTATCATAGTGGGCATAGGGGACTTATTGGTTTTGCATTAGAAGTAGATGATATTGAAGGAACATATCAGAAACTTATTAGTCAGAACATTCTAGCATCAACGCCGAAACCTTTAAAATTCAAATGGTTCTTTAAACTACTAAGTAAGGAAATGCCTTGGAAAAATTCATATTTACCTAAATTTGAAGGAATGCCTTTTCAATTTTTCTTACAACAACTTAATGATGAAAAAAGTAAAGCATTTATGCAAAAATATATGGTACCGAATAGTAAGGAAAAGAACATTAATGGAATATTAGAAGTAAAGATTTATGGCACATTGGCTGAACAAGACAAAATTATAATAAAAACACTTTTTCAAGATTATAAAATGAACGATAGTACAATCACTGTTTCTCTAGGAAGACAAATCATTTCTTTTGTAGAATCTAAAAAACATTCAGTTGAAGTAATATTGGACTGTGAGAATGAAGAAAAATCTACTAAACAAATTAAGATAGGAAACAACTTGATCATTAAAAATAATTGATTTCATAAAATTGTCTTCTTAAACTAACGGGGGCTGAGCTGAAGAAGATAACCAAACCAAAAGCAACGATCTATACGAAAAGAGCCAAAGCAAAAGAAAAATAATGACCAGAACTCGAAATGGAGTCTGGTCATTTTGTAATGTGTGCCATCATGCACAACAACTCGGTGGTTAAAGTCCACTACATGCTTTAAAGCTCAGGTTACTTCATTTCGTTTTTTGCTTGACAGGGGCCACTTTAATTATTCAGGGCTCTTTTTAAAATCAACTTTATCTTTCTGTATCAATTTATTTGTTATATTTCTGAAGGAATACCTTGAGCTTCTCGAAAGTAATTTGGGTATTTAAACTACCTGGTACTCCATCATAAACATGTTCAGCTTTCGGCAGATAATAGATCTCATGAGGAACATTATTCTTTGAGAGTTCCTTGCCTAATATTTTCGCTTGTTCTGTTGGGACAAGACTATCGCTTGTTCCTAAAAACATAATAGTAGGTGGTGTGTGTTCTCCAATATAATTGATCGGAGAAAGCTTTTGATAACGATCAGGAAATTGTGAAGGTGGGCCCCCTACATACTTATTCATCACATTTTGCACATAGCCTGGACTCGGGTTATTCTGATAAAATTTTGTCATATCTGACGGTCCATAAAAGTTAATCACAGTATTAATAGGTACTGATGGTACATTGGTGGACGGTGGTAAAGTTTTGTCTCCCATACTATAAGCAGCAAGCATAGATAAATTTCCACCTGCTGAATCACCCATTACATTTATTTTTTCAGGATCAATTTTGTAAGTATCCGCATGTTCTACTACCCATCCTATTACTGATTTCACATCAGCTACCTCATCTTTCCATCCTGCTTGGGGAGGCATGCGATATTCTATATCAAAAACAGTAAATCCTAATTCACTGAACCATTGATTCAAATAAGGGGCACCCCCTTTACTACCCTCAACCCATCCGCCTCCATGTACCTTTATCACCGCAGGGGTAAGTGTGTTTTTCAATTTTTCATTGGCGAGCCACATATCAAGTTTTAACTCAACGCCATCTGTAGTTTTTCCGTATACGATATCTTTTGTAAACTTTGATGATATTTCTGTTTTGTTAAAAAAGTGAGAGTAAAGTGAAACTTGAACATTTTCTTTTTTAGCATAGTTCTTCATTTCTATAATTGGCTCCACATTTAAAAATACATTTATTAACAAAAGTGGAATCAACATGAATTGAGCGATTTTAGCTTTCTTCCATAAAGTAAGTATTAATAGCATTATGATAAAAAATGTTAGAAATAATAAAAACCATGGAGTGTACAATGCGAGCGATCCTAGGAAACCAACTACACTGAGAATATTAGTTGTATGAAAAATGGCATATGTTATCAGGGCAGTAAGAAGTGTTAGAACTACAGAAAGACCTGTTAATAGCCACTGAAAAAAGCCTTTTGGGCACCATGAGGTTAATTGCTTTTGTTCCATATTTTAAAATTCCTCCATACTAAAGAATTTATTTTTTCTCCGACAGCACATGCTCTCCAAAAAATTTTATGAATCAAATACACTTGATATTAAAGTGCCTTTTACAATTCTCTCTCTCTATAATATATAGAATAAATTACAAAGAGAAAGGAGAGGTCTAAATTAAATCAATTTTAGTTATGAGTAATGTTACAACTAGTGGTTTGGTTGCACTATTTATTTTATCGCCACTAATTACATCTTGTGCATAGGAATAAAGGGATATAAAGGCTGAGAATAGAATAATTCACTAGAGACATTGGAGAGGGTGAGTGGATGAGTGAAACGTTAATGAGAATTGGAACGACTTATATTCCAGTTAGCAATGTAGAACTGTCATGTGAATGGTATGTAAATAAATTGGGCGCAGAACGCTGTTACCAGGATAGTGATAAGGCGATTCTTAATTTTGCCAATCAAAGTTTTTTTCTTGTTAGATCCATGAACAATCAAAGTTCAAATTTCATTGATTGCAATGGGGAAGAACATTTTTCGATAACCTTTGAGGTGGATGGATTAAGTGCTTTAGAGACTATTCGTAAAGTTTTTATCGATAAAGGGATTAAAGTTGGAGAAGTTGAAAATAGGGGTCATGCGGGAAGAAATTTTGTTTTCTTTGATGTAGACGGAAATAAATTTGATGTGTGGAGTGAGCTGAGCCCTATATTTAAAGAAGAATACAAGGCGGGAAAATATGAGTAAACCTATATTAAAGGGAGTAGAAGCAATATTTATTCCAATTAAGAACCCCGAATTATCTGCTAAATGGTATGAGGAGAAACTAGGATTTTCACTTCTATACTTAGAAGAGGGCGCTGCAGTAATGAAAATTGATGCAGAATCTCAAACTGTTGTTTGTTTAGTAAAAGCAAAAAATCATATTCCACTAAATTTCCCAGAGAATTATTTTGGCGTCGGGAAGTTCTTTAATTTTATAACGCATGACATTGAAGAAACATATCGATCATTAATCGAAAAGAATGTAAAAGTGAATGAAATAGATAGAGAAGGTGAGACGAAATTTCTTACCTTTTATGATCCAGACGGAAATCCACTAGGAGTTTGTCAATAAACTATTTAGAAACACTATTTCCTGAACAGTAAATTTATAAAGGGCCACTTATTATTATAAGTGACCCTTAGTAACAAAGCATCGGAGGTGTAAGACTAAACCATCTTACATTACTAAAATATGATACGATGTTATTCTTGCATAGTTAATTGCCTGAGAAATAGTTTAAAAATATTAGTACATTATTTTAAAGGCAGAAATGCTGCGGGATTTAATTGTTCAGATTCTATCACGATAGCTGTTAATCCTTTATCTGATTTTGTTTCATGCCATTCGTCCTTCTCCCAAAAAATTGCGTCACCAGGCTGGACTTGAAAATATTGCTCCTGTTCATTTCTTACAAATCCTTCTCCTTCAATAATTAAGAGAAGCTGGGGAACTACAGCTTGATGATAGCCAATAACACCGTTTTCTTCTACATACATACACCCGATACTAGCTGATGCTTCAGTGTTGATAATTCGAGACATAATAAAATTTGACTTAAATTGTGTTATATTTTTGCCGTTTTCTTTAGACAATTGATAAATTTCCATTAGACTCCTCCAAACTTCAATTATTTTTTCACAGCATGAATGTAGTGAATTGTTTCGAAGGCTGTTAAATAATCTTTTCGATTGTCAAAATAAAGCTCATTTAATGTATCTGGCGTTAGATGTTCATAAATAAGCAGGCCAGAGTTTTCTAACATTTTTTCTATTTCTTCATAAGTAAAGCATGATTTCATCGGTTCACCACTAGCTGCAGCCATTTTCACCATATTGTCTACTCGATTCGAAATACCTTTTTCTTCAAATAGTTTTTCATCTGCATAGTCCAACACTATAGAACTTCCTGATGGTACAGTGGCAAACAAATGATCAAGTAAGCTTGACGTTTCCTCTTTCGTTAAATAATAGGATACACCTAGTAGACTGAAGAAAGTTTTTTTATTGTCAAAGCCGTTATCTATTAAATTTTGATAGGCAAACTTTTTTGTGAAATCCATTGAAACGTAATGTACATTACTCGGAAGCTTTATATCAACTTCAGTCAATCTTTTCTTTTTAAATTCCTGTGTTGCAGGGTGATCAATTTCAAAGATTTCCAACGTGTTTTCAAGTTCAGAGTGTCTTAAGCTAAATGTATCTAAGCCTGCCCCAAGGATGACATATTGCTGTAAACCTAGCATTATTTCATTGAGTAAAACCTTTTCGCAATATGCTGCACGTGCCAAGGGCGTAGGGGAAAGTTGAGTTTGCACAATCCATTTTAATTGCTCTTCAGTTTGTCCTTTTAATTTTTCGGCGATTTCTTTGTTAAAAAACTGGATGCCCTGAACCATATTTGTTTGAATGTCATGGAACTCTTTTTGTGTGATTAACTCTTTTACTAGATAGTCATTGAAAATTTTAGGGGTATCAAATTGACTATGATAAGCTCTACCAAATGCTGAGATTAATGAAGTTAAACTGGATTCACCTTTATTCATGCAAATACACTCCTTCAAAAAAAAATAGGATTCCCCTGGCCAGGAGAATCCTATTTTACAAATAAATATCATAAAAGTAAATTATTGCATAAATATTTTTTTTTGTCAAGTTTTAGGTGCTAGGAAGCAACTGAATAAGAAAATCTTCTTAATCAAATTTTTGGATAAATATGTTGCCGTTTGGTTGAATTTCTGCATAAAAAACTTCTTCGATTGCTTTTACATTTGCCTTTTTTAATTCGTTATCTAGCCATTCTCTACTTTTTCCAACTTCTAGTAAATTCCTTGGCAATAGCTTCCCATCTGTAATGATTTCAATGGGGATAAAAGCCGGGGAGGAAGTAGCGATTTTTAAATCCAGCTTTTGTGGGCTTTGAAATTCAGGCTTTTTCAGAATACTAAGCATGCCATTTGGTTCTAGAATAGCATAGTCAATTTCAGTAATTGAAAAAACTTGATACTGTCTAATCATCATCGTAAGGTCATCAATATTAATTTTAGTGGTGGATAAAGCTTCTCTATCTATTTTCCCTTTTTTAATAACAATTGTCGGTTGTCCATCAAGTAACGTTCTTGCTTTTCCGGATTTTAGAGCGATATAACTAATTAAAGTTGTAAGCGCACACCAAACAATTAAGCTTACTAAAAATTTTGTGAATACAATTGTTTTTAATATCACCATATTGGCTGCAATAGAACCAATTGTAATACCAGTTACGTAGTTAAAGAAGGTTAAGTGACTTAGTTGTTTTTTACCTAAAAACCTCGTAAGTGTCAGAAGAACAAAAAAAGTAATAACCGTTTGAACAACTACTTGTATATAACCTGTGTACAAATTCCCCCACTCCCTATCTAATTCCTAGAATACCCAATGAATTTTTAAAAGATACTCCACTAATTCAACAGATTTGGATTCAAATTGAGAATGAGAAAAGGTCTTATTAGGTTTTATTCCTCGGATGACATTTGTTTAATACGTTTGCCCTGTATGTAACGGAGAATGAGCGACTCCGTGGGACAGATGAGACCTGCAGCGTTAGCGAAACGGAAATCAACTTTACATAATGATGATAACCACATTTTTGTTAATAATGGAAAATATAGTGGACGTTTTGGTATTATAAATATTAATTAGATTAGAAGGAGAGTGTTTATGGATTCTAGAATTCCTATTCAGGCTCAAACAGTTTTAAATGAATATTTAACTCTATTTCAAAATAAAATACCTAATATATTTGAAGGGTTCTATTTACATGGTTCAACTGCTCTTAACGCATACATAAACGGTTCTAGTGATATCGATTTTATTACAGTTGTAAACAGAACCTTAACAGAAGAAGATGTGAAAGTTATAGCCGATCTTCACAAAGAATTAAATCGAAAATATAAGGAAATAGGGATGGATGGCAGTTATATACTAGTTGAGGATGTTGGCAAGAAACAGAGTGAGGTAAAAGGATGTCTAAAGGTAAATGAAGGCAAAACATACTGGGGTATTGATGATATTAACCCAATCACTTGGTGGATTTTAAAAAATAGAGGGATTACCGTTTTAGGACCGGATGTAGCTACATATAACTTCAGTGTAGATGAAAGAGTGCTTGTTGATTATGTTTTACAAAACATGAACAGTTATTGGGCGAATAGATTGAAAACATTTAATAAATATAAAAATAAAGCATTTTTGATACCGAATAAATTAGTTGATGTAGAAGTAGAATGGTCTATTACTGGGATGTTAAGGCAATTTTACACATTAAAAGAAAAAGATATTGTTTCAAAAGTAGATGCTTGTCAATATGCAATACATCATTTACCGGAAGAATTCCACGATATTATTAACGAAGCTATCAGTATTCGAGAAGGTTCCAATATACGCTATTGTAATTCAAAAAGACAACGCATTGATGATACTGTTCAGTGTATGGAATATATACTTCATCATTGTAACAGTATCAAAAATTAGTGAAATGTAGCTCATGATCAAAGTTGGTGGATGACATTTGTTAAAACATATGTCATATATATAAGTTGATTGGAGGGGAGACTGACGCCCTCAGGAAAGCACGCGCACAGATGGAACAACCACACGTTTTGGTGATGAGCCTGAAATGTTCCATTGTATCAGCTGTTCCCTTTTTGGAATAAATGGTAAAATTAATTAGTCTTAAATGACAATTTCATTTAGGGGGTAGATACTATGAACAAAAATAATGTTAGCGTTTTAAACAAAAAGGGGAAACCATCTAACTACTAGTTTCCTCAAATTGAAGGGGGAAAATTATTTGAATCAAGCATTACTTATTATTGATGCTCAGCAAGAATTAATGGATGGCAATGAGAAAGAAAAAGCTGTTTTTAAGAAGGAGCAGCTTATTAGAAATATCAATTTAGTCATTAACAAAGCAAGGAAATCCAATGTACCAATTGTTTTTGTAAGGGATCTTGATGTTGCTGAAGGTAAAGGGGAAGGGTTCGAAATTCATCATGGCATTAGTATTCCTCAGGAAGTAAAGATTTTCGATAAAAAAGCAACGAATTGTTTCCATGGGACTGAACTGCTAAATCATTTACGATCTCAAGAAATTAAACATGTTGTTATGATGGGCTGTTCGACGCAGCACTGTATCGATAGTGCAGTAAGAACTGCGACTATTAGTGGTTTGGATGTCACGTTAGTTGGTGATGGGCATTCAACTGTTGACAGTGATGTTTTGAGTGCCGAACATATAATAAAGCATCATAATCATACACTTCATGGTCATTACAATGTCGATCACTTTTCTGTTGTTAGAGATTCAGAAGAAGACTTGTTTCAACCTACACATGATTCTTATAGATAAGAAATTTATTTAGGGCACTCATAATTGTTGGGTTCCTTTTTGAGTAATTACAACTTATTATTTTCCTAGTATGCTTCAATTTCCGATAATGTGGCTTTGCAAAAAAGTTTGACCATTTATAATAAAGATTGATAAAAATCATCTTACCTCTATAGATTTCTAAGAGGTGAGGTGATTTTTATTGTTGGGAATTTATGTTAATATCTCTATAAAGATTGTGAAGATAAAGGACCAGATTATTTGAACGAGAAAACTTAAGTGATTTTTAAATAAAGAGGTGGGTAAAATTAGTGAATTTTTAACAATAAATCAAAATAAGATTGAGATACTACAAAAAGGGCAAAATGGGACACCAATAATAATCCTTACAGGAATGGGTTGTTCATTCGATGAATGGTATGAAGTGACAGAGTCATTAAGTAAATCAAATAGAGTGATAATGTTTCATAGACCAGGGCTAGGCGCAAGTGAAATTAGTCATGAGGTCCGTAATACACAGACAGTCGTAAACGAAGTAAGTGAAATGATACGTTTGCTTAAATTATCTGAACCTGTAGTATTAGTTGGTCATTCTTATGGTGGGTTATGTGTACAACATTTTGTGAAAGAGTATCCTGAAAAGGTTGCTGGAATAGTATTAGTAGATTCAACTTCTGTTGATTTAAAGGTTTTAGATGACTTGAATTTACCTGTTTTAAATGAAGGATCGACAGATGAAATTTGGATGGAAAAATGTCGTGCTTACTCTCAAATGAAAAGGGAAGAATTACGTGGAATTATTAACCCTACTCTAACAGAAAAACAAAAGTTACTTCCAAATGATATTCAAAAACGCTTAATAAATTTTCAGATAAATCCTTCTTTGTACAAAGCAATGTATTCTGAAATTAGCAATTGGAAGAGGGACGGAGAGATTATTAAGAATTTGAAAGTATACCCCGATATACCTTTAATTGTTATAAGTCGAGATGAAGAATATACCATTAGGTTAGGCACAATGGAAGGTTTACCAGAGTGGGAGTTAAGGTTATTTGAAGAAAAATGGCAAGAACTTATGATGAACCAAGTTAATCTGACTTTAAAAAGTAAATTTCATATCGCGCAAGAAGCAAGTCATTCAATACATTTAGATAGACCCGACATAATAGTTCAATCAATTAACGAAATAAATTCCTTATTTAATTAATAGGTGCAAAAAAGGTACGGCATCATTGTCCGTTCTACAAAGTATTTAAATTTTGCTTTGGGTTTCCTGAAGCAGCGTAATTTCAATCAACTAAATTCAGATGAATGGGCATGGACTTTGCATACGAGCATTCCCCAACGTGCAAAGAAGTTACAAGATCTATCAACAATCGATGATAGTATCAAGTTTATCAAACAGACTGAGCAAATTTTAGTACAGTGAAAAGAGCGAAATGCTAGTAATACAAAGTAGAGGGATATTTTATGCCAAATGTTAATGCGAACAATATCACTATCCATTACGAAATTAGAGGTCAAGGAACGCCTATATTGTTTTTGCATGGGAGCGGAGCATCGTGGAAAATGTGGGAGCCTCAATTTGAAGCATTTTCTACACACTATCAAATGATTATGCCAGATTATAGAGGGCATGGTGATACAACAAAGGAATTCCCGAATAATAAATATGATCATCATATCATTGTGGAGGATATCAAATGTTTTTTGGATGTATTAGAAATTAGCAAAATTCATGTCGTCGGTGTCTCGCAAGGTGGTCAATTGGCTACTCTACTTGCAATAAAATACCCAACTTATATAGATAAGCTTGTAGTCTCTAATAGTTATAGTGAGATGCCCACAATCGCGGCTAGCTGGGTACTGTCGATATCAAATTTTATATTTAGTCTACTTCCTTACCACACAATTATAAATATCATGATGAAATTTTATAAAGAGGACCCTTATACGCAAAGGATCTTAAGAAAGTCTTTTTCGATTGATAAAAAGATGTTGCTGGCAATGAAAAAAGCACCATTTCCAACTCATACCGATCAATTGTATCGAATAAAGTCACCTACGCTTGTAATGGGCGGCGAAGGGAAAGTTATAACAGGCGTTGATGAAGGGAAAGGATCCCGAACTATTTTTAAACATATTCAAAATGCAAAACTAGCATTATTCGAAAATGCATTCGATCCATTAAGTACGATGCGCCGAGATATTTTTAATGAACTGATTATAGATTTTCTAGAGGATAAGACTTTACAGCAATACAAGGATGTAGCTATTTTTAGTAAATAAGAGTAAATAGAAAGGCGGGATAGTATGACCATATATATTGCATTACTTAGAGGAATTAATGTAGGCGGGCATAATAAAATCATCATGGCAGAATTAAGAAATTCACTGGAGCAATTAGGATTACAGAATGTGAAGACGTATATCCAAAGTGGAAACATCCTTTTTGAATCAGACGAAACCGAGGAGCTTTTGCAAACGAAAATACACGAAAAAATTAAAGAGGATTTTGGAGTATCTAGCGTTGTTATCATTAGGACAGCAGAGAAAATACAGCAGATTGTTAGTCAATCTCCTTTTTCAGATCAGGAGATTTCAGAAGCGGAAAGCTCGTGTAAAGGGGAATGTTTACATGTTGCCTTGTTGCCGACTGCTCCTTCAAAGGCTAATAGTGACAAGTTTTTATCTTTTGTAAATGAAAAAGAACTCAGTGTCATAAATGGAAGAGATGTGTATCTTTTATTTTATGATAGCATTCGAAATTCCAAACTAGGCAATAATCTAAAAAAGCTTGAGATTCCAGCAACTGTCCGCAATTGGAAAACGCTCATGAAACTTTCAAGTATGATCGAAGAAGCTAAACGTATGAAGAGTAAATAAAATTTATAAAAGCTCTTTATTAAGCATTCGTATATTAGGATTTACAAAAATGCATAAAAACAAAAAAGACTAGGTATTCAATTATTTTTTGAATTGACTCGAAAAGTACGAAACCAAACAACCTGAAAGAAAGTGGCGATGTTTAAGAAGTCGTCATTTGGAATTACTTTGGCTACATAGCATAAATCGAGAACTTCAGAATCTTTTAAGAATTATAGGGTAAACTAGTCATGTCATGGTTTACAAATGAACACGCATAAAGAAGGCTAGGTATTCACAAATTATTTATGAGCCTAGTTTTTTTGTTTAGATAAATGGAGCTTTATAAAAGTTTTATCGCTATATCCATTTAGAAGTAGTTTTCTATAAGGGTTTTAGTGAAAATAAAGATTATCTTGACAAATTATGATTTTTAATTAAAAATAAGTATGTTTAAAAATTTAAACATAGGGATGGTAATTATGGAAAATTTTAATTGCGATAACAAAGAACAAGTTTTAGAGAAGTTTAAATTATCAACCCCGATTTTTCAAGCACTTGGTGATGTTAATCGTCAACAAATCATCATGCTTTTACTCACACATGATAGCTTAAATGTAAATCAATTAACAGAAAGAATAGAGCTTTCTAGACCAGCTGTTTCCCATCATTTGAAAATTTTAAGACAAGCAGGTTTAATTACTTTTAACCGAAATGGGAATGAAAAATATTATTCATTGAGTTCTAATGAGTTTCTAAAACAAATCAAAGAGTTAATTCAATCTATTGAACAAAGCTATTGATTTGTTCTTTTTTACAATTAAAGTTCATATGTTTAAACTTTTAAACATATGAACCTATTGAAAATATTAGGAGGATTAAATAATGAAGGGTAAGAACAAAAATCAAACAAAAAACATTTATTTATTAATGCTGCTCGTTCCTTTGTTTTGGGGTGGAGCATTTGCGACAGCGAAACATGTCATTACAGAAGTTCCATCACTTGTTGCAGCTACGCTTCGTTTTGGCATAACAGGAATTATACTCGTTACAATTATAACAATTCAGAAAGAATGGCATTGGCAAGTAATCAGAAATCGATGGAAAGGTTTGTTATTTATTGGGTTTATCGGGATTTTCGGTTACAATGCTTTCTTTTTTACGGCATTGAAGTATACTTCTGCGACAAACGGTGCGTTAATTATAGCTGCAATGCCTGTATTCACTATGCTAGGGGCCGTCATGTTAGGTAAAGAAAAATGGAACAATAAAGCTGGAGCAGGTTTAACTTTATCGATGATTGGGGTAATTATAGTTATTGTAAAAGGGTCACTTTCTGCTTTGTTTTCTCTTTCTTTTAACTTAGGAGATTTGCTTTTTGTCGGGGCTCTTTTATGCGGAGTTATTTATGCATTAATGGGTGAATCCATGCTTAAAGGTATACCAGTGATGTTTTCAAATACGATTATGATGTTATCTGGTGCTGTTTTCCTAGCAATCAGTACAGTATTTGAAGGCGGTTGGGGTCAAGTAGTCAATATGTCGGTTCAAAGTTGGATTGAAATGTTTTATATGGTTGTATGTGGGACGTTGATTGGCTATGTTATTTTTAACAAGGGGGTAGAGAGCTTAGGAGGTAGTAAAGCGAGCTTGTATTTAAACTTGACGCCTATTGTCGCAACTTTACTTGCAGTTATTGCATATGGCAGCACAATTACATTGATACAAATCGTTGGGATGGTAATGGTGCTGGTAGGCGTTTATATTGCAACTTACAAACCAAACTAGAGTAATTCAGTACGAAGTCAGGTAAAAGCATAGAATACATAATTTCATTTTGAACGGAGTAAAGAAACTTAAAACTTCTGTATTAACAAAAAACTAGACTCCAGATAAGGTATTCAATTAATGTAAATTTTTCAATGACATAAGGTAAGATTTAAAGAATACCAGGTACTCATTAATTTGAGCCTGGTATTTTTTATTTAGATATTTTATCTCGCTTAAAACGAACCATATTGTTTTTCTGCTGTTTTCCAAAGTATTCATAACAATTAAACCAGCAAATCAAGAACAGAAATGCATACTAATTGTTAGCTTATTTTTTACAATTAATAAATTTGTAAGGAATGAGTAAGAAAAAAGAGATGATCGATTCGTAAAATTAAGTACATGTGAGGGGGTTACGGGTGTAAACACGTATGTGAAGAATGGTGAAATTCTATTGCATTTTTTGGATTATGAGTGTAGTAAGGGTATCATTTACGAACGAGAAATTCGAATTTGTTCCGCACTAACGGGCAACAGTTACTCTTCACGAAATATATGTCTTAAATAGAAGAACGGAGAGAGAATCCATGCTTAAACTGATGGAACTAGGATGGGAAAAATATCAATTATCTAAATATTTTATAAGAATTATCATTTGTATTATGGCGACTTCCTTTCCTGTTGATCTCGTGTCTTGGGGATTGAAAATTGGAACTGGACTAATGCCATTATTGGATATTCTTATGAAAACAACATTGACTATTATTTTAGTTATTATTTTATTACGTTTATTAATTTATAAATACAGGAATGGGTATGGTATACCAATATCTAATATACTTAGTGTTGTTTATATTATCATGCAATAACAAATTGAAGAGGAGTGATGATGTTATGCTACAGCTACTAAAACTGGAACTCAAGAAATTTAATTTAGGTTGGTATTTAAAAGGTGCAATTATCGCAAACATCGTTATAACAGCAATAGTGTGTTGCGTAATTTTTATTTCACAGAGAGAAGGGGATATACCCATTTCAACGTATCAAGATGTTTATGTAATGATTGGTGCAAGTGTGAGGGCAACATTTATTGTGTTCGCCTCTGTATTAATTGCGAAACTAGTTATTGAAGAATATAAAAACAGAACTATTTTGATCATGTTCACTTATCCTGTTAGTCGCAAGAAACTGATCGCTAGTAAATTGACCTTGATAGCTTTTATTACATTATTAACGATGATGTTGTCTAATATCGTAGTAGCTGGTCTATTCTCTATCATTAATGTTTATTTTCCTATCGTTCCATTCACAATAACTGCAAATCAGTACATAGGTGAAGTCATAAACATAGTTCCTTTTGCTATTGCCTCAACAGGAATAAGCTTAATTCCATTGTATTTTGGGATGCGTAATCATTCTGTTCCGGCCACGATTGGTTCATCTCTACTCGTGGTGGCTATTGCTTGTGCTTATAATCCTGCAGTCTCATTGGTGACCTTCATTCCACTTCAACTAGGGCTTGCGGCCGTTGGAGTAATAATTGCGTATTTAGGTATTCGTAATATTGAGAATGAGGATGCGATGTAACTACAGAAATATGCAATGAATTATGCTTACAATAAAAATGAGAGAGAGAAATAAGAAATGGGAATGTTTATAGGCATTATTGCAGGTGCCGTTTTAGGTGTAATTTTATTATTCTGTAGCCTGATATTAATTTGGATAAGCAAGAGAAAACAAGAAGAGAATCGCTATGCAATATGGATGATGGTTGCAGGTTTTCTAGCGTTAATTACATCTGGAGGAAATGCTTTAAAGTATTTCTTATAACTAAATGACATTGTGGATCGCGATATTTGTTAGAAAGGATTTTTGCAAGATTTTGTTGATAAGATAAAGTTATGTTTTTGTATAAAAAACCATAACTTTCTTTTATGTCGTGTATTTGTTAATGTAAAAGAAAGGAGGCGGAGTGATGAGAATTTTTGATGCACACTTTCACATTATTGATTTTGATTTTCCGATTACTGAAAATCAAGGATATGTACCACCTAGTTATGTTGTAGAAGATTACCAAAAAGAAACTGCGACTTATCATATTGTAGGTGGAGCAATTGTATCCGGTTCTTTTCAAGGTTTTGATCAAGCATATTTAGTGAATGCTTTAGAGAAAATGGGATCTGCATTTTGTGGTGTGACGCAGCTACCATTTTCGGTGACAGATGATGAGATTATGGATTTACATAAAAAAGGTGTACGTGCACTACGATTCAATGTGAAGCGTGGCGGCTCCGAAGATTTATCGAAACTCGATTACTTTGCGCGACGTGTTTATGATTTAGCTGGCTGGCATAGTGAATTATATATCGACGCAAAAAATTTGCCTGAAATTGCACCAACGATTGGAAATTTACCGGCGATTTCAATTGATCATTTAGGGTTATCCGAGGAAGGCTTACCGCATCTGTTGCGACTCGTAGAAAAAGGTGTACGAGTAAAGGCGACAGGTTTTGGCCGTGTAGAGCTCGATGTAGAACATGCGTTGAAATCTATTTACGCTGTCAATCCCGAAGCGTTAATGTTCGGTACAGACTTGCCGTCCACACGAGCAAAAAGACCATTTGCTTATGCAGATATTGAACTAATTCAAGAATTGTTTGATCCGAGTTCGGTGGAAAAAATTCTTTGTCAAAACGCGATGAATTTTTATTTTAAGTGAGTTTTTGAGTAGAAGTACTGTTTACATGCATTCTAATGAAATAATTAAAATAATTAATTGCCTTTCACATTAATTTGAAGTGACCCCTAAAAATTAGACACGGTTATTTCATTAGGCAGCTTGAGTAAAATGAGTTCGGTATTGTACCGGACTCATTTTTAATTTTGCGCTTTGAGAGTAATCGAGTTAGACAACTGTACATGTTACTGATTGTCGAAGCTTCTGACAGCGTTATTTTATTTTCTAAGTTTCTATTTCCTTTTATTCTTACTCTCTTTAAATTTTGCTTTTTCAATCCGTGAAGCTGGTGCAAAAAGCAAACGTTGTGGATATATGAAAATGAATAATAAAATAAATAGGATTTCAAATATTTTAGTGTGACATTTTACAAAAAAAGTAATACCGTCAAATAAGTGCGGTATAAATGGCGTGTTTTGGCAGTATTTCTGGCAATTAATTAAATACCGCCAAAAATGATGGTTGCTCCGCCACTTTTTTTGGCGTGAAAGTACCATTGTTTCGGAAATATTGGTAATGGTAGGATATATATAACTCGAGTTAAATACTTACTTGCTATAGCAAATAGTATGAATAAAATGGAGGCGACTATCTTGCAACTAGTAAATAAAGTAAATATTAAGTTAACAATTGTAGTAACAATGATAATAAGTTTATTTATTCTTCCGTTTAGCTCAATAGCATTGGCTAATGAAGATTTTGAACGAAAGGGGAAAATTATTGCAGAATCTGTTTATTACAATACAATAACAAAAAAATATGAATTTGATAGTGAATCAGCCTTAAGTAATGGCTTGACAAAAACGAAGTAAGTAATGCAAAAGTCTTCTTTGAAAGTTTATCAGTGACTGAAGTTGAGAATATGAATAATGAAATTGGTTTTGATGAAAGTCTAGAAAATCAAAATATTGAGGCCGCACCATATTTCTTGCCAGTAATTCCTGGAATATTGATCCCTATCGCAAAATATTTATTAGGAACGGCAGGTGCAGTTATTATTTACCATGTGATTACTTATGGTATTATTAAAGCATGCAAAAATTTAAAAGGTGAATACTGGTTCTTTACAGATTTTTGTGAAACAAATGGATGGCTTTAATAAAAAATAAAAAAACTATGGGGGGTGTGCACCTCATGAAATTATTAGATAGTAATTTTTTTATTTTTATTTTGGCTTTTGTTATTGCTATAGCGTTTGTCAACCCGCCAGTAATAAGTGATTTTAAAAGCATAATTTATGTTTCAACTTATTTTATTATTTTAGTTTCAGTGGGATTTGTGTCAATAAAGTTTTTATTTAGAATGTATGATTTAGTCGTTTTGAAATTTAGTAAAAACTGAATAATCTACTTATCTATAAAAAAGTCAACTCATTTTATTAAGAGTTGACTTTTTATTATGCCAAAGCGATAGGAAGATAAAGTAAAAGTATATTGTTAGTTTAAACTCTGAGCATTGTTATTTCCTTTCATAATATCTTCTTTCTTTATGTTTGCAATAAATACACCTACTAAAGTAATCAAACCACCTGTGATGGCAGAAAAATGTGGTACCTCTCTAAGCCAGATCCATGCGATAAGAAATGCAAAAACAGAAGTTAAATAAAGTGTACTCGTTGCTTCAGCTGCCCCTGTTCGTGATGTAACATAGGCTAGCATAAAATAGGGGATGATTGTTGGGAAAATGCCAAGATACAAAGTGACGAACGTTGCATTTAACGGTGCATTCATAATGGCTTCACCTAGACCTGGCGAGAATAGCAACATAAAAATAGTACCTGACCAAATTGCGTACATCGTGAAGGAAAGAGCTCCGTATTTTTCTAGATAACGACGTTGAAAAACAAAGTATATACTTTCTGAAAGGGATGCTACTAATACGATGATAATCCCAGGATTAAAAACAAAACTTTTAGTTGAACCTCCTACAGAAATGAATGCTACACCACAAAAACCAACAAGTGAACCAAGCCATCCCCATAATCCAAGTTTCTCACGATAAAAGAATACAGCCAACAAGGCAGTGAATATAGGGGTTGTTGAAACAAGTAAACTTGCAACGCCAGCACTAATCGTTTGCTCCCCATAATTTAGTGCTACTTGATACACAGTGAATCCTAAAAAGCCAAGCAATAAAATAATAGGGATATCTTTTAGCGCAGGTAAAGGCGTTTTAGTGATAACTGCTATGATGATTAATACGAATGAGCCGACTAATAATCGTAAAAGTGATATATGTTCAGGTGAATATGCCGTCAATGCCACACGTATTCCTGGAAAAGCGGATGCCCATAAAAGGATAGTTATGAAATGAGCAGAAAAAATCTTTAAATCTAATGTTTTTAACATGAATACACCTCGTTTTACTTTCTCAATCCAACCAATCAAATTCTTGTTTTCAATATTAATAGGATTTTGGTAAAATTTCTCCAACAGGTTAAAATGAAAAAAACCAACCAGTTCATTAAAGGGAGTACATATGAAAAAGCCAAAATACCAATTAATTATTGATTTTATAAAAGAGAAAATTGCGAAAGGGGAGTGGACGATCGGCAGTCCCATACCAAGTCAACGTAATCTTGCCAACCAGTTTGAGGTTAATCGAAGTACAGTTATAACAGCTCTAGAGGAACTAATGGCAGAAGGACTCATTGAAGGTAAAGCAGGGAAGGAAACATTAGTCACCAATAATACTTGGACTTTGATGGGGGCAAAATCATCGACGAACTGGAATGAAAATGTCACTTTAGGAACACATAAACCAAGCGTTTCTATGGTGCAGGAGATTAACGAAGCGGAATCAAATGCGAATCTTATTCAATTGAGTAAAGGGGAGTTATCACCAGAGATGTTCCCTTTAGAAGAGATGAAATCCGTTGTTCAAAAGGTTTCGAATCAACTGACCACTTTTGGCTATGAAGAGCCAAAAGGAAATATAAAATTACGCCAAGCCATTAGTGATTATATAAAGGTAAGGGGAATCGAAGCATCTCCGTCATCCATTCTTGTCGTGTCTGGTGCGCTCCAAGCTTTACATCTTATTTCAATTGGACTCCTGAAAAGAGGCTCAACGGTATTGTTAGAAATACCGTCCTACCTTTACTCATTGACAGTTTTTGAGTCTGCGGGGATGGAGTTGCAAGGATTAGCGATGGACAATGAGGGGATTATCATAGATTCAATTTATCCGATAAATGAAAAAGGAAAGAATATTTTATATACGATTCCAACCTTCCACAATCCAACAGGCGCCTTAATGCAAGAAGAGAGACGACAGAAATTAATGGCATACTGTGAAAGAGAGCAACTGCCAGTTATAGAAGATGATGTGTACCGTGATTTATGGATTGACAATCCACCACCTAAACCACTGAAAGCAATGGACCATTTCGGAAATGTATTATATGTTGGGAGTTTATCCAAAACCCTTAGTCCAGGATTACGAATTGGCTGGATAGTTGGTTCGGAGTCAGTCATTAATCGATTAGCAGATTTAAAAATGCAATCCGATTATGGATCAAGTACTCTTTCCCAGCTCGTGGCAGCAGAGTGGCTATCAAGTAATCTATATGATGATCACCTTGATAAAGTAAGAGAACAACTTAGCATTCGTAGAGAAGTTGCTTTAGATGCACTGAATAAATATTTGAGTCCTTACGCTACATGGGACATCCCAAAAGGTGGATTGTTCATATGGGTTAAAATAAAGCCTGAATTTAAAGTGAAAAGACTATTTGAGAAAGCATTATCCAACAATATTCTTCTGAATCCTGGTAGTATTTATGCCGAAAAATCAGGATTATTTATAAGAATCTCCTACGGGTATGCTTCACTCGAAGAAATTAAAGAAGGCATATTCCAATTAAGTGAAATAATTAAAAATCAATAGATTGTAATGGAGGGGTTAAATGAAATTACTAAACAAATTGCCGAAAAGTAACCCAAATTTACATGTGGAATTAATTAAAAATGGCTGGATTCCGATGAAAGAACCTAAGAATTTAATAAGTGCTATATTGTTATCGATCCCTTTAATGATGATCGCTTCAATGATTTCTATTGGGATAATAAATATTTTCTCCAGTATTTTTTTGAGTGATTTTGGATTTTCATATGGTGCAATAACTATAACCATTAACTTTAGTATTATTTTGTGGCTAGTCTTACTAATGATCATTCATGAATTACTACATTTGATATTCATTCCTAATTTTATGAAATCAGAAAAAACTTCTGTAGGGATTACTCTGTTCGGTGCATTTGTAATTACGGAGGAAGAGATTTCAAAATCAAGATATATATTCATTACGGTTGCTCCTTTTATAATACTTTCAATAATTTTGCCACTAATTTTAAGTGTATTTGGACTATTAACGACGACATTAAAGTTCTTGGTCATACTAAACGCAATGGGATCGTCAGTTGATTTACTAAATCTTCTTCTTATAATGAAACAGGTACCGAAACATGCAACTTTAACATGTAATGGACCAAACACTTATTGGAAAAAAACGCAGACTGAACAAATAGGGTAAAGAATAATACCGTTATAGAAACATATGAAAGAGGAAGAGGAAATGAAATCGACCCGAATGTTTAGTATTTTAAATTTATTAGTTCATCATCAGAAACTCACAGCACAAGAACTGGCAGAAAAACTTGAAGTGTCGAAACGAACTATTTTTCGGGATATTGAGGCACTAAATTTAGCGGGAATTCCTATAGTAAGTTATCCTGGACAAGGCGGAGGTTTGGGAATTTTAGCCAACTACAAACTTGATAAAAAGTTTTTCTCTATTGATGAATTACAAACTATACTAATTGGCGATTTCAATAAAAATGGTTTTTACGAAAAATAATTTATAGTATTTTTGCTTAGAGGGCTTTTATGGAATTGACTCATCATTTTTTTAAAAAATTCTGTCCTTTTGACATACTGCTGACACACTTCGTCGATATAGTGTAGATATAGCTTAGTTAAATCTAAGCTTAGGGGTAGATACCTCGTTACACTAATTCAAGGAGTGAATAAGAATGAAAATAAGAAGTAAGTTTTCGATTTATGCTATGACAGGAGCCTTAACATTAGGGATATTTGGCGGTACAACGATTCCTACTCTCGCAGCTACAAATCAAAAGGAAACAGAAAATGTAGATAAACACAAAAATTTGGATGCTGAAACACAACAAAAAGTTGATGAAATTTTAAACAACCTAAGGACTGAACTAGCTAACTTAGGGGTGTCATTATCTTCAAAACATAAAGGAAAAGGCGAACAATTCGCGAATTTAGATGATAAAACAAAAACAAAAGTACAAGAAATTATGAAACAAGTTAAAGAGGGTGCCTTAACTCAGGAGGAAGCGAATACAAAACTGAAAGATCTTGGAGTAACCCTGCCAACTCATATTGGAAAAGGCGAACAATTCGCGAACTTAGATGATGAAACCAAAACAAAGGTACAAGAAATTATGAAACAAGTTAAAGAGGGTTCTTTAACTCAGGAGGAAGCGGACAAACAATTGAAAAACCTTGGAGTAACCCTTCCAACCCATATTGGAAAAGACGAACAATTCGCGAATTTAGATGATGAAACAAAAACAAAGGTACAAGAAATTATGAAACAAGTTACAGAGGGCGCCTTAACTCAAGAGGAAGCGAATAAACAACTAAAAGATCTAGGAGTAACCCTTCCAACTCATAAAGGAAAAGGCGAACAATTCGCGAAATTAGATGACGAAACAAAAACAAAAGTACAAGAAATTATGAAACAAGTTAAAGAGGGTGCCTTAACTCAGGAGGAAGCGGATAAACAACTGAAAGACTTAGGAGTACCCCTTCCAACCCGTAATGGAAAAGACGGAAGATTCGAGAATTTAGATGATGAAACAAAAAAAGAGGCTACAAAATTAATTAAGAAAGCAAAATTACAAATGGAAGAACTAGGAGTTGATTTCCCTACAGAAAAGTTTAATCAATTAATTGATTAGCCAATATATAAGGGAGAATAAAATACTTCGGTAAACAATTTTTACGCGCAAGAAAAAGGTCCTGAAACCCTGTTTTACCAGGATTTCAGGACCTCTTTTTATTCCTATCTAGGCTAGACTTTTCATATATTTCGTAACATTCCCTAAGCAACAACTACCTTGAGGATTGTTTACTTCACAGCCACAACGGTTTTCTTTTATATTTGCACGAATATGTTCTAATGGTTTAGGAGTCAGTTCATTTTCAACATAGTGTTTAATTTTGTCTTTAGTCCAATCAAAACAATAACAAACCGGTGTACTTAATGTGTCATCCTTTTGATGTACAGTTACCTTTATATCAGATAATGAGTACTCCTTATTATTCGTATCAAAATAAACAACATGACAATCTTTAGTAGAACAAAAATAGTGATTTTCCATAGCATTTATTGATTCTAATACAGATGGTTTAACCATTGACTTTATTGTTATTAGTTGTATGTTTTTAGCTTTATTGTTGCAAGACGGACAAATAATAGCGTTTGCATTGCTATTCTTTTTAGGGCTACTACAACAATTTCCCATCTTTAATTCACCTCGTACATTTATTTTCTAACGTCAAAGTTTCAGTAGTAGAACATTGGTTTGGACTCATAGTACATCTTCTATAAAGTATAAACTATGTACTAAGGCAAAAGGGGAAAGGAATTGCTACATTATCAACATGACAGTGAACTTTCATAAATGATAAGGGCCAAAAGCCTTTTTGAAAATTATAAAACATTATATTAAAATGAAATTAATTCCAAAAAAACGAGAACTTCTTTAGGTGCTTATAAAAACTACATCCCAATTGTTAGTTCGGGATGCAGTTCAAATTGTCGTTTTGGTCTAATAAAAGAAAATACTAAAAGGTGATAAATTTTATGTTAGGGTTTGAATGGTTCCCTAAAAGATGGGGGAAAAGAAAAGTATCGGAACGTTTTCTTCAAGCAAAATTTACTGAAGAAGGTAAAGGGATTACGATTACTACATATGCTGTAGATTTATATGTACTATCTATTCCTTTAGAAGTGAAAAAATATAATTCACTGTAAGTTACGAGTGTCAACAAATTTTGTTGACATTTTTTTGTAGCTACTTTCTGCCGAGGCATAATTGATATATGTTGTTTTTGTCTTAAAATGTGAAAATAAATAACAGCCAATAATAACAATCACTCCTCCAATCCCTTGAGTCCAGGAGATGCTTTCTCCTAAAAATAAAAACGCTAAAAGTGCCGTGAAAATCGGATTAAAATTAAGGAAAACACCGGATGTTGTTGCCCCTAATTTTTGAATACCAATGCTCCAAAGTACCATACAAACAACAGTGGAGATAAGCCCAGTATATAAAAGCGATAGAATAAATGAATGATTAACATTGGAAATGGTAAAATCCTTAAGGTTAAACGGCAATAGTACAAGAAGTCCGAATATTCCTGAATATAAAGTAGACATTAGAGGCGAAGTAGTTTTTAATGCCCATTTACTACAAACGGAATAAATTCCCCATACACATACAGCTGCAATCATCCATAAATCACCCAAATTAAGATGAAAAGACAATAAGAAAGTGATATTCCCCTTTGATAGTACGAGAAGAACACCAAACAACGAAAATAGCATTGTAAGTGCTTGAAGTTTATTCATTTTTTCTTTTAGAAAAACAAATGAAAAAAACGCAATCGAAATTGTATTTAATGTTGAAATGAGACCAACATTCGTCGATGTAGTTCTTTCCAATGCTAAAAATTGAAAGATATTGAACAATACTACACCTGTAATGCCCATTAAAAATAAAGGAAGAAGGGCAGATCCAGTGGGAAGCAGTTTTTTTTCTTTCCACCATACCATTGGAAAAAGGGCCGCAATGGCAATGAGCCACCTTAAGCTCGTCAATGTTAATGGCGAGGCATGATCCACAAGAGATTTGGCCACTACAAAATTGCCCCCCCAAAGTAAACTAGTTAAAAGCATTAATAAAACATAAACATTCATTATCAAATCACTATCTCTCCTTTGATTGTCTTACGTACAACAAGTTACATTTAATAAAAGAATCATAACACTTTTGCTATTTTGGCAGTATAATATTTTGTATAGTTAATGAAAATCAAAACAATGGAAAGAAAAATAAAGTTTTGCAGAATAAAATTAATAATAGCTGTCGAATGTGGCTAAAATTTCGAATAAAAAAAGGGGAGAAAATTATATGAAAGATGTGGAAAGAAAATTATTAGATAGTGTGGATACTCATATACTAGATATTTTACAGAGAGAGGTTCAAATAAGTAATGCAGAAATAGCGAGACGTGTAAATTTGTCTCCGCCTGCAACCCACACAAGGATAAAACGTTTAGAAAGTGAAGGATTTATTGACAAACAAGTTGCGATTTTAAATCCTGAGAAACTGGGATTCGATTTACTGTGCTATGTTTTCATGAGTACCAATATTCATCAAGCGAAAGAATTAGAAGCTTTGGAAAATACCTTGAAAACAATGACCGAAATATTAGAATGCCACTGTTTAACAGGAGAGTATGATTATCTTTTAAAGGTTATTATTAGAGATCGAAAAGAATTAGATAGCTTTATAAGAAAATTGAATAGGATGGGCATATCCCGTATTCAAACTAACTTATCTTTAAGAGAAATTAAATATTCTACAATCTTACCGATATCAGAAGATAAACAGTAGAAGTCCTTCAGAGCAATATCGATTTTTATCTTCGTCACAAAAATGGTTTAGGTCAAAAACTAATTTTAGGAGGTAGTATGAAAACATTCGTATATATGGTACGTCATGGAGATTCACCAAAAGACGGAAATGAGAGAACGAGAGAATTGACTGAAAAAGGTAGATTAGACGCTCAACGAATAACAGATATTCTACAAAAAGAAGGGATTGATACTGTTATCTCTAGTCCGTATAGTCGCGCAGTCCTAACAGTTCAGGAAGTAGCTAATCAAATAGAAAAAGAGGTAATTATATTTGAAGATCTAAAAGAGCAAATATTTATTGCAGGAGATAAGCGAATCACTGACAAGGAATTATTCCCTTTATTACAAAAGTCATTTTCTGACCCTACCTATGCTCTAGAGAGAGGAGAGTCAAATGCTGACTGCCAGAAACGTGCTATAAAAGTCTTAAAAGAGATAATAAACACATATCAAGGACAGAAAGTTGTAATTGGCACACATGGGGCTGTGATGACGTTAATGATGGGGTTTTATGATAGTAGATACGATTTGGATTTTTTATTACATACAACAAAGCCCGACATATATCGAATGGAATTCAATGGGCAAGAATTGGTCGATGTAAAAAGAATATGGGGGATTTAGGAAGAGTGGTTTTTGAAGATGTTATTCATCTTTTAACGTTTGGAAATCTAAGGGTCTAGTAGACATTTATAGCTTTGGTATAAGAGATAATGTACATTACACTAAAAGAGTAGAAAGATTAAATAGCTGAAAACTAAACAATGGAATAGTAGAGGTGTAAATGATATGGAGGACAAACTAAATAAGAAGTATGAAATTATAAATAATATTCATAAACAAATTAATAAAAATAGATATATTTTAGGCGTTGCTGCAGGTTCTGGAATGACAGCTAAATACGCAGAACAAGGTGGCGCTGATTTTATTTTAGCTCTAAATTCAGGACGATACAGATTAATGGGGGTTAGTTCATTAGTTGGTTTCTTACCGTATGCGAATAGTAATGAAGTTGTTATGGATTTTGCATGTAAAGAGATCATTCCTATGATGAAAAAAATTCCTGTTTGTTTTGGTTTATGTGCAACAGATCCAACAATTGAATTAGATAGCTATATCGATTTAATTCAGAACAAGGGATTTGCAGGCATTAATAATTATCCAAGTATTGGTCTAGTAGATGGGCTTTTTAGAGAAGCATTAGAGGAACAAGGGATTACATATGAAAAAGAGATAGAAGCTATTCGTATCGCTAGTGAAAAAGGGTTGTTTACTGTGGCTTTTGTATTTAACGAGGAGCAAGCGATACGCATGGTAGAAGCGGGCGCAGATATTATTTGTGTTCACTTAGGTTTAACGAATGGTGGGTCACTAGGCGCTAAAAAGATTTTATCTTTACAGGCTGCCAAAAGGATGGCGGTAACTATTTTTAATAGATGTAATGAACTGAATCCAAAGATTATTAACATGATTTATGGAGGTCCGGTTAATAAACCAATCGATGTTCAGTATATGTACGATGATACTTCTATTATGGGTTACATCGGAGGTTCTGTTTTTGAAAGGATTCCAAATGAACAAACGCTCATACATATTACGAAATCATTTAAACAAACGGACGATTTTCAATTGGATGAATTAATTAGTAAAATTACTGATGGTCTAGGAAACCAAGATGACTATATTAATTTTACAAAGAAGTTTATCAGCTTACATTATATGGACGAAATTTCATTGAATGAAGTAGCGGAAATATTAAATTTGTCTCGCTCTTATTTAAGCACATTATTTAAAAAAGAGATGGGTATTTCATTTACTGAATATCTTATTAACTTTCGGCTTAATCGCGCAATCGAAATACTAAGATCGGAAAAAATACCGCTGAACAATATTGCCGAAATGGTAGGATATCCCGATTATACTCAATTTAGTAAAATATTTAAAAAATATAAAGGGGTGTCACCTAAAAACTATTTAAAAAATAACAAAGAGACAAGTTTATAGAACAAAAACACATTAACTCTCCCGAAAGAAAACGTTATTATGGAATGGAGTAATAAATGTAATCGCTTTCTTATATGATTATTTTGACGTTTTAAAGATCTAGAAGGGAGAGAGATGATATGAAAACAATTGCTTTGGCTGGAACATTTGATTCAAAAGGAAAAGAATATTTATATGTAAAAGAGTTGATTGAATCGTTAGGTTTCAATACTTTTACGATTCATACAGGTGTTTTTAATCCAGCATTTGAGCCTGACGTATCAAATGCTGAAGTAGCGGCTGCAGCTGAAGAGGATATACATGAAATTGCTGCAAAAAGAGATCGAGCAAATGCAACAGCAGTTCTTGCAAAAGGGATGGAATTGCTTTTGCCAAAACTATATGAAGAAGGTAAATTTGACGGTGTACTTTCCTTTGGAGGTACTGGAGGATCATCTATCGTAACAACTGGTATGAGAGCATTACCAATAGGTGTTCCTAAAGTGATGGTTTCAACAGTTGCTTCTGGTAATACGGAGCCATATGTAGGAACTAGTGACATTATTATGATTCCATCCGTAGTAGATGTTGCTGGATTAAATGTAATTTCGACTAAAATATTTACAAATGCAGTATTTGCGATAGCAGGTATGCTTAACTTTGACAATAAAACGATCGTGAAAAAGAAACCACTTATTGCTGCAACTATGTTTGGTCTGACAACACCTTGTATTAATCAGGCTAAAGATTTCTTAGAAGCTAGGGGATATGAGGTATTAATTTTCCATGCAACAGGTGTTGGTGGTCGTACAATGGAGAATTTAATAGCTAATGGATTTATAGATGGTGTCCTTGACATAACGACTACTGAATGGGCTGATGAGTTAATTGGAGGTGTCTTGAAAGCGGGACCGCATCGTTTAGAGGCAGCTTCCAAAAAACAAATTCCACAAGTTGTATCAGTGGGTGCAATAGATATGGTTAACTTTGGTCCATTTGATTCGGTCCCTGATAAATTTAAAGGACGGAAATTTTATAAGCATAATCCAACAGTTACTTTAATGCGGACATCGGTTGAAGAGAACAAGCAAATAGGTGAAATAATTGCAGAAAAATTAGCTTTAGCTAATGGATATACAGCATTATTTATACCGCTAAAAGGGCTCTCAGGTCTTGATGTTGAAGGGCAACCTTTCTACGGTTTAGAGGAAGATCGAATGCTATTTGATACTTTAAGAGAGAATGTTGATCAAAGTAAAGTGGAAATGATTGAAATCAATACGGACATAAATAGTGAAGAGTTTGCACTAGCTGCAGCGAGAAAATTAATTGAATTAATAGAAAATAAAGAGAGGGAAAACAACCATGTTACAGAAAAAAGAAATATTGAAACGTTTTAAAGAAGAAATCAATAAAGGAAATATTCTTCTAGGTGTTGGTGCTGGTACAGGTATTACAGCTAAAAGTAGTGAAGCTGGTGGAGCGGACATGTTGATTGTCTACAATTCAGGCCGTTATAGAATGGCTGGTCGTGGTTCCCTAGCTGGTTTACTATCATATGGTGATGCTAACCAAATTGTTGTTGAAATGGGTAATGAGGTATTACCCGTTGTGAAGGATACTCCAGTACTAGCGGGTGTTAATGGAACAGATCCTTTTAAAGTGATGGAAGTTTTCTTAAAGCAGCTGAAAGATCAAGGGTTT
This sequence comes from Lysinibacillus sp. NPDC097214, assembly GCF_050277945.1. NCBI lineage: Bacteria > Bacillati > Bacillota > Bacilli > Caryophanales > Bacillaceae > Lysinibacillus > Lysinibacillus sp. NPDC097214. The sequence goes on from NZ_JBNNSS010000005.1 coordinate 398,349, forward strand.
AGTGGCGTTCAAAACTTTCCTACAGTTGGTTTAATTGATGGTGTTTTCCGTCAAAATCTAGAGGAGACAGGAATGGGCTATGATTTAGAAGTAGATATGATTAGAAAGGCACATGAACTAGATTTATTAACAACACCATATGTCTTCGATGAAGAGCAAGCAAAGAAAATGGCTGAAGCGGGTGCAGATATTTTAGTGGCCCATATGGGATTAACAACAAAAGGAACGATTGGTGCACAAACTGCATTAACTTTAGATGACTGTGTCGATCGAATCCAAAAAATTATTAATGCTGGTAAATCTGTAAATCCTGATATATTAGCAATTTGCCATGGAGGTCCAATTGCAGAACCAGAAGATGCTGCTTATATTATTGAAAAAGTAGATGGAATTGTTGGATTTTTTGGTGCTTCTAGTATTGAAAGATTTGCTGCAGAAAAAGGAATTAAGGAACAAACTGAAGCTTTCAAGGGTTTATAATTGAAGGTATTTTCTTTCCTCGAAAGTCTGAAACTTAATAAACAATTTGAGGATCGTATCAGAAAGAAAATGCAATGTACCAGGTGTAACTTTGAAGTAAAGTTTGATTAAAAAATACTCTAATCTAAATAAGACGAATCCAATTTGAAACAAGATTGTTCAAATTGGATTCGTCTTTAGCAAATTTAGATCTCTTTTTATATGAAATTTTATATTTTTTTGGTATCTTTGTGGCACTTTGGCTACCTTGATTTACGGTTTAACATTTTTATTTCAAATGATAACCATATAGAAAATACTATTTCTAAAAAGATCATAACAACTGACAATATTATTGGATCAAAATTAATTCCTATAACGAAAGCAGTTAAGGAAACAATTATAGCCATTACAAAATATGCATTAGATTTAAATAACCATCCAAAAGGCAATAAATGAGCTCCAAATATTATAGCTAATATCATTATTAATTTTTCAGGAACAGCTTGAAAAATCCATATTGCAATCAAAATATATAAAATTTGATTACAGGAAAATATGATCCCCAAATTATTTAACGGATTATCTTTAGTTGAGAATTCTGCTTTAATTAATTTAGAAATTAAAAAAGCTAATGGTAAAAGTATTGCGGTAAAACAAAATGTTAAAAAATTTCTAGTTGATATATCCTTTATTGGAAGTAACCATATTATAAAAATTGTACTCCAAATAAAAATTGAAGCAAGGATAAAATGTAAACCTCGCTTTCCTCTCAGCGCTATATCATCTCTTGAGGCATTTAATTCCAAAAACTCAGCTCCTATTAATATATTTCTAGTATAATATATCATTTTTAGTAATAGTTTCCTATGGATGATTAGTATTTTAAGTAATATCAGCATTTATACGTTTAGCAATATCTATTTCCACTATTTTGATTGAAGAATACAGTATTACGTTTTATTGTATTCTTTGTAGAGCTGTTACTAGTGAGGGGTTTCGGAGAGCTTTTAGAGGGGGAAGTGAAGAATAAGCGGTAGTGCGGAAGTTTTAGGTATGGGCTAATACCCCATACATGTAGATAAGTTGATTGATAAAGATGTTTGTGATGATTTCTGTGCTTCAAAGTTGAAGCTACATTTTTATCTAAAGGAAAAACGGTCGATGATTTAGTGGTAGCATTTGGCATTTGATGATAATACATAAAGTCGTATTCATGGGAAGTGGGCGGCTTACAAGTATTAAATCCAGTTGCTGCTAAAGGACAACTTAGTTTAAGGGAATGGAAAAATGAATAGTCGAAGGAAAATGTTCAGGAAGGGGAGCTAATGTAAAGAGGAAAGAGCTCAAGTAATTTGCCTAGGTCTCCAATAAAAATGTCTAGAGCAGTTGATAATGAATAAGAGCTGCTTAATTTATAGAAAATGATTACAAATATATGAGAATCGGAATTATAAATAAGGTCATTCGGAAAAAAATGACCCTGGAAAGGAGTGACCTCTTATAGCTTAGTCTGCTTCAATTCGGATAGCTTGAATATCTTGACAGTCAACAATAATTGTTGAACCAGGTTCTGTCGTTGGATCATTGAAGAAAGCACAACAATTATTTGGATCAAAGGTAATAAAAACAACGTCTTCTATAACCTGACCTCCTAATAAAAAGAGATCAACTTCAGTTTGAGTTTGTAAACGTCTTAATTGATCACAAACACAACCTTTACAGCGATGGCTGGATCCTTTTTCATGTTTACCACAGGAATCAGAACTAGTTCTAATATTTATAATATCACCCATTATCAATACCGCCATTTCAATTTTATTAAGGTAACAATAACCTTACTTTATTAATATATGATTTAACAAAGAAATTTGAATGGCAATTTGTCTATTAAGTAATGATTTTGTTTTACAAAAAAAGAAAATGGTTAATAGACCATTTTAAGATTTCCATAATGTATATACGTCAGAAAGAAAATGTTCAGAGAATAAAATTCATGAGCCATCGAAATAGCACAGCATAACATCGTGTAGATGTAGCGCTAATTGATAATGAACGTACTGATAAACCGATTCGTTTTCGAGCGTTAAAAGATATTTATTGGGAGGATTGGGGGATACGTTGTATGTTCGTAAAATGTTGAATACAATGTTTCTGGATACAGCCCTTACTACGATGTAAGTGGTGGATTGAGTCCTGATGAATACGAGATTATTTAGTGATGATTCGATCGAAAAAAATTGTGTAGTAAAGAAAAAAGATTTGGTTATCGATTAGTTCTGTTTTTAAAAAAGTTTGAAGTTAACAAAAAAGCAGTTCCTATAAAAATGTATATTAGTGCTGCAGATTTGTTCGGAATAAATGAATTGTAATTAAGTGGACCGAGTGACGTTCCAAGTCCACTCATACACATAAAGAAGCCTATCCAATAAATGAATTTTCCAATTGTAGTATGTTTTTTCATATATAGATTCCTCCTAAAATGTGAATTATCGTATATCAAAGAATAACATAATTAGGAAATTTTTAGAACGGTGGATAAATTTAATTACTGACACTTTGAGGATTTTGCACAAAATGAGTAGTGATTTTTTAGAAAGAAGGTCTGCAAAAATCAGCATTCTAGATGTGACTCTTGCAGAAATGATTAATGTTCGCATTTTAATGTAATCCATCTTTTAACACAAAGTCTATAACAGATTTTTGTTGAGAAAGTTTGTGATTAGCATCAAAAATTTCTATAAGTGCTTTGGCTAAATTTTCATTTTTTACATTATGTTTTTCTAGTATTTGATTAATAAGAAATTCCATTGGTTCTAACATTGATACCACCTACCTTTCTAATAGTAGGCTAACATTTAGATATAAACATTTTCTGAACCAAATAGAAAAAGCCGCAGCGGCGTCACACGCTACAGCTAAGAATTGGTTTATGCCCTTTGATGGCTTTATTAGCAATGAATGAATATTGGACGTATTAAGCATAATATTGTAAATCAGATGATCGCGTGATGTGGGGGCTTTGTGCTCCTATGAAAGAAAATGTACAGTAAAAGAAAAGAACTGATATTAATAAATGAACAGTCCCTTCACATTTGAAAGGACTGTTCATTAGGGGGGCAGTGTTCTATTTTACAAGTTTAATGGGGAGCTCTCGTTTGAAGCAGCTTTAACCCCATAAATATAAATATCGTTCCTGTTATCTTATTCAGGACTAATCCTACCTTTTGGTTTCCTCTTAGTTTTTTAGTAACGTACGAAGAGAAATAAGCAACAAATAAACACCACAGTAAGCCAGTTACTGTAAAAGTAAGTCCTAAAATTAAAAAAGGAATAGGACCTGATGCCCTAACATCTATAAACTGCGGGAGAAACGCAATGAAAAATAAAGAAACTTTTGGATTCGTAAGACTTGTTAAAAGTCCCTGTATATAAATTTTTCTTAAGTTTAATTTTTTTGATGACGCTTCGAAACCTATATTTGACTTATCAAGTATCATTTTAATCCCGAGATAAACGAGATAAATAACCCCAATAATTTTAATAGTATTAAATAATACAATAGATTTTGTAAGTATGATCGATAAGCCAAAAGAAACTAATAACGTATGAACTAAGGAGCCAGTTATAATACCAAACACAGAATAAGTACCAGCTCTTCTACCTTGTGAAATACTTCTACCAACAATATACATGGTGTCCGCACCAGGGATTAGATTTAATAATATCCCTGTTAATAAAAACATTTCATAATTAATAATACCGTACATTTTAGCACCTCTATCTCTTTTTTTGGGGTGCCCTTATCGATATTAAAGTAATTGAAGGAAAAATAAAAGCTTTTTTAAAATAAGTGGTAAGTGTTTTGGTGCAAAATTTTGGGAAATGGAAATGTCGAGGATTAATCTATAAAAAGAGCGATTTAATAATCGCTCTAAATTCTAGTATATTTACGTTTTTAATTTGTTCTACTAACTTTTTTAAAATTTAAATTTATTGAATATGCCACTGCCGAAAGAATTGAAAAAGCTTTTAGTAAAGCAGGGATAGATACAGCATTCATCGGCACAACTTCTCATTTTTGTCTTTTAGTAGCGAAAGCAAAGCGTCAGCTACCACCTTTATAGGTAATGAGATGAATGGGAGTATGGAGTATAAGTTGCTTTTCAGCGGGTGTCCAAACACCCGCCGAAAAACCGCGTTGTTTATCTACACTACAAATCAGTTTAATGGTTTGCAATTAAAACATTATTTCATACACCATATACATATTGAGAAAAAAAGTAAACAAGTGAACCACCAGATTTTTTTGAATATAATATTTGAAACTAAAAAATAAGGGTGATGGGTAGTGAGCGAAATAGATAAACGCAACAGATTAAGCGAAGAACCATTTGCTTATCAAATAACGAAAAAAGGAACGGTAGTAATAGATAATGAAGGTAAACAGATTAAAATTGTAAAGGATAGGGAGGCAGAGCGTCTTATCGCAAGAATCAAAGAAGTTGAAGACAATCAAACAGCAGTACAGTTATTGTTAGCTAAAATTACAGGGAATTTTAAACGTGGAAACGAGAAACTTGGAAAAAATAAAAGAAAGTAATCTAAGACTTTACTTCGAAGTTTTAAAACGTGATGTCGCTCTACTATTTAGACGTAATTGAATTATAGAAAAATGGATTGACCCTATACAAAATGACCAGGACTCTCTTCATAATAGAGATACTGGTCATTTTTTTTATTTACCTTGTAATGTTTTGTATAGATCTTTCTTTAATTAAAAAGCTTTGGGCAAAGGGGATCAAACATATAGTAGTTAGAATCGAAAAGAACTTGAACGAATTAATCATTTACGCAGGTAAGTGAAGATTTGAAAGAAAATGTGCAGTAAGGCTAGATGGAAATACCGTAGAACTGGTAAATCGTACATATAAATAGTTGCACTCTTCTATCTGTAGAAATAACAACTTCAGGTAGCTCTTTATCAAACGGAGGTATCTACAACTATTCGATTTAATTTGCCTTATTGAAATGAAAACAGTCCTTTCAAAATTTGAAAGGACTGTTCAATATAAGTGAACTACTTTAATAACATCATGGATCAGTAAGGTTGTAGAAGTGATGAAACGAAACGGGGCTTGGGATTAATCGAAAGAACTCTGCAAAATTTTCTTGTTAGATCCTGTTCTTTTGTTTTTTACCAGTTTCAACACCTAATTCATAAATAAAGAGAATCATAATAAAGAATAACACAATTTTTATAGTAGAGTTAGCTGACCACAAGCCTAAATAATACAAGAACACAATAAGGATAGATAAAAAAGTTTTAACAATCTTAAGAGTCATTCTAATACCTCCTACTATTCGGATTGGTAGATTAGGGGATACCCCTACTAAATTTAAAGGTTAGTTAGATCACGAAACGTAAAGTAACTATAAAATGCAAGCCTATTACTAGTTAAAGAGATTGGAAAGAATTTGAACAAAGTAGTAATTATGCAGAGGAGAAGTAAATAGTTGAAAGATATTGTTCAGCAAGGAAGAGTGAATTTTGCTGAACAATACGTTAAATGTGATGAATAATAATTTTCCAAATCCAAACTCCAAAGATAACCCAAACAATTATAAAAAGAATGCCAACAAACCAATTTTTTGGCTTTTCACATTGTTTTAACTCTTCAGCAGCTTCTTTGTGATCCTCAATCACATGTGGTGGAATTAATTTTAAAGCTAATATAATTCCTAAAGGTACAATTATCAAATCATCAAAAAACCCTAGAATAGGAATAAAATCTGGAATTAAATCTATCGGGCTAAAAGCATAAGCAACTACAAGAATTGCTACAAGCTTTGCATACCATGGAGTTCTTGGGTCTTTATAAGACAAGTAAAGTACAAATGAATTTTGTTTTAATTTTTTGGCAAAGGCATTAAACTTTGATAGTAAATTGCTTCTCATTGAAAAAATCTTCCCTCATTCCTAGAAAGTATAAATTATTAAAATGAATCGGGGAATAGAAATACTTACCGAATAATTACAGTAATAAGTCGGTGGATGGTATACTAGTATATCGTAGTATGAGATAAGGAGAATAACTGTGAATAAATTTAATAAGACGTTAACATATGTTAATGAATTACTTTATGAACCAAATCATTTAACTATAAAAAACATACATGAAGAAACTCAAAATTCAGATTATGGCGGCGGGGTATTTCAGTTAAATTCTAAATCGATTAGATTTAGAGTCGCAAAAATAACACCAACCAAAATAGGACAGTTTGTTTCCTTTTGGGAAAAGGATGAAGCTAATAAAAATCAAGCATTTTCATATGACAATGCCACTGATTTATTGGTAATAAATACTTTTCATGATAATGGTGATTTTGGCCAATTCGTTTTTCCAAAAGAGGTTCTTTTAAAACAAAACATCCTTAAAACAGCTAATACAAAGGGGAAAATGGCAATCAGAGTTTATCCTAGTTGGGATACTCCCACTAGCAAACAAGCGATAGCAACACAAAAGTGGCAATTACCATATTTTTTTAATGTAAACGATACTAATAGTTTACCAATACTCGAGCTATTAAAATTATACTCCAACTAATATTAGATCGCTTTAACTGCGTCATTCAAATATGAACTATACACTCTGGGGAGTAATTGAAAGAAAAAGTGCAGCAACATTAAGAAAAGCGTTGCTATAAAGCAGCGCTAAGTTTTTGTGATGAATACAGATAAACCCTATGTTGATGTAGTAAATGAAATTTTAAAACGTAATGGTCATTCGGGTTTAATGACCATTTGGGTGACCAGATATTGTTCAAATATGGATCCCTAAAATTCGCTTAGGATCCAATGGAATGTTCGGAAATAAAAGAAATTATACATCAGATGAGAATATAGAGTTAGTTTTTAGTGTTGATAAATTCCATTAACAAAGTACGTTCATTATTAATTTTTTTAACTTTTGTAAACCCGCATTTTTCGTAACATCTAATAGCTCTTTCGTTAGAAACTTCAGGGTCTAATATGATAATTTTGGCGTCAGTAATTTTAAAAATGAGTTCAATAAATTTACTAACCATAATTGTTCCATAGCCTTTATTAAACAGTTTAGGGATACCGATAAATTGGTCAATCCCAAAAACCACTTGATTATGTAAATAGCCCAATTCTTTTAGTTCTTCTGCTTGAAGTTTATAGTATTGCATAAATCCTATTGGGGAATCGTCTAACTCAACAATAAAGGGGAAAACTAGGGTTTCACCACGTACACGTGGTTCATATTTCTTCCTTACTTGTTCTATTGAAAATGGTGAATTGATATCCCCATAAAATTCTAAAACTTCTTTCGTACTCAACCATTTAGCCATTAAACCATAATCATTATTAGTCATTTTCCTAATGTATATATTGTTGGTATCCATAATATGTACCTCCTTCAAAACGTCTAGTATATCTTAATATAGCGAAATTAGTCCGTATAGTACTCGAACAATAGGACGCTATGAAATGGTCGAAGTTTCTAAGTTTTGGCACCAAAGTAGATGAAGTTTTCAGGCCAACAGGTAATACTCAACTACCACTACGCAACGATTTACATATAACCTCAAACGGTAATTTGACTGCTCCGTTAATGCAAGTAAGTAATAATGCTTAAGTAGATAGGCAGGATATATTCCCTGCCTATTTTAAATTTAGCTCAACCACTTTATCTGTGATTGGGAAGTTTTTGTATGATATCAGAATATATATTCATTTTTGTATTAATATTTACCCCTTCTTTTTTATCATCGCTATAACCTGTTAGGAATTCAAAATCTTGTGGATCGAGTTACTGGAAACAGAGAAATGCAACGTGTGTGAGAAATGAGCTAACTCGACAATTATATATTTTTACCTTGTGGAGCCTTTCACCTAGCACGGTCAGGTTTTTTATTATTTGGATAGAATAATATCCTTTTCTTTGGATAATTCACTGTATACTAAGATGGATAATTAAAGCAAGGAGTGGGATAGAGAAATGTTGTTTTTACTTATACTAATAATTTTAATAGCATTATTGTTTAAGTGGTTAAGAATGATCGCTTTAAATAGTAATATTCAAGTTGAACAAAATAAAAAAATTATTGAGCTATTAACAAAGGACAATATAGATAAAGAGGAGCTAAAGAAAAACGAATAATACATAGTAGTTAAACCTATTTAATTTTTAAACACCTACCAAGGTGTTTTTCTTTTTCTTTTGCTTGAATACTGCATCAAACAGCCAAACCACTTTGTGTGTGATGAGAGGGCAGAGTTTGATGTGGTTTTGAGAGTGAACTATGAGAAAATTGTTCCAATTTGTTAATATCGTCGAGCAGATGATGGGGTAATTGATAACGGGCTTAATTGCCCCTTTTTATACATCGATGGTTTCGATATAAAACTCAGTTATCTCAGTTTTTTCAGCATTTGTTTTAGCTTCGCAAAAAAGTACTATTGGACTTTCTTCATCGTCAAACCATAAAAAACTTATTTCTGTACCAAAACCACTATTATCATTATATTCGTATACATCTATGTCCATTACTTCATCACTAGGTGGTAGAGTAAGAATACCTTGCATTTGAATAACTTCTTTTAAAAGCTCCTCAGTTTCATCGTTAATTTTATTCTCTTCTTTAAGTTTATCGTAACGAAGGTTTACTAGATCAACGAGTGTTTCTTTAGTTAATTGCACTATTTTTTCTTCCAATGACATTGATAATCGTCTCCTAAACTATGAAATATTTAAATAATCTCATATTATCATTAAAGATCTATATATTGCTACAGTTGCCATACTTTCAAGATTAGGTGATAAGGAAGTAAGAGATGTAAACTGAAGGGGAGGTCTGACAGGTAATGGTTTTTTCCTTTGGTATTTATTAAAACCTAAATATTAGGGGAAAAATGACCGACGACCGACCTGCCCAGCCACTATTTCATTGTAGTACCAGTATTCTCATGAATTATTTACCAATAGTTAATAATGGATAAAATATGTATAATAAAATTGCTATTAATATGAAATAGTAGAATAATAATGAAAGATTGGATTGAATGAAGTTTGGGTAAAATGAAAAGGTTAGTAGTTTGTTGTTTAATAGTAATTATAGCAACATGCCACTTCGGTACAGGGAATAGTACTGGATATGCAAGTGGAACTGTTAACGAGATTTTTAATGGTAAAACGGATACCGAGATATTTAATGGTAAAGTGGTAAACGGAAGACTTTACGCACCTATTCGAGCTGTAGGCGAAAATATAAAGGCGCAAGTAAGCTGGGATGGGGCAACGAAAACAGCCACTTTTATCAAAGACAAGAAAGTGATCAAAATGACACTTGGCTCCAAGATACTTAAAGTCAATAATGAGCAGCTTCAAATGGATGTATCGTTACTTTTAGAAAATGGAAGCATTTTTTTACCGATAAGATTTATCGGTGATGCAATAGGATACAAAACTACTTGGAATCAATACAACCGGATTGCCGGATTATTTTCAGAGCAGGAGCAGGTGAAGGAGAGTATCACTGTTTATGCTCAACCACTGTTCTATAAGGACGGCTTTAAGCTGCTTGGTGAAGCCATTAATAAAGTAAATAATGTAGCGAATGTCGCTCAAAAAAGACAATATTTAAAACCATACTTCACTGATGAAATGATTAATTTAATTATTATAGGGAACTTACGTTATACGGATATGTCCAAACAAAGAGGTGCATATTCTTATCCAAAAGAAACGAATATGAAAATCACTCTCAGTCAAGGGGTACCTGGAAAGTCTGGATTTTTGGGACAAGATGTTTTACTTACAAAGAGAAATAATCAATGGGTAGTGAGTTCTATTAAAGAACAATTTTATGAAATTAAGTCTCCATCTTAGGATGGAGGCTTTTTCTTTTGCTTTGAAAACTGCATCAAAAGCGATAAGTGAGGTACTACGGGTGAAAATGGACAACACCATTTTTTTACCAAGTGAAGAGTTGGATAAAAATTTTTGTATTTGTAAAATTAAATATTCTATTAACATTGGGAAGGAGCTTGAGCAGATTAGTAATTTGCGTAGGGTGGGATAAGTGAAGATTTGAAAGATATTGTTCAGTAAACAATTCCTTAGTCAATTTGTAAATTCAGATAGCTTTTTGAATTCTTCTGGAGTAATATTTTTGGCCACATATGAAATCACTTTATTCTTATTTTTAAAGTCTCCAGCAGGGATACGAAAAGTAATGCGTATTTGTGTATAAGGAGGATTTATGGGACCTTCGTAACCAAGCACTCTTAACGTTACATCATAATAGTCTTCCTGAATATTTCTATTAATTTTTTCGATTCGTTCAGATGTGAATAATTGCTTGTTTCCGTGTGTAGACATGGCTTCAAGGATAGATGGGCCTAATTCACGTAAAAATGCTAACTCTAATACACTCGGAGGTTGATCTTGAGGTAAATATTCTGTATCTGTTTTTGCAAAAGCAGAATTTATGAACGGGAGACTCATTAAAAGTAAGGAAACAATTATTATTTTTTTCATACATTTAAATCCTTTCTCCATTTGTTCTTGTTATTTGCAGATACAAGAAATTTTATGTATATGAATTTGAACAAATATCAAATTAACCTTACTGCACAATATGAGGATTAAACGAAAATAGAGCGATTAAAAGATCGCTCTATAATCGCATTATGTATTCAAATAATTACTTGTTTCTTTCAAGTTCTTCGACCGTTTTCCAACTTATTGACTTTAGAGCGAAAATTATACCTATAGACATTGAGGCACCTCCATTAAAATCCGGATTAACTTGCAAGAATAAAAACGTAATTGGGTAATTTTCACAACTTTGATTATTTTAATTACTGTGCCATTTGAGAAAAGAAAATATTAAAAGAGTCACTCTGCTGGAAGTAACCCAAAGTATAACTATAAGATGCTATTTGAATTTATCTAGTTTCTTAACTTTCATTGAAGCTACTTCTCCACAATTCTTACAAATAGTCAAAATCATCGGTGAACCCGAAATTGAGCTTGATGATTGAAACAATCAAAGAAGCAAGGCAGTCAGTAGCGAAAGTAGGTAACAACAGCTACATCGGTGTAAAAACTGCTATGTATTGGATTGAGGCAACACTACCAAAGGCAAGTAGAGGGACGTGTGATCCGGTGTTTAAAGAAGTACAACGTCGTGTATATTCGTTAAATTATCGAATTAAGGAATACGAGCAAAAGATTGCAGAGATACAAAAACGGATTCCGTTAGTACACGGGGATAGAGAAATTGAGGTGCTTCATAGGCTCCTTAACGGCAATAGTATGAAAGCTATTGGGAAGCACATGAAACTTTCTAGTACAACGATATTTAGAGTGAGAAATAATATTTTGAGTCAGACGATGAAGTAGCCGAAAGGCTGCTTCTTTTTAGGCTGTTTTCTTTTTTTGACCAAGGAAATTTATAGGTGATTGTAGAATATTTCTTATGTACAAAATTTGATAGGAGTGACTACGATTGCGTTTCGAAAATGATGAAATATATCCTCATTGTCCATTTATTAGCAGAACTGTGGAAGTTGGCGGACTTACTAAATCGCAGCTTATCCTGAAATTGCAACAATACTCTATCTTGATGAATGAGTATGGAGAGAGGCTATTTACTGATGATAAATTTATAACTTCAGATACAATGTACAGTCTACAGACCGTTGAACTAACTGTTGGAGACCTTGGCTTTCCTGAAGGAGCTAATACGGCTCGAATCTTTAAAAGAGCTGGGGAACTTGGTTTGGAATTGTGCCCGCTTGAGTTGGGACCACACCTAAGACTAGAGTACCTGGATCAGCTTGAAGCTTATTCAGGAGATACTTTACAGCAACAACAAGCTCCATCAGGTTCCATCACAATAGCATCGGAGATACTAACTGAAGATGATGAGTTCCCGAAAGGCTTCTATCTTAGACGAATTAACGGAGTTTTGTGGCTTCGTGGATATTATGCTGATGAACTACACGTTTGGAACCCTATTGATCATTTTATCTTTTGTCAAAAAAACACTACAGGACATGTATAAAGAATTTGAAAATGTGAATAAGGTGAATGCGTTGGTATAACAAATGTAACAGATGTAACAAATGTAAAACATGCACGATAGTTTGTGATAGAAAATTTGTATTGTAAACTCGGAGGTAGGTCGGTGCGGTAAGGTTTTCCTCCCTTGGTATTTATAAAATCCTAAATATTAGGGAAAGACCGACCGACGACCGACCTGCGCCTCATAAACTTGTTCGGAGCGAGACATACACGGCCGGCCCATATTTTTAAAGAGATTAGGTATCTTAATTAATATAAAAGGCTAAAAACGTTGTGCCGCTTATGAGTTACGAAGAGTGGAGAAAACAATTTAGTGGAGAGAGGTAAAAAGCAAAAGGTGATTAATCCTTTTGCTTAATTTCTAAAAATACTGAGAAACTGATTGCAATAAACATTACTATTGAAAAAATAATTGTAGCAGTTGATTTGAGAGAGACTGATGTAATCAATAAAACAAGAGAACAAATGATAATGGCTACACGTACTAAAATATTTGTTTTTTTACTAGGCTTGAAAAAATCTTCCAATATACCAAGTGAAAAACAAAACACTATAAATACTAGATACTCATACAGAAGTATTGGTTCTAAATATTCTGGACTGAACCTTGTTAACTGAATTGCAGAAATAAACATAAGAATGTATTTTGTAAATTTAAAAATGCCTGACAAAGTATCACCTCATTTTAATAATAGTTTACTAAAAAATGTAAGTCTAGATGGAATAAGGAATAGATTGTCCAAGTCACCTATTTAGGTGGCTTTTTTATTTTGCATAAAAAGTGGTGAAATGCATGTTAGAATGCATGGGATTTTTATTTTTGTCTGTATTTTGGATTTAATAGCACTCATGATTAATGTATTTATACGAGTTTATATGGAATAAAAATAAATATATAATAAATTTGTTTTTAAGTAATCATCACACTTGTTCGAGCCATTAATTTTCACCGCACAAAAATCAAAAATGCAAAAACCCCGCCAAATCAATATTTTTACGCTATAATGTAGGACGAGGTGAAGAAAATGTTTGTAAGTGAAAAACAAATTGAAATTCGATATGCTGAAACTGACCAAATGGGCGTAGTGTATCATGCGAACTACATCATTTGGATGGAAATAGGTCGTTCACAGTTAGTCAATGATGCAGGCTTTGAGTATGCGGAGTTAGAAAGAGATGGTTATGTATCGCCAGTGATGGATTTATCCATTTCTTATAAGGCTGCTATGCATTATGGCCAAGTGGCAACGGTCCGTACATGGGTGGAAAAACACGATCGCTTACGTACAACATATGGCTATGAAATTTTACATGAAGACGGCACGATTGCAGCGACTGCTCAGTCCGTACATATTCTAGCGCAAAAAGATACGTTACGTCCGGTATCCTTAAGTAAAATTGATCCGGCATGGGATGCGAAATACAAAGAAATCGCACGCGAGACGAAATAGGAGAAAAAAACATGGAACTTTTATTGGCAATCGGTGCAATTATGGCTTGTCTAGGTGTTGTGCTAGGTGCTTTTGGAGCACATGCACTAAAAGATAAATTTGCGTCACCACATTACGCAGCCATTTGGGAAACTGCAGTGCAATATCATATGTACCATTCATTAGGTTTGCTGGGGCTTGGTATTTTATCAAGTGACGCCATTTTAGGCACTTCTAGTATGCTTTCTTGGGCAGGTTATTTAATGTTTGCAGGTATTGTGTTTTTCTCAGGTAGTTTATATGTATTAGCTGTTACAGGTGTGAAAAAGCTTGGAGCGATTACCCCAATCGGTGGGATGTTGTTTATCATTGCCTGGGTGCTTGTGGCTATTGCCGCTTTTTCTTAAGAAATACTTTGATCCACTATAAATACGAGCGAGGTAGTTCCTATGGAGCTATCTCCTTTTTTTATAAAGAAGTAAAAAAATGAAACAAATTGTTCTATTTGTGCGTACTACATAATGATTAGATTATTTTAGCATTTTAGCTTATTTCAATGGTTGCTTAAACATTCGCTGAAATAGAGATCTCAGGTTAAGAACTTCACGTCTGTGAAAACGCCTGAGTGACCAACGTCGTGTGGGCCTAAAGCCTGCAGACGCAATGATGTATAGGCATAATTGATATGGTAAAATAAATGTTAAGTATATAAGTTGAAGGTGGGAATAAATATGGGTTTATTAAAAGCAGGAGTTGGCGCATTAGCAGGTGTTCTAGAAGATCAATGGCGTGAATATTTCTATTGTGAATCACTCTCAGCGGATATTCTTGTGGTAAAGGGTGTTAAACGTACTTCTAAACGAGGGTCAAATAAAGGTAATGACAATATTATAAGTAATGGCTCTATTATTGCTATTAATGAAGGGCAATGTATGATGATTGTCGAGCAAGGGAAAGTAGTGGAGTTTTCTGCGGAGTCTGGGGAGTATGTTTATGATACATCAACAGAGCCTTCGATTATGTATGGCAGTGATTTGTCTGAAGGTATTATGGAAACATTCAAGCAGATTGGTAAACGCTTCACTTTTGGAGGAGAACCTGCAAAGGATCAGCGAGTGTACTATTTTAATAAAAAAGAAATCGTAGGTAATAAATATGGGACACCAGCACCGATTCCTTTCCGTGTTATCGACCGTAATATCGGCCTAGATATTGATATTGCTATTCGTTGTCATGGGGAATATTCATATAAAATTGTGGATCCATTATTATTCTATACGAATGTTTGCGGAAACGTAGAGCGTGAATTTACAAGAGATGTTATCGATAGCCAATTAAAAACGGAACTGATGACTGCGTTACAGCCGGCTTTCGCGCATATTTCAGCAAGTGGGGTTCGCTATAGCGAAATTCCGGCACATACCGTTGCTCTAGCAGATGCCCTTAATAAAGTGTTATCAGAGAAATGGCTAGCAACTCGTGGTTTAGCAGTTGTCTCCTTTGGCATCAGTTCTTTAAAAGCATCTGAAGAAGATGAAGCAATGATTAAACAACTACAACGAAATGCAGTGATGCGTGATCCAGGTATGGCTGCGGCTCATTTAACGGGTGCTCAGGCAGAAGCAATGATTGCAGCATCCAAAAATGATGGAGGAGCAATGGCAGGATTTATGGGCATGAACATGGCAGCTCAAGCAGGCGGTGTTAATGCAGGACAGCTTTACCAAATGAATGAGCAAAATAAACAGGTAGCAGCCCAGCAACAACAAGCAGCGACGAACTCAGATGCATGGAAATGTGCATGTGGCAACGAAAACACTGGTAAATTCTGCTCTAATTGTGGGACACCAAAACCTGCAGAAGAAGGATGGACTTGTACATGTAGTGCTGTCAACAAAGGCAAATTCTGTAGCGAATGCGGTGCTAAAAAACCTTCAGGAGCATTACAATACGTTTGCGATAAATGTGGATGGCAACCAGAAGATCCAGCGAATCCACCAAAGTTCTGTTCGGAGTGTGGCGATGTCTTTGATGAGAATGATGTTAAGTAAGGGGATGACTAATGATGCCAACGCAAGATGCTGAAAATTTTAAACAAGTAAAGCTTGATTTTGACGCTGAGTGTCCATCATGCAGTGCATCTATTGAATTTAATCCCGCAACTGGAAAGCTTACATGTCCATATTGTGGCTATGAGACTGAAATTGCAGCCCCGGAGAAGCGAGAGGAAAAAGTTGCCCAGGAAATGGATTTTGCAAAGGCTGAAGAACGTGGGAATTTTAACTGGGGTGTAGAGAAAAAAACAATTATTTGTAAATCCTGTGCGGCAGAAACTATATATGATGCGTTACAGGTAGCCGATAGTTGCCCATATTGTGGTTCTAATCAGGTTATGGAGGCAAGTGCTAAAAATACACTGGCACCGAACGGGGTATGCGCGTTTGAAATAACAGATAAGCAAGCAGGAGAGAACTTCCAAAGATGGATTAAGGGAAAATGGTTTACACCGAGAGCAGCAAAAGATAGTGCAAAGCCTGATTCATTTAAAGGGGTTTATCTTCCATATTGGACTTTCGATACTAAAACTAGCTCCAGGTATTCCGCAAGATACGGTAGACATCGAACAGTTACAGATAAAGAGGGGAATACCCGAACTGAAACGGATTGGTATTCCACAAGTGGTTTTTATCAGGAATTTATTGATGATCATTTAATAAGTGCGACAGCCCGTTATGATCGAAATATGATGCGAAAAATAGAACCCTTTAATTTACTCAATAATAAAGCCTATAAACCAGAATATGTATCAGGCTTTTTATCAGAGCGCTACAGTATTGGTTTACAGGACGGATGGAGTCAAGCGAAGAGAGAAATTTCGGATCATCTGGAGGCACAAATTACTTCAAAAATACGTTGGGAACATCATGCGGATGTTGTATCTGGCGTACATTTCTCAACAACACATGATGATATTACATATAAATATCTAATGTTACCAATTTGGCTTTCTTCATTCCGCTACAAAGAAAAGGTTTATCGATTCATGGTGAATGGACAGACAGGTCAAGTAGGTGGAGATGCCCCGATTTCACCACTTCGTGTAACATTTGCAGTCATCTTATCATTAATTACGATGGCGATTATTTGGTATTTCTTTATGTCAGAATAGTTATGAGCAGTATTCTCGTAGGGTATAATCCATACGTTGGAATACTGCTCTTTAACTTCTTTCATGCAATTATGCCGAGGATTAATTAATCTAATTAGTAGAGAATGCATCAGCACAAAAAATAAATAGGTGAACGGCTGAATAATGTTAGGAAATAGGATGAAATCCTCTAGTTATCACGGCTTTCACTTCCGGTAGTTGCATAAGTTATAATAGGAAGAAATTCTAAGGGGATTTTGCACAGTACTACATGAAGAAGGCGAATCCATGTGTTAGAGTGGCCCTAAATAAAAATTTATGTACTTAAGCAACCTATTTTATGAGAAAGTCGTTATGAATGATGAATTGTCAGAAAAACGCACATAAACCTAAGCATATGTTTCGTGTACGAATGTAGTATGAAAAAGAAATATTTTTCGTCAAGTAATGGTACTTCTTGTGACCTTTATTGTAAGAAGTGATGAGCAGAAAGCGTGTAAAAAAATTTTTAAAACGCTAATTCGTTTTATTAATACATCATTTTGGTGGGGATTTGTTAAATTTCAGGACAATTTATTCCATAAAATAACGTCATGCGAAGTTGCCAATTTACTTTAAACAAATTATTATACAGTCAGAGAGCTTTTTTTCATGAAATGAGCTGTGAATGTAATGTTATTCTTGGATAACATCATGTATGGAGGTTTCGACAATGGATGCAATTGAAGTGTTAACAAATTTAGATCAAATACATGGGTATTTTCAACCAATATTTAGCGCGGATGCGCATACGGTGATTGCCTACGAAATTTCCGGACAGTTACAAATTGAAGGTCAACAAATTAATTTAAAAGACTTTGTGAATAACGAAGATATCCCAGAAGAATATCGAATCGATATGGAACATAAAATTTTACACGCTGCGTTAGCCAAAGTAGAAGAAATCGGACAGGATATTGATATTTATATTCCAAGTAACCCGAACTTACTAATGCAGGATTTCGGTGAAAGTCATTTTAATATTATTCAACAATATATTAGTGAAGAGGATTTACATCGTATTGTATTAGTTGTTTCTGAGCATCGTTTTTTAGGTGACATTCATAAGTTGCACCATGCAGTACGTTACTTTACGACTTTTGGTGTCAAAATTGCTATTCAGGAAGTAGGAGCGGAGAGTCATTTAGAGCATATTGCTCTATTATCACCACAAATCTTAAAGGTCAATATTCGTGACTTAAATTATGATTCTTGGTCTGCACAATCAGATATGATATCAGCAATAGGTAGCCTCGCTTATAAAATTGGCGCAAATCTTTTATTTGAAGGAATCGAAACTGTTTATCAATTACAATTTGCCTGGAAGAATGGAGGCCGATATTATCAGGGCCGATACTTAGCAAATTCCGCATTGACATTTGTAGAGAAGGATATTTTAAAGGAGCGTTTTAAAGAGGAGTGCCAGCAATTTATTACCTCTGAAAAGAAAATTCTAGAGGCGCAATATTTTGAGTTGAAAAAGTTGCGGGAGGAGCTAGAAGCGATAGTCCATCGTGTTAAACCTTCTAGTGACAACATCACACATCTAGAGCATCTAGCGCAGCTGTTGGATAGTTATTCGTTCCGAGTGTATATTTGTAATGAAGATGGTTTCCAACTATCGCCAAACGTAATGCGTATAGATGGACAGTGGGAATTGCAGCCAAGAGCGATCAATAAAAACTGGAGTTGGCGTCCATACTTCCTACAAACAATCATTAAAATGCGCAACGATCAAAGCGGAGAAATTTCAGAGCTTTATCGAGATATCGAGACAGGGGAAATTACAAGAACATTTTCGATTGCTATAAACGAGCATGAGTACTTGTTCGTCGATCTTTCGTATGATTACCTTTATGAGCACAATATATTTAGGTAGCCTACCAAATGGCTATATATCAAGGTATCTGGGGTACAAGAATAACTTGTACCCCTCTTTGTATCCCCAAAATTATGTAAACCCGTATTGGATGTCATAAAAAATTGTGTCTCAACATACGGGCAGAAAAACTTTCGATTGGATGCTTATTTTTTTATGACATAAAACATTTTCACGATGTAACTCCACGAAGGCATGAAAAAGCACAGCTGTTATGGGACTGAGAAAGAAGCTAAATGAATCAGTGGAAAGCAAAGGAAAGAGGAAGAAATAAAAATTGATATAGTAAATCTCTGGCCGTTTATGTATATTTATGGAGGAGGGAGTTTGAACAATGAAAAAATTACTTTTAGTACCACTAACATTGCTACTAGTTATTTTGTTAGTAGCGTGTAACCAAGATAAAGAAAGCGATAGTGGTAAGAAAACCGATAATGCTGATAAAACAGCAGAGGAAACACCATTAAAAGTCGATAAAGGACTTTTAAACGTTGAAGTTACAATACCAGCTTCATTTTTGGAAGGGCAGGACATCGATACAGCGATTACTGCAGCGAAAGAAGAAGGGGTTAAAGAAGTCATTAAAAATAGTGACGGCTCTGTAACATACAAAATGCCTAAATCAGTTCATAAAAAAATGTTGAAAGATCTGGAAAAAAGTGTTATAGAAACGGTAGAAGAAATTAAAACTAGTGATGATTTTACTTCTATAAAAGATGTAACTTATAATAAATCCTTTACTGAGTTTACTCTAACTGTAAATAAAGAACAGTTTGAAAGCAGTTTTGATGCTATGTCATCAATGGGACTTGCGATAGTGGGAATGTATTATCAACTTTTCAATGGAATGGATCCGGAGAAGTTTAAAGTGACAGTAATTTTTAAAGATGAAGCAAATGGAGATGTAATTAACAAAGTTGTTTATCCTGATGATTTGAATGATAAATAAACTGGAGATCACTTAGTATGGAATGATCCTCTTTAAATAGGGCATATAAAAATGACTATATAATTCTAGTCAATTACATGTCCTTTTTGAAGGGGATATTTTTTTAAGTTACGCAAAATTTGAGTAAAAAGATTTTTTGTAGCTAAATAAAAAGCTAAAAGGACAATCTGTGTTGGGGGAGCCAATGAAAAAGTCGATTTATACCAAAATTTTCGGTATAAATCGACTTTTAATACTTAATATAATTGAAAAACTTAATTAGTGACAATATCCAGTTTTTTAAAGTGGATAGAAAGGTTTATGTTATTATTGTTCTTTTCCCTGAATTTCTTCATTGAAAAAGTGGATACCTGTATGTCCTCCACCTTCTGCAACCATTTCGTTTGAAGCTATTTTTGTTGGAGATGTTCCAGCTCGTGTCGCTGCTTGAGCAGTTATCCGCTCTGATATGTTTTTGTCCATTTCCGCAGTATTTAAAAAGGACCTTAATTTAGCTTTTGCATTATTGAGCATACTTAATGCTTTATCACGGTTTTCTTTTTTACTTAAATAAGATGCTATTAAAGCTAACCCTGTAATTACAACACCTGTTCTTCGTTTCGCCATTATTAACCCCTCCCCAAAATATTGTATCTGGTTCTATATTTTTTCTTTTCCCTATTTTAAGAGGACTAAACATAATGAATAGAGTACAACAGCAAAATTCGCCGTGAATTTGAAACGAATCATTACAACTTTAGAAGAAAAAGATAGTAAAGGAGAATAAAGAAGACCAATTCTTGTTCAATATCATGAGCAAGAATTGGTCTTTTTGTTTTTTTTGCATAAAAAATGGATGATTTTCAGTCCTTCGTAATATACAAACAGCATCTTTAAAAGACAATAATAAAAAGTTTTACCATTATTGATATTGTGATTTAAGAACTGTGTTGTCATTACATTCTACCAGGATTAAATGAAGAATCAAAAAAGGATAATGATATTATGAAATTTACTAATGATGCATCAAAAGCAGTAGTAAGAGACTACCTCATTAACATCCGCTGAAATATAGGAACTCAGTTTAAGAACGCCACGTCTTGTGGCAATTCATCTGTGCGAAAGCAAAGCGATAGCAACACGGTTTTAACTGTGCGAAAGCGAAGCAACAACAACACACGACTGAGTAACCAACATACGTTGGCCCAAAGCCTCCGCGGATGTCACGGAAATCGAAAAGGAGTACGCAAATGATGTTAACCTAAATCATCGCATAATTGATATAAATTATTTTAAAGGAATTCCAAGTCCTAACGCAGAAGCGATCGAGACAATAGAACTAATAACACCTAGTATACTAGTTAATTTCTCTAATGGTTTTTTAGCTTTCTCATTATCTCCTTTTTCAATATGAGTTTTAAGGAGTTCAAAATGAGCTTCTGCAATTTCTCGTTGTTCATCTGCTAGGTGCTGAATTTCTTCTTGAAGCTGTTCTAAAGCATTGATAATGTCACTTGGTGGGCTAGCTATCCCTTGACTGAGTGTACCATTGTTTTCAATAGTTATATTACCTTTGTTTTCTCCAAAAGTTAGACCACCATATTTACTAGATTCACCCATATAACCATCTCCTAGTATAATAGTTACTTTCCCAAGTTTTGATACTTTATCTAATACTTGATCAGAATTCTCTTTTGCTAAAATATCTATAATTTCTCTTAAACTCTCTGGTTTGTTTTGTTTACTTAACCGGACATTTTCCTCTTTATTAGTAATTTTTTTTTTGAAAAACTTTGTCTGAAATCTTCACTTAATTCAATGATTGGAATAGCATTTAAAGGATCAAAACAATTTTCTGTACCACAATATTTGCAAGTAATGAAATCCATATTTTCAAGTTCGGATTTACTAGCAGTTAAAATACTTCTACTACATTCCTCACATTGAAATTCTAATTTTATAACGAGCGCTTCTTGTTTTTCTAATTCAGATAATTGATCAATAACTAATCCAAGAGGTAAGTTAGTTATTTTTGCAATATAACTATGGTAAAATTTATCAATTTTACTAATAGCAATTACCTCAAGTGCATTATCTATTTTTTGAGAAATTTCCCATGGCTTTAAATTGCTCAATACTTTTACCTCGCAGAATAAATTTGGTAAACCAATTTTTCTCTAATATAATCCAATACACGTTCAGACGCAAATACATTGAACTTAAATGTCTTTGTATTGACACCGATTCGAACAGAATATTCTTGTTTAACGCCGTCAACACTATGTTCAAATAGTATAGATCCTTTTTGTTTGGAAAGATAAGGTTCTAAATAATTGTATAAGGGTAAACCTCGTAGTTCTCTAATACTACCTAATCCTATCGTTTCAAGACCACTTAACAGTAACAAAGTAAAAGGTGTTGTTTCTAAAATACCGGTGATATGTTCGCAATTTAAATTTTGCTCTAGAACTGATAATTCACCACTAGTATAGTATTCGTCAATTGCAGAAAGTATACTCACAATGGATTGACCTTGCGTTTCTTCAAATGTATTGACTAATCCTGCTGGTCTTCCAGTTGCATCAATCAGCCTTCCTTGAAGGGAATCTGCTAAAGTCGCAAGATTACCACCATAATTATCCAATAAATCATACTGTTTGAATTCGTATTGTTCATCAACTATTTTAGTTAACCAAGCAATTATTTTTTTGGCAACAGTTGAACTTGCTCGTACTTCAATTATTCCCTTAACTTCATCAATGTAAACAGTTGTAATTTCGTGTTTAATGTATTCTCTACGGTTAGCTAAAAAGTAATCAACGTTGACACCTGTTCTATGAATAAATCGTAAATAATATAGTTGTGAACCTTCGATTTCAGCAGCACCAATAATGGTAGGATCAATTGGTACATTTTCGCTATTTGGTGTAACTACTGTTTCGAAAGGATTAAATGGCATTTTTTTAATAATACTTTGTTTAAATCCTGTTAAATCAGTTTTATTTGTCGCCTGGTACCAAGCTAAAGAAACTGCTCCAGAGAAAATATTATCGCTGATTATTTTAAGAACATCGCCATCAATATGCTCAAAAACATCCCATACTCTGCTAGCCAATTCATTTACATTGCCATTGGTGTCTAAAGTCATTTTATTACAAATCTCTTTAAGTAGAGTTTTGCTTAATCTATGCAAGTCTTGGGGGAAAATTAAAGATTTAATAGTGTTCATTTAACACCCTCCAGAATTATATTCTGTGTTCGATGAAAGTATGCATTTTGCTTAATAAATATAATAGTATATGTTTCAAAAACCCATAAAATGACAAAATAATGTTGGTTGACACAAAAAGATGGACATATATGGACCATGGTGAATAAAGTTAGGGAGGGAACTATCAGAAAATGAAAGTGATTTTATAAAACGTCAATTCAGTACTGAACCTTAAATTAAAAAGTCACTCATTAAAAATTGAGTGACTTTACTTAATTATTGAGCAAAATGAATTTAGGGTACAAAGGAGAAGCTTGTTCTCAAATGTACCCTAATTGATTTACCTTTAATTACTTTAAACGACTAATGTTAAAGAATCTGTGTTAATTCTGAATTCACAAACCTTTGGGCAGTAATGAGAACCCCTGAAGCTGTTCTACCGTAAACGCTATATAATCCGCCAGTTTGGTTAGGAACGATTTCAACTTCATACTGAGCAGAATTCGCTACACTTGGCGTTACAAATGTAGAAGAGTTAGCATTTGCGGCAAATGGTGTTGTTGATAGTAATTGTCTTGAACCGTTAAGTCTAAAAACTCTTACTACTCCAGTTAGTAAACCTCCAGTTAGATTGAGAATTTTGACACGAACGCTAGCTGCATTAGCTGGTTGATTTCCTGTATTTTCAATTGGACCAGTAGTTAAAGGCAATGAAAATTCACCTCCTTCAAAATAATAGATTTATAATCTGCAGATTACATATTCAGTGTATTCAGCTTCAATAGAAATGCTCTAAACGTATTCATCAATTTTCTTAGAAATTGATAGTTAAATCATTCTTCTTTAGCTATTGAATGAGCTATGACTTTTACTATTTTAGGAGTGTTACTTAATTTTTTGCTTTTGTTAGAATTGAAGATATTGGGCGTAATATGAGTAACTCAGATGAGTAGCAGTACATATTACGGTTTCTCGATAGGGCGAGGTGAGGTTATTTCTGGTATAATAAACTGCGAGAGAGGATGATCAGTATGAGTAAAAATATCGTTGTTATAACAGGGGCAGGCAGTGGTTTAGGTGCAGCACTTGCTAAAAAGTATTCGTCTTTAGGCTATCACATTTGTTTACTTGGTAGAACAAAATCAAAGCTTGAGAATACGGCAAAAACTTTAACCAATGGCTATTCTATTTATGAGGTGGATGTTACTTCAAATCAAATGGTTACTCAAACAATTCATTCTATACAAGATGATTTTGGATCCATTCCATTGCTAATTAATAATGCGGGTGTTGGTTATTTTGATGATGCTGAAAACTTGAGAGAGGATTCAGTTCATCAAATGATTGATATTAACTTAAAAGGAACAATTTTTTGCACACAAGCCGTACTAAAAGGTATGAAAGAACGTAATGAAGGAACAATTGTTAATATTGTTTCTACCGCTGGATTAGAAGGAAAAGTAACTGAATCAGTTTATTGTGCTAGTAAATTTGGTGTCCGAGGATTTACCGAAAGTCTAGCATTAGAATTAAGCGGAACCGCTATTAATGTATGTGCTGTATACATGGGTGGTATGAGAACAGAATTTTGGGACGGGATATTTACTGAGGAAAAAACGAAAACATTAATGGATCCTAATGACATCGCGGATATTATCATGAATAATATTAAACCAAGAAAATCGTTAGCAGTAACTGAGGTTGTCATTAAAAATAAACGATAACAACACAGTTTTTTCTTATCAACAACCATTAATTGCATCAGTTGAGAAAAGCTTTTAGAGCAAAAATTTAATTCCTAATGGATATCATAAAAAAGATCAGGTCTCATTTTTTAGAATGAGAAATCTGGTCTTTTTATGTCTATTCAAGATTTCAAGTTTATAGATTATAAAAGCACTGTACGTTACAAAACTGTCATGTTGTGATGTTTTTAGTCATGTAAAACGATGGTTGTGGTCCAAATTGCTTGGTATAGTTATCGATGCTTTTATGAAAATTTATAACCTTGTACCCAGCGATGATTGCAAAAAGGAGAAATGAAAAATGAAATCACTATTAAAAATCTATATGTTTATAATTGTTATCATTGTGGCCTTTTATAGTTTAACGCCAACAATAGTAAACGCAGATGCAAATGAAAAAACTCAAAAGATTGATCAATTTGTTCAAGAGCAAAAGGAGATTAGTAAAATTCCAGGGATATCGATAGTAATTGTAGAGAAGGGGAAAACGGTTTATGAAAAAGGCTTTGGATACGCCGATGTTCAGTCAAAAACACCAGTTACCGCCAATACATTATTTGAACTAGGATCTACATCTAAAGCATTCACTGGACTGGCCATTTTAAAATTGGAAAAGGAAGGGTTACTAAAACGCTCTGATGATGTCAGGAAGTATATCCCGTGGTTGAAGTTGGAATATAATGGAGAGCCTCAGTCAATTTCGATTAATCAATTACTATATCATACAAGTGGTATAGCTACGAACACAATATCAACTATACCTAAAAGTAACGAACGGAACGCACTTGAGTTGACGGTGAAAAAATTGCTTGATCAGCCATTAAATAGACAACCTGGTAGCTCATTTGAATACGCAACAGTCAATTATGATGTTTTGGGACTTGTTATTGAAAAGGTTTCAAAACAATCCTTTGATATGTATATCAAACAGCAAATATTAGAGCCAATCTCTATGAATGATTCATTTGTTGGACTTCATCAAGTTAAATCTAATGAAATGGCATCAGGATATAAAATAGGACTAATGAGAGAGCAGGAATATACACCGCCTATTTACCGTGGAAATGTACCTGCAGGATATGTAATAAGTAACACTAATGATATAGCAAAATGGTTAAAGCTACAGTTAGGAAATAGCCAAATTTCTTCGATTGAAAATAAAATGATTCAAGAATCGCATATCCCAGATCAATCTGTAGAGCCATTTGATAAGGATACATACTATGCAAGTGGATGGGGAGTTATGGGAAAAGAAGATAAACAATATATATCCCATGCTGGTAATAATCCAACATTTTCATCTTATTTCATCATGCAGCCCGATGAACAATTAGGAGTAGCCGTATTATCCAATATGAACTCGAGCTATACAACGGCGATAGGGCAAAGTGTGATGGATTTATGGGAAGGGAAAACGGTAAATACTATTCATTCGGACAACTTTCAGAATTTGGATAAAACTGTTTCACTTATATGCGTTATTGTTGTAGGCTTTGGGATGTTTTTAAGCATTCAATTGCTAAAATCTTTGAAGAAGGTTATTAAAAAACAACGAATTATAGTAGTTTTAAATATGAAAAGGGCTTTATTATTAGTTATTCATTCTCTAAGTGTTGCAACAATTTTTGCACTGATCATGATGTTCCCGAAAATATTATCTGGGGGATCGAATTGGGAATTTATTAAAGTATGGGGTCCAACGTCAATCACTGTGTTATTTTATAGTGTTATAGTGTCAGGTGTTATTTACTATTTTGTAGGTTTGGTGAATATTTTTACCAAAAAGAAAATGAATTAAAAATGTAGAGATTTGATAGATAAAGAAAAATATGGTAATGTGAAAATAACTTTAGGTGAAGGGGGAGAATCCAAATGAAAAAAAGATCAATACGTTTTTTAAGTATGGGTATCGGATTCTCAACTGCTGTTTTTTTCTAAAATGGAGTTTTTAGGGACGAGTCTACCCTTTTTTAGAAAAATAAAATCCTAAAGGAGAATACCTATGAATACTAAAATAACACGCAAAAATCCAATCCAAGTACCGAGCCCTGTTGGCAAATACAGCCATCTTACAATAATTCCTAAGGATGCAACAATGTATGCATTATCTGGACAGATTGGAGTAGGAGCTAGCGGTGAATTGCCATCGTCACTAACCGAGCAGGTTAAGAATACATTAAAAAATATTCAATTAATATTAGAAGCAGAGGGTCTTAACGCAGATAATGTGGTGAAGGCCAATATTTGGGCAACAGAAGAAATAGATTGGGATGACTTCTATCAACAATGGGAAACGATGTTTGGAAATCCTTATCCATCTATGACAATAGCTTATATTACTGCTTTAGGACTTCCTGACATTAAATTAGAAATTGATATTTGGGCTGCTAAATAAACGGAGTACCGACAAAATCTTTATGATTTTGTCGGTTTTTTTATAAAAAGTAAATTTGGGGTAAATGATATGAAAAAAAGGCCACTTTTCCCAAGCGGAAAGTGACCAAAGAAAGATTTAATAATGATGGGGGTGTGTTTCTTGCCCAAGGTATGAGCAAGTTGGAAGCAAATTAGGTACACTACCATTTTATGAAAAAGAAAAGATTGCTGTTAGGTCTTTGTCTAAATCAATAACTGTTTTTTAGGCGTGTTTTTTAGAATTAGTAGAAGTTTTCAGCAAGGAAGGTACTGTCCAATAGGTACCCATGCGCCATAACCACTCAAATGGACCAAATTTAAAGAATTTTAACCAAATCTTACTGAAAAGTAATTGGAAAATGTAAATGCCAATACAAATCCAAAGAGATTGGATGAAACGAATATTGCTAATAAGGTGAAAGGCATTTCCAATTATTAAGATTAGCGCTGTTTGCCCTAAATAATTTGTTAATGCCATACGGCCATAGTCTTTTAATGGTGAAAGCAAAACTTGACATATCGGATATTGTAGTAAAAGCATTAATAATCCTACATAAAATGCTGATACAAATGGGCTAAATTGAAGCCCGATTAGTGGAAATTGTTCAAAGTTTATCACATGTTTTGCATATTCATCTTCTGTAATATTGTCAAAGTCCACCATTGCGTCAGGGACATAATGCCATTGATACAGTAATCCCCCTATGCTAATAAAGAACATAATAACTGTAAAGATTAGTATGCTTTTACGATGGTCATGGATCTTTTCAAAAATTCGATACTGCCCAGCAGCTAACCCTAGTAAAATTAGAGGGAACGGCATAACAATTTTTAAACCAAAATAAGCGGTTACCGCTAATAAAACAAGCCCTATAGTCAAGTTTATTTCTTTACGAACTTTGTAAAAAGGTAACGCTATTAGCCCGAATATTGCATAGATAGTTAATGCTTCTCCAGGTTGGAAATAAAAGTGTACAAGTCCAATTAACAGTAAAATAATAATTCTTCTAATAAATAATAAGTAGGCATTTTCATTTTTAGCCATGGCACGGGAAATGAAAATATAAAAGCCTACACCAAATAAAAATGAAAAAATGGTGAAAAACTTGCCTTCGACAAAAAGTGCTAAAAATCTATCATATGCAACATCTACAGATGTGTCTGGTAGATTAATCAACAATAATCCTGGAATATTGACTAAAATAATTCCTAATAAAGCAAATCCCCTTAAATAGTCTAGTGTATCAATTCGTTTGTTTAATTCAATTGGTTGCATTTTTCTCACTCCTCACCACAAAGTATACGGAAGTTATCCATAAAGTAGTAACGATGAATGTTACGCCAATCTTACAAAATCGTCATATAACATTAATCATTTTCAGGATACATAGATAAAATGTCTTTTGCCTGCTGTCGTAAAATATCGACTAATTCTTTCGGTTCTACAATTTGTGCATGCATGCCAAGTCGATAGAAGAGGGGACTAATAAAATTCAGCTCACCCTTGTCAATAATGGAATCAATAAAGCCGGTGCCATCTTCTTTGATCACGACCAAATCTTCAAGGTTTGGTTCGCTTTTGCATTGTCGTACACCTTCTCTTGATAAACGTAAATGTAAACGGATAGGTTGTTTATGTTCATATGTGCTACCAAACCACTCCTTCAAATTTACAAATACCTCTTTGTTTTCTTCGCTTTCGATAATGGAAATAATACGATCTACACGAAAAAGTAATATTTTTTGTTTTGTGAAATCAAAGGCGGGCATATACCACAACCCATCATGAGCATACACACCAATTGGATGAATATGTTTGGTAGTTGTACCTGATTTGGATTCATAGTGAATATGTAGATTTTTGTTTTCAATGGCTGCCTCTAAAACGGCTTTCAATAAAGGGGTTTCAATTGCTCGTTTTGGATTCCAAAATGCGATGTAGGATTGAAGTTTATCTACTTTCCGCTTAGCTTCTTCTTGTAGCGAGCTGTAAAGCTTTTGAGAAGCGGATTTTATTTCCGTATTAAAAGGTAAATCATGGTAATAACGAAGTGATTGGAACGCAAAGAAAATCGAAACTGCCTCATCTTCTGTAAATAAAATAGGCGGAAGAAGTCTGCTCGATAGGACAGTATAGCCACCGTTTCGTCCTTGTTCTGCATAAATAGGTAAGCCCATATCACTTAAATCTAAGATATATCGGTGAACCGTGCGAATCGATATGTTGAATTCATCCGCAACTTCCTGTGCAGTAAATTTCTTTTTTACACTCACAAACAGAAGGATATCTAATAGACGTTTTGCTTTTGACATTTTTTCACCTTTTTTCATTTAATCATGCCAGTAGTTGTCATGTTTTTTGTTTATTATAGATCTTGTTCAGGAGTTTTTCAAAAGTTTAAAGGAGATGATGTTATGTCACGAGAAATCATTTTATTTATAGCGACTAGTTTGGATGGATATATTGCGAAAGAGAATGATGATTTACAATGGCTAGAAGAAACAGAGAGCGAAGGGGA
This sequence comes from Lysinibacillus sp. NPDC097214, assembly GCF_050277945.1. Classification (NCBI taxonomy): domain Bacteria; kingdom Bacillati; phylum Bacillota; class Bacilli; order Caryophanales; family Bacillaceae; genus Lysinibacillus; species Lysinibacillus sp. NPDC097214. Next base: position 428,241 of record NZ_JBNNSS010000005.1, read on the forward strand.
TGCAGGCTATTCGGATATGTATCAATCCATTGATACTATTATTATGGGCAAAAGAACGTATGATTACGTTGTAGATCATATTGAGTCTTTCCCATATCTCGATAAGAAATGTTATGTATTCACAACGTCACTAAGTGGACAAAATGAACATGTTGAGTTTGTAAATGAAGATATTGTAGCGTTTACAAAAAAATTAAGGGAACAGGAAGGCTCTAAAATTTGGATGGTTGGTGGATCGGGAATTCTCGATCCCTTTATGAAGGAACAGTTAATAGATGAACTAATTATTACGGTTACACCGCACCTATTAGGTTCTGGAATTCCATTGTTTAAGGATAATAATCCATTTCAAGACCTGGAGTTAGTAAGTACACAACGCTATGGGCAAATGGTGCAAATGCATTATAAGGTGAAGAAAGAGGCTTGATAACTTAAATATATATTATATATAGGAGTAAGGATAGTAAGGAATGATATTCCTACTGTCCTTTTTTTATGTATAAGTACAAATTGGTAATATATAGTAATTTAAGTTAATATATTATATTATCGGAATATTGGTTCTATATTGAAAGCGATTGTTTTCAATAGAACAGTCGCTTTTTCACTAACGGAGTAGGTTACTTGAAGAAGGATGGATAATACTCTTCTAATTCGCAAAGATATTAGAAAAGAGGTGAATTATCTTGAAAAAACTTTATGCACTGATTTTAATCATATCTTTATTTACTTTTGTGTCATTTGAAACTTATGCACAGCCTAAAAACTGTCCTGTATTAAGTGATTTAGAGAAAACATCGCTTAAGGATAAAAAAAATGTAATAGAAGCGTTAAATACTTTAATACCAGAAACTTATGGGATTGGAATAGATGACTTTCCTGATATGTATACTAAGTGGAATGTAGTAACTGCCAAACCTTTTCTCAATACAGTTGGTAATAAGGAAGAAGAAGCGTATTTTGGAATGGCAAAAACTTTTTGTGGCAAAGAAATTGCTGAAAATTCTTGGCTTGTACGTTTAGATTTCCCAAAAGCACCCGGAGCCGACTTAGCCCAGGGTCAAATATTTTTAGCTAAAAGTAAGGAAAAAGGATGGTTTGTTTGGTTTCAATACCATTAAACTGCTATTCCTTATTGAACTAACAGGGGCGTTTATCCAACAAGGATTTACGCTTTTTTGTTGAATTTTATTTACTAAAGAGGCAGGTTAGTTCAATAGCGTTGTTTAACTTGTGTTCAACAATCGGGCCATTATGTTGAAGAACACTCGATATGTTCTTTGAAGATGTATCAAATAAAGAATTCTATTTTAATATCCCATATATTGTTATTTATACGTGGTATAATTTATTGGATTAGAAGAGAGAGGGAATATGATGAAGAACAAAATGAATTATTTTATGAGTCTACTATTATTTGTATCACTTGTCTTTGGACTTTCAGCAGAAAAAGTCTCAGCGGCAAAAAATTTATCCGTTGTAATAGATGGAAAGCTCCAAGAATATCCTCATTCTCCTGTCATTAAAGAGGGCGCAACATTCATCCCTTTCCGAGAAGGATTTGAATTATTAGGTGCGAAGGTTACTTGGAATGGAAAAGATAAGTCGCTAACTGCGAAAAAGGGAGATACTTATATTTGGGCGCAACTTGGAAATGGAAATATAGTAACTGAACGAAGTAACGGCCTTAGAATTGTAAAAAACTATCCTGCTGGTCCTCAGACGATTAATGGCGTGACAATGATTCCTGTTAAAGTTTTTGAACAATTGGGTGCAACAGTTAGTTGGAATGCTCAAAATAAAATGATCCAAATAATATCCTCAACTAGTACGTTCAAAGATTTTTTAGGAACGGGGACATTAATGGAAGAACAGCAGTCGAATGAGGTTGATAAACAAATACTCGAACAATAATAAAGAAGTAGAAAATTAACCACCTAGTAAAACGATATATTTTTCGTTATTCCACAAAACCAGCTAATAGTTGTCAATAATTTTCATTAAAAATAATAAAAATATCATGTTATACTAAATTTGTGTATACCAAATAACCGTCCAAATAC